>JBEKHB010000091.1:0-12364 GCA_050012495.1 Syntrophorhabdales bacterium
AAGGACGGGCAAGGTGACGGGCACGACCGACTATGATGTGATTGTAGAGGTGGGAGCAGCGCTTTTATGAGGGGGGAGACTCCATGAGCTTGCTCATGGAGGGGGCGCTGAGCCCCAGTAATGGAGGAGTGAATGGAACCGATCGATGAACTTTTGAGCGTCCGGAAGGAGAAGCGGTGGCTTCTTAAGGAGGCCGGCCTGGACCCCTATCCCCAGGAAAGGGGCGCGTTCCGGGGGAGCAGCGGTCTCCATGAGGAGTTCGGCGAGCTGTCCGCCGAGGAGATCGAGCAGAAAAACGCTTTTGTTTCCTTCGCGGGCCGGATCGTCGCCTTCAGGGACTTCGGCAAGAGCTGCTTCCTCCACGTGCAGGACCGGGAGGGGCGCACCCAGGTCTACGCGAGGAAGGATACCCTCAAATCCCCCGACTACGACCTCTTCAAGAAGTTCGATGTGGGCGACATTGTCGCCGTGGACGGGCAGGTCTTCAAGACGCGGACGGGCGAGTTGACGATAGTCGCCGACCATATCAGGCTCCTGACGAAATCGCTGCGCCCCTTGCCCGAGAAGTGGCATGGCCTCAAGGACGTGGAGGAGCGGTACCGCAGGCGCTACGTGGACCTTATCGTCAACCAGAAGGTGCGCGAGGTCTTCCTGAGGCGGGCGCGCATTATCGAATCCCTGCGCGCTTTCCTTACCGACCGGGACTTCGTCGAAGTCGAGACGCCGATGATGCAGATACTCCCGGGCGGGGCGGTGGCGAAGCCCTTCAAGACCCACCACAACGCCCTGGGCCTCGACCTCTACTTAAGGGTCGCCCCCGAGCTCTATCTGAAAAGGCTGATCGTGGGAGGGCTCGAAAGGGTCTTCGAGATCAACAGGAACTTCAGGAATGAAGGCATCTCCGTGAGGCACAACCCCGAATTCACCATGCTCGAGTTCTACCAGGCCTATGCCGTTTATGAGGACCTGATGGACCTGACCGAGGAGATGATCTCCACCCTGGTTTTCACGCTTTCAGGCAGTTTTACCGTGAGCTACGGCGGTCGTGAGATCAATTTCGCGAGGCCCTGGAAGCGGCTGACCATGGAACAGGCCCTCGTCGATTCCGGCTGTTTCGTCCTTGCCGATGACGATACGCCCATCGCGGAGGACGAGGAAAGGCTCAGGGCCCGCGGCAGGGAACTTGCCATTGAAGGCATCGAGACGATGGCGAAGGGAAAGGTGATCGCCGAGATTTTTGAAAAGCTGTGCGAAGACAAGCTGGTGCAGCCTACATTCATTACGGAATACCCGGTCGAGGTCTCCCCTTTGGCAAAACGGTCAAAGGAAAGACCGGAGGTGACCGAGCGGTTCGAGCTTTACGTGAGCGGCATGGAGATTGCCAATGGGTTTAACGAGCTGAATGACCCTGAAGACCAGAGGGCAAGGTTCCTCGATCAAATAAAGGAGAAGGAGGAAGGCGCGGCAATGGATGAGGATTATATCATGGCCCTCGAATACGGGCTGCCGCCGACAGCGGGCGAGGGCATCGGGATCGACCGGCTCACCATGCTGCTCACCGACAGCCAGTCGATCAGGGAAGTGATCCTCTTCCCGCTCCTCCGGCCGTAACTATCGCCATGGACTACGAAACGACCATCGCCCTGCGTTACCTCAGATCGAAAAGGAAGGATAAATTCATCTCCTTCACCACGTGGATCGCCATAGCGGGCATAGCCATAGGGGTGATGGCGATCATCCTGGTCATCGCGGTGATGACCGGGTTCCAGGACGAGATCAGGGAACGCCTCCTCGGTATCCGCCCCCACATCGTCCTGATCCCGGACTGGGGGGTGAAGGAGCCGAAACAGGTCGTGGAGCGGTTGAAACACATCGACGGCGTGGTCTCCGCGTCTCCTTTCATAGAGTTCCAGGCCATGGCGCAGGGCCCGGCGCGGGTAGCCGGGGTGATCGTCAGAGGTCTGCAGCCGGAGGACGCAGCCTTTCTGGGCCGTCTGATGAAAATGGGGAGTGTCGATGCCCTCAAGACCAGCGGCACTATCCTTCTGGGGCGGGAGCTTGCGAGGGACCTCGGCCTTCTCCCGGGGGACCTGTTTACGCTCGTCGTGCCCTTCGGCGGTTTTTCCCCGGCGGGCGCAGCCCCTGAAACGGTGAAGGTGAGGGTAGGCGGGACGTTTGAGACGGGCATGTACGACATCGACAGCCTTGTCGCGATCATGCCTCTGGCCGACGTCGAATCGGCGCTGGGGGCCGGTGTGACGGGGATCGAGGTAAAGGTTAAGGATGTCTATGCCGCGGGCGTGGTGCGGGACCGCATAGTGAGGGAGCTTGGCCCCGGTTATTTCGGAAGGACATGGATGGAGCAGAACAAAAACCTTCTCTCGGCGCTCAGGCTGGAGAAGCTGGTGATGTTCATCATTCTGGCCCTCATTATTCTCGTGGCGAGCTTCAACATTATCAGCGCCCTGGTGATGACCGTCATGGAGAAAAAGAAGGATATCGCCATTCTCAAGGCCATGGGCGCCACGAACAGGAGCATCATGCGCGTTTTTGTCGCGGAAGGCCTGACAATCGGCGTCTTCGGCGCGCTTCTTGGCACGCTCGTCGGCTACGGGCTCCTGGAGGTCCAGACATACTTCCAGATTATCAAGCTTCCGAGCGATGTCTATTACATAAGCACCCTGCCCATGAAGATCGACCACCTCGATGTCCTCCTTATCGCTGCCGTGACCGTACTGCTCTGTCTGCTTTCGACGCTCTATCCTTCGTACAAAGCATCGACGATCGATCCGGTGGAGACGCTGCGATATGAGTGAGCCACTTGTTTCAGTGCGGGGGTTGAAGAAGAGCTTCCACAAGGACGGCGCCACGGTCAGCGTCTTGAAGGGGATCGACTTCGAGGTGGGGGAAGGCGAATTTGCGACGATAATGGGTCCGTCAGGGGCGGGTAAGACCACTTTCCTTCACGTCATCGGCTCCCTTGATCGGCCCACGGAAGGGGAGGTATTTTACAGAGGAAAGGACGTCAGCCTCTTCACCGGGGAGGAGCAGTGCCGGTTCAGGAACGAAAAGGTGGGGTTTGTCTTCCAGTTCTACCATCTCCTCCAGGATTTTACCGTCCTTGAAAATATCATGATCCCTCTCTGGATCAAGCGGGCAAAGGCAGCGGAAGCTCAAGGCGCGGCGGAAGAATTCCTGCGGATCATGGGTCTGGCCGATCGGAGGCATCACAAGCCGGGTGAGCTGTCAGGAGGCGAGCAGCAAAGGGTGGCTATCGCAAGGGCGCTCATCAACCGGCCCGAGTTGATCCTCGCGGACGAGCCGACGGGAAACCTGGATAGGAAGACCGGTAGAGTTGTGCTGGAGTATATCCTGTCGGTGCGGGAGCGGATAGGCGCGGCCCTTATCCTTGTGACCCATGACCCGGAAATTGGCGCTTACGGCAAAAGAAGACTCACTATGGTGGATGGAGAGCTGTTCTGAAGCGGAATTTCACTAATCTGCTTCCGTCATTCAGGCTGTCTGCGCCGGTGCATTTTTATAGGGCCGAGCATCGATGTCCGGCCCCGGGAGGAGGGAATGCCCACAGGTGATGAAGACATCCCCGACCTACAAAAGTCATCTTAGCAATAGCCGTGCCAACACGGGGAAGGGGCGAGGGAGGTTGCATCGATTCGCAAACACGTAATGACGACAGGCAGTTGGGCTTGCAGACGACCGGGTGATCCCACGTGTCAGCCAAAGACCAAACCTGGAAGCGGAGTAACGAAATAGTGGGAATGCCTCGCTGCGGTCTACGTAAATGTCGTTTCGACTTACTGTAGCCCATGGTCCATGCGTGAGCCCTGTAACACCGGTGAGCGGTTGACGGACACGGGCCGGGGGCATATATTTCCTTAGCAAAGACGGTGACCGTCTGGGAGGAGGGAGGGCCTCATGAAAGTTCCACTCCAGATTACCTTTCGTCATGGGGAACGCTCGGGTGCGGCAGAGACGAGGATACGTGAGCGGGCAGCGAAGCTGGATCGTCTGTATGAAGATATCATAGCCGGCCGCGTCGTTGTGGACGTGCCCCAGTTGCGTCATCGCAAGGGTCGAATATTCCAGGTGCAAGTCGACATCACCGTACCGGGCCGCGAGCTGGTGGTAAATCGGGAGCCTTTGTTGAACCATGCCCACGAGGACCTGACCGTTGCCATCGATGACGCGTTTGACGCGATGGAGCGGCAGCTCAAGGAGCATTCACAGACGCTGCACGGTGAGGTCAAGCAGGATGTAAAGCCGGAGCGCGGCACGGTCAATCTGCTCCGCCCGGAAGAGGGCTATGGTTTCATCCGGACGCGGGATGGGCGGGACGTCTATTTTCACAGGAACAGTGTGCTCGGCGGGGCATTCAACCACCTGAGCCTGGGTGTCGAAGTACGTTTTTCCGAGGAAGAGGGTGAAAAGGGACCGCAGGCGAGCACAGTCGAAATGGCGGGGTGACTTCCCCCCGCAATCACGGGGACTCTCTCCGGGTAGTCCTAAATTCCATGAACCACCTGAGTCTTGCTGGAATTCCGGCCGAGGCCGATATAATCACTCCTGATATTCCTTTCGAGCCTCCTTGAGTATCCTTGTCGCGGCCATTTTTGAGACGACGACGATATCTTCAAGGGGCAGGTACGTGTGGATGGATTGATCGAAGAGCACTTTGATCGACGGAGGAAATTCCTCCTCACCCTCCCACAGGATGAAGGTGATGGGCAGCCTGGGGAACGCCGACAGCGTGAACGACGCATGGCCGTATTCCTCTTCTTTACCGCCAAGCAACGTGCTTGCTGCCAGAAAGGCATCCCTGGAATAGCCGAAGGCGCTTATCAGGGGCTTGACCACGCGCCGCTCGAATACGGGCAGGTACGCGCGGCAGCCGGGAATATCCTCGTAGGGCACGAGTGTTGCTCCAACAGGCGTGCCCGACGCCTGGATAAGGTAGTGAAGGATAATGATCTTTGTCACGAGCGTGATATTTGACCCTTTGAGGCTCTTGAAGGAAAAACCGGGCACGGCAAGCTCGATCGTCTCGTTGAAAAAGGGCACGGAAACGTACGAGAGGTGTTCTTTCTTCATAAAACCAAGCCCGGCTTTTGCCGCCTGCTCTTCAAGGGGCAGGTCCGCAAGCCGGCTGCACGCCAGATCGAAGGTCCTGTGGTACGCCTTCTGTCTCACGATGTCTATGACCCCCCCACTCTCCTTCTGATATCCTCCATTTTGCCCCGGTAATCACCACTCTGGAATATCTCGGTTCCCATGACCAGCATGGTCGCACCAGCTTCCGTGACCATCCGGCTGTTGCCCGCCTTGATGCCGCCGTCGACCGCGAGCTGTATGGGCCTTGCGGCCGCGTCCAGCATGCGCCTCGCATGTTCTATTTTCCCGGTCATTGAAGGGATATAAGCCTGACCTCCAAACCCGGGATTTACTGTCATGATAAGGAGGAGATCGATCTCCGTCAGCAGTTCTCCCACGGCAGGCAGAGGGGTGGCGGGATTCAACGCGACACCTGCCTTCTTGCCGCACGACTTTATCAGGTCTATCGTTCTGAAAAGGTGGTATCCCGTTTCCGCATGGACGGTGATGACATCGCCGCCCGCATCGGCGAAGGCATTGACAAAGAAATCGGGATGCTCGATCATGAGGTGGATGTCGAGGGGCAAGCTCGTCGCTTTCCTTACCGCCTTGACGATCACGGGGCCGATGGTGATGTTCGGCACGAAATGGCCATCCATCACGTCGACATGTATCACGTCCGCCCCCGCTGCCTCAACGGCCTTTATCTCCTGCTCCAGGCGGCTGAAATCCGCCGAGAGAATGGAGGGGGCCAGGGAAATGTTCATGATTAACCTCCGCTGGTTGCCTGTAGTTCCACTACGTCGTCTTCAGTGAATATGGTCCGGGACGGGATATTGCATTTCAGAGGCCCGTTACCCATGCCATCCGGAAGCCCTGCGGATGTTATGGCATGTTTGATCTGTTTTTCTTCCATCTCCTGCAAGAGCGCGCTATAATCGCCGGCCGCGACGTCGGGCATCACATAAAACCGCCTCGAACGGCCGCCCACGAACAGCACCATCCCCTCCTCGTTGAGGATATTTTCACCACTCCCCGGCGCCTGGGCGACCACCCGGTCCGTATTCCCGCCCGGCACGTAGATCACCTGCTTCAGTTTCATGCCCCGGTCAGCCAATGTGCCCCGGGCCTCTTCAAGGGAGAGGCCGACGAACGCAGGGATTATGACCGGCACCGGTCCATCGGAAAGGACAACCGTCACGGTCCTTCCCGCTCTCACCGGCATGGCCGGGTCCGGGGTCTGGAAAAGGACGCGGTTATAGGGCACATCCTTTTTTGTTTCATGCTTTCCGATTATGAGCGACAACCCTTTCTGCGCCGCCAGTTGTTTTGCCTCCCCCACGTCAAGGCCCGTCAGGTCGGGACAGGCAACCGTCGATTCGTCGGTCAGAAGAACCTTTATGGTAAAGGAAGCGGCAAGAACGAAGACAGCGGACGCCGCCAGCGCATAGAGGAGTAGCGTGAGCAATTTCATAATTTTTTCAGTCCGGCAATGAAAAAACCGTCCATCCCCGACACGTGGGGGAGGGAAAGAAAGTATCCATCATGACCCGGCAAGGGCAGGGGCAAGGGCGCATCCAGCGCGAAGAGTCCCGTCTTCTTCACCATCTCCACCAGGTCCGTTGTCTCTTCCGGCTCAAAGGAGCAGACGCTGTAGACGAGACGGCCGCCTTGTCTCAAATTCTCCCCCAGGGACGTGATCATCTCGAACTGGAGACCGCCGTGCATCGCTACATCCCGTTCGCTCCTCCGCCACTTTATCTCCGGATGTTTTCTTATAATCCCCAGGGACGAGCAGGGGGCATCAAGAAGTATACAATCAAAACGCCCCTTTTTTAAAGGATTTTTCAAAACATCCGCTTCTACAAGACAGGTCGTGCTCCGGATCGAGCCAAGCCTTTTCCCATCCAGGTCCATAGCCAAAACGTGCGCATACGGCCATTCTTCCTTTATCTGGTCCGTCTTTGTGCCCTGTCCCGCGCACGCATCGAGGACGAGGTCGGCGCAGCGTGCCGCGACCGCGAGGCCGGCCATCTGCGATGTCTCGTCCTGGATGTGGAGAGCATGGCTCTTCAAAAGCTCGCTATCGAGGAGGGGGCCGACCCTATCGACGATAAGCGCCTTTTTGAGGAACCTGCTTTTTACGGCTTTCACGCCGAGATCCGCAAGCCTTTCTACAGCCTCTTCCCTGGTGATCTTCCGGGCGTCTATCCTCAGGGTAAATTCCGGGCTTTTGTTGAGGAGATCGAGGAGGTTTTTCGCCTCAATTTCTCCGAACCTGGCGCACCATCTTTGGACGAGCCACGAGGGGAAACTGCACGAAATCGACAGGCGCGAGACGGGATCACGCGGCATCGGCATCTCATCTTTCTCCCTGATCGCCCGTCTGAGCACGGCGTTGACGAAATTTGCAATCCCCTGACCCTTTTCCTTCTTCGCATACTCCACCGTTTCATTGACCACGTGATAGACCGCCTTCTTCATGAAAAATACCTGGTAAAGGCTCATCCAGAGGAGATGACGCACATCCTTTTTCAAGCCTTCTTTCACCAGATGGGAGAGGACCCAGTCGAGATAGAGCTTCCACCGGACCACGCCGGAAGCGACTTCGTAGATCAAGGGTTTGAACGCCTGCGCGACCCAGGGAGAGGAGAAATGCCTGTCGACGGTCTGGTCGAGCAGCCCTCCTTCTTCCACCTCATCGATGATCTTGAGGCATAAGGACCTGACAGGGCGAAAATTATCTTCTATGCGCCATGTCCTCCAATCGCCTTATCCTTTCTTCCAACGGAGGGTGGGTGCTGAAGAGGGCGAGGACGCCCTTTGCGGAAAAGGGATTGACGATAAACATGTGGGCCGTGGACGGATTGGCGTCTTCCATGGGGTTCCGGAGAACGCCTGCCTCCAGGCGGCGCAGGGCGTTTGCCAGAAAAAGAGGGTTGCCCGCGAGCTGCGCGCCCCCTTCATCAGCGAGGTACTCCCTGGACCTCGATATGGCGAGCTGGATCAACACGGCGGCAAAGGCCGCAACCATAGAGAAGAGGATCACGCTCACGATATTGCCGCCCCCCTCTTCGTCATCCCTCCCTCCGAAGAAGAGCGAAAACCTGGCCCAGTTGGCAAGCATGGTGATGGCCCCGGCGAGGGCCGCGGCCACTGTCGATATGAGGATATCCCGGTGCTTTACGTGAGAGAGCTCGTGGGCGAGCACGCCTTCAAGCTCCTGTCTGTTGAGGATCCGCAGAATCCCCGTAGTCACGGCGACAGCGCTATGCTCGGGGTTCCTCCCGGTTGCAAAGGCATTGGGGCTGTCATTCTCAATGACGTACACCCTGGGCATCGGGATAGATGCGCGCTGGGACAAAGACGCGAGGATATTGTAGAGGTCCGGTGCCTGGGCCTCGGTAATTTCCTTCGCCCCATACATGGCGAGCACGATCCGGTCGCTGAACCAGTAGCTTACGAAATTCATGGCGAGGGCCACGGCAAAGGCCAGCATCGCGCCGTTCTTCCCTCCGATAAAGCTCCCGAGACCCACCAGGATGACGGTCAGAATCACCATCAGGAAGAAAGTCTTCACTTGATTCATTGTCTCCCCTTCTACTTATCCGTTGCGGTAAAGATACTCTAATTGTATCTATTTCCGGCTGTTTGTCAAGGTGCCGGTGCTTTTCGCTTGCCCCGTGAGCCCAATGCTTGCGGAGGCTGGGCACCGCAGGATGGCGAAAGCTCATGACGCTTAAGTCGCCCACATGTGGACCGATAATAGTACATGATGCCGAAAGCTGCCGCAAGAGAGAAGGGGCAGGGTGTTCGCAAGGCAGAAGCGTGCGGCAGGTTTGAAGAGTGGCTAATCTTTCCTCCATCACCCGCGACCTGATCGGTTCGTCGCTCTCGGATGAAAGAGCAAAAAAAGGAAGAGGCTACAAATGAGGAGAATCAGTACGTGCGTGATCATGGCAGCGGTCTGTTTTTGCCTTGTTCTTTCACAGGCGCACGCGAGGGATCTGAAGGTGAGTCTACCCTTCATTCCACCTCTCGTGGAGTCAAAGGACAAGGGGATTCTGGTTGACCTGGTGAAGGCAATGGCTGAGGAATATAAAGGCGGCACTATTACCTGGGATGTCTTTCCCTTTCCGAGGTCTTTGGAGAATGTGGAAAAGGGGAGAGCGGATTTCCACATGCCTTATATCAAACCGGACAATCCGCAGAGAATCCCGTTTCAGTACTCCTCGGAAGTAATATTCAAGGTTATCTTCGCCCTCTACACAAACAAGAACAACAAGGAGATCAACCCCGGGAACGTGACCAAGTACAAAATCGAGACCGACGAGGGCGTCAAGCATATATTGGATTCCCCTATACCCAATATAGCGGGCTCTCCCAGCATTGAGTCGAGCCTGCAGAAGGTGGATATGGGCAGGATCGACGGCTGGATAATGGCCATGCCCGAATCGGATATGGCACTGAAGAAGCTTGGTCTGAAGAACGTCAAGAGGTGGAAATACAAGAAGTATGACGTGAAGGCACTGCTGCCTCTCGGTGACAAGGGTAAAGAAACGGACAAGATACTTTCCGACATCATCAAGAAGCTGAAGGCCAATGGAAAGTACCAGAAGATCATGGCCCCCATACTTGACCAGAACTTCGAAGACTGGCAACTGTAGACGGGGTGCCGCAGCCGGAACTCGACCCGGTCCGGGTCTGCCTTACCGGAAGGCCCGGACCGCATGGGCAACAAAGGTCGCTCCCATCCACCACCGCGCGCGGGGCGTAGTTCGCAGAACTTGTGTGTCCTCGAAAGGCGGACACAAAGGGGTGAGGAAACATGAAAAGGAATTCGATGACATGCAAATTCATTGCTCCGGTGGTGGCGTCGATACTGATCATACTCGGGCTGTCAGGCGGTTTCAAGTATATGCGCAGCTCGCAAAATCTGAAGGCGGAGCTTCAGAGTAAGGCCGGGGCGATGCTCGAAATAGGCTCGTTGGCCATGGTCGATCCTATTTGGAACATACGCAAGGACGTTATCAAGGATAATGCCGAGTCCCTTCTGAAGAACGAAGAGATCGGCGCCGTGGAAGTTCTTGACGGAGATGGGGGTGTGCTGTATAGCAGGGCAAAAACGGAAACGGCGTACCAGAAGGAGTACCTGCTGCCCGCAAAGAAGCAGGACCTCATGAAAGATGCTCAGAAGATAGGCACAGTTGCCGTACGGGCAACGGAATACTTTGCCACACAGAAGCTCTTCAGGGAGGTCGTGACTACCGTCGTTGAAATCACCATTATGGTGCTCATGCTGGGCATGATAGTCCTTTTCATCTCTCTGAAACTCTCGAAGTCGATTGTGCATATGGCATCGGTGTTAAAGGACATAGCCGAGGGGGATGGCGACCTGACGAAGACGATCCCCGTTTCCGGCAAAGACGAGATAGGCGAAATGGCGACCTACTTTAACCGGTTCATAGAGAAACTGAACGGGATCGTGCTGAGTATCAGAAGTCATTCCAAGGGCATCACGTCGTTGACCGAGGAACTGAAGAAGAGAATGGAGCAAATCGACAGAACGGAGGATATCCTTCTTGAAACCTTGGGCAACACGTCCACGGCAGTGGAGCAGATGGCGGGCAGCATCAAAACTATTGCGGAGAACACGCAGCATCTGTCAAGGAACGCCGACGAGACGGAAGAACTGGCCGCAGATGGGAGGAAAGCAGTACAAGGGACAATTGACGGCATAAACAAGGTGAGGTCCGTCCTGGAAGAAGGCGTCAGGGAGGTGAAGAGCCTGGGCAACCGGACGAGCGAAGTCGGTAAGATCACGACCGTTATTAACGATATCGCGGATCAGACAAATCTCCTTGCCCTGAACGCAGCCATAGAATCGGCCCGCGCGGGAGAGCACGGGAGAGGGTTTGCGGTCGTCGCCGATGAAGTGAGGAAACTTGCCGAAAGGACGACGCAATCGACAAAAGAGATCACGAAGATGATCAGCACGATCCAGCAGGAGACCACCAATGTGGTTCGCAGGATGGAGGAGGCAAACTCTGAGGTGGCACGGGGAGTGACCCTCGCCGATAGTACCGGTGGCATCCTGGACGGGATCGTCGCGCGAGTGGGCGAATTGAAACAGATGATCAACCTGGTGGCCAACTCGGCAAGCGAGCAGTCCCAGGCGACAAACGACATATCCGATCAGGCGCTGAAGGTGAACAACAGCGTCAAGGAGACTGGAAAAGCGGTGAGCCAGAGCACTGCCTCGACCAAGGAGATAGCCACCATAAGCGAGAAGCTCGATGAGATCGTGGGGATGTTCAGGCTGAGCGAGGGCCTGGGGTGATACAAGTGGCGCGGCCGCACATGGCATATGCCTTAACGCGCGCTTCTGGGGTGGGAGAGATATGAGACCTTCCCGATGGAGCTTTAGAAGGAAGCCCCGGCCCACAGAAATTTGACTTGACAACTCGTTATGCCGTGTTTTATTATAAGCTAAATTCCTGAAAAAGCCAAACCACGGGCGACCGTGGGACGGAAAGCAGACGGGTCTTAGACACCCATCGCAGAATCTCACCAGCAGATAGCCGAGCCGCCAGAGCAACATAAGAGATGTGTCTTTGGAGGCTCGCATGATGTGCAACGCAGGCCATTCCTTCATAGCCGTGCTTTTTCGCTCATAGAGCCACAAAAGACGGATATGCAATTGAGAGGGCGTGCGAACCATGTAGCGACATAGAGCATGTCGACGAACAATTCGCTCAAGGCATTTTGCCGCCCTCGCCTATGAGGAGACGCGGATAATGGAAGACGATAAATCGCACATGAAAACGCTTCTTAAGCCCGCCGAGGCGGCTGCACTCCTCGGTGTGTCTTTGAGGACCGTATATCTTTGGTGTGAACTTGGCCTGATCGAAGGCATAAATATCAATGGCAAGTCTCTGAGGATATTTAGCCAATCGTTGAGCAAAAAACTCGAGAAACAACCACACAAGAGGGGGGAAAGCGGAAGTGAGTCCCCCAGTGGTCGACTTTATCCGGCAACATCGGATGACAAATGAACGGCAATACCTCGTAAGACACAGACGCTGTTGTCGTTCCGTGCACTTTCAATGGGCGCTTTCCGAAGTATCTGGTAAAAACTTGTCGCGATTGTTCGGCGGGCTGTCGGTCACGTGAGGGACCCGTAGTTACTTTTTGTGGGACATAAGGGGACAATTGAGGACATATGTATTGGACACCATTGTTTCTAACGTTGTAG
>JBEKHB010000092.1:0-12588 GCA_050012495.1 Syntrophorhabdales bacterium
GTTCATGGACGCCCTGCCGAAGACACCGACTGAGCGGGTGCAAAAATACCTGCTCAAACAGGCGGGTGTGACGCCGAACACGTGGGACAGGGAAAAAGCCGGGATAGAAGTTTCACGGTGAGCGACATGGCCGGCTTATGATGTTAGTAAAAAAAGAATTGAGCCGCATTGCCGACCGGACCGGTTGGGAGGCCCGCCGCCAAAATCGGCTTCGGGGGTTGATTCGACTATCGTTCTAGTTTAGGATAGACTGATGAGACCACCTCAGATCAATCTCCAGCACATAATTTCTTTCTATTTCGTCGCTCGTGAGAAGAGCTTCAGCGCTGCCTCTGAAAGGCTTTGCATAACCGAGCCTGCAGTGCACCAGCAGATAAGGGCGCTAGAACTGCAGTTCGGGGTAAGGCTTGTTTATGTCAAGAGAAGGCGTGCTTGTCTGACCAAAGGCGGCGAGGAGTTACTCACCTACGCGGAGGAATTCTTTAATCAAGCGATGATGACGGAGAACTTTCTGAGGAGCTACAAACTAAGCAATTTACACATAGGCGTGGCAGCCACGTTGGTACTCTACCTTATGGGCATTATGGACGAATTCAAGAGGCTTAATCCCGCTGTTCAAATAACCATACGGCAAGGGCCTTCTTTAATTCTTGCTCAAGAGTTGGCAGATTTCAAGCATGACATATGTCTTGTTGGCACTTTGTATACAGTTGACAAAAGGTTGAGAGTTTTCCGTATCCCCGAGGTCGAATCCATGGCTTTTGTGGCCAGCCCCGCGCACCCCCTGGCAAGCGGCTCCCCGGTGAAATGGGAGGATTTAGCCCGTCATCCGCTTGTCATGCAACCCGAAGGCTCGACAGGCCGGCAAATCGTCAGCCAGCGTTTCCAAGATAGAGGGTTGAAACCGCTGATCGGAGCTGAAGTCGATAACATAGAATGGGCCAAGGAATTAACGCGGCAGAATTTGGGGATAGCTCTGATGTTTTTGCCCAATGTACGGGAAGAGGTGGCCCGGGGAAGCCTCAAGATCGTACCCGTTACAGACGGTGAAATCAAACTGGGGATTGACATCCTGATGAACAGGGAGACCGCCTTGTCGCCGGCGGTAGAGGCCTTTCTGCAAGTTATAAGGGGGCATTTCAGCTATGACTGTAAATGATGTGGCGGCGACGTCCGGTGATAATCGTTGAAGTTGCGAATCCTGACCGCAACCCGAGCGGCAAAGCAATTATCCTCCAACTCAGGACCTTTGATCTCACAACAGCTCTGGGCTATTGTGGATAAATGATGTATAACGTCAGCAATCTCGGTGAAGTTCCCCCCTCAAATCCTCTGATCGATACAATCACCGTTAATTGACGGGAATCAGGCGCCCATCATATGTGAAAAAATACACGATTGCACAGTTCTATGTACTTCAGCTTGAGGCAATAGTATCCCCTTTATCAACATAAGTAGCTTTAACTACATAAGAAAACACTTCAACATGAGCATGGCTGCTTACGAAGTTATTAGAAACTATGAGTTGTTTCCCTCTTACAGGCGCGTTATTTTCTATACGTTTCAGGGAGGGAAGGATAAGGGGGTACGGGAGTATGAGGAAGCCGGGAGAAGGGGGTGTAATTAATGGACGATACGAGCTACGTCTTTTGGTTTGAGGAGTTGAGCAAGGAGCACTGTGACGCAGTGGGTAAGAAATGTGCGAACCTCGGAGAGATGGTTTCCCTGGGGCTCAATGTCCCGCCAGGATTTGCCCTCTCCATTGCTCTGTACGAGAGATTCCTCCGGGAGAGTGGAATAGGAGAGAAACTCTCACGATACATAAGCAGCCTTGGGGATCTCAAAGGGGCGTCTGTGTCCCGTTTTGAAGAAATAAGCTCTGAGATTCGCGGCATGATAGAAACCGAGCAAATGCCGAGAGACATAGGGGACCTCATACACCGACGCTACGGCCAACTGTGTAAGAGAGTTGGCGTTCCTGATGTTCCGGTTTCCGTACGATCGGCAGGAACAGAAAGCCGGCCGGGGATGTTTGAAACCTATCTGAATATCGATGGGGAAAGAGAAGTGCTGGAGCACGTGAAAAAAGTGTGGGCCAGTGCCTTTACCCCCAGGGCGATTGCCTTCCGCGTCAGCAAAGGATTGGCCATTGACTGCGACATGCTTGGCGTGGCGGTGGTAAAGATGGTCAATGCCACGGCTGCTGGGGTCGGTTTTACCATTGACCCGGTACTGGGCGACGACTCCAAAGTCATAATCGAGGCTAATTGGGGATTAGGCGAAGGCGTGGTAAGCGGCGTTGAGAACGTAGATAAGTGGACAGTCGACAAGCAGACTTTGAAGATAGTGGAATGTTCCATAGGTAAAAAGATTAAATATGTCGTCAATATGGAAAAAGGCGCTGATTGGGCTGAGGTGCCGCCAGGTAAACAGGACAAACCTTGTCTTAGCGATGAGGAAATAAAAGCTGTGGCTGAAGTTGCGATACACTTGGAACAAAGGTTAGGGCAGCCACAGGATATGGAGTGGGCAGTGGATCCGGACTTCCCAACCGGCAAAAACATATTCTTGCTCCAAACGCGTCCCGCAAAATCCGTGGCTAAAAAGGCAGCTTCTGAATCAAAAGAACTTGCCGATAGATTGGTCAGTGACATAAGGTCCGTAGATTTATCCAAAGCAGCTGAAAAAATAAAGACAATAGCGTTCAAGTTTTAGTTTTTGAATATGTCAGAGAATTATGCCGAGGAAAGGTGGAAGGGTTTTTGGGCATTATTTAAGTAGGCATTTTTTAAAGGAGATGATAACCGGAGGGGAGGCTGCAGTAGAGTCTATAGTGTTAATCTGAGGCAAAATTACGCAGCCTCAGGTAAACATGGAGAGGCGAGGAGGATTATTTTTGGTTGAGATTCAAAAAACTTAGACTTAAAAAAGGGAGGGGGTAAAATGGGAGCAGAAGGATCGATTAGTGAAGTGTCTTCAAAACAGGAGATGTGGAAGAAATGGGAACAGGATGAGAAGGACGGCAAGTTAAAGGCAGAACATGCTATTTGGGACGACTGTCCTGGCTTTGACTTAATACCGGAGCTGGATTTGCCGTTAAACCATTCATACTTTTTTGATGGGACTCATTCATGTCCGCCCCTTTCCCCCTTGAGCCTGCAGCTTTACTGGGCAAGAGGATGTACCCATGGATTGAAGTATGTGAATTCCTATTTCAATTTACCTACTTGCTATGGTTGGCAAGGAAGGGGAATCCAAGGAGGTATCTATTGGAGTTTTCTTATAGAGAAGGATGAGAAAAAGATAAAGGAGAGGGAAGTTAAATTTAAAAAGGCTCTGAAGCCCTTTATAGAAGATTTTGACGGAATCTGGCAAAAAAACAAGCAAGAGCTCTTGAGTATGTATAAAGAGTTGAAAAAGTTTGATCCCTCCACAGCAACTAACATAGATTTTATCCACCTCCATTGGGACCTTGAGCGCGCATGTCTGAGGCAGTGGGAAATCCATTTCCTCGGTATGCAATCATCCTATTCTGGTTGGATTTTGTTAGAAAAAGAGTGTAAGGAGCGCTTTGGCATAGACGATAAATCGGCAGATTTTCAGGATATGCTGCGGGGTTTTGACAATGAAGTCTATATGGTAGATAGGGAGTTGTGGGTATTAGCTAAGACAGCGGCAGACATGGGACTTTCCGATATATTTAAGGCGAAGACCCCGGAAGAGATTATCCCGGCTTTGGAACAATCGAGCAAGGGCAAAGAATGGTGGACGAAATTTATGGAATTTTTGCAGGTGAGGGGATGGAGAGCGACTAATTTCGTTGATTTTGTCGATCCTTATTGGCTGGAAGCCCCCACTTTCCCGATAAAGAAGATAAAAGAATATGTTGAATCAGGTGAAGCGGAAAAGAATGATTATGTCTTAGATGAGAAAAGAAAAGAGATTTCTGTTAAAAGAGAAGATGCCGTAAAGAGGATGCTCGATAGGGTACCGGATACAGAGAAAGCATCGTTTAAATCGCTTATTAATCTGGCTCAACAGGCTTCCAGTTACAGCGAAGAGCATGACCTATATTGTGAGATGACCATGATTGCCGTAATGCGCTGGGGTTATCTTGCTATAGGGAAGTGGCTCTATGAACAAGGATGCATTGATTGCCCCGATGACATCTTTATGATGAATACTTTGGAAATTGAGTCTTGTGTTTTGGTACCCAATAAGGCTGATATGCGATGGATAACCGGAAGGCGAAGGGCAGAATGGGAGGGATTGAAAGATCGATTCAGTAAAGAAGGTGAATTCAGAGCGCCGATTTATACCGATCGCGCCGACATAATGGAAGCGGTAGGCTTAGATCTCATACCATCGTTTGACCCCATTGCCATAAAGATTGTAGTGGGAGATTTACCTACCATTAGCGCCGAGGAAATCGGGGCGGATGTTATGGGCATCTGTGGCTGTCCCGGCGTTGCAGAAGGTGTTGCCAAAGTCATTATGGATTGTAAAGATCTCGGCCAGCTAAAGGCTGGTGATATCCTGGTATGTCCGGGCACAAGCCCTGAGTGGACTATCGCATTTAGTCTTGCAGGAGCAGTTGTTGGCGATAGAGGCGGAACCCTGTCGCATACGGCTATAATCGGTCGAGAATATGGGCTTCCCACAATTGTTAATACCTTTGTCGCCTGCGAAAAGATCAAGACAGGACAGCGGATACGGGTAGATGCGGGTAAAGGGGCAATCTACATACTCGACAAAGACAAATAGGCGCTTACAGAAGCCGGAAGGACAGAGTGCCACGAGCCTAACCGTGGACATATAACGTATAGGGCGGCGGCTGTGTCGCCCTATACGGAATCCCGGCAGACGGACCTATCGTGCGTGCAATGACTCGACTCAGGCGACAGAGCCTTAGATAGACCCGAATCCCTTGTGGAGGTGCTCCATGGTAAAGATCACCTATAGTTACGAAGTCCCGAATGAGAAGCGGGATGAATACCTGAAGATTACGAGGGATGCGATCAAACCTTTCTGGGAATCTCATGGGTGCGAAGCCTATACGGTCTGGCTATCGCTTGAAGGATCAACAAAATTTGTGAAGGAGATGCTATTCAAGGACGAGCTTACGATGGAGAGATCTATGAAGCAGGCGGAAGCGGAACCGATAAAAAAACTCTTTTCCCAATTCGCGACCGGCATATCCCGCGCAACCTGTAGGCAGATGGCCTGATTTCCTTAGATTAGTATTGTCCAGGTCGGCCTTGACCTCGATACGAAAGAGTTCGCAGAAAAGGCGGCCAAACAGTTTCTTACTGCATACGGGTATCATACCTGGGCAACTTTGCGACCGGCAATAACTGACGAGAGCTGAGAAGATTCGGGTACCCGTTGAAGCGATGACGGGGAAAGGGGAGGGCACTGAGACCTGAGAAATGAAGATAGATTAGGAGGCGTAATTATGAGAGAATTGGAATTTGACGGTATTATCATCGGCGCTGGTCCGAACGGACTCACCACTGCGGGGTACCTGGCCAAGGCCGGACTCAAGGTGGCGGTTTTAGAGAGAAGATATGAGATTGGTGGCGGTTTAGCCACCGAAAACCTTCTCCTCCCCGGCATGCTCGTCGACAGTCACGCCATCTATCATATGATGGTCGAGTACGCTCCCCCGCTGCGGGACTTCGAGTTGGAGAAGAGATACGATCTGCAATGGATTTATCCCGACGTCCAGGTCGTGATGCCCTTTCAGGACGGTACCTATATCGCCCTGTACAAGGACCCGGAGAAGTCCGCCAAGTCCATAGCCAAGTTTTCGGAGGCCGATGCGGAATCCTTCAGGAACTTCGTCAAGTGGTCTGACGAGGCGATGGACGTCTTCCTCGCCCCGGCAAGCTACGTCAACCCCTTGCCCAGCATTGAACAGGCGGCAAAACTCGAACTTCACCTTGCTACCAAGTGGGACGACGAACTGACGGGCTATACGCCCAGGCAGATTGTCGACGCCTGGTTCGAAAACGACAAGGTCAGGACATTATTCCTCTATCTTGCCACCATGTGGGGGCTTGACTACGACCTCGAAGGCCTGGGTTATCTGGTACCTTTGATGATAAACCGCGGATGGCATTTCCGCCTCTCTCATATGGGCTCCCACCATGTGGCTCACCTGCTCGGAAAATACATCTCCGAGAACGGAAGCCGCGTCATCAGCGGCTGCGTCATCAAACGGATCGTGGTTGAAAACGGAGAAGCAAAAGGCGTTGAGCTGGATGACGGGACCATTATCAAGGCAAACAAGTTCGTCTGCAGCGCCCTCAATCCTCACCAGACCTTTTATGACTACATCGGGAAACAGCATCTTAGCGAGGAACTGATCACGAGGCTCGATCAATGGCATTATTCCGACATGAGTTTCTTCACCTGCCATCTGGCGCTCACGGAGGCGCCGCAATTTACTGCCCTGAAGAACGACCCGGAGCTTGCCGAATCCCTCATCTACGTCGTTGGCTACGAGTGCGAGCAGGACCTGGTGGATCACTTTGAGGCGTCGAAGAGAGGCGAGCTGCACAACGGCGGATTCAACTGCTGTTTCCCCTCCATCCACGACCCGATCCGAGTCCATCGCCATCCGGGAAGCGAGGTAAAGCACATAGGTTTGATCACCATGGAATGCGCCCCCTATAACCTGAAGGACGGCGGCGCGCTGGCATGGAACAAAATGAGACGGCCCTACGCGGAACAGTGCAAGAAGATCCTCGAAAAATACGCGCCCAATATGAATGAGAAGGCCATCGTGTGGGATTACATAGGCACACCCCTGGATACGGAAAACAAGTTTCCCGACATGAAGAACGGTTGTTTCAAGCAGGGCGCTTATCTCCCGCTCCAGATGGGGTACATGAGACCCAATGAATACTGCGGCCAGCATGATACGCCGATCAAGAAGCTGTACCTTGGAGGGGCCTGCACCCATTCCGGCGGGATGATCACCTACGGTCCCGGCTTCAACGCTGCAGAGAAAATAGTCGAGGACTTGGGTATCAAGAAATGGTGGCCTGAGCCACGGGGCGTCAAAGAAGCAAGAGATATCGGGCTATTTTAGCAGCCGGAATATAAGGAGGCTAACATGTTTATGCGATCAACAGGTTTAGGAAGGACGTTACTCACCGCCAAGGTAGCCAACATTGAAGCTACCACGATTGTGCCTTCCACATTGGAACAACCGAAGGAGGGGGCTAGCGAGCCTACGCGTATGATGCTGGTTATGGAGGTCGTTAACCCTGTGCACTGGACGGTACGCGCTTTCATTGATCCATCCGATTTGAGAAAGATGGTCAAGATACTATTGACGAATCCGTTGCTCCTGCTTAAGGGTGTAAAGTTCTTTTTTTCAAAAGACCCGGTTTACGGACAGGCTGGGGTTGCGGCTGCACCGAAACATGGGCCTGCAAGGGCGCCTGCGAAAGCCGGACCCGAACCAGTTTCGGTCAAGGTCGGGCCTGCGCCTATCCCCAGCAGATAGTGAAACTCAAGGAAGAAAGCGACTAGGGAGGTCGATATGCCAGATAAGAAGTATGATGCAGTCATTGTCGGCGGCGGACATCACGCTACAATTATAGCTTGTTACCTGCAGAAAGCCGGGCTCAAGACAGCCATGTTTGAGAGGTGGCATGAGATGGGCGGAGGCGCGTGCGGCGAAGAGCTGCCGTTGCCTGGTTTTATCATGAACCCATGCGCCCAATGGACCCGATTCTATACACATCCGGCTTATACAGAGTTTAATTTAAGAGGTTATGGGCTTGTGTATGCCTTTCCTGAATATAATGAGGCGTGGGCTTTTCCTGACGGGCGCTATATCTTGGGGAAGGCAATTTATGATGTTAAAGACAAACTGACAGGAAGGGCTGAGTTTTCCTCTGAGAATGCACAGGACCTCGTGAATCAGATTGCCCAATTCAGCAAGCATGATGCCGGGGTTGCCGAAGATATCATAGAACGATACAAGAATAGATGGAAAACGGCCTTCGGAAAATTCCGTTTTAGTGGTCCGGACGATTGGGGGGATGGTAAAGATCCCATCGAAGAGCTCTTTGATGACCCGAAATATGGTGTCGACCCAAAGTATATCGATATGACGATCGGAGAACAGGCAGTCGCCCTGTGGGAAAGTCCGGAGATGCAGACATTTTATATGCGATGCCACATGACATCACACGGCCTGTATCCGAGCGAAAAGTGTGGGCTTATGTGGTTTATCCACGTATTAGCCCTGATGTTGTCCATGGAGCCGGGGGCTGTTGCAGTGGGAGGAAGCCACAGCATAACCCATGCCTTGCTGAGGGCATATGAAGATATGGGCGGAGAGTTCTTCGTTCTGCATGAGGTTGAAAAGGTGCTCGTCGAGAACGGGACCGCTAAGGGTATACGGC
The DNA here is from genome assembly GCA_050012495.1 of Syntrophorhabdales bacterium. Taxonomy (GTDB): domain Bacteria; phylum Desulfobacterota; class Syntrophorhabdia; order Syntrophorhabdales; family WCHB1-27; genus BOG-1155. The sequence continues at coordinate 8,424 of JBEKHB010000092.1, forward strand.
TGAAAGACGGATCAGAGATAAAAGCGGACATCGTTATAAGTGATCTCAGCATCAATCTGTCCCTTGATATGTTGGGCAAAGAACACGTTCCGGATGATATATGGATGAAGGCCCGGAAACTCCTGGAAAAGCCCGTCCATATGAACGATACGGGATATGAAAGGACAAGCATTTTTTGGGGCGCCCTTGCGATGATGGAACCTCCGGCCTTTACCTCCCACAAGGACATGCATCTGGCGGCGAGGTTATACTTCGGAGAAAGCGCTGCCGAGTATTTTCTGAGCGGCCGGTATCAGAAAGAAATATGGGAAACAGGGATGTCGAGCAAGGTGTACCTGGCTGTTGCGTCGGCGGATCATGCCTATGATCCGACTCGCTGTCCTCCGGGGAGGTATACCCAAATGATAGAAGAATTTACGTGGCCATGGAGAAATTGGCCCGAAAGAAAATGGTTGAGCATGAATAAGGTAGTTCCTCCCCGCTGGCTCAAGGAGTGGTCGAGGTATGCGCCGAATATGACTATGGACAACCTCATCGAGGCTTATGTTACGACACCTGATCACGTGCTCAACAGAAACCCGTGTGCGCATGGCGGTGGTTGGGGGGCTCTTGATGTCACGCCGGAGCGATGTGGGAGGCTCAGACCCTTCGTAGGGGTACACAATTACCGTCTCCCCGCAAAGAATTACTATCTCTGCTCTCACGCTGCCCACTCAGCCCACGGCATCGGACGAGGTAGCAGCTATAACTGTTATAGGGCTATTGCAAAGGATCTTGGCCTTAAGTATCAGCCGGTCGGAAGGTAGATGCAGGGGGGGTGGTCTCATGGAGACGAAGTGGTGGGATGTTGTTGTAGTGGGCAGCGGCCCGGGGGGTAGTGTTGCAGCAAAAAAATGCGCCGAATCCGGCCTAGAAACTCTACTTATAGAAAAAAAGAAGCTTCCTCGAGACAAAGTCTGTTCAGGGATGATATTGGGACAATGGGCAACGGACCTGGTACAGCAGGAGTTTGGAGATATACCGACTAATGTCCTGGTCGAACCCTATAACGGGGTTACCTTTCACATTGGCAGGGAGGAGTCAATTACGGTTCAGACAGCCATTTCCGTGGGTTGGAGGAAGAACCTTGACTATTGGATGTGCCGGGGAGCGATCGAAAAGGGGGTACAGATAAAAGACGGCACTCGGTTATCGGGTATCAGTGAGGTTCAGGGAGGCTACGAGCTGGAGGTCGTCGGTGAGAACAAAGAAACAGGTAGAATTTATACGAGGTTTATCGTGGGTGCAGATGGGGCCAATTCGACCGTCAGGAAACTGAAGTGGCCGGATTTGAAGGTGCGTTACCGGCCCGTGCTGCGAGAATGCTACCAGGTGAAGCTCTCGATTGAAAAAGAGCAGTTTCATTGGTTCTTCCCTTTAGTGTCTGCTTCGCCTCGATTCGACGTGAATTATAAAGAGGGCCATTTTCTCCTGGAAGGTAACCTAAAAGCAGTGAGAGGGACTATAGCGGAAATTCTGAAAGATTATGGTTTTCCGCCGGAAGCCAAACCCACATGGGTGGATGGCTGCGTCAATCCCGACCTGCATGATGAGCTGCTATTTACGGGTTCGTTCGTCCCCGCCAAAAACAATATTCTCCTCGTAGGTGATGCCGGAGCTATGCTTTTCCCCTTTACCCACGAAGGTATAGGGTCTGCCCTTAAAAGCGGAATTCTGGCCGGAGAATCCATTGTTGAAGCCCTTGCGCGATCGGGCAGAGCTGCACCCTCATATCTAAGGAAATTCGAAGGGGTCAAATCTTTTCTCAAGGAATTGGAAGTCCTTCGCCGGGGCATGGCTGATAAAGCGAAGAAGGGGCCGCGAGCACTCCTTGAAGCCATGGCGGAGTTAATCAAAAGGACGCTTTAAGGGACCGCCAATGAAGAGGGTGCTATGAAACGACTTGACGGAAAGGTAGCGATCGTGACAGGCGCCGCAGGGGGTTTAGGTCGAGCCTTCGCGCTCGATTTGGCTGCAGCAGGAGCGAAGGTGGTTGTGGTGACAAGAAAGGATCTGGAAGGCCTGAAAAAGACACAGGAACAAATAGTATCCAATGGCGGTAAGGCCATATGGATTCAGGCCGATGTATCCAAAGAGGAAGATCATACCAGGGTTGCGCTGGAGATAAAAAACACGTTTGGAAGGATCGATGTTGTGGTAAATAATGCAGCATTTATCCCGACGCGAAAGCCTTTTTATGAGATCTCACCTGAGGAGTTTGAGCAGGTGATGAACACAAACGTAAGAGGCGCATGGATGTCTACCCGTGCCGTCTACCCTTACATGAAGGCCCAGGGCAAGGGAAAGATTATTAACATAGCTCTGAGACCTTCTTTACGGGCTCCCATGGCTTTGCTCATTATGTTGCATCCAAGGGAGGGCTAGTGGGTCTGACAAGGGCGCTTGCGTCAGAGCTTGGTTCCTCAATCTGGAGCTCCTTTCGGGAATCGTTTATGAATTCATTAGAAATATTGTCTTGCAAAGGTTATCCTTTCACACAATAATTGACCCAGCCCGCGCGCGGGAGCCTGAGAAGGTCCTGCCTCGATTAATCGTAAAGGAGGTCCGGCATGGCGAGAGATACCATACCATATGTAGTGGGAGAATTACTGGAAGACAGGGCACGGAGGAACGGGGAGAGAATCTTTCTCCGTTTTAAAGACAGGGCCTTCACCTATAACGAGCTGAACCGTCAGGCAAACAGGTGCGCGAATGCCTTCCTGAACCAGGGAGTCGCGAAGGGGGACAAGATCAGCATTATGCTCCCCAACTGCCCCGAGTACCTGCATCTCTGGTTCGGCTCGGCAAAGATCGGGGCGGTCGAAGTCCCCATCAATACGTCCTACAAGGGCGAGTTTTTGCGCCACATCGTCGACCAGTCGGATTCGAAGGTGCTGGTAATTGCCCATGAGTTTCTCGATAGGGTCAAGCTGATTGAGGACGGCCTGAAGAAGGTCCAAAAAATAGTGGTCGTGGGCGGCTTCACGGAGGAGGAGGCCGGCCGGTACAAGATCCCCATGATGGACTTCGAGGAGTTCTTCAACGTCCCGGACGACCCGGTGCATATCGATGTTTTCCCCTCGGACCCTCAAAACATCATCTATACCTCGGGGACAACCGGCCTCTCCAAGGGGGCCCTGGGTCCCCACAAGTTCTGGATCGTGGTAGCCGAACAGTTACTTCCGCTTCGCGAGGGGGGCAGAGACGATATCTTCTACACCTTCCTGCCCCTTTATCATATGAACGGTCAATGTCTCACGACGATAACGGCCCTGATCGCCGAAGGCCAGATGGTGCTTTCCGATAAGTTCAGCGCCACCCGCTTCTGGGGTGAGATCCGCAAGTACCGGGCGACGCAGTTCAACTACCTGGGGGCGGTGATCCCCATTCTTGAGAAACACCCGGAACAGCCCGACGACATCGACAACACGGTCCGCATAGCCTTTGGGGCGGGATGTCCCCAGGCGGTAATGGACCGCTTTGAGAAAAGATTCGGATTGACGTGCATGGAAGGCTTCGGCATGACGGAGATAGGCATCCCGGTCCACACGACCCTCTATGACCGGAGACCGGGCTCCTGTGGAAAACCGCTGCCTATTTACGAGATCAGGCTTTTCGATGATCTGGACAATGAAGTGCCCGCGGGAGAGCCGGGAGAGATCGTCTTCCGGCCCCTGGAGCCTTTTACGATGATGCTCGAATACTACAACATGCCTGACAAGACGCTGGAAACATACAGGAACCTCTGGTTCCATTCGGGAGACCTGGCCACCAGGGATGCGGATGGGTACTTCTGAGAACATCTCTTCCTTTGAGGTGGAGAGGGCCATCAATACGCACCCGTCGGTCCTGGAGTCGGCGGCCGTCGCGGTGAAGTCCGAGCTTGCCGAGGATGAGGTGAAGATATGCGTGGTTCTCAAACCGGGTGCGACCCTCAGCCCCGAAGAGCTGATCGGGCACGCCGCCGACCGGATGCCCTATTTTGCGGTACCTCGATTCGTAGAGTTCATGGACGCCCTGCCGAAGACACCGACTGAGCGGGTGCAAAAATACCTGCTCAAACAGGCGGGTGTGACGCCGAACACGTGGGACAGGGAAAAAGCCGGGATAGAAGTTTCACGGTGAG
>JBEKHB010000093.1:0-12654 GCA_050012495.1 Syntrophorhabdales bacterium
TCCGGCGCGGCCTTGTGCTCACCGGCTATTGCAAGGGGAAACTGCTCCGGACGGGCTACCTTGAAGATGCCTGAGCCCTGCTCTTGCTCGACCTGGGTCTGAGGGGGCGCCCCGAGGTCCGCCTCCACCTTCCGGGTGCACGCGGCAAGGAAAGGGATCATCGCCACAGACAGAATTGCTGCAAAGATCAGACGTTTCATTGAATAACCTCCCTGCCCACCGCGAGATTCAATTGGGCCGCGGCGGACAAATAAGAGCCGACAAGGTTCAGGTAGGCGATCTGGACGCTCCGGTAGTCGGCCTGGGCCTGGAGAAAATCGAGGAGGGACGCGCCGCCGCGCTGGTAGGAAAAGGTCACGGTGTCGCGGACCGTCGTCGCTTGCTTCAGGTACTGCGTTTTGTAGGGCTTGAGGAGTACGACGGTGCCGTTGAGTGTCACGTGGGCCGAATCGACATCGCTGTAGAGCTGCGCCTCTGTGACGTCCCGCAGCCGTTCGTTGCGCGTGACGTCCAGTTTCGTGCGGAGCCTCTCCCCCTGGTTCCTGTCGAAGATGCGCAAGGGTATGCTGACGGAGAAACCCACGTAGCTGACGACACTCGGCGCCGGCACGGTGGTCTGGGGAAATCGCCCGCCATCTATGCTGATGGTCGGGTCGGTCGAGGCATTCGCCTCGGCGAGCTGCTGGGCGCTCCTCGCCTGGTCGATCGACTGCACGGCGGCCCGGAGGTCCGGTCTTGTCTCCAGGGCAAGCTGGATCTTCGCCGTGCGCAGGTTCACGATGGCAGTCTCCAATTCCGATTCATACTGGACGCGTATGAGCTGCAGGCGGTCGAGGTCGATCCTCGCGATGTCCCCCGTCCTGAACCGCTCGGCGCTCACGTCGAGCACCTTGTCGTAATAGGCGAGGTCTTCTCTCGCCAGGGCCAGAAGTGCCTTCTGCTGGAGGACCTGTATGAAGGCGCTGCGCAGGGTGAAGAGGAGCGTCCTCTCCTGGTCGGCCAGTTGGGAGACGGCGACGGCCGTCCCCTTCCGCGCGGTCTCCAGGCGCAAGCCCCGCTTGTTCAGCCGCTCGATCAGGTAGCCCACAGAGATCGACGGCTGTGCGTCATCGAGGGCGCCGTACGACTTGAACGGATGGATGTAATCCGTTGCCGCGGTGAGCTGCGGGTTCGGGCGCAAGTACGCGGTGATCTCCTCTGCCTTTGACTCCTCGATGCCGAGCCGTCCCGCGAGGAGGGTCGGGTTTGTGGCGATGAATGTGGCCCGGACCTGCTGCCACGTGAGGGGCTCGCCCGCGCGTGAGACCCCGGCCAGGCAGAAAAGAAGGAGGGGCACGAGCAGGGCGGCAGGCAAGGCATGCCTTATTTTCATGGGTGTCTCCTCATTCACAATGACACTCTTTTTGATAAGGATCATGCACGTCCCTTCGGCCTTACCCTAAAACCGGAAGGATAACGCCGTGCGGCTCACCAGCGGCGATAATAGCCTGGTACCCACACCTCAAAGCGGGTCCGGCGCTGCTCTTTCGAAGGGCCGGACCCAAAATTCGTCTCCCTTCTGCAGAGCTTTTCCAGGACCGCACATTATGGGAGTAATTGTCTCGCCCAGGACCGTATCCATAGCAAACGTGCAAGGATATAGAATTTAAACCTACCGTTATTGCCGGGTAAACATATCTTTCGTGTAAAAACCCTTATTTTTCGTGGCCTCTTTCGTGTTTTCTTTCGTGGCCGTGATGAGTGGCGAGTGCAGAGTGGTGAGTCCGTATTAAGGGAGTATGGATGAGGACACAAGGCTCATCGAAGAATACCTTTCGGGGGACGAAGGCGCGGTTGAGCAACTCGTGGGGAAATATCAGAAACAGCCGGCAGGAGTTCAACAGGGAGATAAGGAAGATGATCGAGAATGCAAAGGGGAAAAAGCTATAACTATGCCGCCTTCCTCCCCTTTGCCATAGAATCGTGTCTCGCTCAGACCCACGAGGCCGTCGAAATCGTGGTCGTCGATGACGGCTCGACGGACAACACCAGGCAGGTGCCGGAGGCGTTCAGGGACAGGATCGTGTGCGTCCGCCAGGAGAATCTCGGGGTTTCTGCGGCGCGGAACAAGGGGCTCCAGATAGCGTCGGGCGAGTTTATCGCCTTTCTCGACGCGGACGACTATCTGACGGCCGATGCCGTTGAGGTGAGACTCCGGGAATTCAGGAGATACCCCGAGGTCGGCGTTGTTTTCACCGAGACGTTTTCGAAGAAGGCGTCGGGTCCGGTGCGCTCGAACAGGCAAAGGCTACCTAAGGTCCTTGGTATATGTCCACCTCGCGCATCAGGTCAAAATGCTTGTCGAGCGTATATACCGACAGGCCGTACTCTATTGCCGGCGTTCCTATTGTGGCTTCAGTGTCAGCTCTTTTTCACAACAGGTGAAGGTACAGGGGCAACCGCATGACGAAGATACGCTGCACGTCTTGCATTCGTTCACCACCTGCAGTTGAAGCCCGCACTCTGCGCATTCGTAAACCTGTCCTCTTTTCATCTCTTCGCAACTGGCCATTATTGACCTCCTTATAGTTGTTTTCCCGCTCCTTCCGGCCCGCCTTTCCGAAGCCGGTACTCCCGGTCTTCTCCTATCCAAAGGTAAACCCCATCGAAGGTGCTGTCAACATCAAAAAACGGCCGGGAGACCCTACCGGTCCGGTGAGACCTTATCAGGGCGACGGGAATCGATAGGTCCTATAGGTCGAATAGGACTTATAAGACCTATCCAAAATAAACCTTGAAATCCATCCCGTCATTGAGCTATCGTTTGATCTGGTGAGGGACTACTCCCTACGAGCCGGAGTGCGAGTGGGTCAGGAAAGATGAGTATTCGCCGCGCCTCTTTGAGGGGCTGCAAACCGCATCATGAGCAGGAGCGATAAGAAGGAGACGAAGGAGATTGAGAAGCGGATCGCCAAGCTCGAGGCTGAGGTTAAAGGAGGCGCTCCCGCCTCCGGGTCTCGCACACACGAGGGAGAGATAGCGGTCTCCGAGGTATTCGGGGCCGATGCCTCATGAGCGAGAACTCTCAAGGGCGGCCCCTTCCTGCCGGCGGACTTCGTCTACTTAAAAAATGGTCGGAGGTGTTTTAGATGAAAAGGGGTTTCTGCCTGGTTATCGTAGCGTGTGCCGCAGCGCTCCTCGGCTGCTCGACTGCGTACCACACGTATCGCTCTGATATCTGGGCGGGGAAGAGCATGCTCGACGAGGGCGAATACAGCCAGGCCCGTGAGGATTTTATCGAGGCGGCCAAAGCCGAGCCCGCCGAGCCCACCTCCTACGCCCTGGCGGCAACGGCAAGCTACAAGATGAACGACCTTCAGGCTGCCTCCCGGTCGATTACGGAGGCGGTGAAGCGGGACAACCACAGCGATGCGTATATTCGCATACTGGGATACAAAGCCCTTATCCTGTTAAGACAGGGCAGGGAAAAAGAAGGGCTCGACGCGCTCCACGCGTATATCGTTGCGTATGAGAGGGAGTATGGGCCCCAGAACGTGCGCAAAGTGCGGGCCGTGTGGCGCAGTGCGCACATTGATCTCCCTGCTCTCGAAAGCGTCCTGGACGGGCAGATAGCGGTCTATGAAAGCGATATGCAGCAGTTTCGCAGCTCGGGCACGGGATGGTTCGCCGAGAAGTACGGGCCCACAACTCCCAGCACTTCACGCTAAGTGAACCCGGACAAAGGAAAAACAGCCTCCCCTCCCCTATCGCGGGGATCATGGTGGGGCCCGGTATCCTCTGTTTTCCGCCCGGGCACATCCCGAGGCCGCTCTCTGCCTTCCTTTTTTGCCTCATCGGGTTCCTCATGGTCTCAACCATCAGCTACTCGAAGCCCCAGTCATTTATCCTCCTGAACCCGTCACTTTCCACTTTTCACAGCGTTCATAAAACCGTCATAGAGGGAAAGGTTTTCCTTTATCAGGTCGGGGATCGGCAATTGATAGGGGCAGCGCCGGAGGCATTCCCCGCATTCAGAGCAATTACGGCCCTTTTCTATCATATCCTTCATCCAGCCCAGCTCCCGTACCTGGGCGCCGAACCGTTTGATGGTGGACCTCAACCCGAGTACAAACTGGATATAGATTTGTTCGGCGCAGGGCTGACAGTAATCGCACCGTCTGCAGAATCGACGGTCGAACTCCTTCCGTATGGTCTCTATGTACTCCTTATCCGCCTCAGTGAGGGGGCCTGCCTCCATAAAGACCTTCCAATTCTCCTGTGCCTTCTCGAGGGTTTCCGAGCCCGGGATCGGCAGAATGCCCTCGGTGGAGAAGACATACCTAAGCGCAGGACCTGACTGTTCGACCACCCCGCCGGAAAAAGGCTTCATGGCCAGTACACCGATGTCGTTGGCCCGTGCCAAGGGAAATACCCTGGTAGCTGCATCGGGTTCGAGGAAACCATAGCAGGCCATGATGACGGCAACGCGACCTTCCTCAACGGCCCTCCCCAGCACATCGAGATTGTGGCTGGAAAGTCCGATGTGGTCGATCAGCCCTTCATCCCGCGCACGCGCGAGCCCCTCATAGGCCCCTCCCGGGGCCATCGCCTTTTCATAGTCCGCCATGTCGGAAACGGCGTGCAGGTGATAGATGTCGATCTTTTTCACTTTCAATTGTCTCAAACTCTCGTGCACTTCATCGTAAATCCGCGCCGTCCTCACCTGCGATTTCGACGAAAGGACGACGGGCCGGTCCACCCCCTCAAGGGCAAGCCCTACCCGGTGCTCGCTGTTTGTATAGGCGCGGGCGGTATCCAGAAGGTCCACGCCCATGTCGATCACCGCCCGGATCACGGAAACGGCCTCGTCCTCACCCACCCGCTGGATGGGAATGCCTCCCCAGCCAAGCCTCGTCACGACCAATCCGGTCTTGCCCAGTTTTACCTTCTCCATATCATGGTCTCCCCGTGACCCCTTCGGGCGCGATATCCTTGCCTTCTATATTATCGTCCGGCCGGGAAAATGTAAAGATCCAGGCGGAATGAGGGGAGAGGGGAGACCTGCACCCGTCACTTTTTCATAGCTTGCCTTCCCGTCAGGAACGTGTTATTTGTTAGTCTGTCTTGACCGGGCAAATCGATTCGATTTTCGTGCGGAGGTACCCCATGATCGATATCTTGCGAACAAGGCGGAGCATCAGGAGCTACGAAAAGAGGCGCATCGACCCGCAAGCCCTTGAGCTGATGAAAGAGGCCCTGCTCCGGTGCCCCTCTTCCCGCAATACTAATCCCTGGACGTTTATATTTGTCGACAATCCGGATATGCTCCTTCGATTGTCGCAGGCGAAAGAGCAAGGCTCCGATTTTCTCAAGGAAGCCGCCCTCGGCATCGTAATCTGTGGAGACGAGTCGAAATCGGATGTGTGGATCGAGGATTGCGCTATTGCCGCAATAGTTGTGCAGCTCACTGCCCACTCCCTCGGGCTGGGAAGCTGCTGGATCCAGATCAGAAACAGGTCTCATTCAGCGGAAAAAACCGCGGGAGAATATGTGCGGGAAACCCTTGACATACCGACAACCCTGAGTGTGGGCTGCATGATCAGCATAGGGTACCCGCCGGACGACCGCAAGGCCCCAAAACCGGTGGAAGAGCTCGATTATAGAAAAATACACCATAATCGATACGGGGAGAGTGCTCCCTGAAACTTCAAGGCCGGCTCTAATTGCCATTTTTGGAGGAGTGACCGAGCAAATGGGTATTTCTCCGACAGGCTCCCGGCCTTCTCCCAAGAACCCTCACGCGGCGCCTCCCCTAGGAGTGACGAGTGCCAAGGGGAGAGGGACGGCCGTCCCTTAGGGACCAGGACAAGGATCGATCCATAGTCCTGATTTCAGGACATAGTCCTGTTTTTCAGAACCAACCGGCCGGGTATTACATCGTCGCTTCACGCAAGCATCAGGAAAAACGCGGCAAAACAACGGCTAAGAGATTGCCCTCAAGGGACCAGTGCATGGCATGGTTTTTGTTAAGATCAATGAAGCTGCCGGGTCTTGATAAGTACGCAGGGATCCCCAAGGCAAGAGGCCTTCGGCGACTCAACCGGTAAAAACAACATAAGGAGGGAGCAGCTAATGTATTCGGACAAACACCTCTTCATTGGTCTTTGCGTGACAGTATGGTTCATCAACACCTGCATGGCCGGGGCGGCGACGCTCTCCGGCATCTGGCTCGGTCTCGGCATCAGTCTCATATCCGTCCCTGTCTGGGCATTGATCGGTTCGGCCTTTTCGGGCATCGGCATATTCCTGTTCAGACTGGCGAAGGTGGATGTCACCGGTTTGAGCCTGTGGCAAAAAGCCGATGTCGGCCTCGCGCTGGCCGTTGTGTTCAAGCCGGCCCTGGGCATCGCATTCTGACTTTCTTGCTATGAAAAAGGGACGATAAGGGGCACGATAGGCTAAAGTCCCGACCGCAATCCCATCCGCATGAGAAAATATGCACAAAAGAATTGACACACCATTTTCTCCTGTGCTATATTCGCGCTCGGGGGGATAATCAAGCATTTACAGTGAGGATATGCTCGTTCCGCATGCGACATGAGGGCGCGCGTCGAAGCCGAACGGACCGGTTCTTCCGTTGAAATCTTGATTGCCCTGTATGGCGTGCGGGGGAAACCCTGCCAATTTCATAATCTATAACATAAGGGAGGCAATCATCACAATGGAAGCGGAAAAATTAGCAAATCCGGCACCTCTCGGGCTGGCAGGTTTCGGCATGACTACAGTCCTTTTGAATATCCACAATGCCGGGTTCTTTCCCCTTGGCTCCATGATCCTGGCGATGGGATTGTGCTACGGGGGGACCGCCCAGATTATTGCAGGCATCCTGGAGTTCAAAAAAGGCAACACCTTCGGCATGACTGCCTTTATCTCCTATGGCTCTTTCTGGTGGACCCTTGTCTTTATCCTTGTTTTCAAGAACATTCCCGCGGTTCCTGCCGGGTTTATGGGCTGGTATCTCTTCATGTGGGGGGTATTCACCTTTTTCATGTGGTTCGGCACGTGGGGAAAGAATAGGATACTACAGTATGTCTTCCTGAGCCTGACCGTGCTTTTCTGGCTCCTCGCCATCGGGGACTGGAGCGGAAATCCTGCCATAGGGATAATCGCCGGATGGGAAGGCATCACGTGCGGCGCCGCCGCCCTTTACCTTGCCATGGCGGAGGTGATCAACGAGAGCCACGGAAAAACAGTGCTCCCCATAGGCCAGTTGTAGATATTCGCACTTAGAGGAGAGCGCGATCCCATTCCTGCCCCGGAGCACAGAGTGCCGGGTGAGGAGAGGGTCTCTCCATTCTCCTCGTCTGCCCCAGCCCCTCGTCAGTATGGGCGCCTGTGCCGCAGTAAAACGCGAAATCAACCAGCGTGTTGAAGAGGGCGATCTCCTGCTCGGTCCGCCCCCTTTCCATTTCCAGCGTGACCCACCCTTCCGCCCCGACCCCAAAAGATGCCGTCCCTCGTCCTTCCACCCCTGCTCCAATTGGGCCGGCGGCTGCACAGGAAATCTTAAAATCGGTCACGTGCACGTGCTCCATGGCTTCTGTTGCCGGATTAAGGGGAACGGGTGAAAAGGCGCTCCAGATTTCACGGTACCTGGCAAATATGGCGTGGATAACAGGAAAAGGCACACCCTCTCCCTGGACCTCAATAATCGTGGGTGAAGCGAATCGGATCGTCGCGACCCTCCTCGTCCGGTCCCCGTCCTCTATAAGCTCCTCGTAGGCCGCCTCTCTCACCTCTCTATCCGCGCTTGAGGCGAGGGTTGCCTCTCCTTTTCTTACCATCTCTCTCACCACGGGCATCAGGACCCCTTGAACAAGCTCGGTCGCCCGCACACGGATGGCGCCTGATTCCAGCTTGTGGGCAAAGGAAAACGTGTAGGGTTTTATAGCAAGCCCTTCAGCGCTCTTCCGGACCGCGTCCCTGACAGAGGAAAAGACTTCGTTACTCGTGTATATGACGGCGGATAGGGGCATTCTCCAGGATGGTGCCGACGGTTTCCCTTATGGCTTTCATTCTTTCCGCAGAAAACGGCTTTATACTTGCGTATTTCTCATTGAGCGTCTCCCTGGGGACAAACTCCTGCAGGAAAAAGCGACGAGCCGGCCTGATCTCTCTTGCCACCTGGTGAGCATCCTCTTCCCGGTGCAGGAAGGGCACAAGGGTCATTCTGAATTCATACTCGACGCGCCCCTCCAGGATAAACTCGATGCTCTCCCTGATCTTTTTCGTGTCGACGCGGCATCCGCACCACCTCTCGTAGGCATCGAGGGGACCCTTCACATCCATGGCGATATAGTCGATCAGTCTCTCGCCGACAAGCCCCTTGACTACGTCCGGCCGCGACCCGTTCGTGTCAAGTTTCACCTTGAGTCCCTGTCCTTTCAAGGTCTCGACGGCCCTGACGAGACCCTTGTGCATGGTGGGCTCGCCCCCGGTGATCACCACCCGTTCCACCCATTTCCGGAATTTTTTCAACCGCCCGAGGATATAGTCAAAAGGTACGTCCTCCATGGACTGGGGATGGAGCACCAGGTTCCTGTTGTGACAAAAAGGGCAACGGAAATTGCAGCCTCCGGAAAATATTACCGACGCGAGCTGCGCCTTCCAGTCGATGAAGCTCGTCTCAATAAAACCTTTGACGGGAAAATCAGGCAGAATGGATAGCAGTGAGCACCTCTTCCATTTTAGGGACATCCCCTCGCCATTCTCCTATGCCGTTTTCCATCGTGTCTTCCACAAGCACCGTGGGCAGCGACATGATGCTATAAAAGCTCGCCTCGGCGAGCCCGTCCGCTGTCCCCACATTGTAGGTGAGGACATCCACGTCCCTCTCCCGCAGCTTATCTCCCAACTGTTTCGCCAAAGGGCACTTCGGGCAATCGTCTTTGTAGAAAATCTTTACCACTCCCATTCTTTGCTCTCCTCGTGTAGTTTCAATCCACGCCCCCACAGGGGCGGCATCAGACAACCTTTCTTTGCTGCTCGCCGGAGAAGAACTCGCCGTTGCGATACCGGTCCTTGAGCTCTCCCAGCTTGCCCTTGTTCCAGCTTGATATCTTGGTAAAATAACCGGTAATCCTGGTGATGCCGTCTACCTCGGCCGAGTTGCAGTGAGGGCATGTGTCGCTCAACCCCCGTGATGTCTGATTGCACTCGTTGCATATGGTGAACTCCGGCGAAAAAGCGATCTGATCGCTCAACGTATATCTGAAAGTCTTCGTGACGAAATCGGCGATAGCCTCTTTCGACGGCATTGACTCACCGATCCAGACGTGGGAAATGGACCCGGCCTCTATCAAGGGGTGGAATAGCCCTTCACTGGTCACCCTTTCGATCGGGTTCATCGGCGCTGCCACGTTCAGGTGAGTGGAGTTCGTGTAGTAGACCTCGCCTGAAGAGACGTCGCCCTTTACGGCTTTTCCCGAAGCAGGAGAGAGATAATGGAGGTCGAGCTTCGCGAACCGGTAGCTCGTGCTCTCCGCAGGGGTTTGCTCCAGAACGAGCCTCATGTTCTCCTGACTCTTCATCTTGTCCGCCTGGAGCTTCAGGTGGGCCATGATCTTCAGGCCAAACTTGAGCGCCTTCTTCGACTCATGCATCTCTTCACCCGCATGTATCTGCACCATCTCATTGAGGCCCACCATCCCCACCAGGTGGGAAGCCCTGTTCATCCGGAGGTATGGCATGCCGTCCCGGTTCATGGTCAGGAGCGCGAGAGGGCCGTCTTCTCCTGACGAGAGGAGCCTCTCTATGAAAGCCCGCTTCTCTTTGTGGGCCTTCACGGCGAGCAGAAATTTCTCCGTAAGCAGGTTGAAAAGATGCGTATCGTCACCTTTGGCCAGGTGGGCAATGCGCGGAAGGTTGATGGATACGTTCTGCAGCGCGGAATAGCGCATCCGCCACGGCTGCTTCGCGTCGAGGAGATCGAATTCATCCAGCTTGAAGCTCAACCGGCAGCACTCCGATATCTTGGCCGTTTCGCCCCTGTCGAAGACGAAGTAGGTATTTCCCTTGTCTGCGGCGACATCCGAGATATGGTTCAGGAAGTCCTTGTAACCCTCGGTCTTGAAGAATTTCTCCGTGATGTGGACGAGGGGCTTCGGGAAGAAGAAGGGACGTCCCGCGCCGTCTCCGTCCTTGAAGATCTCGAACAGCTTCCAGACAAACCGCTGCGCCTCTTTCTCGTACTCTCCGTATGTTTTGCCGGTGAAAACCCCGCCCGGTCCTATAGCCGGGACCTCGACAAAGTGCTTCGGTATCTCCCAATAGAGGTTGATGTCCGTAAAGATCGCCTGGCCGCCTCTGGCCACCGCCTGCTGCGAAAACTCAAAAATGAGCATCTGGGCGAGCTGCTTCACCTCATTATCACTCATGCCCTCAAGGTACGGCGCAAAGAAGATGTTGATGGCATCCCAGCCTATGGCCCCTGCGAAATTGCTCTGCAGGGCCGCGGCAAATTTCACCAGGTGGGCAAGAAGCACCTCCGGATGCTTCGCGGGCTTTGCCATGGAAAGCGAGTGGGGGAGGTTGAGCCCGAATTTCTTGATGTATTCAAGGGACTGACCGCTGCAGTAAGGCCTGTCTATGAAGCCGAGATCATGGAGGTGGATATCGCCGTTCATATGCGCGTCAGCTACATCCTGGGAAAAAACGGAAAGGAGGGCAAACTCCTTCTTTATTCTTTCTGCCAGGGTGAGGTTGGTCGCCTCCGGCCCATGGGGCACGTTCGCGTTCTCCTTGTTCTGATGAAGGATCAGGTTGCCGACGTCGTAGATCGGCATGCCAAGTCTGGTGTGCATCCTCCGCGCAGACTCCAGACCCTTCTCGATCAGCTTCGCGTTGACGAGCTCCCTGATCAGCGGGGCCGTCACCACCTTGATACCCGACTTCATGATCAGGTCTTCCACGTCGCCGCTGAGCGACATGGCCGTATCCCGGTCGATCATCGTCTCTCTCATCAGTGCGTCGACTATCCTTGTTCGGTCCCAGTCGGAAATGGTCTCTTCTGAGGTGCGTACGAAAAGGTTCAGGTCGGTCGTCTCCATCGTTTCTGCCCCCTTTGTCTAACTATCCGGAAGTGCTAAAAATACTATATATTGTGCCGATAGTCGATGCTCATACCACATATAGTGTCAAACGGTATGTACATTCTCATCTTTGGCGAGGTAATTGTCAAGGAAATTTTAACCTAATTTTAAGAATTTCACGAAGGGCGAACCCGACAACGACGTGCCTTACCTGACCCCTTTCCTCAAACGGACAATTGTTGAGGAGAGCAGCCCCCCTCCGACCAGGAGGAGAAGCACGCCTAAAAGCAATGAGGGAAAGGCGGCCTGACCGCGGGACAGGTAGAGGCAGAAGCACATATGCCTTATAAAAACGGCCCCGAAGAAGACCATGACCATGCCGAATGATATCGAGAGCCCACACGTAAGCCAGTACTTGGTGGACTTCATGCGTTCCCCTTGGGTTTCTCCGTCTTCAATATTGCTGCCGCTTCTTCCGGCATGATGGGAACCGTGTAGAATTCGTCTTCCCGCTTGTACTTGGAGTAGGTCCTCGGGAGGACCTCCACATGCCAATGGAAATAGTCGCTCACCTGGGGACCGCCCGGTTCGGCAAGATGCCAGACTGCCGTGTTCGGGGAGGTATGGAACACTATCGAGTAAGAACTTCTGAGCCTTTCAATACGTTTCATTGTATCGAGGAAGACTGCGACAAAGTCGCGTGTGACGCCTTCGTCGGTCCAGGACTCAAAGCTCGCGTTGTGACGGCGCGGAATGATCCAGACCTCGAAGGATAAGCGGGATGCAAAAGGGCAGATGACCAGGAAGTGCTCGGTCGAAGTCACCACCCGTCTGTCCTGCCTTATCTCCTGGCTCACGACATCACAAGTGAGGCACCGCTCCTTTTGCAGGTAGTGATTCCTAGAATTGGCGAGCTCGAGGGACAACTGCTGGGGTACGATAGGCGTCGCAAACACGTGGGAATGCGGGTGAAAGATGCGGGAGCCGGTGATTTCTCCATGGTTCTTGAAGACCTGCACATATTTGAAGCGCTTATCCCGTTTCAGGTCGATGATGCGCTCCGTGTATATCTCCACCATGCGCGCTGCGTCGACGAAGTCGAAAGTCGAAAAGGTTTTCGTGTGCGACCTGTCCTCTACGATGATCTCGTGCGCCCCGAGGGTCCCCATCTTATCGTAAAAGCCTTCGGCCCTCTTGTTCTCGCTCGCCTCTATCTGGAATACCGGATTGGCCGCGGGAAAGGAGCGCGCAAGCCACTGCCCCTGCCCGTCCCTTATCTCTCTTATGGAGTGCGGCGTCAGATACTCGTTGCCGGGACAAAAAGGGCAGACCTCCGTCTCGCCCATTTCGGCTTTCTTTACTCCGACGACTACCCAATTGCCCGTCAACGGGTCCTTTCTGAACTCTCCCACGAAATTAAGCATACACATTTTCCACAAACCTTGTCAAAAAAAACCGGTGGCGAGCAGCAATTCCCGGCGAATCGCTTTCCCATTCACCCAACCCTTCAATTCTTAGGGAGTCCCCGCTCCCGCCGGCTGATTCGCACTTGCATGGGCCTTTTATGATCGATTTTTGACTGTCG
>JBEKHB010000094.1:0-13477 GCA_050012495.1 Syntrophorhabdales bacterium
AGCAAAGAAGGTGCAGGCGAAGACAACGAAAAAGAAGAAATAGCACAGAAGTCCGGTCACGAAGAGGGCCTTTCGGGCATGACCCGGAGGCCCTCTTCCCATTGACTGAAAGAGCTGTCAGGGCTCTGTTATTCACGTAATCGCAGCAGAGCCTCAGCCGTGTTCGTCTCGATGGCGCCCATATATGCAGTGCTCACCCCCATGGGTCTTCCCACGTACTGGTTCCCTAAGCGACGCGAACTTCCTCGGATCTTTCGGCTCCTCCGGTTTTCCACCCTGTCTCGCTACCCCTTTCGCCGGATGCGTCCGCTGATATATAATAGGGCGGATTGAAGAAGATCATAGTCGATATAGACAACACCTTATGGGACCTGGCGCCCGTTCTATACGACCGTATGAGAGAAGTGAGCCCCGGTCTGCCGCCGGCAGCAGAATGGCGTGAGTGGGACTTCTGGCGGTCGTACATAAAGCCGAAAGCTATTTACACAATATTGGATGCCATCCACATGGAGCAGGAATCGTTCGCGCCCTTTGACGATGCGGGAGAATTCCTCTCGGCGTTGAAGGAAATGGGGTTTCATATTATTGTGGCGAGTCACCGCCGTCAGGATGCCTTTGATCCTACGGCAAGATGGCTTCATAGGAACGGCCTTGTCTATGATCAAATTCATCTGAGTCATGACAAGACGGTGCTTTTCGATGATTGCTGGGGCGTGATCGATGACAGCCCCGAGACGCTCAGCAAGGCCAGGGACGCCGGTATCGTCAGGGCCGGCCTCAGGAACCCGTGGAATGAGGGCGAAGATCACCCGCTCTTCGACAACCTCAAACAGATAAAGGAGTACCTCCGGAAACAACTATGATCTGATCTCCGGTCATGCGGCTATGCCCTCCTTGCGGATATTCCGAAGCAAGGGACCATTCCGATGGGTAAAATGGTACTCGTCGATAAAAACGCAGCTTATAACCACATCATGTTCAAGGGAAAGCCTTGAAACCATACCACCCGTTCTATCAATTTCTCTGCCGGGATGGACGGTCCCTCAGCTCCTCCAAAATCTTCTCTCACTGAGGCCTGATTTCAGGAAGGCCTTCCGTTACGACTGTCCACAGTATTTCCAGGTCCACTTTAAAGTCCGGAAGGCTTGAATCCGGGGCCGGAATGACGGCAGAGGGTCCCCAAACGATTTTTTCACACGTTCTACCCCGCCTGTTGCGAAGGCGTGGGTCGTATCATTTCTTTGAGAAAACCGGAAAAGGTGCTCTTTGTCAGTCCTGGTTGTCACCTCTCCTTGTCGCTCCTCCTTGTCATCCCTGGTTGTCACTTTGACAGGAGAGCAGGAAAGAGAGAAAATCTTATGAGACCGGGCAGTTGTTTCGATAGGGTCTGGAAAGCTGAAATAGCCCGGCCCGCTTGAGCCCGTTTCGGGAGACCCCAGAGGCCGCGCCGTTCTTTGACAATTGAACCCCGACAGCCGCATCCGACGGCGGTGCTACCCGGCCGGGCGCTTTCGCGTCCGGCCGCGATACCCGCGTCAGACCGTGGCCGTTTATTCCGGAGGGCTTGCGAGAGAAGGGAATCCTAAAGGGGGTGCTGAGACGGTGAGTGAACAATGCGTGCACAAGAGGGTAAAAAGAGGGCAAACAGCAGCAAAACAAGGCAAAAACGACGGTTTTTGCGCTTGTTTGTTCACACCCACGGACCGTCCGCCCCGCGGGGCGAAGCGATTCTTGATGCAAGGCGCGAAATTCACCCGGCCGCCCCAAGGGCGATGCTGTCGGGGATGGAGAGGTAGTATTCCGCTTCCTCCGCTCTTCCTCTCTTCTCAGCGCCCCGCGCGACAATCACACATTTTTGTCTCAGCTCGGCCACGGTGCGTCGCCGTAGATCGTCCCTCAACGCGCCTGATTCGAGTAGTTTTGCGAGGCTCCTGATGCGGTATTTGTCCATTACCTCGTAGCTTCTCGACAACTGGTCCGCGTGGCCGCCCCTCTTCACGATGAGCGGACTGGGGATAAAGAGGACCGGGTAGCGGCTGCAGATGCGGAGCCACATGTCGTAGTCTTCGCACACCGGCAGGGCTTCGTCGAATAGACCCACGTTGTCAAATATCTCCTTCTTTATGACCGCGGAAGAGGGGCTGATGATGCAGAGGGGAAGGCACTGCTCGTAGATGTGGCCCGAGTATTTGCGATGCCTCTTCTTCTGGTTGAGCCGCCGGCCATCCTTGAGCCATATCTCGTCCGTGTAGCTTATTCCATATCCCCCCGCCTCCATGGCCGCCATCTGGACGCTCAGCTTTTCTTTCCTCCACAGGTCGTCCACATCGAGAAACGCTATATGGTCGCCGCGGGCAGCACGGATGCCGAGATTGCGGGCGGAGCTCACTCCCCCGTTCTCCTTCCACTCGTACCTGACGGGCAGCCCGTCGGCAGCCTCCCACGAGGCGTCGGTAGAACCGTCGTCAATCACTATGACTTCCCGCTCCTGGTAATCCTGACTCAGCACCGATTGAAGGGCTTCTTCAAGGAAGCGGCGTCTGTTGAAGGTAGTAATGATCACCGATACCATGGAAAATGATAGCACAAAACGTAAGGGCATGCGGGATCATTGAAATTGGGATTTCCAAATCCGTGCTCTGGTGAGCCGCCACGGCGCCTTGATATTCGCCGTGAATTGTGGTGAACTGTGGCATTGATCTGAAACCTCAAGCCCTTGAAGTTCCACGCAGCACTACGTTGATGTTTCTTGTCAAAATCCCGTAAAAAGAAGGCAGGATATGAGAATAGAAACGGACAGAGTCGTGACGGTGGCCTATACCCTTTCCAATGAAAAAGGAGAGGTACTCGACACATCCGAGGGACGTGCGCCGTTGACCTACATCCAGGGGGCGGGCATGATAAAAGGCTTCGAGGTTGCGCTGGAGGGGAAAGCGCCGCAGGACGTATTCTCCTTTACGGTAAAGCCCGAGGAGGGTTACGGAGGGCGCCGGCCCGAGCTCCTTTTCCAGGTAGACAAAGAGCAGCTTCGGGAAATCCCCGAGCTTGCAGTAGGCGTTCCGCTCCGGGTACGCACCCCGGATGGTGCGATGGTGGCGATGGTAGCCGGGATCGAGGACGATAAGGTAATGCTCGACGGCAACCATCCCCTTGCAGGCTTGACGCTCACTTTTGACGTCGAGGTGATCGACGTGCGTGAGGCGACCGAGGAAGAACTCGCGGGGGCGAGGCAGCAGGAGACTTGCGGGTGCGGCGTCTCGCAGCAGGAGACTTGCGGATGCGGCGGCTCATGCGAAGAAGGGTGCGAATGCTAAAACGCCGGCCTTTAACTGAGGCCCTCGCGTCTCTCTCCCCCCGGTTACTCCAGCTTGTACTTCCGGATTTTCGACAGGAGGCTGATCCGCGATATGCCGAGTATCTGGGAGGTCTTTGTCCTGTTGCCGTCCATATAGGCAAGGACCTTCCTGATGTGCTCCGTTTCAACGTCTTCAAGGCTTTTCAGGGAGACATCGCCGAGGTTGTTGTCGTTTATGACGGTGTTCTCAAGAAAATAGTTCGGGAGAGACTTCTTTCTCAGCTCGCCGGTTGATTCAATGATGACGGCGCTGTTGATGATATTCATCAATTCCCGCACATTCCCCGGATAATCATAGTGCGTGAGGAGCTTCATCACCCCTTCCGAAATACTCTCGATCTTCTTGCCGTTGATCTTGCAAAAGACGGAAAGAAAGTGGTTGGCGAGGAGCGTGGTGTCGCCCTTTCTCTCGCGGAGAGGCGGGAGGTACACGGAATTCATGTTGAGGCGGTAAAAAAGGTCTTTTCTGAAATTGCCCTTCTTTATCTCTTCATGGAGGTTCTTGTTGGTCGCCGCCACAATCCTTACATCGACCTTGAGGTTTTTTGTCGAGCCGAGGCGGAAGAATTCTCCTTCCTGAAGGACCCTGAGCAGCTTCACCTGTATGGGGAGGGCAAGCTCACCGATTTCATCCAGGAAGAGCGTCCCCTTGTCCGCCTCCTCCACGAGCCCCCTCTTGTTCGCGGTAGCGCCCGTGAAAGCCCCCTGACTATGGCCGAAGAACTCCGATGCAAAAAGCTCGTTGGCGAAGGCGCCCGCGTTTACCGCGATGAAATGCTGCTTGTTTCTCTTACTGATCAGGTGGATGGCGCGGGCTATCAACTCCTTGCCGGTTCCACTCTCGCCCCAGACGAGGACGCTGTTATCGGTCTGGGCCATTTTTTCCACCATGGAAAAGACCTTGTGCATCTTTTCGTTCTGGGTAATGATCTCCTTAAAAGCGTCTTTGAACTTCAAATCATCGGCGGAAACGGCATCTTCATGGTCGATCGTCTTCTGGCGGTTCCTGTGCTCAAGGGCGGTGTTCATCAGCCTGAGGAGGCGTTCATTGTCGACGGGTTTCGTGAGATATTCCATTGCGCCCAGCTTTATGGCTGAGACGGCCAGCTCCACGTCCTCCACCCCGGTCAGGACGACGGTCTCGATGTCGATTTCGTTTTCCTGGATATGTTTCAGGATGTCGAGGCCCGTGACGTCAGGCATATCCATATCGAGAAGGAGCAGGTCATAGGCGCCGTTCTTCAGCTCGGCGTAGGCCCTGGTACTGTTGCTGAGCGTGGTGACATCGAATGTGCCTACCTGGAGCAAAGATACGTTCAGATAATTGAGGACTGCCTGGTCGTCGTCGATTACCAAAATCCTGTTCATTATCCCTCCGCACCTGCCACGGGGAGGTAGATGCAGAAGGTTGTCCCCACCCCCACCTCACTCACAACCCCTATCCTGCCTTTGTGCTCTTTGATGATGCCGTATGCGATGGAAAGGCCGAGACCCGTGCCGCCCTGGTTCCTCTTCGTGGTAAAAAAAGGGTCGAAAATCTGGCCTATCGTCTTTTCATCGATGCCCTTTCCGTTGTCTTTCACCCTGACTTGCACCTCTTTGCCGTCAAGCCGCGTCGTCACCTTGAGCGTCCCCCGGGGCTTGTCGATGGCCTGAGAGGCATTGATCAGCATATTGAGGATCACCTGCTGTAATTTCTGGGCGTTTCCCATAACTGTGGGCAGATCCTGCTGGAGGTCGACCTTTACGTCCGCGGTGCGCCTGATCTGGTTGTCCACGAGCCTGAGACAGCTTTCCGTGACCAGGTTCAGATTGACGATTTCATTCAGGAACCCCTCGTCCCGTTTGCCGAACTTGCGCAGCCCTTCCACGATCCCCTTTATCCGGTTTGCGCCCTCGACCATGTCATCGATGAGGACCGGGATATTTTGCCTGAAAACATCGTAATTGAGGCGTGCGACTCTGAGGTCGGGGTGCGATCGGTGATAGTCATCGAGGATCGGAAAAATATCCTTCATGGCTTCCTGGACGATAAACAGGTTGCCCCGGATAAAAGTATTGGGGTTGTTGATCTCGTGACCTATCCCGGAGACCAATTGTCCGAGAGAGGCCAGCTTGTCCGCCTGGAGTAATTGACGCTCCATGTTCTTTTCTTTTGTAATGATCCTGGAGATCTCGAGGGCGCCCGTGATGTTGCACTCTGCGTCGAAGATAGGGTACGCCTGGAGCAGGTAGTATTCATCCCCCACTACCTTCTCGTGAGTGATCGAGGTCCGCTCCAGGAAGACCCTTTCCATAAGGCAGTCCTGGCACCGCTCTTCCTGGCCGAACACCTTTTTGTAGCATTTTCCTCTGCTGCCGATCTGTTTCTGGTTTGACATGAGGATGTTGAAATCAGGATCGATCACAATGACGGTGTCGGTGATGGCCTTGAAAAGCGTCTGGAGCCTGGTCTTATGCTCCCTCAGCTTTTCGCTCATGGCCACCAGCTCCTGGTTCTTCTTCACAAGGAGGTTCTTCTGGTTTTCCAGGTCCCGCGTCCTGTCACGGACGCTCTTCTCAAGGTTCTCGTTTTGTTGGATCAGCTTTTTCTCCAGCTCCTTGAGCACCCGGATGTCCTTGTATACCGACTCGATCAGGCGCTCTCCATCCAGATCGATAAAAACGTAGGAGACAAGAACTGGTACGGGCCTGCCCGACCGGTCAAGAAGGTTCAGCTCAAGACCGTCCAGCACCCCGTCATCGAGGAGTTTCTG
The DNA here is from genome assembly GCA_050012495.1 of Syntrophorhabdales bacterium. Lineage (GTDB taxonomy): Bacteria > Desulfobacterota > Syntrophorhabdia > Syntrophorhabdales > WCHB1-27 > BOG-1155. The sequence goes on from JBEKHB010000094.1 coordinate 6,112, forward strand.
ATATATTACGGCCCTTACCGCAGGGTTCTCGTAGAGCCTGTCCCTGACGAAGTTGAGTTCTACCGAGCCGTCGGCCGGATAGTCGAGGAGCTTGTAAAAGGCCGGGTTTGCCCTGACGATATCGCCGTCTACCCGCGCAATGAGGAGCGGCGTGGGCGCCTTCTCAAAGAGATCGTTCGGCCCTTGGTTCCATCTCTCCAGACCCGGCTTTTCCGGCTTACCCGCATACTGCTTCAGCTCGGCCCGCATTTCACGACGCTCCAGGGCTTTCGACATCAGGCTTGCCACTTCCCTTACGAGCTCTTCCTCTTCCTTGAGGTATTCCGCGTTATCTCTGTAATAGATGCCGACATTTCCCCTCTTTTCCCGGTTTATCAGCATATCCGCGCTGGATTGCCGGGTGATGCTTTCGACCGGAACCGGGCCGCTTGAGTACTCCATCCCGTCGAGCCGGATGCATGCGCGGCTCGTGTCGGGATACTGAAGGCCCTGCCTCAGGTGTTCGGCGCTGTTCTGAAGTGTCTGCTCAAGAGGGTTGTCGGAGCCCGTCTCCAGGGATACACGGTAGAGGCATTTTAGCTCCTGTTCCCGTTTTTTCAGGTCTTTCTCAAGGCTTTCCTGGCTGGGGAGACGCGCCATACACCTTTCCCTCTTCGGCACTGTTTTGTATACTATACCACAAATTGTGCATCCCACGATATGGACTTTTGAAAGCGAAGAATGGGATGCGGCCTCGAAGGCCGCCTGTTTCCGGCCGGGAAAGCTTACGCGGCTTAAGGAAGGGCGCTCCCGGACGTGCGCCCTTCCTTTGTTTCCCTTCTATGCCGTTACCTTGCCCCGGATATTCAGGCTGAAATAGTTTTCATCGAAGAGATGGCGGTTTTTCTCCCCGCTGTGGGGCGTCACATCGACGTCGAAGACCGCGAACCGCCCCAGGCCGTTTGGTGTCATAAAGGTTTTCTCCAGCAGGCCCGTGCCCCAGCATCCTCCAGCCGCACGCTTTCCATAGAGGGGAACAGCTTTCCTGATCTCTTCGCCGATAAGGCTTGTGCCCTGAGGGGTCAGGGCTATGTGCATTTTTTCAGCGAGGGCCTCCAGTATCTGCCAGTTTTCCATGCCCGACCTCGGCTCGAATATCTTGGCCGTCGCCTGCACCCTGCGGTCACATGCGGTAAAGGTGCCTTCGGTCTCGATGGGCAGCGACGCCGGCAACACGACATCCGCCTCCAGTGCCGTGGCCGTCATGAAGGAGTCCGCGACAACCATGAAGTCCGCGCCGCCGGTCAATCTCAGGTTCGAGGTCGCAAAAAGCGGGTCCTCGCCGAAGACGATCAGGCCCTTGATTTGGTCCCTTTCCATGGCGTCTTTGAGATTAACGGGCTTAAAGATGTCCTGGAGCGCCACCCCCCAGAGCTCTTCCAATGCTCCGACCCGCGCCGTGTCGCCGGGCCGGACATATCCCGGCAGATATGCCGGATCGACGCCCATATCGAGCAGCCCCTGGGAGTTGGCGAAATCCCGCAAGATGATGATGCCGTTCCCGGGTTTTCCTATCCTGCCGCTCAGCATCATCAGGTTCCCGATGGCCTTCAGGTCGTTTTTCGATTTTTCCCACAACGAATCGACACTGTAGACTACCGCAACATTGGCCTTGGGGTCTCCCACGAGCTGGAAGAGCCGCTCCAGTTTTTCCCTCTTGACCCCGGTTATTTCGGAGACCGATCCTTTATCGAAAGGCCCCATCGACGTCTTGAACGCCTCATACCCTTCGGTCCTCTTTTCGATGAAGGAGGTATCTTCCCACCCGTTTTCGAGGATAGCCTTGCAGATGCCGTTGATGAGGGCCGTATTGGTCCCGCGCTTCGAGTCTATCCAGAGATCGGAGAACCGCACGAGGGGGATCTCCGAAGACGTCACGGTCACTACCTTGGTTCCTCTTTTCACGGCTGCCTTAATCTTCAACTCGGCAATGAGGTTGTCCTCCGAAGGATCGGCGTTTATTACCATGATGACGTCCGCCTTTCTGAGGTCGTCCATGGTGGCCGTAGAGACGGTGAGACCGAACATGCTGTCGAGGGCGTCCTGCCCGGCCCCATTGACAAGGTTCGCGAAGCTTCCGATATTGTTGGTTTTTAAGCCTACCCGAACGAACTTCTGCAGGAGGTACAACTCTTCGTTCGTCAGTTTGGGCGAGGCAAAGGCGGCAATCGAATCGGCGCCGGAGCTTTTGGCAATGGCGGTGAGCCTCGTAGCCGTATAGCTAAGGGCCTCGTCCCACGTGGTCTCATGCCATTCGCCCCTGCGTCTGATCATGGGCTTGAGCAGACGCTTCTCGTCCATCATGTACCGGTAACCGAAGCGTCCTTTGGCGCACAGGTAGCCCTTGTTGTGGGATGTCCCATTGACATTGGATACGGTGAAAAGGCCGTCATGGAAGACGCGGTAGCTCAGGGCGCAGCCGACAGAGCAGAAGCTGCAGACCGATTCCTTATCCTCGAACGCCCATGGTCCCGGCTTGCGGAAAGGCAGCTTTTCCATAATAGCCCCGGTCGGGCAGGCAGAGATGCAATTGCCGCAGGAGATGCAGGTCGTCTGAAGGAGCGGTTTTTCCATGGAAGGCTTGACCACGGATTTGAATCCCCTGTAGACGAAGCCGAGGGCCGATATCTGCACTATTTCGGAGCACGTCCTCACGCAGCGGCCGCAGTTGATGCACTTATTGGGGTCGAGTGTGATAAACGGATGGGTCGCATCTATGTGGTGCTTTCTCGTGTTGCCGATAAACTTGCTTATATCGACGCCGAAGGCCGTCGCATACTTCCTGAGATCGCAGTCGAAATAAGCCAGGCAACCGCACTCCAGGCACCGGCCCGTCTCATTGATTACCTGGCTTTCCGTAAAGCCGACCTCGACTTCCACCTGGCTTCCCGTCCTTTCTTTGACGGGAAGCTCGCTCATCTTCTCCTTCTCGATACGCTGCACCTGGAGAAATTCACTTTCCGGAATCTCACCGAAGGCGTCCTTGCGGCTTATGAAGTCTTTGGCCGCACTTGCTGTCTTGCCCGTTCGTATGTACTGGTCTATGGCGGACGCGGCGGCCCGGCCGTGGGCGATCGCATCGATGGCCACCGCTGGCCCGGTTGTCACATCTCCGCCCGCAAACACACCCGGAATCGAGGCGGCGAACGACGCCTTGTCGACTGCTATCGTCTTCTGACGGGTGGTCGTGAGGCCGCTCTCCTTATCGATCGCGGCCAGGTCGATATCCTGTCCGATTGCGGAGATGACGAACGCCGCCGGCAGGTCATACTCGGACCCCTTGATAGGCACCGGGCTCCTGCGGCCGCTCGCATCAGGCTCACCCAGTTCCATGCGGATGCACCGCAGGGCCTCGAGCCTCCCATCCTTTGCAACGATGGAAACGGGTGCGGAGAGAAAGCGCATTTCAACGCCTTCTTCTGCCGCGGCGTCTATCTCCATCTGGTGGGCGGGCATTTCTTTCATGGTTCTCCGGTACAGGATGACCACCTTTTCAGCCCCGATCCTGAGAGAGGTCCGGGCCGCGTCGACGGCAGTGTTCCCGCCGCCAACCACGACCACGGTGCCATATATCTTCGGCGGCTCCGGGGTCTGCATCCCGCGAAGGAAATCGATGCCGCCAAGCACCCCTTCTATTTTCTCTTCCCCGTCGACGCCCATGGTTTTTGCTTTTTGCGCGCCCATGGCGAGAAAGATCGCGTCGAACCCGCTCTCTTTCAGTGATTGCAGGCTGAACGCCTCACCCACCTTTGCCCCGGTCTTGACCTCCACCCCCAGATCGGTGATCCATTTGATTTCCCGGTCGAGCAGGGCCTTGGGAAGCCGGTATTCGGGGATGCCGTAGCGCAGCATGCCGCCCAGTTTTGGGGAACTCTCAAAAATGGTCGGCTTGTGGCCTTTCAGGGTGAGAAAGTAGGCACACGTGAGGCCGGCCGGCCCCCCGCCCACGATCGCCACTTTTCCGCCGTCTCTCATCGGAAGGTCGGGGACCCAGGGGTTTTCAATATCGACATCCGCGGCGTAGCGCTTCAGGTAATCGATGCCCACCCGGTCGTCCACGAGGTTCCGCCGGCACGCAGTCTCGCATTCACGGACACACACACGCCCGCACACCAGGGGCAGGGGGTTCGTTTCCTTGATGAGCTTTACCGCTTCCCTGTAGCGTCCTGTTGACATGAGGGCAATATAGCCCTGCACGTCGACGCCTGCGGGACAGGTCTGCGTGCAGGGTCCCAGGCAGTCCGCGTAATGGTTGGAGAGGAGCAGCTCAAGGGCCGTCTTTCTCGACTCCCTGATTTTCTCGCTGTCCGTATGTATGCTCATGCCGGGCGCAACCGGGCTCGAGCAGGAAGGGACGAGCTTTTCGAGACCCTCCACTTCGACCACACAGAGGTAGCAGGAGCCATAGGGAGGGAGCTTTGGGTCGTGACAGAGGGTCGGTATGGTGTCTATCTCATGTCTCCGGACCACATCGAGGATGGTATCGCCGGGATTGGCCGCATATTCCTGGTCATTGATTTTTATTTTCAGTTGTTCTGTCATGGTCATCTCCACCCTAGTCTTTGAGCACTGCGCTGAGCTTGCAGGATTCAAAACACTTGCCGCATCTGATGCAGAGTGCCTGATTTATCGTATGGACCTTTTTCTTTTCCCCGCTGATGGCCTCCACCGGACACGCCTTGGCGCAGGCCATGCAGCCCTTGCACGCGTCTTCCAGGATCGTATACGTGAGGAGGGCAGGGCAGCTATGGGCAGGGCATTTCTTGTGCCGGATATGGGCTTCATACTCTTCCGGGAAATATTTGAGGGTGGTGAGCACGGGGTTGGGCGCCGTCTGCCCGAGACCGCAGATCGAGTTGTTCTTGATCTGGTATGCCAGGTGCTGAAGCAGCGGGATATCACTCTCTTCTCCTTTCCCGTCCGTGATCCGTTCGAGGATCTCCAGCATCCGTGTTGTCCCTATACGGCAGAAGGTGCACTTTCCGCAGGATTCATCCTGGGTGAACCGCAGGAAGAATTTTGCCATATCGACCATGCAGGTCGTCTCGTCCATCACCACGAGGCCGCCGGAGCCCATGATGGCGCCGGTCTTGTTGATCTGCTGGTAGTCGATGCGGAGGTCGCCCATGGACGCGGGGATGCATCCGCCTGACGGCCCTCCCATCTGTACCGCCTTGAATTTCTTGTCTCCCTTTATGCCGCCGCCGATCTCGTAGACTATCTCATTGATCGTGATGCCCATCGGCACCTCAGCCAGCCCTCCCCGCAGGATCTTGCCTGCAAGGGCAAAGACCTTCGAGCCCTTGCTGTTCTCCGTCCCCATCGAGGAGAACGCCTCGGCGCCGTTTGTGATGATCCAGGGCACGTTCGCGTAGGTCTCCACGTTGTTGATATTGGTGGGTTTACCCCACAAGCCGCTCTGGGCGGGGAAGGGGGGTCTGAAACGGGGCATGCCCCGCTTACCTTCGATGGACGCGATGAGCGCCGTCTCCTCTCCGCAGACGAAAGCGCCGGCCCCTTCCTTTATCCTTATGAAAAAGTTCATGTCCGAGCCGAAGATGTGCGTACCGAGGAACCCTTTCTCCAGGAGTTGTCTTATGGCGTCCCTGAGCCTCTGGACCGCTTTTGGATATTCGGCGCGCACATAGATGTAGCCTTCCCCCGCGCCGATGGCATAGGCGCAGATCATCATCCCTTCCAACACGGAATGAGGATCTCCTTCGAGGGTGCTCCTGTCCATAAAGGCGCCGGGGTCGCCTTCGTCCGCATTACAGATGATGTATTTTACGTCGCCGGAGGACTGCCGGCAGAACCGCCATTTTACGCCGGTGAGGAAACCGCCGCCGCCTCTGCCCCTCAGACCCGAAGCGGTGATGGTTTCAATGACCTGTTCCGGAGTAGACTCTTTGAGGATCTTCCGGATCGCCTGGTAGCCGCCCGCCGCCATGTATTCTTCTATTGAATTGGGATTTATGATGCCGCAGTTTCGCAGCACTATCCTTTTCTGCTTCTTGAAGAAGAGGTCGTCCTCGGTGGGTTTTACTCCCTGTACGACCCATTCATCGACGGGTGTGCCGTCGACCACGTGCTCGCTTATGATCCTTCTGGCCCTTTCAGGCGTCACCTCGCCGTACATATAAGAATTCCGGTCCTCATCGATCACTTCCATCAAAGGCTCCCGGTAACACATGCCGTTGCAGCCTGTCTCTTTCACTATTGCCTGGATATTTTTCAGCTCTACCTCGTGTTTTATGGCCTCATACGTCTTGTCGCCACCGGCTGAAACCCCGCAGGTGCCGAGCCCTACTTTGATCGTTTTCATCCCTGGCTCTCCTCGTCATGTATTCTATGGCTACGCGCTTCCCGCATCCCGCGCTTTGAGCAAAACGCCGCGACCCGCTTTGCATAGGGCCGGGTACCCAGCTCCATATTGCCTTGCTGGGCGGCCACCCGGCCTCCCCCACAAAAGCGAGGCGGGAAAAGCCTAAAGCTGCTCTTCCTGCGAGTGATCCCTGTATTCCTTCAGCAGTTGCTGCACTTTCTTGGGCGTCAGCCGGCCGTACGTTTCGTCGTTTATCATGACCACCGGCGAGAGCGAGCAGCAGCCGAGGCATGCGACCTTTTGCAGGGTGAACAGGCCGTCGTCCGTTGTCTCGTCGTTGGCGATCCTCAGCTCGTTCTCGATCGTCTTGATGATAACGGAGGACGCATTCACGTGGCATGCCGTACCGTCACAGATTTTAATAAGATTCTTCCCCGTGGGTCTGAGGCGGAACTGGGAGTAGAAGGTGATCACGCCGTAGATCTCGGCGGCCGGGGTCCCCACAATCTGGCTGATGTGGTCGATCGCCAATTCCGGAATATAGCCGTATGTCTCCTGGGCCGATTGCAGCAAAGGTATGAGCGCGCCCATTTCCCCCTGGTATTTCCAGAGCTTCACCTTGAAGTCCGAAAACCCGTTCCTCATTCTTTCTTGCTTTGATTCCTCCACTTGCAGCATCGCTATTCTCCTCCCGCAATAATAGTATACTCTGATTGCACCTTCTGCTCACCTGTCCCGAGTGACGAACAGCCGCACCCCCCCTGCAGGATGCCTGTTCCTGTAGGGGGGGGTGGATGGTCCGGCGAAAAGACCCTGAAAAAGAGAGAGAAGTGGTCGGCCGGAGCCAAATGGCGCGTGAGAGCGACCGGCCGCAGTCTCATGTCTCGAACAGGGTGATTATCGGATACTCCTTGATCCTGAGCACACCTTCCATCGTCTTGAACCTGTTCCGGATGGTATTCTCGATTTCGCTGTAGCTCGTTCCCTTCATCAGCAGGACGATAT
>JBEKHB010000095.1:0-11904 GCA_050012495.1 Syntrophorhabdales bacterium
ATGTATAGTTGACCGTTTCGTGCGCGTAGAGCCCCACGCTTTCGGGGCTGATCCATTGGGAGCTGACGTAGGTCGTTGGTGTCAGCACGCGGTCGGCGACCCACCCGACCGTGTCACGCGGGCTGGAGGGACCGAGAAGGGGCCATACTACATAGAAACCAAAACCGACGCCATACTTGCCGAGCGTTTGGCCAAAATCAGCATCGCGGCCATTGATGCCGAAACACTCTGTCGCGCAGTCCCTCAAGCCCCCGACGCCGACAGTGGAGTTGATTAAGAACTTGGCCAGCTCGATTCCCGCATACCCCGGCTTCCCTTGCAGGAAGTTGTTGACGATGCGGATGGGCGCCCTAAGATTCCGGTAGAAGTTGCTGAACAGGCCCCTGAAGTCTTCCGGCACGATATACTTGTAGCCTTTGGCGGTGGGTTTAAGCAGCCAGAAGTAGAGCTTGTCGTTCACGTGGTACATCGCCCTGTTCCAGGGTTCAATGGGATCGGCAATACGCAGCTCTTCGCCGCCGCCGACATCCTCCGTCACGTTTCCATATTCATCGGACGGCTTCCCTGCAGTGGCAGCCGGAATAGGCCCGGCCTCCTCCACCTGTTTTCCTACCGCCGGCACATCTACACCAGCGCCGGTATTCGGATCTGGACTATCGGAGGCTGCATGGAGGGGTGTAAGGCCAAGAAACAAGAATAGCAGGAGAACCATACATGCGGTCCATCCTATCACGCATATTCCTCTCCGGTCACGTCTCGGTTCCCGGCGCCTCATCCCTTGCCCACCTTCTTGCGCAGGGTTTGCAGCAACTGCTCCGGCGGGTTGTTCCCCAGAATCTCCCGGAACTGGGTGCGGTAGTTGCTGATAAGGCTCACCCCTTCGATCACCACGTCATACACCTTCCATGCGTTATCTTTCTTAATGACCCTGTAGTAAATGGGCGTTTCGCCGCCCTTTGCGACGACGCCACTCTGCACCTCCACTGTAGCTTCCGAAAGGGGCACTTCTTTGGTGAAGTTGACCTGTTCATTGGTGTAGGCAGTGATCTTATCGACGTACGCATCCTTGAGGATAGTCTTGAAAAGCTCGACGAATTCCTTGCGCTGGTCTGTGGTGAACTTGTTCCAGTTGAGCCCCAGCGTCCTCTTCGAAAGCTCCACGAAGTCAAAGAGCTTGTCGGCCGCAGCCGTAATTCTCTGCTCTTTCACCTTCTTCCCCGATTCCCCTTGCAGTTTGGGGTCGCGCAGCACGTCGAGCACGCCATTCACATTGCTCTTGACGGTATCGAGCGGGACACCTGCAAAAGCAGGGAAAGGAACCATTAACAGCATCAGAAGCATCAGTCCGGCCCGCCATTTTTTCATGATATCCTCCTGGATCACCTGGTAGGTTTTTCCGCGGCCCTGTCAGGCTCTTTCTTCACGTCTCCGAAGGCGTACTTGCCTATAAGATCTTCTATGTCCGTCGCCGCAGAGGTCTGAGTGATCACGCCGCCCGGTTTCAGAACTACGCCCGCTCCCCCGGGATCGATGTTCACGTACTTGTCACCGATGAGTCCGGCGCTCTTGATGGTTGCCACCGCATCGTCGTAAACCTTCACGCCCCGGTTGATTTTCATTCCGACGACCCCCATCTGTTTTTCAGCGTCTATACCGAGGTGCATCACACTGCCTACCTCGATGCCATAGACTTCGACCGCGCTCCCGACCCTAAGTCCGGAGACCGACGCGAACCGGGCTGTAAGCGGGTAGGCGTCCTCTCCAAACAGCGAGACCTTGCCAAGCTTCACCGTCATATAGCCGACGCATATGAGGCCGACCACCACGAAAACGCCGACAGCAGTTTCTATAGAATATTTTTTCATTATGCGCTTCCTCCGGAACCGCCTTCGTGTGTTGCGACAATCTCCTGTTTTGCTTCAGCTTTCTCGATTATCTGATCGATCCCGTCGGTGGAAGAGACTTCCGTGATTCCCGCACTGACATGGATCTCAGGACACGCTTCCGCGCCCATCTTTGTCTGCGCAATATTCTGAATGCGGGCAAGGGCCCACTGGTTCAATTCCCGGGCAAAGTCGGCCACCAGTTGCCGCACCTTATCAGGGCTCGCGTGAGGGAATATCGTGAGGATCTGGTCCCTGCGGTGACGGGCGGAGAAGCCGCCCACTGGTTTGAAACGGCGGTTCGCGTATTCGCCGAGTGCCCTTAGGACTTCCACGGCCGCCTGCGGTCCCAGCGTCTCGTCCAGCAGATCGAATTCGACGCTGAAAAGCGCGGCGGAAGCGGTTGGTATCCCGGCGCTGCCCCCCAGCATCGCGGCATAGTGCACCCTGAACGCCTCCCGGGAAAGCAAACCCGTCAACTCGTCCTGAAAACCCTCAAGGCTGCGGAGAAACTCGTCGATCATGGGAAGCTTCAACCTGACGGCTTCTTCGTAGGTCCCCTCAAAGCCGACCGCCCCTTCCCAGAGAATGACGATCCGATCCGAAATAAAGAAGACATCGGGTATGTCATGGCTGATCAGGACGGCGGTAAACCCGAATTTTCGCCTGTAATGAACGATCATGGAAAGAATCATGTTCTTCCGGATGGGGTCCTGGCCCGTGGTCGGCTCGTCGAAAAGCACAATCTTTGGATCCGCCACCAGGGCCCGCGCCAGGGCCACGCGCTTCTGCATGCCGCCCGAGAGTTCCGAAGGATATTTTTCGACCGCCTCGGTGAGCTCCAGGTCCCGGGTCCTTTTCACTACCCTTTTTTCAATCTCCTTCTTGCTGAGATTCGTTGTCCTCCTCAGTGGAAAGGCCACGTTATCGAAGACCGTCATCGAATCGAGGAGCGCATTGTTCTGAAACAGGTAGGCGACCCGGCTCCTGTAGTCCTCCCATTCACGCTTCTTCATGGTCGCAACGGGTTTTCCCTGAAAGAGGATAGCGCCTTCATCCGGGGTGAGCAGCCCGATGATATGTTTGAGAAGGACGCTTTTGCCCGTGCCGCTCTTCCCGATAATCGTCGTAATCTGGTTCTCATAAATTTTGAGGTTGACCTTGTCGAGCACGGTCTTGTCGCCAAAGCGCTTGGTGACGTTTCTGAATTCTATTAAAGGGGTGTCCATGGCCGGGTCCTACATGAGAAACGACGTTAAGACGTAATCCGCAATGAGGATCATCACACACGAGAGCACGACTGCTGAGACAGTAGCAAGGCCTACGGCCTTGGCGCCATAACCATCGGTCCTCATATGGCAGAAATAGCCCTGGAAGCAGCAGATGCACGAGACGATCGCGGCGAAAACCAGGGCTTTGATAAAGCCTCCTCTGACGTCTACCATATTCAAGGAAGAGTGCACACGATACACGTACGTGCCTCCATTTGTCCCCAACAGCAGAACACCGGTGAGGTATCCTCCGATGATGCCGATGAGATCAAAAAAGGCGGTGAGCAGGGGAAAACTGATGATTGCGGCAGCGATCCTCGGGCTGATAAGATACCGTACGGGATCGACCCTCATCGTGTAGAGGGCATCAACCTGCTCCGAGATGCGAAGGATCCCGATCTCCGCAGCCATGCCGGAGCCGGCCCGCGCAGTGATCATAATGGCGGTGAGTACCGGCCCCATTTCCCTGACAAGGGAGAGGGATACGGCAGACCCTAGGGCCCCCACGGCGCCAAACTTTACCAGGGTGTAGAAAAGCTGCAATCCGAGCACCATACCGGTAAACAGACCTACCAGCATCACGACCAGGGCCGACCTCGCCCCGATATAAAATACCTGGTTCACGATCTCGCGGAGCTGCTTTCTTCGGAAGATGTTGATAAAGGCCATGAAAAAGAAAATGGCCAATGCACCGAAATTGCCCAGCAGGCGGAGGGTCCCCAGGCCGATGAGCGTAAGCACTGTTATCAGGGGGTTCGCGCTGCCTATGCGGTCGAGGGAAGTCATCTGTAGTACGATACAGGAAGTGCGCTCTTATGCCTGCCGCACAACCGACAATTATCTTCTAGCACTTCCCGGTATGGGCGTGCCGCCCTCTTTACGACAAGGATCACGATCTCCTCTACCCCCTTTCGTTCTTAATGCCGTTCTTCGTGGTCTCCGCCCCGGTCGTGCCCTTCACCCCGGTCATCATGTCCTTCATGTCCCCAAAAACATCCCCCAAGGGATACAAGCATCAGCATTAATACCATGAGCATAATGATTCTCTTCATCGTCTCTCCCTTCATTTAGCCGACAGGCATGTGAATTATATGACCCACCCACACGCCGCATAAGGGCCTCGACTCCGGTCTTCGTCGTAAGACCCGGTGCAATAACGCCACGATCATAGCATATCGCGCGCGGGCGGCCTGGAGCACCGAGGCCCTCAACGCGCTAAAGCGGTCGAAACCGAGTATTCCCTATCGGATGTGGATGGGGAGTACGAGGCTAATGCCCGGCGACATATACGGGGCCGGGGCATAGACGACCGGTGGGGGCGCGTAGACAGGCGCCGGGTAGTAGCCATAGGGCTGATACACACCGTACCCGTACCCGCCGCGCCCATGATACCCGCCGCGGTGGCCTCTGCCGCTATCTCTGGCGAACGCCGGCGCGATGGATATGCCGACGATCATTGAGACGAAGACGAGCGCCATCACGATCTTGCCGACTGTCGCACTGAACTTCCTGGCTTGCGTGTTCGAGGTTCTCATAGTGACCTTCCATTTTTGGAGTGATTCCCTATCGCAAAATAGGGTCTGCTGTCTTGACGTCATGACAGTCGCGATCATTTGCCCTTTGCCTTTGCCTTCGTGCGGCCGTGCTGGCGGAATAACGTATCGGCACTCTTCTTCTGGGCATCCGACATGCCGGCATAGAGAGGCTCGAAGGCCGGGATGAATTTCTTGAGGCCATCTGCATGTGCGTCGGCAATTTCGCCATAGGATTTGAGATCGTCGATAGCGGTCATGGTACCTGCTTTTTCCGACCTTGCCTTGATGAGCGCCTCCATTGTTTTCGCATTGTCCCTCATCGCCTGGGCGACTTTGTTCCATAGCTCTTCCTGTGCCGGGGTGATATTGAGCTTGGTATGAAGCACTTTGATGCGTGCCTCGACACGGTCAGGGGCCGTACCGGCGGTCGCCACGCCCGGCTCGGGCGAGGCCGCCCGCGTTGGACTCGCGCTTGTGAGAACCATAAAGGTGAAGAGCACCACCGCAACAGCGAGTGCGGCCGGACAAATGAGCTGACAGGCAATTCTTTTCATGATCTGTCTCCTTATAAGATTAATTTCCTGCGTCCCAGTAGGTAAGGAGTTTGGGAGTGCTCCATTCTCTCTACCTGTTCATGGTAACTATAAATTCTATCAGGCTGCATGTTCCTTGTCTGTCCCATAACCAACAATTTTGATGTCATCATTCTTGCTGCCTGTGTTGACGACGGACCGGCAAGCTCTGCCGGAGTTTTTTCATGCTTTATAGAAAACGGTTGTGAGGGCAGAGCACTAAACCGGAATTGTGGGATGGAGAACTCCTTGGAGTCCTTCACGCAGCTCCCCTGTCGTGAGTGGTTTAGAAAGCACCTTACAGATGCCTGCCGCCTCCGCCATGCTGCGGGGGAGGTTATCCGGCGTGCCGGTCATCACGACAACGGGCATGTTCGGACGGACAGATCTGATTCTTTCCGCTATTTCGTCTCCCCTCATATCGGGTATCATGAGATCCGTAAGGACGAGATCAAATTCCTCCGGGTGCTCGATGAAGGTCCTGACGGCCTTCCCGCCGCTCTCCTCCACTTTCACCTCGTAGTCTATCGTCGTAAGCATCTCGCATATGAGCTTCCGGAGGAAGTACTCGTCGTCAATGAAGAGAATCCTCTTTTTCGGCATACCCGGCTTCTCTGTTTTCCCGATGAAAATAGGCTCACTGATCCTCATGATCAATCCTCCTCATCATTAAAACAGCCTGCAATCTTCTTCCCGGAGCCGCCACTCTTTGAACATAGGTGAGGTAGACACATAGAGATAGTGTAAGACGGACAGTTGACTCAAGTCTGTCGCAAAACCGGGAATAATTTTGCCATTATCCCGCGCACGAGCGTGTCATCGTTTTTACTACAGGGATTGAAAAAAGCGGGAGCCGGGCGTTGCCTTGTTGCTCGGCCCGGACCGCTACCTCACAGTCGATGCGGGATAGGCCCCCGCCTGATTCTTCTGGACCCCCACTGGTTTGGGGCAGAACGGGCGGTTAATTCAAGTCTAACCGTCCACGATTTCGCCGCGTATTCCCGGATGGACGGCGATTTGTGCCGCGCCTGCCGTCTCGAGGATGCCCTTGGCCTTGGCCACCTCGTCCGCTGTGCCGTGAGCGATAACGAGGAACTTGTCAGATTTGAGCGCCTTCTCGTACTGCATCACACTGTCCTTGGGAATGCCAATGCTGTAAAGCGCGGCGGCTAACGCACCCAGCCCGCCGACCACCACGGCGCCTTCCAGTGCTCCGATAATCCAACTCACGAGCGGGCCGAACACGATGAGGGGACCGATGCCCGGGATAAAGAAAAAGGCCGACCCAAACAGCAAGCCCCAAAGGCCGCCCCAAAAAGCCCCCAGTTTGCCCCAGACCTTCATGCGGTCGCCGACGTTGTAGTAGCCGACGACGTGCTCCTCGGGATGATAGTCCTTGCCCACGATGGACAGTTTCTTCATGTCGAACCCCGACCGCTGGAGTTCTTTGATGCCCGTTTCTGCTTTGATGTGAGAATCGAAGATCCCTACCACTGCGTTACGCTCAGCCATGGTTACCTCCTTATGGCTTCGGGTGATGTGGCGCCGATGGCTCACGACTTGAACGCCGCCGTGATGACGCAAACCGCCCCTTCACATGGACGGCCGAATTCCACTCGATCTCAGGTTGCTCGCCAGGTTCCTCGATATTTTCACCTGTATTTGCCTGATGCTTTCCCTTGACGTGTTGAAGCGTTCACCGATTTCCCTCAGCGTCAACGGATTCTCCGCCATGATGCGATTATCGAGGATAAAACACTCTTTCTCGTTGAGCTGCTTCTTGAAGTCGGCGAGCTTTTTGTGCAGCATTTCCGTGTAGTCTTTTTCGATCAATGTCTCCTCTATGTCCTCGCCGCTTCCTATCGTATCCATGAGCGGGTTCCCATCTCCATGTTGGGGCGCTTCCAGGGAGACATCGCCGTGGTACAGGCGCTGCTCCATATGTTCTATGTCTGCGCTGCTCACCTTGAGGTTGTCGGCAAGGACTTCTGTAGAAGGGATGATCCCGGATTTCTCCAGCTTCTCCTTTTCCCGGTTCAGGCTGTAGAAGAGCCTCCTCTGACTGTCCTTGGTGCCGATCTTTACCATGCTCCACGAGTCCATCAGGTATTTCAGCATGCAGGCGCGTATCCAGAAGGATGCGTATGTTGAGAATCTCGTCCCCCTTTCAGGATCGTATTTCCTGACGGCGCGCACCAATCCTATGTTCCCTTCCTGTATGAGGTCGAGGACGTTGAGGTGGCTACGGTAATCACGGGCTATCTTGACCACAAGCCTGAGATTAGCGAGGACCATTCTCTGCTCGGCGTCTTTGTCCCCTTCCATCTGCACCCGCTGTGCCATTTCCCGTTCTTCTTCCCTTGTCATGAGGGGGTACTTCGATACCTCATGAAAATACTCCGTGAGGGGATCGCGAACTTCCGGGGTCTCGGATTCGGGCTCGGACAAGATTGAGTCCTCTGAGTGAAGGAACGCCATGTATGCCTCCTTAGGCTGCAACAGGATTCAAAGACGGTGTTGTTTGTAAGGCATATGCAGCACTATACGACAAGCGCTGACCCACGTCTGTCGCAAAACCGGGAATTATTTTGCAGTTATCACGCACACGAGGGTGTCATCGTTTTTACTACAGGGATTAAAAAAAAGCAGGGGCCGGGCAGACGTGTCTTTTTGGATTCAAGGGCGCCGGGCCGCGCGCGGCATGAGCAATTATCTTCCTGAAAGGGCTATTCTGTCAGGCGGTGCGTGATGGCATAATGAATCAATTCGCTGGTTCCTTTCACGCCGATCTTTTCCAGGATGCGAGTGCGGTACGTTCTCACCGTGTTTACACTCAAATGGATCTCTTCCGCGATTTGATTCAATGCCTTTCCTCCGCCGATCATACAGAGCACTTGAAGCTCCCGATCGGAGAGCCGTTCATGCGGAGGTTTGTCGGCATTCGACTCGAAATCAAACATCATCTTTTCGGCAAATGCCGGGCTGATATATCTCTTGCCGGACAAAATTTTACGTACCGCCAGCACCAGTTCATTCGATGCACTTCTCTTTGTGAGATAACCCTGTGCCCCGGCCTTTATGGCACGGGGTGCGTAGTGCTCTTCGGGGTACATGCTTATGATAAGGACGGGGAGCTTCGGCTTTATCTTTTTTATCTCTTTCAGGACTTCCAGACCGTTTATGTCAGGGAGAGAGATATCGAGAAGGACCAAATCGTACTGATTTTTCTGCACATTGCTGATGAGTTCATAACCCGTGGCGGTTTCATCGATTATCACGTCGTCAAAGCTTTCCGAAAGGATCTCTTTCAGGCCTTTGAGCACGACCGGGTGGTCATCGGCAATAACGATGCGGAGCATCACCCCCCCTCCGGCTGTTTCCTCCGGCGACGCTTTAGTATGTCAGGCCCTTCTTTCTCTTCACCGAGGGGAACGCTCAAGGTGACGGTCGTCCCTTTTCCCCGCGTGCCGGCAATGGTCAGGGTTCCCCCCATGGCAAAGGCCCGTTCGCGCATGCCCGTCAATCCGATAGACTTCAGATCGGAGATCTGTTCTTTTGTAATGCCCCTCCCATCGTCTCTGACTTCCATAATGAATTTATCTCCTGCGGTCCGCAGGGATACGGTGACGCTCTGCGCAGCACCTGCATGGCGGGCGACGTTTGTAAGCGCTTCCTGAAAGATGCGGAAGACCTCCGTAGAAATTTCCCCTTTGAGGACTATATTTTCTGGCTTCGAAATAATTTCGCAGGCAACCTTTGTCCTTTTTTCGAAATCTTCCGCTGCCAGTCTCATCGCTTCCTGCAGGCCAAAATCGTCCAGGGCGGGCGGTCTCAATGCCATCGAGATTCTCTGTACGGAAAGGATGGTATCATCAATAAGCGCGAGTAACGAATCCACTCTTTCGCCGACCGCGGCATTGTCTTCCGGTGTTCTTCTTCCTATCCATGCGACATCCATTTTTATGCCCGTTAAGACCTGCCCCAATTCGTCATGGAGCTCGCGTGAGAGAGACGTCCTTTCCTCTTCTCTGACCCTCCGCGAACGGGTGCTGAGGTAGCGCAGTCGTTCCCGGGACTCCTTCAATTCTTCTTCAATGATTTTGCGTGCAGCGATTTCCTGCCTGAGCAGCCTGTTCGATTCAGACAGTTGAGCGGTCCGCTCCGTTACCCTTCCCTCCAGCTCATCGTGTGCCCTCAGGAGTTCTTCTTCAGCCAGTTTTCTGTCGGTAACGTCGCGGATATTGCACTGGATGACTTTATGATGGTTCACCGGATAGACATTGCTGACAAATTCTACGGCAATCTCCCGCCCGTTTTTTGTGGTGAGCGGTAAATCTTCGTACCGGACATACCCTTTTCGCTGTAGCTTCGTAAACGCCGCCTTGTTTGCCCTGGTGTCTTTGAAGGCGCCTATCTCCCAGAGCTTTTTTCCCTGGAAATCCGCGTAGGTATAGCCCAGCATATCTATGAGGAATGGGTTCACGTCGTTTATCTGTCCCGTGTCCGCGTCAAGAATCAGGATCCCGTCCTGGGCCGTTTCGAAGAGTCGGCGGTACCGGGTTTCAGACGCTTTCAATGCTTCATCTCTCTGCTTCAACGCGGTGACATCTTCAATGGCGAGGAGGATCATTTTTGTGCCGACGTTTTCCTTGTATATCCGGCGGGCATTGAGCACCATGAACTTATGCCCGATGGTGGGGAATATGTGGTCGACCGCATAGTCATCGAGCTTGGTATTCTTAAGGACGGCCCGAAGCAGTTTCCGGAGCCGGGGGATGTCCCACTGTTTATCTCCGAGATCGTAGAGAAAGTGACCCACGGTCTCGCCGGGCGATACTTCGAAGGTATCGTAGAAACTGCGGCTCGCCGAGAGTACCTTCAAGTGTTCATCCAAAACCAGAAGGGGTTCGCGCAACGTGTCGATTATCGCCTGGGCGTATATGGCGGCTTCGTGAGCTTCAATGCCTGCATGTTTTCGGTTGGTGATATCCCGGATATTGCACTGGATAACTTTGTGATGGTCAACCTGATAGGCATTGCTGACAAACTCCACCCTGATGTTCCGCCCCCCTTTTGTTTCCAGCGGCAAGTCGTCGTAACGCACATAGCCTCTGTCCTGTAATTCCGTAAACGCCTCCTTACTTGCCTGAATGTCTTTGAACCCACCTATCTCCCAGAGCTTCTTTCCCTGGAAATCACTGTAGGTATAGCCCAGCATATCTATGAGGAACGGGTTCACGTCATCTATCTGTCCCGTGTCTGCGTCGAGGATCAGGATGCCGTCCTGGGCCGTTTCGAAGAGTCGGCGGTAGCGGGTTTCAGAAGCTCTCAATGCGCTAAACTCTTTATCTCGTTTCATCTGTTAAGCTCCAAGTTAGGTGACATCTTCAATGGCAAGGAGGATCATTTTTAATAATATACCACTATTCAGAGGTTATTGCCTGGGCACGCCTTTTTGCCTGTTTCTTTTTTTCTATCGGATGGCACATTCTTCCGGCATATCGTCTGGCTGGACCTCCTGGAAATCAAAAAGAGTTTCATTACCAAGTCCGCCTTAAAAACCTCTCTTGCATATTACCTATGTTACAAGAAGTAACGGCACGCATGGCGCGGTCAGTCCTCATTCTTCTTTCGTGGCGTCGCTTCGCTCACCGTATGATCCATCGACCGGATACGCACGTCCCGTTGCGGGAAGGGTATGCTGATCCCGGCCTCTTTCAAGGCATCGTGTAGATTCAGCACGATGCCACTCCGTATGGAGAGCCAGTTGCCGAAGTCGTGGGTCCAGCAGTGGAGTGTGAAGTTGAGCGCCGACTCGCCAAAGCCGTCAAAATAGGCAATGGGAGCCGGATTGGCAACAATACCCTGGTGTCCTTTCGCAACCAAGGTCATCAGTCCTATAACACTGTGGGGGTCGGTGCCGTAGGCCACTCCAAGGCACACCTCGATCCTCCGGTCCTGGTCGGACAAGGTCCAATTCGTCACCTCTTTGGAGATGAGATCTCCGTTCGGGATGATTACCTCAGCCCCGTCGAAGGTCCGTACCACAGACGCCCGTACGCCGATCCGGGCCACAGTACCCGCCAGCGTACCCATCTGGATGACGTCACCGACGTTCACCGGGCGCTCGAAGGCGAGGATGAGGCCCGACACGAAATTGTTGACGATGTTCTGCAGGCCGAAGCCGATGCCGACGCCCAAGGCTCCCGCGAGCAGCGTAAACCTGTTCAGGCCGATGCCGGCGGCCGAGAGCGCGAGGTACAGACCGAAGCCGTAGATCGCGTAATTGGCTAACATCAAGACCGCGTCGGCGAGACCGCGCCGCACGCTCAATCGCGGGAAGACCTCTTCCTGAAGCAAGAACCGGATGAGTCGGGACAGAAGGATCGCAACGATAAGGACCAGGAAGAAGGCGAGGATATCCCATACTGATATCACCGTGGTGCCGAAACTCCACTCTTTCTTCAGCACGTCGGCGAGCCCTGAGCCAAGGATGTTCGCGACCTGGAACACAGTAAGGGCACCGACCAGCCAGAGGATTTTGCCGGCTATGCGCACGGTGACCGAAAACTTTTGCCCGAGCCACTCTCCATGGCGCCGCACGATGTGAAAGGACTGCATGGCAGGCATCCGCAGCAGTTCA
>JBEKHB010000096.1:0-16487 GCA_050012495.1 Syntrophorhabdales bacterium
GACAACTGCGTTTCCACGCCGAAGAGCTTTTGTTGGGGAGATGTTCGTTTATACATACAATAATCTACCATTGTATCCCATTTAATGCAATAGTTATTTCGGGAGTTACTTCTCAGGAATCACATTGTGACATTCGTAAGTGATCCCAATGTCGGAAAGAGAAACAGGGTAGTCTGTCTTTCTCTCGTCGCCTTTGCCATCCTCGCTCCGTCGTGTCTGTTAATCATTACCGTCTTTAACCGTGTATGTCAAGAAAAACATCTAACCGCGCCCTTTCAGGAAGAAGGTAGGGACAGCTCTGGGTCCGGCCACCGGCCCTCTGGGGCCATGGTGGAGTCATCTTTTCCAAAAAACCGCCTCAGGTGCTTTTTGTCACCTCTGGTTGTCATGCCTCCTTGCCACCCCTGGTTGACACCCCCGGTTGTCACTTTGACACGAAGCGGGAAAAGGAGGAAAATCTTATCAGGCCGGGCATTGCCCCGGCCCGTTTGAGCCGGATTCGAAAGGTCCCGTAAACCGGCGCCGCTCTTTGACAATTGAACCCCAACAGCCGCATCCGATGGCGGTGCTACCCGGCCGGGCGCTTTCACGTCCGGTCGCGATACCCGCGTCAGACCGTGGCCGTTTATTCAGCATTTATAATTTATAATTCAACATTCTCTTTACCCTACCCCCCCCTGAAACCGTAAACTTTCGTACACAATCGTAAACCCCCCTTAGGAAAGGCTTGCGAGAGAAGGGAATCAGCAAAGAGGTGGTGAGACGGTTAGTGAACAATCCGTGCTGAAGAGGGTAAAAAGAGGGTAAAACGCAGTAAAAAATGGCAAAAAGGTCCGTTTTTGCGCTAGTTTGTACACCCTTCCCGCATCAGCCGGTCGGGTGGTGCGACCCAGCAAGGCAATGGGGAGCGACGTTGCCGTGGTGAGGAAGGTGAGGAGACGTTATAGGGAAGCTGGCGCGAAAGCGTTTTTCAGGCTCGACCTTTTTTGGAAGACAAACCCATGCCAGTCGCCCAGGCGTCGGTGCCGGAGGAGGGTGAGAGGCTCGAACAGGGGCGACAGGCCCTTTGCGTGCTGCTCTTCTATCCCTGAGATGACGAGGTATCCCTCATGGACCACCATTCGGGTAATTTCCGCCGCCCGCAGGGAAAAGGTGGCGAAATCAAGGTTGGCGAGGACGATGTCGAAGCGCCCCTTGACGGCGGCGATGTCCGCGCAAATCATCAGGACACCGGGGGCGTTGTTCAGGCTGCAGCCCTTCTTCATCGCATCACAGGCCAGGGGGTCGTGGTCGAGGGCGGCGACGGAAGACGCGCCGAGCAGCCACGCGTTGACCGCAAGCACGCCCGACCCGGACCCGATATCGAGCACGCTCCTTCCCTCGATGGGCAGGAGGTCCATCATTTTTACCATCAGCTTTGTCGACTCGTGTCTGCCCGTGCCGAAGGCCATTCCAGGTTCGATCACTATGGTCCTCCCCCGCTTCCCGGGCTTGCGCCAGGGCGGCAGGATGGTCAGGTCACCGACCTTCACGGGCGTAAAACGGCGCCGCACGAGGGCGACGTAATCCTTTTCCTCCTCCTTTTCCGCGGTAAGCAGGCGGACCGGCACGCCTGAGTCAGCCACGTAAGCGCAGAACCGGTCAGGGTCCGCCGGGTAGCAGATAATCCGTACTCCCCATGCCTCGTCTTCGATCCAGACCCCGCCGCAGAGCGCGTAAAACGCGGCATCAAGGATCTCTTCGGTCCCCTTGTCCGCGTGTATGTCGACGCGGGTCACCATGGCCAATCTTTCTTCTCGTTTATTGTGAGATACCGCGAAAGTTCCTTCGCTGAAAGGATTTCCACTGGAGAAGTATATAAGAAAAGCGGGTTGTGCGCAACTACACTTTTTGGGTTGAATTAAGCTTTCGCCCACGGTATCCTTGATCTGGGAGTGAAGGGCGAGTGCCGATCGAACAGATAAAAGATAAAGGGAGGAGAAAGATGAAGCGTCTCTTGTGTGGTCTATTTATAGCGTGCGCGCTGCTTTTCGCCACAGCCGCCGGGGCGCAGCAGACCCCCGCCTGGCAGAAGAACATCATCCTTGCGACCACGACCAGTACGCAGGATTCCGGTCTGCTCGATGTGCTGATCCCGCTCTTTGAGAAGAAGACGGGTTATTTCGTGAAGACCATCGCCGTCGGCTCGGGCCAGGCCATGGTGATGGGGCAGAAGGGGGAAGCCGACGTCCTGCTCGTGCACTCACCCGACGCGGAGGAAACGTTCATGGCCGCCGGCTGCGGCGTCAACAGGCGGCTCGTCATGCACAACGACTTTGTCGTGGTGGGGCCGGCCGCCGACCGGGCGCGGATCAGGGGTATGACGTCGTCAACCGCAGCGTTCAGGCGGATTGCGGGGGCACAGGCGCTCTTCATGTCGAGGGGGGACAATTCCGGGACCCACGCAAAGGAAAGGACTATATGGAAGATCACCGGGATCGCGCCCGAGGGGCAGAAATGGTACCGGCAGACGGGCCTCGGCATGGGGCAGACGCTCAACGTCGCCTCGGAAAAACAGGCATACACGCTGGCCGACCGAGGGACCTACCTGGCGTTGAAGAAGCGGCTCGACCTTGCGATACTTGTTGAGGGAGACAGGGACCTGCTCAATATCTACCACGTGATAGAGGTCAATCCGGCCATGTGGCCCAAGGTGAACGCCGGCGGCGCAAAGGCGTTTGCCGATTTCATGGTGTCGCCGGAGACACAGGCGGTTATCAAGGCGCTCGGAGTGGATAAATTCGGGTCGCCCCTGTTTTTCCCCGATGCGGGAAAGCGCGTGGAGGACCTGGGGGAGTAAGTGGAACTGATCGTCGAGGGGATCCGCAAGGCGTTCTGGCTTCTGGTCACGGGTGACCCCGAGGTCATAGGCATCACCCTGCTGTCGCTCAGGGTGTCGGGCCTCGCGACGCTCGTGAGCCTGGTGATCGGCGTCGCTGCCGGCACCCTGGTCGCCCTGACGCGCTTCCCCGGAAGAGGCTTCGTCGTAAGTCTCATCAACACGGGGATGGGTCTGCCGCCGGTGGTGGTCGGCCTCTTCGTCACCATCCTCCTCTGGCGCAGCGGCCCCCTTGGCTTTTTGGGGATGCTCTATACGCCGGGCGCCATGATCCTGGCCCAGACGGTGATCGCAACCCCCATCGTCATGGGCATCACCCTTGCCGCCATGCAGCAGCTCCCGAAGGAGCTGAGGCTCCAGATCCTCGCCCTCGGGGCCACGAGGCTCCAACTGGTATGGATATTGACCAAAGAGGCCCGGCTGCTGCTCCTCGCAGCCGTCATGGCGGGGTTCGGCGGGGTCATCTCGGAGGTAGGCGCCTCGATTATGGTGGGCGGCAACATCAAGGGGTATTCCCGGGTGTTGACCACGGCGACCGTGATGGAGGCGAGCCGGGGCAACTTCGATACGGCCATCGCCCTCGGCATCATCCTTCTTGTGCTCGCCTTCGCCGTCAACCTGGTGCTTACCCATATCCAACAAAAGGAGCGGCCCCGGTGAGCCGTGCGGGTGCGGTCATCGAAGGGCGGAGCCTTCGCGTGATAAGGGGGGGAAGCGTGATCGTCGATGTCCCCTCCCTTACCGTGGAGGAGGGGGAGGTGCTTTCCCTGATCGGTCCCAACGGCGCGGGAAAGACGACGCTCCTCCAGACCGTCTCGTATCTGACGAAACCTTTTGAGGGCGATCTTTTCTTCCGGGGACGGAAGGTGGGCCCCGAGTGCCCTGTGCTCACCTACCGGCGCGCCATCGCAATGGTGTTCCAGGAACCCCTCCTCTTCGACGCTACCGTCTTTGAGAACGTGGCGTCGGGGTTGAAGATACGGGGCATGAAAAGGGTACCGATACGGCAGGCCGTGGCGGAGAGCCTGAGCCGCTTCGGCATCAGCCACCTGTCGGACCGCTCGGCCCGGAGCCTCTCGGGCGGGGAGGCCCAGAGGACCAGCCTGGCCCGCGCCTTTGCCATCCGCCCCGACATCCTGCTCCTCGATGAGCCGTTCGCCTCGCTTGATCCCAGGAGCCGCGAGCCGTTGATCGAGGACATACAGGCGGTTGTCAGATCGACGGGGACGACCGCCGTCTTTGTCACTCACGACCTGATGGAGAGCGTGCGGCTCTCCGACCGCATAGCCGTGATGGACCGGGGCCGGATCCTTCAAGCCGGTCCTCCCGAAGAGGTGCTGAACGCCCCCGTGGACGAGTTTGTCGCCTCCTTCGTGGGCGCCGGCACTATGCTCAAAGGGCGGATAAAGAAAAGCGGACCAGATACCGTGACGGTCTCCGTGTCGGACAGGGAGGTCGAATCGGCCGGCTTTTTTCCCGTGGGCAGCCACGTCATCCTCTACATAAGGCCGGAAAACGTCACTCTTTCAGCGCAGGCCGGGACGATCCGGGAGGACGGCGGACCGGTCACGAGCGCGCGGAACGTCTTTCCCGGCACGGTGACCAGGGTCACGCCCATGGGGTTCTACCAGAAGGTCGGCCTCGACTGCGGCTTTCCCCTCGTCTCCTATGTGACCATGCAGTCCCGTGAGTTGCTGAAGCTCGCGGAAGGGCGACGCGTCACGGTCTCCTTCAAGGCTACCGCCGTTCACGTGATAAGAAAAGATTAAACCTGTCCCCCACCCCTTAATTTTTTTTTCCGATTATCGATAACAGTAACATGCGGAGTTTGTCGCTCAGGGAAGACGTGCTCGAAAAGGTGGAGACGCTGAAAGTCCTGCCGACCCTCAACACGGTCATCGATGAAGTGCTCCGGGTTCTGGCGGACGAGAATTCGTCTTTTAACCGGCTCTTCAATGTGGTAAGGTATGATCAGGCCATTTCTTCAAAGGTCATCAGCATCGCAAATTCCGCCTATTTCGGCAGGGGGTCTCAGATAACCAATCTGGAGAGGGCCATGGTGGCCATCGGTTTTGACGAGATAAGAAGGATCGTCATGTGTCTCGTTTTCCTCAAGGAGATGCTCCAGCAGTGGAAGCTGAGCCAGGCCGACCTCGCGCTCCTCTGGACGCATACGCTTTCCGTTGCATGCGCGGCGAAGGTCCTGGCCGGGAAGACGATGACCGAGGACCGGGAGAAAGTGTTTACCGTATCGATCCTCCACGACATAGGCAAGGTGCCCCTTTTCATGCACGGCGAACGCTACAGGGAGCTCATAGAGGAGGCGGGGCGCACGGGCACGGACATCTGCTCCCTCGAAAGCGGGGCCTTCGGCATCGACCATCAGGAGGTAGGCCGGTGAGCCGCTTGTCAACCTGGTCGCGAAGGCCGACAGGTTCGTCGAAAACCCCGCAGCCGACCTCGGTGTCGAAGGAATTATCCTCCGGACAGAGGCAGACTTGATCAAGGCCGAAACAAAGAGGGTCAGCGACCTCATGGGGGTGGCGTGATGGCAGCACATCAGCTCGGCGCCGAGTCCTTCCTCTTTCAATGGAACTTTTTCGAGCGGGCGATCAGCAACTACTCGATCATCCTCAAGATGTTCCAGCACGTGGAGGTGGAGAAGGACCTTCTCGCCCACATGCCGAAAGTGTTTGTCGAGGAGACGATCTTCGATGCCTGCCAGCTCGTCATGAGGGGCGACGGGACCGGAGAGTTTTTTTCCATTGACGGCAGCCTGAAAGCGGTGGATTGGGAGAAGATCGAGCGGCGAAGGGGACAGGTCTTTTCCCCTACCGTCATTCAGGGCGCCTTCGGCTACGGCACGCTCTACGTCTATCCCCTGAAGCGGAATATCCATGTCTTCGGCTATCTCCTTTTCGGGAAAAAGAAGTCGATCACCCTCGACGCCAATACCGTGAGGGATCTCGAACTGCTCTGCGAGATTATGAACCGCTTCATCCTGCTCAACATGCGCATAGATGAATTCAAGGCGGCGGAGGACGCAAAAATACGGCAGCTCGACACGCGGCTTGCCACCACGAAGACGCTCATCGAGAACGTCATCGACCAGTTCCCCCACGCGCTGTTCCTCGTCGACGAGAAGGGGAGCATCTGTTTCGCCAACAGGACCGCAAGGAGCGAGTTTATGCGGGAGAAGGACCTCGTCGGGGAGCGGGTCGAGGACGTGCTGGGTGGGATCGAGAAGGCGCTCCTCGGGAAAGACCTGATCCTCCGGGGAGAATTGCACCACAGGCGCGGCGACGAGTACAAGCTTTACAGCCTGGAGAGCTACCCCATAAAGGACGGCAAAGGCAGGACCGTCTTCAAGAGCCTCGTCCTCAAGGACGTCGTCGACGAGAGGGTCGAGGAGGAGGAGAACACGTACAGGGGCAGGATGGAGAGCATAGGCAAGCTTGCGGGCGGTGTCGCGCACGATTTCAATAACGTGCTGACGGGCATACTCGGCTATGCCTCCCTCATGAAAAAGACGGCGCCCCAAGAAGGGCCGCTTGGCAGGTATGCGGAGGTCATCGAAGCTTCCGCGAAAAGGGCGGCCAGCCTGACCGAGCACCTCCTCAATTTTTCAAGAAGGCAAAAGGCGAAGACAGTCGATGTCGTGGACCTGAACTCGCTGCTCGGCGATGTATTGTTTCTCGTGCGGGTGAGCTTCAGGACCGTCAATGTGGAGAAGGAGTTCGAGGCGTCGCTGCCGCCCATCAGGGGCGACGCGGGCGAGCTGCAGCACGTCTTCCTCAACCTGTGCATCAACGCCAAGGACGCCATGCCGGAGGGCGGCACGCTGACGATAAAGACATCGCGGGAGGCGGTCGGCGACAAGGCCGGATTCGCGGTAGTGAGGATCCACGATACAGGGTCCGGCATCGAAGAGGACTACAGGAGACAGGTCTTCGAGCCCTACTTCACGACAAAAACAGAGAATAAGAAGCTGGGCATGGGGCTCTACCTGGTCCAGAAAACCGTAAAGCGCCACGGCGGATTCATCGAGCTGGAAAGCGGACGCGAGACCGGGACGACCTTCACCCTCTATTTTCCGTTCACGGAATCCGTGAGTGAGCCCCTGAAAGAGCTTGCCCAGCCCGCGCCGGACTTGAGGAAAAGGACGATACTGGTGGTCGATGATGAGGAGGTTGTAAGGGAGCTGCTCGCAGGGCTCCTTAGCCGGGAAGGCTATGGGGTGCTGCGGGCGGAGGACGGGGCGACAGCCGTCGCCCTCTTTGAAAGCAGGAAGGCGTCAATAGACCTGGTGATCCTCGATATGATCATGCCCCGTATGAAGGGAGAAGAAGTGCTGGCAAGGCTGAGAGGCATGCCGGCCTCTCCGAAGGTCGTGATATCGAGCGGCTTCATGACCGAAGAACAGCGTGACAAGCTGAAGGAATACGGGGTCGACGGTTTCCTCGACAAGCCCTATGGCGAAGAGGAGGCGCTCAATGTAGTGAGGTCGGTCCTGGCGCAGACACAACCTGTTTTTTCTTGATAGTGATGCGGGAATAATGGCCGCTTCCTCTGAAAAGATCGGATATCGTCCGAAGCGTTGCGGTCGTCCATCTTCCATTGGCATCTTTGGCGATCAACAGCACTCCACGTCCAGTGACCCGAAGGCGTGTTTAAGCCGCTCGATGACCCCGTCAACGAAAACGCCGTCGAGCCACTCATCGAGCTTCTGCCGCTTGTAGAGGGCCTTTGTCTTCGACGGATAGTTCATTCCGTCAATGAGCACCCTATCTACGTGGGGCCGGACCTTGCCTGCCAGGACCTCGGGGTCCATGGGGAGCACGGGGCCGATAAAGGCATAGGTGGAGATGCCGTTTTTATGGAGCGTCTCCAGGGCCTCGATCCTCGCTTTTATGGACGGCGCGCCCGGCTCGAATACCTTCCTCACTGCGTCATTGTCCGTGGTGATGGTGATCCCTACCGAAAGATTGTCGAAGGTCCTGAGCAGGTCGAGGTCCCTCAGCACGAGGGGGGATTTGGTCAGGATATTGACGGGTAAGGGCCTTACCCGCAGCACCTCCAGGCATCCCCTCGTCACGCGATACCCCGCCTCGGCAGGCTGGTAGGGGTCTGTCACCGAGCTGAGGATAATGGTACCGGCGCCTGCCCTCCTCGTCTGTCTTTCGAGGAGCTGGGGTGCATTTACCTTCACGTCGACGAAACTCCCCCACGGCTCGCGGTGTCCGGTGAACCTCTTCATGAAGCTCGCGTAGCAATAGGCGCACCCATGCGAGCAGCCGACATAGGGGTTGACGCAGTAAGTGATGCCGTCGATGCCCGACTTCGAAAGGATCGATCTTGCCTCTATCTGCCTGGTTATCGTCACAGACTATTATACCATGACCGGCCCCTCGAACTTAATAATAGGTCTTATAGGACCTATAGGACTTATTCCACAGATTGCCACCCCGGTTCTTGTTGACATCGTTTTCCCCCTTGTATGATAATAGTCGATGGAGCGAAGATCGATTCCGGCCATCCTGGAGGAGATCGGGGCCCTGCTGGAGATCGAAGGAGATAACCCCTTCAGAGCAAAGGCTTATTTCAACGCCGCGAAGGTGCTTGCGGGCCTCGACGACCTGGATTCGCTTATCGCGCAGGGGCGCGTCAGGGAGATCAAGGGCATCGGGGAGACGCTCTCCGCCAAGATCATCGAGTATCACGAAACAGGAAAGATGGCGTATCACGAGGAGCTGAAGAAGAGGCTCCCCGTCACGCTCCTCGAGCTCCTGCAGGTGCAGGACCTCGGACCTCGGAAGATCAAGGCGCTCTATGAGGAGCTGGGCGTCACGAGCCTGGCCGATCTGGAGTGCGCGTGCAAGGAAAACCGGCTCGTCCGCCTTCCGCATTTCGGCGAAAAGACGCAAGGCAGGATCTTGCGGGGCATCGAATTCTTGACACGCCACAAGGGGGAATTCCTCTTCGGGGTGGCATACCCGCTCGCCGCCGATCTTGCGGCCATCTTCGGTCGGGCGCACCCGGATGCGCTTGTCGAGATTTGCGGGAGCGTCAGGCGAAAGAGAGAGGTCGTCAGGAACATCGATATCCTGGTCGGCGCGGAGGATCGCACCGGCGTATCGCGATATTTCACCTCCATGCCGTGGATGGAGGAGGTGCTCGCGGAAAGCGAGACGGAGACTTCGTGCCGGACGTCCGAGGGGATCACCGCGACGTTAAGGGTGGTGGACAAAAGGTCGTTTCCCTGTGCCCTCGTCTATTTTACCGGAAGCGGGGAGCATTACGCGAGGCTCCGGGCCCTGGCGCAGATAAGGGGTCTTGCCCTCACCGAGCGCGGTTTGTGTGAGGGGGAGCGCCCCTGGGAGGTGCAGAGCGAAGCCGATGTGTACGGCCGGCTGGGCCTCTCATATGTGCCGCCTGAGCTGCGGGAGGATATGGGCGAGATAGAGGCGGCCGAGGCGCGGACGCTTCCCCGGCTCGTCGAGTTGGCGGACCTGGCGGGTGCGCTCCACGTTCATACCGACATGAGCGACGGCATGTCCGGACTTCCGGCCATCGCGCAAAGCGCCAGGGAGATGGGCCTGTCGTATGTGGGCGTCTGCGATCACAGCAAAAGCGCTTACTACGCCGGGGGCCTGAAGCCGGATGACGTGCGGCGGCAATGGGCGGCCATCGACGCCTTCAACGCGGAGCACCCGGATTTTCATTTTTTCAAGGGTATCGAGAGCGATATCCTTCCGGACGGAAGCCTCGATTATGACGAGGAGCTGCTTGCGGGCTTCGATTTCGTGGTCGCGTCAGTCCATTCAGGCTTTACTATGAGCCGGGGGGATATGGAGGCGCGGATCATCAGGGCGATGGACAACCCTTACACCACCATACTGGGCCATCCGACAGGCAGGCTCCTCCTCGCGAGAGACGGCTACCAGGTGGATATGGGGCGCATCATCGAGGCAGCGGCTGAACAACGCGTAATCATCGAGCTGAATGCGAGCCCCTACCGTCTCGATATCGACTGGCGCCATTTGTTGGCCGCAAAAGCGCAGGGCGTCATGATCGCCATCGATCCGGACGCCCATTCCGCCGGCGGGCTCGGTGACCTTTTCTATGGTGTCGGCATTGCGAGGAAGGGCTGGCTGGAGGCCGCCGACGTCGTCAATACGCGCGGCGTTCCGGAAATCAGGGACCTCTTTCTGGAGGTGAGACATGGCAAAACACATTGAGGCCATTATCGGGCGGCTGGAGACCATGCACGGGGCGCCCAGGGTCGAGCTCACCTATCACAACCCCCTGGAGCTGACCGTGGCGGTGGTGCTTTCCGCCCAGTGTACCGACGAGCGGGTAAATCGCGTGACGGAACAACTTTTCAAAAAGTACGGAAGGGTGGAGGACTACCTCGCTGCGCCGGAAGAACAGCTTGAAGAGGATATCAGGCCCACCGGCTTCTACCGGAACAAGGCGCGGAGCCTGAAGAGTATCGCCCGCGAGCTGAAGGAGAGGTTTGCGGGTCATGTCCCCGATGACATCGATACCCTGGCGACGGTCAAGGGCATAGGGCGGAAGTCGGCGAATATGATCGTGGGGCTCGCCTACGGGAAACCGGCCATGATCGTCGACACGCATATGATAAGGGTAAGCGGTCGCATCGGCCTCACTGCGGAGAAGGACCCGGAAAAGATCGAAAAGGACCTGGAGGCCCTGGCGCCGAAGCACGCCTGGACGGCTTTTTCACTCCTTATGATCCTGCACGGAAGGTACGTGTGCAAAGCGAGGAAGCCCGAGTGCCCCCGCTGTCTCTTGAGGGAAGACTGCGATTACTGGTTGGGAGGCAACTATGTCATTTGAGCGTGAAAGCCTGGCGGGCGACGAGATCGCCCGCCTCACAGAGCTGGCCCGGCAAGCCCGGGGCGATATCATCAGCATGACGAGCGTGGCCGCATCCGGCCACCCCGGCGGGTCGTTGTCGTCTCTTGATATCTGCCTTGTGGTGTTTTCGTGCGCAAATCTATCGGGGGCGGTCCGGGACAGGATAGTGGTGAGCCACGGCCACACCTCGCCCGCCGTCTATGCAAGCCTCAGCCGTTTGGGTTACCTGCCTGTCGACGAGGTGGTCGCGTTTTTCAGACGGGCGAAAAGCCCTTACGAGGGGCATGTGGTCAAGGGCATTCCTTTCATAGACTGGTCGACGGGGAACCTGGGCCAGGGGCTCTCCGCCGGGTGCGGTCTCGCCCTGGCCGCCAAAGTGCGCCGCGAGGACTTCCACGTCTACGTGCTCATGAGCGACGGCGAGCAGGCAAAGGGGCAGGTGGCCGAGGCCCGCCGGTTCGCGCACAAGTACGGGCTCTCGAATATCACCGTCGTGATCGACGTCAACGGCATCCAGATCAGCGGCACGACCGATGCGGTAATGCCGGTCAATATAGGCAAGGATTATATCGCCGACGGGTGGGACGTTATCGATGTGGACGGCCATGACGCGGGCGCGCTCTACAAGGCGCTCCGGCAGGCCCGAAAGCTGGCAAACCCCGTCTGCATCGCAGCTCGCACCGTGATCGGAAAGGGCATCCCCTTCATGGAAGGAAAGGCCGAATACCACGGCAAACCCCTGAACCGGAAGGAGATGACTGATGCGGCGGCCGTCCTCGGCATCGAGGACAGGACCGACTACTACAGGGAGAAAAGGAAGGGCGCCTGGGAATGGCGGCCCGAGGTCGAAAACCTTGAGCCCCCGGCGATCGACACCGGCGCGCCTTTCACCTACACGGACGACGACAAGATCGACAACAGGACCGCTTTCGGCAAGGCCCTCAAAGACATAGGAGAGAAGAACATTCCCCGGGGCACGCCGGTCTGCGTGCTCGACTGCGACCTGGCGACCTCCGTCAAGTCCGCCGAGTTCGCCCGCGCGTTTCCCGATTACTTCTTTCAGGGCGGCGTGCAGGAGCACAACACGGCCACCGTGGGCGGGGCCCTCTCCACCATGGGCATCCTCACGTTTTTCGCGGCCTTCGGCGCCTTCGGCATGGATGAGGTCTACAACCAGCAGAGGCTGAACGATATCAACAAGACCAACCTGAAGCTCGTCCTCACCCATCTCGGTCTCGATGTGGGAGAGGATGGAAAGACACACCAGTGCATCGACTATATCGGCCTTAGCCGGAGCCTCTACCATTTCAAGCCGGTCGTCCCGGCGGACGCGAACCAGACCGACCGCGCAGTCCGGTATGCGGCCGGGGAGTGCGGGAATTTCATGATAGGCATGGGCAGGTCGCAGTGGCCGGTCGCCCGCGCGGAAGACGGCGGGTTGTTCTTCAGCAACGGCTACCGGTTCGTCTACGGGCGGATGGACGTCATCCGCAAAGGCGCGGATGCCGCCATCATCACCTATGGGGGGATGGTCGCCAGGGCGATAAGGATAAGGGCCGCCCTCCAGGCGACGCGAAAATGCGTAGCGGTTATCAATATGGCCTGCGTAACCGAGATCGACGCGGAGACGATGGCCGGTCTCCTCACTATCCCCTGCATCGTCACCTATGAGGACCACAACCCGGAAACGGGCATAGGTCCGGCCGTTGCGTCATGGCTTCTCGACCACGGGTACAGGGGGCGGATGGCGCGCTTCGGCGTCAAGGACTACGGGCTCTCCGGCGAGACGGAGGATATCCTGAGAGAAGAAAAGCTGGACGTGGAATCCATGGTGGAGGCGCTGCGGGTCTTAATGAGATAGGTGGGGAGAAGATGCGCCTTAGACGCCGCCGCTTCCCATCATAAGGAGGATTAATGGCACCCATCAAAGACATGTACAAAAAGGTAGTGCAGGACAGGTTCCCCGACACCATCACGATCGATATGGGCGGGCAGACCCTCTCCTATCGCAAGAAGGTGTGGAGCATCTACGACGCGGGGGAAAAGGCGGAGGTCGAGCAGGGTCTGCGCTACGGTGAAAACCCCGACCAGCCTGCGGCCCTGTACGAGCTGGTAAACGGCAATATCGCCCTGGGCGACGTGCGCTTTTTCGACTTCGATTCGGGGCTGGTGAGCAGGATCACCGAGAAGGACCAGCTGCAGGTGGGGAAGCACCCCGGCAAGATAAACCTGACCGATGTGGACAACGCGCTCAATATCCTCCGGTTCCTCGACGCGAAGCCGGCATGTGCAATCATGAAGCACAACAACCCCTGCGGGGCCGCATACGGGCAGACGCCGGCCGAGGCCTTCGAGAAGGCGTTCTGGTGCGACCGGATCGCGGCGTTCGGCGGCGCGGTGGTGCTGACCCACGCCGTCGACGTCGAGACGGCCCGGCTGATGTCCCCGTACTACTTCGAAGTCGTCTGTGCCCCCGATTATCAAGGAGCCGCCCTCGACATCCTCAAGAAATGGAAGAACCTGAGGATCCTTCAGATAAAGGAGATCGAGAGACTCCGGAAGTACAAGACGCGGAGGATCATCGACTTCAAAGCCCTCATGGACGGCGGCCTCATCATCCAGGAATCCCAGCCCTTCGCCATAAAGGGGAAGGAAGACCTGAAAGCCGCACAGACGACGTACAAGGGCGAGGTCTACAAGGTCAAGAGGGCGCCGACAGAAAGGGAGCTGGACGACATGCTATTCGGCTGGTACGTGGAGTCCGGGGTCAGCTCGAATTCGGCGCTCTTCGTCAAGGATGGGGCGACCGTCGCAATCGGCACGGGCGAGCAGGACAGGGTAGGCGTGGTGGAGATCGCCGTCTTCAAGGCGTACACGAAGTTCACGGACGGCCAGGTCTTCAAGAAGTTCGGCGTGCCCTATGCCGTGTTCCGGCTTGAGGCGGAAAAAGGACTGAGGCGAATGGACGACCTCAAGGAGATCGAGGAATACACCAAGGCGCAGAAAGGCGGCCTTCTCGGCGCCACCGTTGTCTCCGACGGCTTCTTCCCCTTCAGGGACGGCGTGGACGCGGCGATCAAGGAAGGCGCAACCGGCGTGATCCAGCCGGGCGGCTCGGAGAGGGATTTTGAGGTGATCGAGGCGTGCAACGAGGCCGATGTGACGATGGTCTTCACCGGCCAGCGGTTGTTCAAGCACTAAGAGCCTTTTTAATAGGTCCTAAAAGTCTTATAAGACTTATGTTTTCTTTCGGAGCCCTGGTGAGAAAATCGTCACAATCAGACTTGAAAGCTCGCGGAACCGGGTGGCTGCATGCACCCCTGTCCTGTGTGCGATGCCGTTTTATGTTGACAAGCAGGGGCTTCAGAAAATATAATTGTGAAAATCTTAACTATCAAAAAATATGCCTTTGGAGGGATGAGAATGAGACCTTATTTTGAGAAGATGCAGGGATTCGGCAAGCCGGTGAAGGAGAATCCGGCCAACGCCGAGGAGATCAAGAAGGTGGAAGAGGCTATCGCTGCCCTCCTCGACGAGAAGAAGAAGGCGGGGCTGCCTGCCGAGACGCTCAACAAGAGGGGCGAGTGGACAGTCCACCAGAGACTCGATTACATCCTCGACAAGGGCACGTGGGCCCCTCTCCATATGCTGTACGATCCCATGGAGGAAGACTCGGGCACGACAGGCGTCGTGGACGGCCTCGGCAGGATAAACGGCAGGTGGGCCGTGATCATCGGGTTCGATAACAAGGTGATGGCGGGCGCCTGGATCGCGGGCCAGGCGGACAATATCCTCCGGGTCACCGATATCGCGAAAAGACTCCACTGCCCGCTCGTCTGGCTTGTCAACTGCAGCGGCGTGAAGCTGACGGAGCAGGAAAAGGTATATGCCAACAGGAGGGGGAGCGGCACCACGTTCTTCAGGCATGCCGAGCTGAACAAGCTGGGCATCCCCGTGCTGGCGGCCATCTACGGGACGAACCCGGCCGGCGGCGGCTACCAGGGCATCAGCCCCACGCTGCTCCTCGCGCACAAAGATTGCAACATCGCCGTGGGCGGTGCGGGCATCGTCAGCGGCATGGCCCCCAAGGGCTACTTCGACGATGGTATGGCAGAGCAGATCATCGACGCCACGAGAAAGTTCAAGTCCATACCTCCGGGAAGGGTCGAGATCCACTACGACAATACAGGCTTCTTCAAGCAGGTGTTCCAGACGGAAGAAGCGATCCTCGACGCGGTGAAGGAATGGGTCGCTTATCTGCCGGCCTACAACAGCAAGTTCTTCAGGGTGGCGGAAGCCGCCGAGCCGTCGTTCCCGGCCCAGGATCTTTACCACATCGTGGCATTCAACCAGAAGATGACCTATGACGTCTACCAGTTCCTCTCAAGGCTTGTGGACGGCAGCGAGCACATGGAGTTCCGTCCCGAATACGGCCCCGAGCTGTACACGGGTCTCGTCAAGGTCGACGGGTTCCTCATCGGCGTGGTGGCGAACAAACAGGGCATGCTGCCGAGGGGTTATCCGCAGTACGCCCCCTATCCGGGCATCGGCGGTAAGTTCTACCGGGAGGGGCTCATCAAGGTGAACGAGTTCGTGACGCTCTGCGGCAGGGACAGGGTGCCTATGGTCTGGGTCCAGGACACGACAGGCATCGACGTGGGCGACTATGCGGAAAAGGCCGAGCTCCTCGGTCTCGGACAGTCGCTCATCTACTCCATCGAACAGGCGAACGACTCTCCCATGATGGCCATCGTGCTCAGGAAGGGTACGGCGGCCGCCCACTATATCATGGCCGGGCCGCAGGCGAACAACAACAATGCCTTCACCCTGGGCACGGCGACCACCGAAATATACGTCATGCACGGCGAGACGGCCGCGGTGGCGAGCTTTGCCAGGCGGCTCGTCAAGGAGAAAGACGCGGGGAAATCCCTTGCCCCCGTGATCGAGCAGATGAACAAGACGGTCAAGGAGTACTACGACAAATCGAGGCCGGCGTACTGCGCGAAGACGGGGCTCGTGGACGAGGTGGTCAAGATGTCGGACCTGAGGAAATATCTCGTCGCGTTCGCGAACTGCTGCTACCAGAACCCGACGTCGATCTGCCCGCAGCACCAGATGATGCTGCCGAGGATTATCAAGGGCTAAAGCCGGAGACGTCAGGCAAAAGCGGTCGAAGGGCGGGGGTCACCCCCCGCCCTTCGTTTTTGCAGAAATAATCTATTGACATAGGAATGAATAAGCGTATACTAAGACTCCCTGTACGTCAGGGTGAGTAGTGCGTTCTTTGACACGTCATGCGAGATGTCACGGGTAGAGGCTTCAACGCGGCGTGGTCCGTCGGGAAGCCGTCGATGGGTTATCATAACCACCGTATGAATGTGCGGTCAAAGGGTCCTCATGAAACTTTGTGCTTGACAACAGAGGCAGAAGACTGGTAGAATACTCAGGTCTGCGATCGATGCACGTCACAAGGTTCTTTGAAAGGCCTCTTGACATTCACTGAAAAGTGATTATAATAACAACTCGCAGTGATGTTTATTTGTTCTTTGACAACAAAAAATAGTTAGGCCCCTATTTTAACAGTTCAGGTGTCAAGTTCTAATTGAGAGTTTGATCCTGGCTCAGAACGAACGCTGGCGGCGTGCCTAACACATGCAAGTCGAGCGCGAAAGTCCCTTCGGGGGCGAGTAGAGCGGCGGACGGGTGAGTAATACATGGATAATCTCCC
>JBEKHB010000097.1:0-11301 GCA_050012495.1 Syntrophorhabdales bacterium
GTGATGTCCAGCACGGCTACTTTGGCGCCCTCCTTTGCGAGCATGATACAGGTTGCCTTTCCTATTCCCGCCGCTCCACCAGTTACGATAGCCACCTTACCCTCTACTCTACCCATAGCACTCTTAGACCTCCCGGCTGTTTTGTTGTCGAAGGCTAATGAATTCAATCAATGGTACTTCGATCCATCGCCATTTAGATTTCCTTTTCAATAAACTCGAGCGTGATTCCATCAGGTCCGTGGAGATAGCATACGGCCCATCTGCCTTTACCATCATTGGCAGGAACCCGGATGGGCGGGCTTACGAAGTCTACCCCCTTGTTGGATAAGTCTTCATAGACCTTGTCGAGGTCATCTACCACAAAGGCGATGTGCGCGACGCCTGCGTTACAGGTCTTCAGGTCGATTGTTTTCCCTTGTGGCTTAACGTATTCAATTAGCTCTATGTTCTTGTTGTCAGGAACCTGGACGAGGGATATGCGCAAATGTGCATCCGGCATACCTATGATTCTTCTCAGGTCTTCATCGTCTACCTCCATGACAGGCGTGGCCTTCAATCCGAGGAGGTCGCAAAAGAAGTGAAGGGAATCCTCCATCTTACTTACAGTGAAACTGAAATGCTCGGTAGACTTTATCATTTTTCTCCCTCCTTTTTTGTAGAAACTAGTGTACCAGGTCTGCAGTCATTCTCCGATTGTGGCCTTGTATACTTCTGCCGACAGGAGATTATTGATTTCCTCCGGCTTATTCAGCTTGATTACCACCATCCACCCCTCTCCGTAAGGGTCTCGGTTAAGGAGGCCCGGATCGTCACTCAGCGCCACGTTCACTTCCGTAACCGAGCCGCTCACAGGGCTGAACAAATCGTTGGTGGCTTTAACGGACTCGACTACACCGAAGGGCTCCATGTGGGTGACTTCCGCGCCCACTTCAGGGAGCTCAACAAAAACGACTTCCCTGAGCTGCCGTTGGGCGTAATCGGTGATACCCACTCGTCCGGAGCCTGAACCATCAAGGCGAAGCCATGTGTGCTCAGGGTTGTACTTCAAGTCTTCGGGATACATGTGCTCACTCCTTAATGGATAGTCATTAATCGCTTTTGTACCGCCTTCCATACGAGCTGCGAAATGTCCACTATGTTCAACTGCTTCTTCGCCGCGGTCTTGGCCATTATCATCCCCCTTATACAAGAGGGGCACGCGGTGACCACTGTGTCCGCTCCAATCCTCTCCACCTGGTTGAGCCGTTTTTCGGCCAAGCCGAGAGAAAGGTCCTGATTGGAAGCCAGAAGATCTCCGCCTGAGCCGCAACAGACCGAGTATTCGCGGCTATCTTCAAGCTCCACACGATGTCCGATGGCGTCGATAGTGGAGCGTGGAGCATCGAATATGCCGCTCACCCTTCCAAGGTCGCAGGGGTCGTGATAGGTGAAAACACCGTCCAATGCCCCCGGTCGAACCCTGCCGTTCTCGATAAGGTTCCACAGAATTTCCGTAGAATGGAGCACCTCTATCCCCGGATGCTCTCCGGTAAGTCGTTCATACTCGTGCTTCCACATCCTGTAGCAGCCCGGGCACGTGACAACCAAGGTCCGAGCCCCGGTCTTTCGCACCGCCTCGATGTTATGCCTCATCTGTGAAGCGGCATGATCCAGGTGGCCTGCCGAAATCAACGGATAGCCGCAGCACCATTCTTCCCCGCCCAAAAGCGTGAAATCCACCTGTGCCGATGTGAGTGTTCCGGTGAACGATCTTGCAATATCCTGCACCATGGGGTAGAAGGAAGTGACGCAGCCGACAAAGTAGACCATCTCCGCACGTCTCTTCTTGGAGATCTCCTCATAAAAGGGGAGCCTGACCGCCCAGCGCTCTCTCTGCTGGTTCGCTTTCCCGGCAATGTTGTTCGTTGTCTCCACAACTACCGCAAGGGCCTTGAGGTTCTCAACCTCCAGGCCCTTCTTGACGAGCCTATCCCTGGCCTCGACCCACATGGTCGGGGAGTTTATGGCAACACTGCAATCTACCGCACATCTGCCGCAAAGAGTGCATGAAAATATCGTTTTCGTGCATTCTTCCGCTGAAAGAGACTTCGAGAAGCGGGCCTTGGAAATCTCTTTTGCCAATCGAATCCGCCCCCTCGGTGTTGAAGAAATCCATTCTTGTCGGGTGGGGCAGGAAGTGGTGCAGTAACCGCACTCAACGCATGAATCGAGTTCAAGGTCCAAACCCTGTTCCTTTCGCGTGAAACGGACTGTGGGAAAAAGTCTATCGACACAAGACAAAAACGCCATTGCCGCGTGGTGGAAAACCGGTCTCAGGAACATCGATTCATCGAGCCACATTCCTGGGTTCAGAATACCTTTTGGATCAAGCTGTTTCTTTTTTTTTCTTAACGCCGCCATCCTGTCAGGCGCTACCATCATTTTCTTATAGGGCGCATTCCAGACACCGATGCCGCCCCCCGGCTTGCCTCCAAGAGAGAGGGCAAGCTCGATGATCCTATGGGGAAGACTAAGGGAAAGGGTGTGTTCCAAAAAATGCCTCTCATCGGTCCCCGCTATCGCCATAATCATGCAGTCGTTTGATGAAACGACCTGTCCAAGCAATGCTAACTCTCTCTTCCCCTGCATCCTGAGGCCACTATGGAACTCTTCAAGGCGGCCTAAAGGAACGTGAACGCCGATGGGGAGCATGGTCGGAAGTGCCCTCTTGACCCTCAGCATGTTAAAACGCTGCTTCCACTCGACTTCCGCCCCTTCCCTCCCCTGTCCCTTAAAGAAATGTGCGTGCCCATTCTATGTCAACCGCTTTCATCACACTTTTGTCTTCTATTCAAACCCATTCGACGGTCTGCTCTCACGTGTAACCAGCACCTCTTGTTTCGATCTCGTCACGAGCTCCACGTTGAATACGCTCGCAAAGTGGCCTTGGAGCCGCATTCGCACGGATTCCATAGAAACGTCACGAGAGATGCACGCTGCCATCGATGTTGCCTGCCGATCAGTAAAACCGCATGGATTGATAAGTGAGAAATGTTGAAGGTCCGTCGTGACGTTGAGCGCAAAGCCGTGCATGGTCACCCATTTTCGAACGCTGATCCCGATTGCTCCCAATTCCTCTTGTTTGACCCATACCCCCCGGTGCCCCGGGTCTCTGCCTGCTTCTATTGAGAAATCGCGAACCGTCCTGATCATCACTTCTTCGAGGTCAGTGACAAGCTTGTAGATATCTTTGCCTCTCTTTCTTAAATCGACGATCGGATAGCCGACGAGCTGTCCCGGACCGTGATAGGTCACGTCTCCTCCCCTTTCGATAAAAAAAAGGGAGATACCCATTTCGGCCAGCCGTTCAGAGGGTGCGAGAACATTACTGAGCGAACCGGATTTCCCTATCGTCACTGTGGGCGGATGCTCGAGCAAGAGAAGTATGTCCGGGATTTCCTGCCGTACCCGTAGTTCGTGGAGTCTCTTTTGCAGTTCCCACGCTTTACCGTACCCGAGAAGGCCCATCTCGCATACAAGGCACACGCCTTTTTCACTCATGCCATCAGGCCCCCACAGATTAGGAACTGAAGGAGTGGATTGACTCCCCGTCTATGGCCCTCATCACTTCCCAGAACCCCTCCGAAAGAGAAGGATGGACGTGGAAACTATTCCCGATGTCCTTGGGAGTAAGCTCCGACTTCATAGCCACGAGGACTTCGTGGACAAGTTCCTGGGCGTTGTGGCCGACCATATGGACACCGAGTATCTGCCCGTATTTTGCATCAGTTACCACCTTGATCATGCCGACACGCCGTCCCAGGATCGTCGCCATGCCGTTTGCCGCTAACGAAAACCTCCCTACACGGACGCTGTACCCCTTCGCAGTGGCCTCGGCCTCAGTCATGCCTGCCCCGCATATAGCCGGGATCGTATTCGACCAGCAGGGGATTGCAGCATAATCCATTATCGTTCTCCTCCCTGCGATGTTCTCCGCAGCCGCCACACCTTCGGCGTATGCGACGGGAGTCCACATATGCTCCATTGTGATGTCCCCTGCAGCAAAGACAGATTTGACGCTCGTTTCCATCGTGGCGTCCGTGAGAATACCGCCTTTTTCATTCAGCTCTATGCCTATCCCCGCAAGTCCAAGACCATCCGTGCTTGGCAGCCGGCCCGTCCTCACTATGCAAGCTGCTTTCACACTGATCTTTTCACCCGGTGTCTCAATTTCAACCCCTGTCTCCGGCCCGTTATCAAGCCGGACCGGCCGCGCACCCAAAAGGACCTGGATTTTGTTCTTTTTCAGTTCTTTTCGGAGTATGTCCACGATCTCCTGATCAATTTCAGGAAGAAGGGTCTCCGATTCTTCGATGAGCGTCACAGTAGTGCCCAAATAAGAGAGAATAGTCGCAAAGGTAAGGCCAACAAATCCCCCGCCGAGGATAAGGATGGACGAAGGCGGAGCGGGAAGTTCGAGGAGCTGCTGAGTATCAATGCTCCCGCCCGTCGTATCTCCGGGCAACATTCCCTGCGCAGCCTTCGTACCGGCTGCAATTATCACCTTCTTCGCGGCTACACGCTTTTGTTCCCCGTCAGCGCAGACAACTCCAATCTCCCGGGGCGACTCAAATTGTGCTGTTCCATCTATCAACTCAATGTTATAGGCCTGCATGAGCGACTTCACCCCTCCGACCAGAATCTTGATAACCGTATTCTTTCGCGCGCTCAACGTTTCGAAATTGACGGCCATGTCGGCGAAGGTTATGCCGTAATCCTTGCCACTCTTCGCCTGTTCCAGGAGTTCAACCGCTTTGGCCAGAACCATGGTCGGAATACAACCCCGGTTGAGGCAGGTCCCACCGAGCGCCTCTTTTTCAATGAGCGTAGCCTTCCTTCCTAATTGTGAAAGGCGTATGGCCGCAGCGTAGCCGGCAGGGCCACCTCCTATGATTACCACATCCCGTTCTTCCATGAGTCCCGTTCTCCTTTCAGTAGAGCTCAAATCAGCCTAGCTTAAGGCCTCCTCCGGTCTCATACCAAAGCCGTCCTGGGACGCGGATTGTTCCCTGGCTTCCAGGTACAGATCCCTTGCCCGATAGGAACTACGTACGAGAGGACCACTTGCCACTCCGGCAAAACCCAGTCCAAGGGCGATCTCTCTCCACTCATCAAACTCGTCGGGCGTGACGAATCTGTCGACAGCCAGGTGAGCTCTTGAAGGCTGGAGATACTGTCCCAAGGTGAGAAGCCGGCAACCTGCCTCTATGAGGTCCTTCATGACCCCCATGACCTCGTCGGAGGATTCCCCCAGTCCAAGCATAAGACCCGATTTCAGGGGGATGCTCGGATCGACCTCGTGCGCGTGGTTGAATAAGGCCAAAGAGCGCTGATAATCAGCGCCGGGCCGCACTTGAGGATACAGGCGAGGCACCGTTTCCACATTGTGACCCAGTACATCGGGCCTTTCCTGAACGAGCATTTTTATCGCCTTTTCGGAACCGTTGAAGTCGGGCGCCAAAACTTCGACAAGGGGCTGAGGGTTCCGACACCGGATGGAGGCAAGGGTTCTGACGAAATGCTCTGCACCTCCATCCTCAAGGTCATCTCTCGTTACCGAAGTGATTACGACAAAAGACAATTCCATCAACCGAACTGCCCTTGATATCTTTTCTGGTTCATCGGGATCGGGTAATCCTCTCGGACCAGGTGTTACCGCGCAGAAGTTGCAATTTCTGCTGCAGCGGTCTCCGAGAATCAGAAAAGTCGCGGTTCTTGCATTCCAGCATTCGACCGCGTTCGGGCAGTTTGCCTGCTCGCACACCGTATGGAGTCCTAAGTCGAGAACCAGTTTTCTCACGAAGGTGAAGTTCTCACTTAACGAAAGCCGCACCCGCAGCCATGGAGGTTTTGCAGCACCCACTTTTTCCCTCTCCCCTTTTCTAAGCCATAAGGAGCCCCGGATTTTCCAGTAACTCAATAACCCTTGTCATGAATTGCACCGCATTGACTCCGTCGATCACTCTGTGGTCATACGTAAAGCTGTAGGTCATGATAGGTCTGATGACAATCTGGCCGTCTCTTGCCGCCGCCCTGTCCGTAATGCCGCCGGTTCCGAGGATCGCTGACTCGGGCTGATTGATGATCGCGGTCTCGAAGCGCCATCCTGCACCGGCTGCTCCCAGATTGGTGATGGTGAAAGTGCCCCCCGACACGTCGTCGGGCAGGAGTTTCCCGGTCCTTGCTTTCTCCGCAAGTGTTTTAGTGATCTTACTTATCTCTGAAAGCGACTTCCCGTCGGCGTTCCGTATCACCGGAACGATGAGCCCCTCTGTGAGGGCAACCGCCACGCCAATGTTAATGTCGTCCCAAACCTTAATCTCATTACCAATGATGCTTGAATTGACTATGGGTTTCTCTTTCAATACCTTTGCAATGACGAAAACAAGCATGTCGGTGTAGGTGATCCTCGTACCGATTATATGCTCACGGGCAACAAAATCTTTCCGGAGCCGGCGCAATTCTGTCATGTCTATCTCACCCATCGCGGTAAGCTGGGCGGACTCAGCCAGGCTTCGGTGCATGTGTTCGGCGATTGCGGCCCTTATCCCTTTGAGAGGCACGGCATACTTGACCCTCTTTTCTCCGATGGTCGCTGACTCAGGCGCCTTTTGCGGCAGCTTTGCCGCTATGGCCTTCTCGATATCTTCTCGCACAATCCTTCCGTCAGGCCCTGTTCCCGATATCGTGGCAATGTCGATCATGTGTTCTTCCGCCATCTTCCGGGCCACCGGTGAAATCCTGATATTCTCCCGCCCTTCGGGTTTTGCTGCAGGTTCGGTCGCCGGTGCTGGTGCTGCAGCCTCAGCAGGGGATACTTTGGGTCGCTCTTTTTGCAGTTGTGCCAGTTCCTCTTCCGATGCGGCGATGAGACCCACAACCGTCGCCACCGGACACGTGGCCCCTTCGTCAACCAGGATGTGAAGAAAGCCTGACGCTTCCGCTGCCACATCGAATTTAATCTTCTGTGTTTCTACGACGAGGACCACTTCCCCCTGCTCCACCTTGTCCCCTTCCTTTGCTGTCCACTCGGCCAGGGTAGCGTCGCTCTTCACCGTCCCCAGTCTTGGTACTGAAATTTCAACGGCCATCCGTATCCCCCGTGCTAGATGATCTCATTTATGGCCCGTATCAACTTCTCCTCACTCGGTATCCAGAATCCCTCGAGGGGAGGACTGAAGGGGATAGGGGTGTCAGGAGCGCAGACTCTTTTTATCGGGGCGTCAAGGTAGTCAAAGGCTTCTTCAGCCACCAGGGCGGCAATTTCAGCAGCGGCGCTTCCTGTTTTGGGCTCCTCATCCATGATCACCAGCTTGCCCGTCTTTTTGACAGAATCGTAGATGGCCTGTTTATCCAATGGCACCATGGTGCGGGGGTCAACCACTTCGATACTGATGCCTTTCTCTTTCTGAAGCGTTTCAGCCGCCGCAAGCGCCCGGTGAACCATGGCCCCCAGAGCCACGACGGTGACATCCTTACCTTCTCTTTTGACGTCTGCCTTGCCAAGGGGGATGGTATATTCTTCCTCCGGTACAGGACCCTTTAATGTCGTGAGGAGGAGAAACTTGTTGACAAAGTATATGGTAGGATTGTCTTCCCTGATGGCCGATTTAAGCAAGCCCTTGGCATCATACGGTGTAGAGGGAGTAATAATTTTGAGGCCGGGGATGCCCATCAAGATCCCCTCACCATTCTTGGAGTGCTGGGCGGCATTAGATATTCCGGCGCCGCTGTAGCAGGTTATGGTCACCGGTAGTTTTGCCTTTCCCCCGAACATGTACCTCATGGGCGTGAGCTGATTCCATATCTCGTCCCAGCATACACCGAGAAAGTCGACAAAGAAGAGAAAGGCGACCGGCCTCATGCCGGTGGCGGCGGCGCCTATGGCCGACCCCAATATGGCCGTTTCCGATATCGGTGTTTCTCTTATTCTTTTGGGCCCGTACTTGGCGTAGAGACCCTGCATTTCGCCAAAGGCCGCTCCCCAATACTGGCCGATGTCTTCTCCCATGATAAATACCGATGGATCTCTCTTCAGCTCCTCATCGTAGGCTTCATTTATGGCTTGAGAATAGCTTATCTCTCTCATGGCTTCCTCCTCTCAGGCGTACACATCTTCGAGTGCTTCCTCGGGGGCGGGATAGGGGCTTTCTGCGGCAAACTTGACCGCCTGGTCTAATTCGTCTCTCATGCCCTGGCGAATTGCGTCAGCGT
The DNA here is from genome assembly GCA_050012495.1 of Syntrophorhabdales bacterium. Taxonomy (GTDB): domain Bacteria; phylum Desulfobacterota; class Syntrophorhabdia; order Syntrophorhabdales; family WCHB1-27; genus BOG-1155. Next base: position 8,254 of record JBEKHB010000097.1, read on the forward strand.
CCGCCTGAGTAAAGATGCCCATTTTAATCAACTTGTTTTCGAAGCTCGGAATGGGATCTTTCTTCAACCATTCTTCAACCTCTGCCTTACTTTTGTAGGTTTGTGGATCGCCGCAAAAATGACCATAGTGGCGATAGGTCTTGCATTCAATCATGGAGGGACCTTCCCCCTTCCTGGCCTTGGCGATGGCGTTTCCTACTTCCTCGTACACCGTGAGAACATCATTGCCGTCAATCGTTGTGCCTGGTATGCCGTATGACGCCGCCCGGTCGCTGAGGTTCGTGAGCTTGCAGACATCCGATATGGAAGTAGTTTCACCGTATAAGTTATTCTCAATAACAAAGATCGCCGGCAGGTTCCAGCACGCGGCAAGGTTTACTGCTTCGTGGAATCTTCCGGAGTTCGTCGCGCCGTCACCCAGAAAACAGACAGTTACCTGGTCGGTCCCCCTCATTTGGGCTGAAAGAGCTGCTCCTGCGGCGACGCCTATCATGCCGGCGACGATCCCGCTGGCGCCTATTATACCCAATTCAAGGGCCGTAATATGCATGGAACCACCCTTGCCCTTATTGTAACCGGCCCTTTTACCAAAGAGTTCAGCCATCATGAGGTCTGTTCTTGCCCCTTTTGCAATGAGATGACCGTGGCCCCGATGAGTGCTCGTGATGTAATCATCAGGGCGAAGATTGGCGCAGGCACCCACCGCCACCGCCTCTTGACCCGCATAAAGATGAGCGGCCCCGGGTATGATCCCGGCGGCAACCTCCTTGGCGACTCTTTCATCAAAAGTCCTTATGCGGACCATCAACCGGTACATCTGTATCAGCCCTTCCTTTTCCATAGCCGCCATATCCTCCCTGTTAGTGGGACTTCCAGCTACTAATGCCAATTGCGCTCACATTCTACCATCTCTTGCTCAAAAACGACGGCGGTTTATTCGCTTTTTATGATATATTTCAAGGATTTAGGGATTCCGGATAAAGACCAATTCCACAAGCGTTTGTTCCCCCTTGACGCCCCGAAGCCCGGTACTTTAGGCGCCCCTTAGCGGAGCCGGGTCCTCAAGAGGAGACAGCGGATCGTATCCACTGAGGACCCCGGCTCTTCATATCTTTCTCGTCATATACTGCATAAAACCCCATCCGTGACCGGAGGGCAACTGATCTTTACCTCTTCCATGTTGCCCTTGACCATTGCCAAGAAGACCTCCAGGGTTAAGCCGCGGCCGTGGGCTGCTTGCCCCTGAACGGCCTGAGGAGGTGGTCGTCCCGTGTCGGTTTCGTCCTCATCTTCGAGAGCTTCTTCGGCGCAGTCTCCACATAGAAAACAGAAACAATGCAGATGACGAGGCAGGCAATAGTCGCCATCCAGATGGGGGCGAAGAGACCGAACTTGTCGGCAAGGATACCTGCGAGCGTAGGCATTACGGCGGCTCCGATGATTTCACCGACACCGGTAGGTATGCCCACGGCAGTTCCCGCAAAGTCGGGCGGTACGGCTTCCGTGGGCAGCGTGCCAAGGTACATGGGAAATGTGCCTATGCCGAAGAAGCCCCAGAAGAAAAAGGGAATACAGAACAGGATGACTGAGGTTCCGACGGGCAGCATGGCGATGATGAAACCGGCAACGGCAGCAAGGAAACCCGCGAGGATCATGGCGTTCTTCCGCCCTATATGGTCTGATATTGCGCCCATGATAGTCATGCCGAGAAAGCCGCCGAGACCGGACACCGCTATCGTAAAACCCATCTGACTCATGGACATATGATGGACTTTGACGAGAAAAAGCCCCGAAAACCCGGTGTAGATCCAGAGCAAGGCCATGATGGGTATGCTGTTGACCGCCGAGACGAGGACGTTCTTGTACTTGAGCACATCGATCATCCTCACCTTGTGCCCCCGGTCGTAGACGACCTTCTCTTCACCTCTCTTGCGCATCTTAAGTGTCTCGGCCATGGAAGGTGCCTCGTGCATGGCGAATAATGTTATTATGCCGAGTATGGCGGCAGGTATGGAGAGGATATAGAAGACCGGGCGCCAGGAGCCGTATGCGCCGAGGATATAGACCGCAAGCATGGGCCCGGCGAACACGCCGATGAGGAAAAAGGAACCAGGGATAAAACCGACCACGAGGCCCCTCACCTTCGGCGGCGCCTCTTCACTTAATGTGGCCAAGATCGGGCTCCACGGGCCTCCCTCGAAAAACCCGAGGGCTCCACGAATCCAGAGCATCCCCCCAAGGCCGTGGACGAGTCCGGTTATCCATGAGAAGGCGGCGGCGCATATGGCCGTGACGGCGATGACCGGGCGGCGACCAAACTTGTCGCCGACAGCCGCCCAGATGACCGTGCCAAAAGCCCATACAAACCCGGTAACGGCGAGAATCATGCCCACGTCCGTATAGCTGAACTTCATATCCGCCTGGATCGCAGGCATGATGACGGCAATGACAATCCGCTGAATCCCGATGAAACCCCAGAGTAAGCCTAACAGTATCGTAAGTTTCACATAATACTTCATAAACCCTCCCCTTTGCTTTTCGTTTTTCTTTCCAAGCCCTGGCTATCGCTTCCCCCGGTTCGTCAGGCCACACTGCGCGTCATGCGTTCAGGACCAAGGGTACAGGCCAACCAGTGTGCGGCGACCTCGTCTCCCGGATCACAAAACCCGGGGCCGCGGCTCCCCCACCGCCGAGCGCTCTTGGGTTCCTTTCGTCACCTCCTTTTCAGGTTTTAGTCTTTATCCAACTTTTTCCGGTCAGTACATCCCTTCATTTATTCTAAACCAAGCAATCAACAAGGGCGACTCGTGCTTGTTCGCATACTTGCAGGGCATTCTCTTCCACGCGCTTTATAAGACATTCTCAGGCAGCACGCAAACACTATGCAACACATATTTTCTAATGATATCATAAGCCGGCCATGTCCCTCACCGTGAAACTTCTATCCCGGCTTTTTCCCTGTCCCACGTGTTCGGCGTCACACCCGCCTGTTTGAGCAGGTATTTTTGCACCCGCTCAGTCGGTGTCTTCGGCAGGGCGTCCATGAAC
>JBEKHB010000098.1:0-10985 GCA_050012495.1 Syntrophorhabdales bacterium
GCGTGTGGTACACAGTATACCAGCATCGTGCGGTGAAGATCAACTGCAACATGTTGCGAGCGAGGTATTTCATGGTAGAGATAAGATTCTTCGGAAGAGGTGGTCAAGGGGCTGTGGTGGCTGCGGAGATTCTGGCACGCTCATGTTTCGAAGCAGGCCTCTACTCCCATTGCTTTTCCCATTTTGGCGGCGAGAGGCGAGGTTCGGCAGTTTCTTCCTTTGTTAGGGTCGATGAAAGCAAGATTTATCTGAGGTGTGACATCGAGCGCCCGAATCATATCGTAATATTTGACGAGTCGCTTTTCGATGCGAACTTGATAAATGAGCAGGTAGAACCGGGGGGCCATGTTCTGATCAATACTGAACATAAGGACCCCTTGAATGGCTTGGATCGGTACAAGGTCGGCAGAATCGATGCTTTGGAAGTCGCTATCAAGAACGGAATGGGATCTATTGTGAATACGGCAATTTTAGGAGCTTACGTTCGCTTGACAAACATCATCAGCCTTGATGCCCTGTTAAAAGTGATTGCAGAGAACGTGCCTAAGGCCATCGACAAAAATATGGCGGCCGCCAAGCAGGCTTACGAACAAGTGATGATAGGTTGATGATAATGAAGACACAATCGAAGCTCATACCGGACGTTGAAAGGGATTTCTTTTGTGCTATTTCTTATCGTGACTCGCTCGGCTTCAACAAAGCAGGGCAAAGAACGGAAATTCCTACCTTTCAGGAGAAAACCTCTCCGTGCCGAGCGGCTTGTCCTATCGGAATAGATATTGCGGAAGCGTTCTATCAAGCATCAAAAGGCAACTTCGACGAAGCACTCAGAGTTTACCGACAAGAGAACCCCTTGCCCGGTATCTGCGGGAGAGTGTGTTATCATCCATGTGAGATGAGCTGTAACCGGAAAGATTTTGACGAGGCCATCAATATTCGGGCTTTTGAAAGGTTTTTGTCCGATCATGGCCGAGTGGACGTCAAAGAAGAAGCCTCGACCAGTGTTAGAAAAGAAAAGATTGCCGTTATCGGGTCTGGTCCCGCCGGGCTCAGTGCTTCCTACCATCTAGCCAGATTGGGTTTTGTAGTTACGATCTTCGAGGCCCAGCCCGAACCCGGAGGCATGCTCATGTATGGCATTCCAGAGTACCGCCTTCCTAAAGCGATTCTCAAGAGGGAGATAGACTACATCCGTCAGTTGGGAGTCGCCATCAGGACGGGAGTCCGGGTCGGCAGAGATATATCTCTAAGTCAGATCAGGAATGAATACCAGGCACTTTTTGTTGCTGCGGGCGCCCACGGTGGCGTGCGGCTTGGGGTAGAAGGGGATAAGCTCCCAGGGGTGCTGGAGGGCATAACCTTCCTTCGAAACGTCAATCTTGGCGAAAGGAAGAAGGTCGGAAAACAAGTGGCAGTGATCGGGGGCGGCAACACCGCAATCGACTGCGCCCGCGTCGCCAGACGACTTGGCGCGGAAGAAGTAAGAATCATCTACCGGCGCTCCCTTGCAGAGATGCCTGCCCTTACCGAAGATGTGGCATCGGTCGAAGCTGAGGGGATAGCACTCGAATTGCTCGCTGCACCGAAGCGACTGATCTCTCAAAACGAACGGGTCTCGGCCATAGAATGCCTTCGCATGGAACTCGGAGCACCAGACGCCACAGGAAGACGCCAGCCCGTTCCCGTCACGGGGTCCGAATTCATCATTCCCATCGATACCGTTATCGCTGCGGTGGGGCAGGTCCCGGAGACAGAATTCGTGACGCCACTCGGGTTATCGTTGAGCGAGAAAGGTATGATAGAGATTACGTCGGAGAGAGGAACAACAGCCATCGAAGGGGTGTTTGCCGGAGGGGACAGCATTGGCGGCAAGGCCTTTGTCGCAGATGCCATCGCTAGCGGCAAAATGGCAACTCTGGCTATTGTCTGTTTTCTGGAAGGAAAGGATAGTGAGAGAGCGTTCCAAGCTGCACGGATTGGCGCTGGTTCGTCCTTCGCTTTTCAACGTTTCCTTCACCCCGCCGACGACTTAAGCGATCTCAAACAAGTAGTGCCGTTTGATCGGATCAACACCCTTTTCTTCCGCCAGAGTGGACGAAACAGCAATCATAACCAATCAACTCCTGGAGAAAACGTAAGGAGTTTCGAGGAGGTCGCGATGGGAGCGACCCACGCGGAAATGGACGATGAGATCTCTCGTTGCTTTAAGTGCGGAACGTGTATCGATTGCCAAAATTGCATGGACTTTTGCCCTGACGTGTCGATCCTCAGGGATGTGAAATTGGGTCTTTATGGTTTTGACGTGGATCATTGCAAGGGCTGTGGTATCTGTTCGGTGGCTTGTCCGAGAAATATCGTTGAGATGGTGAACCAAAATGAAAATGTTCCTCACAGGTAACTTCGCAGCGGCCTATGGGGCAAGACTCTCCAGACCCCAAGTCATAGCGGCCTATCCAATCACCCCCCAGAGCCAAATCTACGAAAAACTCTCTGAATGGGATGGAAAGGGAGAATTGGGCGGACGAATGATGAGGGTGGAGTCGGAACACAGCGCCATGGCCGCGTGTATCTCCGCGTCGTTGACCGGGGTTCGCACATTCACGGCTACTTCGTCCCAAGGATTAGCCCTTATGCATGAAATGCTTCACTTTGCCTCTGGTATGAGGACACCTATTGTAATGGTAAACGTCAACCGATCTTTGGCCGCCCCCTGGAGCTTCTGGAGTGATCAGACAGACAGTCTTGCCCAACGCGATACCGGTTGGCTGCAGTTCTATGTGGCGGACAATCAGGAGGCCCTCGACACCGTTATCCAGGCTTTTAAGATAGGTGAGTCAATTTCTCTTCCTGTCATGGTCATCATGGAGGCATTCTATAACTCACATTTCATGGAGCCGGTAGATGTCCCTGATCCGACTGAGGTCGACGCCTTCTTGCCCGCCTTTGACCCCCCCTTCATTCTGGACCCCGAGCATCCTGCCGGTTTTTGCCAAACTGTGGTGCCGATCGAGTATAAGAAATTCCGCATAAAGCGGCAGGTTGCCATGGAAACCGCATTCGAGGTCATAGAGACTACCGATAAAGAGTTCGCAGAGCGGTTCGGCCGTCGTTATGGTCTCTTCGAGGAATACCGTATGGCGGATGCGGAAACGGTCTTGGTAACGGCCGGGACGATTGGTTCAACTGCAAGAGTGACAGTCGATGCACTGAGGGATAGAGGCAAGAAAGTGGGGTTGCTCAGGATGAGAGTTTTTCGTCCCTTCCCTAGGGCCCAGTTAATTGCTGCCCTCCGACACGTGAAAAAGATAGCCGTGATCGATCGGAATATTTCGCTTGGGCAGGAAGGTATTTTCTGTGAAGAGCTGAAGTCTGTTCTCTATTCAATGGCAAGGGACATCCGTGTGTTTGGCTTTGTTCTGGGCTTAGGGGGAACAAACGTTGCCCCCTCGCACATCGAAAAAGTTTTCTCAATGACGGAAAGGATGGAACAAGCGCCACTCAATCCAATCATTGAACTCGAGGGTGAAAATGTCTTTGGTGCATGATGGCAGCAATAATCTACATCCGGGCCATCTAGCTTGTCCGGGCTGCGGAGAGGTGATCGGTCTCAAGCTTGTATTACAGGCGGTAGGGAAGAAGACAATCGCGGTTGTGATTCCAGGTTGCTTGGGCATTATCATAGGTCCTTACCCATTTTCGACATTCAAGATACCTTTCTATCATACCGCTTTCGAAACCGCTGCAGCCACCGCGGCGGGAATATCAAATGCTCTTTCGGCCAAGGGAGATGAGGAAACAACTGTTATCGCCTTGACTGGGGATGGCGGGACGTCCGATATAGGATTTCAGTCGCTTTCCGGGGCAGCCGATAGGAACGAGAACGTGATTTACTGTTGCTTTGATAATGAAGCCTATATGAATACAGGCGTTCAGGTGAGTTCTTCCACACCTGAACTTGCCTGGACCATGACTACACCTGTAGGGAAGACGGGCAGGAAAAAGAACATGGTGGAGATCATGGCGGCTCACAATATACCTTATGCCGCGACCGCTTGTTCCTGTTTTCCCGATGATCTGCGAACAAAGATCATGACGGCAAAAAAGATCAAGGGGACCAAGTATATCCACATCCTGTCGCCCTGCCCAACCGGATGGCGGTTCCCGGAGAGTTTGACCCCTAATATAGGGAGATTGGCTGTGGAGACGGACTGTTTCCCCCTTTATGAGATTAGGAACGGGGCAGAGGTTAAGATAACGTATGAACCTAGGCATCTTCCCATTGAAAATTATCTTCTGGCTCAGGGTAGGTTTAAGCATGTAACCAAAGATGATATAGCCAAAATAACGAAGGCGGTCGACAGAAGTTGGAAGGAGCTGAAAAGAAGAGAGAGTGGAGGGAGTTGCACCTGCTGATTACAGGGCTTAGAGATGCGCAGCCACGCGGCCGTGAAGACTGGTATGCTCATCTCGCCTTTCCAGAAGGACTCTATTCTGTGCCCATTTTTCGCCGGACTGGCCCACCCTGCAGTCATCGACAACATCGAGAAAAAGGTTCCCGACCCGATTGGCGCCGAATGGGAAAACCGCCACTCAAAGCACGTGTCTGCTTTGACGCGAGCGAGGCCTTGACCCCAGATCGTGTTCGGAGATTAGCATTGTCAACCTCGCAATCCGACTCATTATCAGCCCTATGAAACGATGTTTGTTTTCTAGAAACAACGTGGCAGTGTGCCACACGAGACCACAAACGTGAGGAACATAGAACAGGGGAAAGAATGATACGAGGTTCGGTAATAACTGCCCTTCACAAAATTGTCGGCAAAGACAACATCTTCACAGAGCCCGAAGTGCTAAAAGTGTATGCTTACGACGGCACGACAAACTGGATTCACGAGCCGGATGTGGTCGTCCTGCCGACAAGCGCATCTGCGGTAGCCGAGGTTATGAAAATAGCGAATTCTGAAAAGATACCGGTGACTCCAAGAGGGGGGGGCACTAATGTGAGCGGTGGTTCTGTCCCAATCATGGGAGGGATCGTCCTCGGCACGGCAAGAATGAACAGGGTTGTGAATATCGATAAGGAGAACCTGGGTGCTACCGTAGAGACGGGTATTGTTTTGAATGACCTGATTGTGAGACTCGCTCAGAGCGGCCTTTTCTTCCCACCCGACCCTCAGAGCTTTTTTGGCGCTACGCTAGGCGGTGCAATCGCAGAGAACGCTGGCGGACCGACCTGTTTAAAATATGGGGTAACCAAGCAATACGTCCTGGGTCTTGAGGTCGTCCTGCCTACCGGGGAGATCGTGCATTTGGGTGGCAGAACATTGAAAAACGTTGTTGGATATGATTTGCTTCACCTGTTCATTAGTTCTGAAGGTACGCTCGGCGTCATTACCTCTGCAGAACTGCGGTTACGGTCAATTTCCCCGGCCAGGAAGACGGTTATGGCTATTTACGACGACGTTGAAAAGGCGAGCGAGAGTGTCTCAATGATATTTGCCGAGGGAGTGATCCCTTGCAAAATAGAGCTTCTCGATAATTGGATGATCAACAGTATAGAGGGGATGATGCCTCTCGGACTTCCCAAGGATGCTGACGCCCTCTTGCTGTTCGAAACGGATGGGATGCCTGAAGCCGTGGAGAACGAGACAGAGAAGATCGTGCAGATCCTGAAAAACGGCTCAGCCGTCGATGTAAGAGTGGCCAAAAATGCGGACGAAGCAAATACATACTGGGCGGCAAGGCGTTTAGGTTATGCGGCGATATACGCCAGGGCAAAAACAGTATTTGTCGAGGATGTGACCGTCCCCATCGGAAAGATGTCTACGCTGATAAAGAAATGCAAGGAATTGGCAAGGAAGTATGAACTTGAGATAGTTGTGCTCGGGCATGCGGGCGACGGCAATCTTCACCCGTCCATTCTGAGTGACGTCAATAATAAGGACCTCTATGACAGGTCACTGAAGGCCATGGATGAGATCATGGAAATCGCTATCGGTCTCGGCGGCGTACTTTCCGGTGAACATGGCATAGGCTTGGAGAAGAAGAAATTTCTCAGAAGGGCATTGGAGCCCGCCGTTGTGAATATGATGAAGAACATAAAGTCGTTACTGGACCCGAACGACATCATGAACCCGGGGAAAATTTGGGATGACCGCACTTAACATAGCATGCTGTTGCCGATTTGTGAAACCGGCGGATTCTCCAGGTTGAACCACTTGCGTCCAGCCACTGCCGCCTAGCCGCAAAAGGATTAGAATAGCGTGATGAGCGAAAGACTAGAAAAGCTCTTTTGTCCTGATTCAGTGGCAGTCGTCGGGGCATCTAACGGTTTCGACAAGCTTGGTTATCATGTCATGAAAAGCCTCATTCAGGGCAAATACGGGGGCGAAATATTCCCAGTAAACCCCAAAGGCGAAATCGTCTGGGGGTTGCATTCATACCCTTCACTGCGGGATATCAGGGGGACGATCGACCTTGCCGTCATCGTTGTTCCAGCTTCCCTCGTGCCACAAGTGCTTCACGAATGTGGCCAGAAGATGGTGAAAGGCGTGGTCCTCATCACGGCCGGTTTTCGCGAAATTGAAGATCAAAAGGGGGGGGTGCTCGAAACGGAGATACGAAACATCGCTGATCAGTACGCGTTGCCGATCCTCGGCCCAAACACCTTTGGTTTTGTTAATCCGACCTTCGAAATAAATGCTTCTTTTACGTCTGAACTCTCCCTGCTGGAGAAAGGAGGAGTAGCGCTCGTCAGCCAGAGTGGGGGGATAGCTCATTTGTGTGGCTTTCTGGCTACTGAGCAGAGGATTGGTTTCTCGAAGTTAATAGGTCTCGGAAACCGCTGCAACGTAGACTTTGCTGAAGTCCTGGGGTATCTTGTTGAGCGGGACAAAGCCACTAAAGTAATAGCTTTGTACCTAGAGGGTCTTGATCGCCCCAGGGAAATGGTAGAAGCGGCAAAATCTTTGAGAGGGACAAAGCCGATCATCGCGTATAAGGCAGGAAAAGGTGAAAAGAGCGACAGTGCAAGTCGATTTCACACCGGTTCGCTGGCCGGAAACTATAGGATATGGAGGGGGGCTTTTCGTCAAGCAGGCATTTTAGAGGTTAGTTCGATTGAAGAGTTGCTTGATACCGCAAAGGTTCTAGATTCTTGCCCACCCCCGGGAGGACCTCGTATTGCCGTCCTTTCAAGTCAGGCAGGACCAGGGATGGTTGCTTCGGATGCGATAGAGAAATCAGGTCTTAAGCTCTCTCACTTCACCGCAAGAACACAAGACAGAATCAATAGCCTATTACCGCCAATTGCTATGAGGACAAATCCAGTTGATATGGGTCCTGCTTGGTATAGCCCCCAAGACATCCTCGATCTTTTTGAGGCAGTACTCGAGGATGAAGGCACAGATGGGATCATTTTTATGGCCATGTACGCGTCGGCGAACGAGAATCTAGCTAACGAGATAGCGCAGTACGTGAAAAGGGTCGACTTCTTGGGGAAACCGGTTGTCGCTTGCCTAAGTGCTCCAAGGGAGATATGGAACGATGCGATAACGGGGATTGACAAAAGAAAGGGCTTCGCGGTTCTTCCTACCCCTGAAAGGTCTGTCGTCGCGATGGGTAATCTGTGGAGAGTGAAACTGATTGTGGACAATGGGGGGTAACCATGGATAGACTCTTGCTGGGAATCGACGCACTGGCCTTCCTCGAGGAGGAAGGGCTGCCCGTGTTGGAGTCTTCCCTCGCAAAGCATGTGGATGCAGCGGTCAGCATTGCTTCAAGGATGCGGTTTCCCGTCGCGCTCAAGATTTCCTCCCCCAATGTAGTTCATAAAACTGAATTTGGCGGGATACGATTGCCGCTACATAGTGAGAGTGAAGTGAGGGAAGCGTTTCACGAACTCGCTGACACTTTCTTGTCCAGTAACCCTCAGGCGAACCTTGAAGGCGTTATCGTACAGAAGCTGGGCAAGGGGTTTGAACTGATAGTCGGAACAATGAAAGATGAACAATTCGGCCCCGTTCTAATGGTGGGATCAGGAGGGATTTTTGTTGAGGCAATCAACGATACCTCTTTCAGACTCATCCCTATCGAGGGGACCGACGCCAGGGAGATGATTGAGGAGCTTCGTGGCTGCAAAGTCCTCAAGAATCAAAGAACTATGACTGTTGACCTTGCCACCATCGAGAGTTTTCTCTTGCAGACTTCCACATTGGCGGAAAGCCATCCCGAAATTCACGAAATGGATTTGAATCCGGTATTCGTTTCCGCAGATGGTATCGCGGTCTGTGATGCGAGAATCAGAATGGGCTGAAAGCAATAAGCACCACTCTGGTAGTGAAAAAGCGGCTCATAAGATCAGGTTCGGGGGTCGCTAGCATTCAGATAGCAAATGGGTTTAGCACAGCAAAATAAAGGAGGGCAACATATGACAAAGACCCAAATCCACCGCCTACCTTTATCCGGTCCCCCTCGGTGGCCTGAAAAGGCGATCCCGGACAAAAGTTACCTCTAAAATGGCATCAAAGAAGATACCTTAAGGCGGTTTCATCAGCCAGACATCGTTGTAGGCCCTCCTTGGCGGTAATTTTGGGTAGTGCTCTCCTTGCACTCTTTCAGGACAGCCTTTTGGGTCTTTCCCGGGGTCTTTGTCTGCCTACCCCGATGCCGCATAGCCAAGCTCCATGATTCTCCGGCGGGCGCTCACCAGCACGTCGAATGAGGGATGATTCCCGGCAAGCCGGACGATCAGTCCCCGTGCATGCTCCATAACCCGTCCGGGCAGATTGATCAGGTGAAAACGGACAGCCTTCATCCTTTTTGTAACCCATGAGCCTTGAAGGACCAGTCTCTTCATAGCCGCATTGAGATTGTGGGCAAGGACCATGATCCACCACCAGGCGGCATTTTCCCCGAACTTGCCCGAAGGGAGCTTCCCTCCCGCGAGGTCTTCTTTCATAACAGCATGGGCCTCTTCGGACTTGCCGCATCTTTCATGATGCCAGTCGATCAGCTTACCCCCTTCCCAGTCCATGTTCGTGACGATGCCGAAGAGCTTGTACTGAGTCTCACTGAAGGCGATGGTCTGAAAAGGGAGATAATCCATACCGGGGAGGAGAGGCTGTTTCAGCCGCTCCCGGATTGCTATGTAACGGTAGGGCTCTCCTTTCTTTGTCGCGCTCTTATTCGGGACAAAGCACACTTCCGCCCATTGTCCGGCGATGCGTCCCTTCCTGTCAAAGAGAGGATGCCATTCCTCTGCTTCACGGACCGCTTTTTTGAACTCAGGCGTCACATCCGCGCCTATGGCGAACTCAATCCTGCCGAAGCGTTCATTCTCGCCCCTGTCGCAATAGGCCATAAGGTCATGCTGATAGCCTGCCGTATCGGAACGGAGCCTTACTGTCTTCACTCCGGGAGGGAGAAGGGAAAGGGCGTGGGTGAAGACACGGAGCTGCTCATGTCCCGCCGGGACATTGCCGTCTCTGAACTCCGTATGGAGAATGAGCCCCTTCTCGGCCCAGTAAGTATTCAAGGGCTGGTAGGCCTTGAAGCCCTTATAGGAGAAGAGGGCGTCTTGCTTCTCTGTTTCAATGAGCGTGGCGTCCATGTCGAGGGTAGCCTGATCTACGGGGTCTTGTGTGTCGACGGCAGCGACGAGTGTCGGCGTTGATGCGTTCAAGGCCGGATAAGAGCTCGGACAAGGGGGGAATGACTGCCTTGCCCTCTTGGCGGGCATAGTTCTTGTGAAAGGCGGCAAGGTATCTGAAGACGGCGGATGGAGAAGGGGCCGAGCGATGTTTCTCCTTTCGCCATCGTTTCCCTATTTCCCGTCTCTGTTTTCTCGGAAGGTCTCCGAGTTCGATCCTGCGGAGAATGCCGCAGAACCCCTCATCCGCTTCCAGGATGCGAAGGTCGTCGACCGACTCTCCTCCGGCCAGGTTGAGGAGGATAAGGGAGAGAACGATCTGTTCATCCGTCCAGCCCTGGACCTTCACATGAAGATGGGTCGAGATGCTTTCACCCGGATTGAGGACTGAGGCGAGGTCGAGGTAGATGGGAAGCCCTGCAAGGGAGGTCATGCCGCTTGCTGTTTTCTCTTTTTCGTACTTGTAGGCCAGAATGCCTTGTGCCATAATAGATTCACCTCGTTGGTGATGGAATTGGTCTCGCAGCCTTATTCTATCATCCCTGCTTATCAGGGCCAACGAGGTTTTTGATTATTTTTGGTGGTGGATCAAGGATTTTCGGTAGTAACTCAGTTTGAAAAAATGCGTATACTATAAACATGGCCGACGCACAGCAGGCGGACTTTTGCATCGAGATAGATTTCAAAAAAGAGTCAGAAGCGCCGGGCAGGGTATTCCGAGCTTTGTCGGACCTTATAGAATCATTTCATGCTTTTGATTCAGACCTACTTCAGTCCATTGATTCACAAATAGAATCTGTCCTGTTGCTTGAGGATATTTCAGCGGGTTCAGTGAAGACCTGGCTGAGATATGCGCTCAATGCGGTTGATGATGCAGCCTTAAAAAACTTGGACTGGAAACAAGCAGTCGGAAAGTATCTTGTGGAGGCCAAGTACTATGTGCTTAAGTTTACAGAGGGCAAAACAGAGATAACAGATCGGAAGGATTTCGATCAACTTGCTAGGAACCTTTTCACTTTAGCGGAAAAAACCGATGTTCGGCAAATTCCCGCGTATTCTTCACTACCACCCGAAAGACTTTTGGCAAACATAGAGAGAATCACTACTGCAACGAGAAGCCTAACAGAAGGCGATAGCGTAAAGTATCTGACACGAGAAGACGAGGCTATTCCCTTCAACCTCAGCTTTAAAATTATTCCAGAAGCTATCGAGGATTTAGGGCTTATCCGTAAATAGGAGCAACTTTCCTCCAGCAGATAATTGCAGCGGCGAGATGAAGAAGAGCTTCGTAGCTTTCAGACAGCTTCTCATATCTGACCAGAAGTTTTCGGAATCG
>JBEKHB010000099.1:0-10927 GCA_050012495.1 Syntrophorhabdales bacterium
TACTGAAAAAGCTGGATTCCGGCTCCGGCAACCCCTGGATTCCGGCTTCCGCCGGAATGACGACAAAGAGATGGCTGCCGGGCCTGCCCCGGAAGGCTTGAATCCGGGGCCGGAATGACGGCAAAGGGCCCTCAAACGATTTTTTCACACGTTCTACCCGGCCCATGTATCTCGGGGTCGCGCTGCGGAAAGGCTTGACTCCCGCGGGCCCTGGTGGTATAAATCATTCATAGCCATATGAGAGATTTCCAAGGGTCCGGGGATTGCGCATCTCCGGAGTGCCGTGGGGATGGTCGGGCCGCCACCCAAGCAACTGCTTTGGATGGCGGTTTTTCTTTTTCCTCGTGATTTTGCAGAGGGCTCTCGGTGGATGTCTCCGGTTTTTTCCTGAAGCTTCTCATCATCCTGGTGGCCGCCAGGGCGGCGGCCGAGGTCTTCGCCTATCTTCGCCTCCCGACCGTGCTCGGCGAAGTTGCGGCGGGCGTTCTCATAGGCCCGAGCCTTTTGAATGTCGTCCAGGTCGAGCCTGTATTCTACCTGCTCGCGGAGATGGGGATCCTCCTGCTCCTCTTTGAAGTAGGCATGGACACGGATGTAGCCCAACTGGCAAAAACAGGCGGCGAATCTTCCCTCGTCGCCCTTACCGGCGTCATAGCGCCCGCCACCCTCACCTTCTGGGTCTCCCGGTATTGGTTGACGCTCCCCTTTCTTACGTCTCTCTTCATCGCCGGGGCCCTCGTGGCGACGAGTATCGGCATTACCGTCCGGGTTCTCGCCGACCTCAAAATGGAGCGCACGCGATTCGCGCGGGTCGTACTGGGGGCGGCGGTCCTCGACGACGTGATCGGCGTCGTCATTCTGGCCATGCTGATCGATTACTCCCGCGTCAAAATGGTCCACTGGCTGCACGGCCTGAAAGAGTTCGTCTTCATACTGATTTTCCTGGTGGCGGCCCCCGTCATCACAAAACTCTTCGTCCCCCCCCTTGCGGCGGCAGCCGGGAGGAGCAAAAGTAAAGGGATCCTGCCGACCGCCGCAATTGCCCTCATTCTTGCCCTCGCGGTGGCCGCGGATTTGGTAGGGGCTCCCGCGATCATCGGCGCTTTGGCCGCGGGAATTGCCCTCGCGCGGAAGTTCTTCCTCCCCTTCGGTCCCTATGCGTACGGGCGCGGCAACGACCTGTCCGAACGGATCGAGGCGGGTATGAAACCCATAATCGGGCTCTTTGTTCCGGTCTTCTTTGTCATGGTGGGCGTTTCGATCAACTTCAGGGCCATCGACTTTTCCAACGGGCAGTTTTGGCTGATCACTGCGACACTGACGCCTCTGGCCATGATCGGGAAGGCAATGAGCGGCGTTTGGCTAAGGGGCGATTTCAAAACGAAGGTGCTGACGGGCATATCCATGATCCCCAGGGGGGAGGTGGGCCTGGTATTCGCGCAGGCGGGAAAAACAAGCGGCATCTTCGACGACGCGATCTATGCGGTCGTGGTGTTCACGGTTGTCCTCACCACCCTTGCGGCACCCCTGCTTCTCAAAGCGGTAGCCCGGAAAGACCGGTAAGGGGCGTGATACGAAAACGCCTCGGGGACATAACATGCAAGGCCGTCTGTGCGTCCAGCTCCTTTTTGAGTGTCTCAGCCATGATCTTCGGCGCCTCAGGGTCATACAAAGGACCTCCGGGGCGGTCAAACCCGGACAGGCCACCGAGGGGCACGGCTATTGCTCTCGGGCCCCTGGCCTCATTACAGAGTTTTGCCAGGGCGCGAGCCAGGATCTCTGCCTCCTTGTGGTCCGTACGGGCCGTTGCTATGGCAGCGTTGTGATAATGGTACCGTCTGTTGGGAAAATGCTTTTCAGTCGTCGATAAAGGACCTGAAACAATGAAGTCCGTACATCCCGGAACCAAAAGGGTGGGGATGCCTCTTTGAAGCGCCGCCGATAGGCGATCCGGCCCGCCGGGAGGACGGGGTCCGGGCGGGCGCCCTGGCGCCCACCCGACCGGCAGGGAGGGAAGGGTGCACAAACAAGCGCAAAAATGGTCGCTTCCGGCGTTTTTTACTGCTTTTTACCCTCTTTTTACCCTTTTCAGCACGGATTGTTCACTCACCGTCTCACGACCCCTTTGCTGATTCCCTTCTCTCGCAAGCCCTCCGGGAGGGGGGTTTACGATTGTGTACGAAAGTTTACGGTTTCAGGGGGGGGAAGAAGATTAACGTGAATCGCGAAACCCGAAACGGGGGCAAAGAAAATTATAAATTATAAATTTGGGTTCGAAAACCACGACCGGAACCGGACAAGGGAATAGAACCCTTACCCGGAAACAGAAACTGTAAGCTCAGTTGTCAAAGAGCGGCGCGGCCTCTGGGACCTCTGATGCCGGCTGAAACGGGCCGGGCTGTGTCATCTCTTCAGGGCCTCTCACAATGACTGCCCGGTCTCTATAAGATTTTCTCAGTTTCCCGCTCTCCTGTCAAAGTGACAAGGAGGGGCGACAACCAGGAGTGACAAGGAGGCATGACAACCAGGAGTGACAAAAAGCATAGGCTCTTTTCTGATGCGAAGTTTCAAAGCATCTCTTTGCGGTTTTCTCGAAAAATGACAAATAGGCGATGGAGAGCTGTCGAGGACTGCTTCCTGGAAGGCTGGATTTTCCTGGTATGAAACAGTGTTGCATGTTACAATTGGCAATTGAATCCCTTCGGGTACATTCCCCTCGGCTTGCCGCGAATTCGTCATACCGGCGAAAGCCGGTATCCAGAAAATCCGACTGGACGTCCCCCTCGTTTCCCCTGCTTCCTGAAAGACAGTTTCTCTCCAGGCGCCTACCAATACCCTCTTTCTAGTGGAAAGCCTGAAAATAGTTGTTGTAATTTCCCGGCATTTCTCTGATAATTGAGCATAAGGAGATGGCAGCGGAAAGGCTGACAGCTTGGTCCGGGGAATGAGAACGTACAGAATAAAACAACGTCCCTACCGCCACCCATGTTGGCACGTTGTTCACTTCGGTGCGAGGTTCTCTCTGGAAGAGGAGCCATATTTATCGCGCGGACATATTAATTGTTAGACAAAAAAGGAGGCGACCATGGCAACCATTTTTTGGACAGGGAAGCTCTCGCCAAAGACAAAATTGATGGCGAACTTTAGCAATGCGCTAGCCTGGATAACTGGTAACGCAAGAGATGTCGTGGCCATGAAGGAGCGTATTAAAAGGGGTTACGAAGGCGCCGTCACTGATGACGTCACTCGGTACGACGAAGTCGGATTGCAACACTTTACAAAGATTTCCAGAGCACTTCTTGAGGGCACGGATCTTCACGGGAAAGCAGTTCTGGATATAGGTTGTGGAACGGGCATTCTGTCCCTTCTTGCCCTGGAACAGGGTTGCGCTAATGTAGTTTGCGCGGATCTCTCAGAATACATGCTTAGTCAATGCAGGAAGAAAGCAAATACCTTGGGCTATGGCCCTGACAGAATAGATTTTCGGCAGCTTGATGCTGAGTCTTTGCCCTTCGAGAGCAACAGTTTCGATGCGGTCATCTCTGGAATGGTTTTGGGGTTCGTACCTAATCAAAAAAGTACCGTAGCTGAAATGGTCCGTGTCCTCAAGCCCGGAGGAGTGCTTGCTATTTCTACTCACGGCCCCACGTTTTACTACGAAGCTATTGAGGAGGCTTTTAGAGCCATTCCAAAGAGTTTAGCTTTAGGCTACCGGATAGAGTTCTGGCCTCGAAAGGAAAAAGAGATTTCGCGCATGTTTTCAGAGGCTGGTTTGATTGATGTCATGACTCGACAGATGACTTGGAAGGAAAGCTTTGAGAACGGAGGTAGGGCTTACGATTACTTCGCTTCCACCTCAGCAATGTGGTGGTGTTCGAAATTTCCTCGGGAGAAAGTTGCATCAGTCTCCCAGAAGATTAGAGCTGCTTTCGAACGCAAGCCCGTGACGCAAATCACCGCGGATATAATCCTTACGTACGGACGGAAACCTTAAGACTGACATGACTTAAAACGCTCATCAAATGGAAAATCAGTATTGGTGCGGCCCTTCATCGAATATGATCAGGCGCATAAAATAAGGAAAGATTTGTCTAACCATCGGATGAGCACTGACTGGAAAAGCTGACACGTTTTCATCGGGTTAACCGAAACGCTATACTCGATTTCAATCGCAAATCTTCTCATTATATAAAAACCCTAACCGCACACTTTGTAGGTGAAAGAGAGAGCCATCCCGTAGGCATAGGAAGTACGCAAGGACCGGATGAACCAAAAGTGTTTTGTGGAGGGAGAAATTATCTCTTGACAGCGTGCCCTCTAATCGGTGACCCTGATGACTCCGTTGCGCTGCGGATGCGGCCCGCCTCCGTCCTGATGGCGCTTACAGCCTCTCTGATGCCGTGCCGTTCGGAAAGCAACGATACCACATAAGTATTGAGGGAGACTTTCTCTTTCTCAGCCTCAACAGCAAGCCTCGCATGCAGTGTTTTGGGCATTCTAAGTCTGGTCTGACCGCTGTAAACTGTGGCCTTAGAAGGCTCAGGGAGTGCATCTCCCGCCTTCTTCATAGTTTCTATGAATGCCTCTCCCGCCTCCAATAGCTCGCGCGCGGCGTCTTCCTGGGTCTCACCGAATGCACTGAGCCCTTCCAGTTCCGGAACAGTTGACAACAAGCATCTCTTCCGCTTTTTCTCAAAAAAATGACACAAGCCAGGCCCCCTGGCGCGGGCGCCTCCAACCGGGACGAGTCCGAGAGTTTCTTCCTTATTTATTCCGGTATTTTCCTTGACGTACAAGGATGCAAGTGGTAATGATTAACAGATGGCGGGACCGGTGAGGGAAAAGGCGGCGTGAAAGAGGTATCTGTCCCCTTTTTCTTTCCATGTCATTAGGTAACCTTAGTTATTTAGGTATGGTCGTCCCCCTGGTCCGCCCACGCGGAGAAGACGCTGCGAGAGGCTATTGTGGCTTTGTGCCGGGTGTGCTGGCTCGATCGGGAAGACGCTTTCCTCTTGGCAGCAGACCTCTCCCACGGGATCGGCTTGCACGCGATGGATGCGCTGATTCTTTCGGGCTTCCTGGCCGCTAAAGCCACCACGATCTATACGACCGACGGCGACTTTGAAGCATATAAGAAGAAAGGCGTGCGGATCATCCGAATATGAAAGAAGGGTCCGGTGAGTCAGTGGGAAAGAGGCGAAAAACACCCGCACGGGCCTTCTCTTAAGCCACAAATGGCCGGGGGCATAACGAACGGATGAAACGTCCCTGCCGCCCCCACAAATGGCCACCAGCACAACGCAACGAATGAAACAACCCCACCGCCCCTGACCCCACATGCACCCCTTCCGGGGAGCGATAAAAGGTGCAGCAGTAGGAGGGCAGGGTTATGTTGTCACCTGCCCTCAGGCGGTAGCTTTGTACTTACTTCGGCGCTGGCGTACGTCCAAGTACTTTTTCGATCGCCAAGCCTATAGATAGAACCCTACGATCACTGCTAACCGGCCCATCTATTTCTACACCGACCGGCATGCCGCTTGTTGGGCCAAGACCGGCAGGAATGCTCAATCCTGGGATCCCGGCAACGGATCCTGGATCCGTGTTCTGGATGAACAAGTTGAAATTAGCGCCGCTGCTGGCGTCAGGACCTTGTGTGATAGCGGTGACCGGCGTTGTCGGAAAAATGATGACATCGAGCGCGTAAGTTGCAAAGGTGTCTTCGTACAATTTTTGCAACGCTGGACGTGATGTCAACATCGCAGAGGGGTAAGCGGCATCGGTAGCATGGCCCATGACAGCGCCAAACGCACCTTTGACATCGGCGCTGGCGATATTAGCGGCCACTTGGTCTATTGTCACATCTGGTTTATATTTGGCAAGAAACGCCACCGTATCGCCGTATGCTTCTTTGATTACGATAGGAAAACCGCAGGCGTCGTCAAGCGTCTTTATGTTTGGCATATACGTTTCAACAATAGCGGCACCTGCAGCGGTAAGCTTGGCAAGGGTATTATTCATTACTGTTGTTGTATCCGCACCCATGTTCTGGAAGAAGTAATCTCTCACAACGCCTATCCTCACACCTTTCAAATCAGCGGCGGTGACTGGAACGTCACGGGTAATGGCAGCATCCAGCAATGCCACATCAGCAACGGTTTGGCCCATTGGTCCGGCTGTATCCCTTGTATGTGAAAGTGGAACGATGCCCGCACGACTATAGCGTCCCACCGTTGGGCGGAAGCCGGCAATACCGCATACGCCCGCTGGTATCCGAGAGGAGCCTCCGGTATCGGTACCGATACCGGCGCCAACCAGACGTGCGGCTATGGCAGCACCATTGCCGGAGGAAGATCCACCGGCAAAACGTGTGGTGTCATAAGGATTGCGAACACCGATGCTTCCCGTTGCGGGATTAGGAAATGCTTCGTTATATCCTGATATACCAAAGGCCAGCTCATGCATATTGGTTTTGGCAAGGATGATTGCACCGGCCTTCCTTAAGGCATCGATTACAGGTGCGTCTGCAGTAGGTACGAGTGTTTTTAATGCCGGAGTGCCACCTGCACCAGCTATATTTCTTACCAGGATATTATCTTTGACAACAATGGGTATTCCTTGCAGGAGACCGACAGCCTTACCGGCAGCCCGATCTGCATCAGCCTTTTTTGCGGCTGCTAATGCGCCCGCTTCATCTACTGTGATAAATGCATTCAACTCGCCGCGTGTTTTAATTTTCGCAAGATAAGCCATAACAAGAGCCTCACTCGTAATTTTACCACTGCTCAAAAAACCGGCAGCTTCAGTCGCACTTAACTGCGTCAGGTCAACTGGCGGCTGTGTAACTGTGGGTATGGGTGTCTGTGTGGATAACCCACCACAACCGGTAAAAAGGAAAAGTGAAACGGCGATCAACAGGCTTGCGCTAACACGGCCGATAGATACACTCATAGGGCCTCCTTTGTGATCTTCGCGTTTCGTGGCGTGCGCCACGATTATAGTTTACGTTACCACACAAGGTACTGAATAGTCCATCCACAGATTTGGGGATGCAGCGAAAAAGAGGATTAGCTACAAGGTGATCTCAGCTACCCCGTCGAGCAGTATGTAGATGAGTTCTGATCGCGTAGTAACATCCAATTTCGTGAACAAGTTGTTCAGGTGAGTTCGGACGGTGGAAAAGGCGATACCAAGGGCAGAGGCAATTTCAGGGTCGGTCAATCCCTTGGACACAAGCATACAGATCTCTACTTCACGAGACGTCAGATGATGCCTCCTCTTCAGTGAGTCGGCGTCCATTTTCTTAGCCTTTGACCTGTGTGCCATAACGGCGGTAATCGGTCGTGAATCCTGGGGTGAAACGGTCCTGAGAATTGACAAAGAAAAAGGGCCCCACTCCGTCTCCAATCGGTTCTCTTTGAGAACAGAACGAATGTAATCGGAGAAGGAAGAACATCCCCCGACATCGGACAGGTCTCCCTCCATTTCTCGGGCCTCACTGTTTTCGTATATAGGATAACCATCAGCATCAAAAAGAAACAAAGCAACGTTCATGTTTTCCAGCAACTGCCTCCAGAAACCCTCTATCCCATGGGCTTTTGCTATCATCCTGGCATTTCGTAAAGCATTGCGAAAGTAAGGTAGAATGGTGTTCAACAGAACGGCTTCATGTTTTCCGAAATCAGGCCTCTGCTTAACCCTCCATATCCGTAAGTCCCCGATATTCTGATCACCGTCGTATGCATAGAGATTTATTCCGTGGTGAAGCCCGTCTTTCATCAGGAAGTCGTTAAAGAACTCGGTCCTCTCCAATTGGTCTTGAGGCATAACCTCGCGAACCAGGGTAGCCTTTTTTCGTTTCTGCAGGGAGTATGTAATCGGATCATGAAACTGGTAATAGCTATCGTATCTGGCCAAATTAGCAGGGCTCATGTTCAAAAATACGCAGTGCTCAAATATCCGGCGATCTTGATTCCACACAAATGAAGCAAGGAAGTCGGATTTAAGAAGGCGTAACAGATCCTCAGAGACTTCCTTACGCACAGTATATTGATCGCCGACTACTGAAAGTTTTTGAATGATGCTAAAAAGGAGCTTTATTTCATAGGGCTTTAGATTTCTAAGTTCATTGCTCATTTCTATGCTCGCTCTGAGCTATGTCAGTTGCATGAGCACAGCAGTCAATATCACATCATTCCAACGTAGAGCGTTCCGCACTTCCTAATTTGCCGGTCTTTCCGCTGCCATCTCCTCGTTTTCCATTATCGGAGAAATACCGGAAGATTACAACAACTATTTCAGGCTTTGCGTGAGAAAAAGGCCTGGACGCTATCGCGTGATGGTTATCGTCTTCAAACGTCCCTGCCGCCCTCACAAATGGCCGCGGGCACAACGCAACGAATGAAACAACCCCACCGCCCTCACATACAAAATCCCTCAATGCAGAAGGAGCGGGGTCAGCTTTTTGCTTTGGAATTGTCCCTTGTCGACGGCAGACCCCGTTGCTAGCCATGGCAGACCCCGTTGCTACCCTTGTCAATGGCAGACCCCGTTGCTACCCCCGCGGAGCGCGTCGTTTGCGCGATCGGGTGCATGGCGTGGTTATCCGTTCTTCTTTGCAACATACTGAACTCCATCGATTTCCCTGAAGTCGGAATCTTGAGTCCATATGGTTGCTCCGTATACCTGTGCGGTTGCTACTATGATGCTGTCAGCCATAGGCAGGTGGTGGTCAATACTCATTTTTGCTGCCAGGATGGAGATGTTTGACGTAAGGTCTACTACAGAACCCTGCTGCATGAGTGCTACCGATTGAAGGGCATCAGATTCGTTGCGTTGGCGGAGAACCACCTTGAAGACCTCATAGATCGTGATGGTAGGGACAAGAATATCTGCTGTTTCTTGAAGAGGCCGGGAAAAGAAAGAGGCGTTGGGACCATCCGAAAAGTATTCAAGCCAGCCGGAAGAATCGATAATGTTCATAATCTATCAGGATCTCTTTTTACCGTGGTATCTATTCCTTTGAGAAACCCTTTCATTTCCGAGATGTTTCTCAGAGGGATCATCTCGATTCTGTTGCCATAGATAACCATTTGAACCTTTTGCCCCGGCGATAGCTTCAAGGCATCTCGAAGTTTCTTAGGAATCACAACCTGGAATTTTGGGGAAATCTTAACTGCTTCCATACTTAATCTCCATCGATAGTAGTTTTGTAATATTATAGCCGATATCGTATGGCTACACAAGTAGTGTTTCTATTTTTAGATAACACGGTGGTCACCGGCGTGGCGCGACGTTTAGCCTCGTCCGGTGCGCCTGCTGGTTGGGCAATCACTGCCTTCTGCCTTTTCAATTTTTTCCCCTTGTCACGTGTAAACCTCCGCTGGAGTAAGAGTTTGTCACGTTTGTCAACTACGTCCCTGACCTCCTTACTATGCCCACAGGTTACGACGATTGCGTCAACGGAATGGTGTCGCTTTCCACCTGACCATACAGTGCGTCTATCTCCTGTTGAATGCTGAGGGTGTGGCTCAGGGACGTAACAATCCGGCAATAGGTGCGGATGTCGCCCAGCTCCAGCCGCCTCTCCATTCGGTCCTTCAACCACTTTTCACACACCTGGTAGCCGCCCACTTGATACGCCCATACCTCGGCCGACACGGGAGCGAAGTACTGAGTTGCGTTGATGCAGACGCGCTCCTCCGTTGGCTCGTACCGCAATCCCTCTTTTCTGTCTTTGGCAACGTGGTTGTCACCCGTTCCCTCATAGCGACAAACGGGGGGATCCAGTTCCGGTGATCGCAGAAGGTGCAGGTCTGTCAGCCTTTTGCCGAGCGCGGCAAGCCGCTGCAACAAACCCACGTTCGCGGTAAACGGAATCCTGGGGAAATCCCTTCGCAAGAAGTCGGCGTACTTCTTTCGATACGTAGTTGCGTAGAGTACGGCATAGACGTAATAGAAAATAGTCTCCGGTGACGGGTCTTGCCCGTATGCCTGTGCCAACGCCATTACGGCCTTGGGGTTGAGGTTTGGCCGCCGCTGCCGGGGCTCAAGGTGTGCGAAGAGGCCACCGTGGTCATCCGGATAAAGATAGAGAGGAAAATAGTAGTTGATGTCATAGGCAGCCACGGACTTATGCGCTCCGACGATGTCTGTTGCTAATGCGCCGAAGTCGTCTTTATGCTGCTTGGGTGTAACAAGCGCCAGGTTTTCCCCCACGAGCATGTGACGCATGACTTCGGAGCGTGGCCGGCAGATTAATCCCCGTGAGCGACCTGTGTAGTACGTGTAACGCACATCGAAATACGCACCTAGTGGACGTTGGTACAAAGTGAACTTATTGTTGAGACGCGACACGATTCAAAGCAGGATGCAACTATGCCTCCTCTATAGTGGTGCATCTGTGGCCGGCTTCCTCGGAGTGAGCACGTCTCTTGTCAAACCGTATGGCGAACGAGGGGGAGATAGCCGACCTTGGTTCCTGTCTAGAAAGTTCACTTTGTACCAACGTTATATATTACCCTATCAACGTCCCCTATTACCCTATCCTTTGTCGTCATTCCGGCGGAAGCCGGAATCCAGGGGTTGCCGGAGCCGGAATCCAGGGGTTGCCGGAGCCGGAATCCAGCTTTTTCAGTACGTTACAGGGGCCCTGGACCCCGGCGTCCGCCCCCGGATACAGGCATTCCGGGGCAGGCTTGGTGACGACAAAAAGGCAATTTTTTCACACGTTCTGCCCCGAACCGGGACCTGTCCGGCAGGTTCTTCTCCGGAAGGGCGTTTCTCTTCGGGTGTGCATCGATGCCGTGTTTCTCACGAAAAGCCTGAAATAGTTCTTGTAATCTTGCGGCATATTTATAATAATGAAGGACATACGGATAGCAGGGGAAAGGCCGACAGGGCGGGAATGAGAATGTACAGGAAGAAACAA
>JBEKHB010000100.1:0-10631 GCA_050012495.1 Syntrophorhabdales bacterium
GATAGCAGGGGAAAGGCCGACAGGGCGGGAATGAGAATGTACAGGAAGAAACAACGTCGCCACCGTTCGCACACTGTCCCGATGCTTTAACTCAAGAATAAAGATTTGACCCCGGACCCCCCCCAACTGAAGAGGGCTTCGACAGAATCGAGAATATACAAGTACATGAAACAGGTGGTATACTTGGAGTTAGGGGAATTGTGTAGTTTGCCTGAAATAAAGAATCAAGGAATTCAAGTGACGAGGACAATAACATGAATACAAAAGAGGTGCTGATAAACGAGATCGAAGAAGTCCCTGAGCCGCTTCTTTCTGAAGTGCTCGACTTTGTTCATTTCCTCAAGGCAAAAATCCTTCGGGAAAAGCTGGATATCGCCATCATGAGCGAATCCTCTTTGGGAAAGGACTGGCTGACTCCAGAGGAGGACGAAGCGTGGGAAAGTTTGTAAAAGGTGACGTTGTCGTCATCCCCTTCCCTTTCTCCGACCTAAGCCAATCTAAAAGGCGACCTGCCCTTGTCGTGGCTCCGCTTGAGGGAAACGATGCCATTCTTTGCCAGATAACAAGCAAGGCCATTAAGGACAAATACGCCATCTCAATCGACGAAGCTGATTTCGAGTCAGGGGCCTTAGACAAGCCGGCAACATAAGACCCAACCGGCTGTTCACGGCAGACAACCGTATTATCCTTTACCGGGTTGGCGTCATCAAGAAAGACAAGTTGACCCAAGCTATTGAAAAAGTGATTGAAATAATAAGGGAATAAGGAGGGCGGCGGGGATGGTGTTTCATTCGTCATGTTGCTCTTGTGTCATACCGGGGTCCAGGGGTCTGCCGTTGACAAGGGACAAGATGAGCACGCCCTGGTGTCCCTGGTAGGAGAAAAAGTGTGATTGCAAAACCTGACCCCATGCACGCCCTGAAGTGCCACCAATGCGGGGCCGAGACGGAGGATGTCGTTACCGACCTTCCCTTCAAGGTGAGGGGAAACTCGATTGTCATTATCAAGGACCTTCCTGTCCGGCAATGCGGTAACTGTAGCGAATACCTCATCGAAGACGCGGTGATGGCGAAAGTGGATATCCTTCTCAGCCGGGTTGACGCCTCCGCCGAAGTCGAGATCCTCAGGTACGCTGCCTGACAGCCGATCGCCAACTATGGAAGGCAAGAGCTTCATAGAAGCTCAATTTCCCATTTCGAAGCTGTCGAAGGAAAGCTGCAAGGAGCGTAAGGCCACAAACAGCCAGACGCTCACCGGCCTTGGAAAGCGGTGGGGTAGGAAGGACTGTTTAAGGATTTCAAAAGACTCATTCATTCAATCCTGATCTTGTCCCTTAACCCCAAGTCCTCAAGAATTTGGCGGAGGTCTGCTTCCATGACCTTCGCCATAGCCGCATCGACATCGATAGAAAAATCGAGCCCTACTGAGAGATTCGAACCTGATTTCATCTTGGGAATGATTTTTGTGCCGAGACGGTTCCATAGTTCGGGCGGGATGGTTCCGATGACCCGGATTGTCTTTGTGATAGGCCCAGAGATAGGTCCAGGCTCTATAGGCCCTATAGGTGCAGAGGCGGGCTCGGGCCCGGCGGGAGGTGGTTCAGGTTGTGAACCCGGTCCAGGCTCGGGGCTCGGGGAACTGATGAGTGCCTTGGCTCTCTCCTTCCTCAGCAGAAAAACGCCGGGATCGAAAGCGACATCGTCAGGGGTGATCTGCTCATTGAACCATATCCGATCATAAGTCCCGTCAGGCTTTTGTCCGGACGCCAGGCCAAAGTCAGCCTTGAGAACAAACTCAACGATCTTGGTTCTCAGAACACTATCCGGGTCAAGAAGGCGGGTAAGGGAGCCGTTCAAGAAACTCTGACGCAAGCTCGTGAGAGGCCAGGCGCCGCTCTGCTTCAAGGCAGGGGGCCAGTTACGCTCGATGTAGCCCGCCCCCACGGACTCGTTAAGGAGGGCTTGGGACTTGAGTGCCTGTATGACCCGACCACAAAGGCTTTCGCCGGAGCTCGAATGACCCGCGCCGAGGTCGATTGGCTTCAGCCCGTCCGGCTCCTGGTTGTCCGCGACTACTGCATATCGGTACCCAGCCCAGACCTCATCCTTCGCGTCCCCTTCAGCAGTGCTCACATTCTTCCGGACATCGGCAAGCTCGGCCCTATCGAATTCGCTGCCGAGGACACCGCTCTGGATGTCTTTTTCGACCTTCCTCCACGCCAGGACCTGCTCAACCCTGTCTCTGAAATCCCGCCCCGGTTTCTTGATGCACCACACCAATGCACCCGGGTATAGCCTCGGTGATTTACCCCGCTGTTTGGTCCATTCAGCCACTTGTTGCCGCAACGCTCCCGCCCCCGTCCATTCGGCATCGGGATCGCCGACGATGATCATAAGTCTTGGCGAATCCTGAATATCGCTGCTATCTGCCGGGAAGAAGACGACGGGCACGCCGGCTGCAAGCTTGAACTCGTTTTGCACGAGTCTGATCATTTCAGGCTTGACGTCGGTAGTCCAGTCGAGTGAGGCCCTGCGGTCGCTGACGACCTTTTTGAGCGTAGGCTGATGCCTGATCTGGAACCCATCCGACCCCACCCTGCGGATGAAGTAGGCTTTGGCCTCCAATGCAAAGGCGGCCGTATCCACCGACGTCGTGTCTATCTCCGGCTCACCGAGGGCAAATCGCAATTCCGGAAGATGGGCTACCTTGTCGACCTGCCCTCCCGACGATTCGAAGAGAATGGCAGTTGCGACACGACGATGGATGTCTTTGAGGGGCCCTTTGGTATCGGCATCCAACGCTTTCGAGTGGGACGTTGTGCCGGATATGTCGGCATCGATGGCAGCAATCAAGCGCGATTCCCCGAGCTGGCCTAACACGGTGCTTCGAAACTCCGATACCTCAAGGGGAGCAGAGCCGAGGGTGATAAGCGATTCCCGCCGGGCGTGGCTGTAACCCTCCCGATACGCCCATGAGATCCACTGAGCGAGCATGGCGAGGGTCCCACGCGTCTGCTGGTACTGCGGTAGCGCCTGCCACTTCCGTTGAAAGACGGACAACGTGGCAGGGTGAAAAGGAAAGCAGTCTGAAAAACGTTTTTTCAGATACTCCCTCGCCTTGGTCTCATTGACAGTAGTGTCGACGGCAGTCCACTCGCTCGGCAATTGCGCCCTTCTCTCGAAGCACCAGTCCGCATAGGCGCGTGCGATGTTCTCTCTCACCCGTTCGCTGCCGAGGTCCTCAAACAGGCGCCTCCTCACTACCTCGCTTATCTCTGTCTCGTCATTGGCTATCAGATCCTTGGCGACACGCCGGACGACTTTCGTGATTTTGTCCTGCCATTGTAGGTCCCAATCGGTCATTTCTACCTGGCTTCTCGGAAGGCTGATAACGGCTGCGCCGTGCGTTGTGCCCGTCATGGCGACGGTAAGGTTCTGTATGAAGGCGTGGAACGATTCCGCCATCGCGCGATGTCTGTTCATGAAGTTGAGCACTTCGTCAAAAAGAAGGAGGACCGGTGCGCCTGCCGCTTCAAACACGCGGCCTATGGCCTCGGTACCGGGAGGAATCGTCTTGGACGCAGTGCCGAGCGCCGCCACCCCTTTATCTCCGGCCAGTTGCCGGGCGATATCGATCCACGGCGTTTCTCTGCCATCCTGAGGGTCCCAGGCATTGCCCACAAATACGGCGACTCGCCCCTCCACGATACTTGAAAGCCCCGCGTCTTTTAGCAGGGCCTGAACCCCCTGATATCCCTTGGCCCTGTCGCCATTATGTACTAGATGATAAAGTGCAGCCAGTGTGTGGGTCTTGCCTCCCCCGAACTGGGTTACAAGGGTGAGAACGGGGGCCGAATTCTGCGTAATGCCGCTCAACCGCTTCAGGACCATTCCCGTATGCTCCCGGAGTGCCCGCGTGAAGCACGTGCGCAGAAAGAATTGAGCAGGATCGCGGTAGTCTTCGGGGGCCGTCCCCGCGACTACCTGTTCCAGGGCTATCGCAAACTCATCGGGGTTGAACGAGCGTCCCTGACGTACTTCCTTACGCGGCATAGCAATCTTGTACCACGGGTCCATCAGCGGGTCTCCTTTCACAAGGTATTTTGAGGCAACCGCTTCCGTACCTCGTCTCGCACGCTGGCGGCAATACCAAGCACTTCCTTCGCAATATCTATTGTGATCTGAGGATAATCGCCGGGGTAGCGGTACTCGACTCCATAGGGGGTGAGTAATTCCGCCTTCTTCAGCACTTCAGGAAGATCAGGTTCGGCACGTGACGCGAGTTTAAGAAGCGCTGCAATGTCATGTATCTTCTTGAACTCTATCTGATGCCAGACCAGGCAGGCCTTCAGGTATTTCTCCGCAGCCTGCTGAGCATGAAAGGCGACGGCATGAGCATAGCTATCCCCGGCCTTGCATAGATTTCGGCCGCCTTAAAGTCCGCTTCGGCCTTTTCAACCCACTGAATAGTAAACTCGGCTTTTACCTCTTCAGGCCGCTTCATAGATCACCTTGCCATACTTATTTGCAGGGTATGCCAGGCCGCCAATCACATTCTTAGTTTCTTCGAACCGTTCCGGCGCCATGGCAAATACATCAACCGGACGGTCAAGATCAGCAAGGGCCGATCGTAAACGAATGCTTTCCTCCCGTTCGTTCCCAAAACCCCGTTCAATCACCAGGAGGTCGATGTCGCTGTCACGTGTCATCGTACCTTCAGCTCCGGAACCGAACAGGATTATCCGCTCTGGTCTCACCACTTTCAGTATCCTCTGAACAACCTCAGACAACAGCTTTTCATCTGCCGTCATATTCCCCCCCTATCTCGGGACTGCCAAAAGCATGGCGTCAACAAGGCGCTTCTCTTCACTATCCTTAGGATATAGTGCAGATAGTGCATTCGCAAGTCTCAGAAAATCGGAGCCTTTGTCTATCTCAGCCTTGATCAGCGCCCGGAGGGCGTTCGACCGTCCACCCGCCTGCAGAAGCATGGCAGCATGAACGCGGTCAAGCGTTGTCGGTTCGCGCGTCGTACGCAGCTCATCGATGCCTGCTCCCTGAATGGCTTTCCGCCGCTTTCCACCAATCCTGGGCGCTGTTTGTTGCTCCAACTCCGGGAAGAGCATGCCTTGCAAATCTGCCGATGCAGTCTGCTCGATACGCTCGGCAACGGTCTGGGTTCCTTCTCTCCCGAAGAGTTGTTCCGCCCGCTCCGAAACAGCGAGCAAGCGAACAATCCCCTTCTTTGTTTCGACAATGCGTCCCTCCCATTCAGGAAGATGAATGCCCAAGGGTTGGGCAAAACGACGAGCGACGTCGAAGATCAAGCTAAAGCCTTTGGGCTTACCCTTCGATCCGCCCTCCTCTTCGTCATCGCCGGCTTCTTCATTCCCCGCCTCATCTGAGGCTGTTTCAGTCACCTCGCCGTTGGTGCTTTGCAGGGTCCAAAGAAAAAGTGCAGTCAGTCTGGCATCTTCCTCCAATGCTCCGGCGGCACCGTTTCGGGCCTGGGCCTCGGCGGTTCCGAGCACTTGCTCCAGGGCAGATCTGCCAACCACTTCCCACACCTTCAGGAGATACTCGGCCAAGGTGACTTCAGTGCCTCCCGCCGTTTCAACCTTGGAGTACCTGCTGAATATTTCGAGGGCCGGGCCGATGCAGGCAAAAACGAGGTCCACTCCCCGGATGTGCTCCTTTTGCAGCCGTTCCATCCAATCGGCAACTCGTTTAGGCAGTTCCCTGAGGACATCGCTCCAGTCGCCAACGGGGGCATTTTCGGGGCGAGGGCGGCAGACAGGGTGAACGCTGGTGGCAAGCGCGGCCGAATCCTGAGATCGCAGTCTACCGGGACGTTCGGTTGCAATCGGCCATGAACCAGTTATCGTCCATCCTCCCGTGATCATGCCGGATACTAGAGCTTCCCATCCCTCTGTGGATTTATGGGCAAAAACAACACATCCTAATCCATCTTCAGAAAGGACGCGTCGGCTGTCCGCAAAGGCTTGCGCCATTCGGGCTTCATAGAAAGCAGGTGTTCTATTTCCGTGTCCTTTAGTCGTTGTACTGTCAACAACTATTTCCCAATCTTTTGGGGTTAGCATGTTCTCGGGGTTGAAAGGGTCTTGCAGACTGGCCCTGTTTGGGAACAGCCGTTTGAGCCATACAAAGAAGAAATCTGAGCAGTGCGCATAATCGATCGCATCGTAATAAGGAGGGTCAGTGAACCAAAGTTTACAGCTCTGATCAGGAAGAGGAAGACGGCAAGCATCAGACAGTTCTACGTGCGCGACTGGAATGTGTGGCAGAGCCTCAATTACTCCTGCAATCCATTCCAGAGCTCCTTCCAAATTGCCAGATGACTCAGTCCAGGGAACAGCCTCGGCGAAATCACCGATGAACTTCAATAGGGCCTTTCGCAGGTCTTTGTCCGTTGTTCCCACCTTTCCAGGCAACGGTGAGAGTACCTCTCGAGCTTTATCTTTGAACTCTTGCGGACAATTGGGATCGCAGGGGTCGGGCCACAGAAGCGCCAAGAGCATTGCCCTGCACGCCGCCAGAGGCCGTCTCGCCCACCACAGATGCAGCGTAGACGGATGGCCATGCCTTATGGACTTCTCGCGCGCCGAATGCTTGGACACCACCGCAATCGGAAAATCCACTTCCGCTAAACGTTTACATTCCTCAGGTATCATTCAGTTGCTCCGGTGCCGTTACCCTCTCTTTTACCCTCTCTTGCGGGTATTACCCTCTCTTCTTCCACGGCGCTCCAGGCCCGCGGCCGAGACACTCCACCTGGCCCTCTCTTTGAAGGTCCTTCAAAACCTTCCGTAACATATCCCTGCTTACACCCGGACTGGCGCGCTCCAGATCCGATAAGGTAAATTGAGCGGCGAACCGGTCTATTGCCGCAACGATCAGATCCGTCTTTGCTCCGCGAGGGCTTTTCAGTGCACCCATCCTTTCCTCAAATTCACGGTACGCAGTCTTCATCGTGTAGAGGACATAATTCACGTAGGGCCAGGGATCGTGCTTACCCTCGTGCCACCCAATGGAGCTTTGCTCCAGCGTCTCGTAATACCGCTCTTTGCTTTCCTCGATAAGCCTTTCAAGGCTTATATATCTTCCCACCTCATAGCCCAGATGGTAACACCCAAGAAGCATGAGCAGTCGCGCCACCCTTCCGTTGCCGTCCCTGAAGGGATGAACGCAGAGAAAGTCCAGATTGAAGGCCGCCAGCGCAATGAGGGGATGTACCCATTGCTCAACAAGACAGCGATCCCACATCTTGACCAGCTCACCCATCGACTGAGGCGTCTCTTTTGCGGTAACCGTGCGAAACCTGACTCGTGACCTGCCGTCGGGATACTTCTCTATGATATCCCCATCCTGCTCCTTATACTTCCCTGCGTCCCATATCTCACCGCGACACAGCCGGTGAAGCCGTAGTATTATTTCTTCTGAAACAGGGAGGTTTTTGCCTTCCTGATGAATGAGATTGAGGGCGTCACGATACCCCCGTATCTCCTCTTCGTCCCTGTCCCTAAGTGGTGGCTTCCCAAAGATCACCGTTGCCACCCGCTTCTTATCGATGGTGACGCCTTCGATGCGGTTCGATGAGACTGCGCTCTCGATGAGGGCATGCTCCCGCAGGGCCTTCAGTTTCTGCGGTGACCGGTGCGTAAAGAGTTCCTGCTTTCCCCGTGACTCCGAAAGATCGGCAATGTACCACGCGGTGGAAGCAGGAATTGCTTGTGGTTTGTGCGAAAACTGCCCCAGGGTCATCATTGAGGGCCGCCTCCGTAGGGCTCCTGGTCTTCCCGCACTTGCATGGCACCCTTGACCGAATCGACCGACCGGTAACGGGCCGTCTTGTGTGTTTCGTCTGAGGCGGACATACGGTGTGCTTCATCGACAATAACAAGGTCCCAATGGACCTGACGCAGGCCGGGAAGAATGTCGGTGCGTTTCGCCAGATCAAGGGAGGTAATGACGTGGTCCTGTTCGAGCCATTGATTCATGCCGAACTGATCGCGGATGTTCTCTCCCCTGAGCACGAGGAACTTCTCCTCGAATTTCTCCTTCAGCTCCCGCTGCCATTGAAAAGCGAGGTTAGCCGGACAGACAATAAGAATCCTTTCCGCCAGACCCCGCAGCTTAAGCTCCCGGATGAGAAGTCCCGCCATGATGGTCTTGCCCGCCCCGGCATCATCTGCGAGAAGGAACCGAACCCGCGCCAACTTCAGAAGATAATCATAAACGGCCTCAAGCTGATGCGGAAGCGGATCGATGCGTGAAATGGAAAGGCCGAAGTACGGATCGAACTCGTAGGCAATGCCGAGAGAATACGCCTGAAGTCCCAGCCGGAGGAGATTGCCGTCGCCATCGTAAGTGAACCCTGGATTCGAGATGGTGAGGGCCTGCAGATCAGCAGCAGTAAGGGTGACGCGACGGAAACGCTCAGACTGGATCCCGACGAGACCGAGAGTCCACCTGTCGGGGCCGTCCGGCACTGCGGTCTCCACGCGCATTCGTTCATGGAACAGCGGCCCGGTAAGGACCTGTCCCAGTGAAATAGACGGTCGATCACTCATCCAAGCGGGCATTCCTTTTTGAGCGGTTTTCAGGGATCAAGCCATTCTTATCTACTCTTGTATCTCCATTCTTACCACAGGGAGGAAGGGCTAGCAAGACAATTCAGAATCAGCGGAGAGAATTAGCAGATTTGGCAATTACAAGCGGCATTTCTGACGGCATATCTGTCGAAGGGACCGGGAGAGAAAGGCATAAAGAGGGAAGCCCGGAAGATCGGCTCGTCTGGTCTTTTTCGGCCGGAGAGATTTTCGATACATGTGCGACCCCGGCGCTGGTGGTTCCTTCTTGCGTGAGGTGCATGCTCGGGGTGCGAACGTGTGAAGAAATCGAGTTTTCCAAACATATGCTCTCTATGTGACAAAAAGCATTCTCTGCGGTTTTCTGTAAAAAATGACACGACCCACAAATATAGGCGACCGGCGGGGTAGAACGTGTGCAATAATTGCCTTTTTGTCGTCACCCCGGCGGAGGCCGGGGTCCAGGCCGTTTGTAACGTACTGAAAAAGCTGGATGTCCCGCCTTCGCGGGATTAATGCCCGCTGCGCTCTGCCGGCTTTCGCCGGAATGACGGCAAGGGGTCCTCAAACGATTTTTTCACACGTTCGTACCCAGCTCCATATTGCCTTGCTGGGTCGCACCCGGATGGGGAGTTATTGAGCAGTTTCTTCCGGTTGGTGGGCAAGAGCGACGCCGGTCAGCTTGCAGAACTATCATCTTGACTTATTTGTGCCGGGACTGGATAATGTAACCATATATGAATACACTGTGCACGAGGTTCTTATGAAGAAAGCTTCTCTCATAACGGTGAGAGTATCGGAAGAGTTGGCCGCACGATTAGACAATCTGTCAAAAGCGACAGATCGATCGAGGTCATATCTCGCTACCCTTGCAATCGAAGAGTTCGTGGCGGTCCAGGAGTGGCAGGTGGAGGCCATCAAGGAAGGCATAGCGGACGCCGAAGAAGGGAGGGTTGTTTCTCACGAAGAGGCGGTTGCAGAGTTAGGAAAATGGGGCAGGAAATAGCGTATGCGCCTGGAATGGACCCATAAAGCTATGGGTGACCTCCGGGAAGCAGGTGAATACATAGCTCTCGATAACACCGAAGCGGCCCACCGAATGGCCACGAGAATAATAGAAGCAGTCGAGTATTTGATAGACCAGCCAAACATAGGAAGGCCAGGGAGACTGTCGGGCTCACGCGAATTGATTGTTTCCGGCACCCCGTTCATAGTTGTTTACTGGGTTCGAGGGGCCGCCGTCCAGATACTGAGAGTGCTGCATCACGCAAGAAAATGGCCATGATTTCCCGCATGCAGCCGGCCCATACTTTGTCTGAGCCTCAAATCACACGTTTATCGTAACACAGAATAGCAACCCTTGTCGTTGGCAGCACGTAGGGGTGTTCACCAGATAGGTCGCGATGCGTATAAAATTCCGCGCTGTTTCTGTCATCTCTCCAGGGCATCTCAACAAACTGCCCGGTCTCATAAGAGTTTCTCTCTTTTCCGTTCTCCTGTCAAAGTGACAAGGATGGGAGAGAAGCTGTGAAAAAATCGTCCCGGTGTCGTTTCCCGTCATTCCGGCGGACGCCGGTAGAGCGAAGCGGGCCTTAATCCCGCGCAGGCGGGACATCCAGTAATTTCAGCCGATTACGAACCGCCTGGACCCAGGTTTTCACCGGGGTGACGACTAAACTGGCATTTTTTTGACAGCTTTTGACAAGGAGGAGTGACAACCAGGACTGACAAAACGCATCTTGGCGGTTTTTTTGAAAAAATGACACGACCCACAAATATAGGCGACCGGCGGGCGCGACCCAGCAAAGCAATTTTGAGCTGGGTACCCCGCCTGTAGCTCCATATTGCCTCGCTGGGTCGCACCAGAACCGGGACCTGTCCGGCAGGTTCTTCCCCGGAAGGGCGTTTCTCTTCGGGTGTGCATCGATGCCGTCTTTCTCACGAAAAGCCTGAAATAGTTCTTGTAATCTTGCGGCATATTTATAATAATGAAGGACATACGGATAGCAGGGGAAAGGCCGAC
>JBEKHB010000101.1:0-10573 GCA_050012495.1 Syntrophorhabdales bacterium
GTTCCCACAACGACCTTCCCAAGCTTCGCCGCGCCCTGGGTTTTCCTCAGATGCGGCTCAAGCTTCTGGATAATCTGTTTCAGGATCTCACCGGAAAAAATCAGGTCCGGAATGAAGTACTCGCAGCTCGCGAATCTCTGGCCCACAAGGCTCATTGCCTCCTTGGTTTCTGCCAGGAGATCCGCGGCATCCACTCCCTTGTCCAGAGCCTGATCGACGAACTGTAATGCCTTCTCTTCCTCCAAATCCGACAACAACTTGACCAGTTCTCCTGCCATCGCTCTACCCCCTTCGTATAAGCATTAACTGCCCCTTATTATATCCGAACCATATCTTTCTTGCTCTTTAATTTTGCCTGAATCGGTTTTGCCTCCCTATGCGGCTTTTTCTCTCGTTACTTATGTGCTCTCTCGGTAACCGCTTTACAAGCGGGCGGCTCTACAACGAGAACCCCAGGTCCTTTGTCCGGACCGGGAGAGCGAAAGGTATGGACAAGAAAACATCGAGGCGGCTCGCCGGCGGCAAGACGATTATGCATTAATCCGCGGGCCGTTCACAGCCATGTCTACAAACCCAGGTATGCCTTTTTAACGTGATCGTTTTGAAGAAGATCGGCGCCCTTCCCTTCGAGGACCACGTGGCCATTCTCGAGCACGTATCCCCGATCTGCGACCTCCAGACCCTGCTGGACGTCCTGTTCGACCACCAGGATCGTCATCCCCTCATCACGCAGGGTCTTGATGACACCGAAGATCTCGTCGACCATGAGCGGCGACAATCCGTAGGAAGGCTCGTCAAGAACGCACAGCTTGGGCCTTGACATCAAACCTCGTCCTATGGCAAGCATCTGCCTCTCGCCGCCGCTCAAGGTTCGGGCCAGTTGTCCGTCTCTCTGTTTGAGGAGAGGGAACATCTCGTATACCTGTTCCAGGGTCTCTTTTTTGTTGTGCCAAACCGTGTTGTTGTAAGCCCCCATCTCCAGGTTCTCACGAATCGTCATATCCGGAAAAGGTTTGCCCCCCTCGGGGATATGGGAAATACCCATTTTCACGATTTGGTAAGACGCCATCCGGTCGATCCTCCGGCCGCAAAACTCTATGGAGCCTGACGCGGGATGGAGCAGCCCGGTGATGGCGCCGAGAGTCGTTGTCTTACCGGCGCCGTTAGCCCCTATCAAGGCGACGATCTCCCTTTCTTCTACCTTGAGAGACACGTCCCACAGGGCCCTTACTTTCCTATAATAGACGTTCACCCCGCTCACTTCGAGCATCATACTATTTCCCCAAATAGACCTTGATTACAGTCGCGTTGTTTGTAACTTCCTCGGGCGTGCCTTCCGCAATCTTCTCTCCATGATGAAGAACCGTGATACGGTCGCACATGCTCATGATCGCTTTCATCACGTGTTCGATCATCAATATGGTAATCCCCCTGTCCCGAATGGCGGTGACCAGGCCCATCACCTCGGCTGCTTCCGTGGCGTTCAGTCCCGCGATCAGCTCGTCGAGCAACAATAGCTCAGGCTGGGTTGCGAGGGCTTTTGCGACTTCGAGACGCTTCTGGTTGGCCAGGGTCAAGTCCTTCGCAAGACTGGAGCGCACCGTAGACAAACCGACAAACTCCAGCAGCTTCATCGCCTCCCTGGCGCCATCGGCCGCTGACATGCCGGTCTTCGACCCGAATACCGCGCCCAGGGACACATTCTCGAAAACGGACATGTTGGGGAACACCCTCACGGACTGGAAGGTCCTGGCCACGCCAGTCCTGCAGACCTGATGTGCCTTCAGCCCGCTGATCTTCTCACCCTTGAATTCAATCACCCCTGAGTCCGGCGTAATAGCGGCGGATATGAGGTTGAACAGCGTAGTTTTCCCCGCGCCGTTGGGGCCGATCAGGCCTGAGATCTCGCCCTGGTCAACATGGAAGTCGACGGATGATACCGCCGTCAACCCTCCGAAACACTTCGTCACCTTTTTCCCTTCAAGTATTGGCATGATTCTCCGCCCGGGCTCTCTTCCGCCACTTTTGAGCCAAACCTACCAATCCGTCCGGCATATACGCTATGGCAACAACCATTATGACGCCAAATATGAGCATGTAATAGTAGGGGAACTGGGTGATCAACAACTCTTCCAGATAGGCAAAAACGA
Organism: Syntrophorhabdales bacterium; assembly: GCA_050012495.1. Classification (GTDB taxonomy): domain Bacteria; phylum Desulfobacterota; class Syntrophorhabdia; order Syntrophorhabdales; family WCHB1-27; genus BOG-1155. Next base: position 2,151 of record JBEKHB010000101.1, read on the forward strand.
CCGCCCCCAGTATAGGACCATAGAATGTCCCCATACCGCCGAAAATAGCCATCAAGACAGGCATAAAGGAAAAGAGGGGATTGAAGGCGATGTAGGGGTCGATATAGGTCCATTTGGTCGCCATGATCGCCCCGGTCGCTCCCATGAAGAGAGCGCTGACGCCGAACATGATTGTCTTCAGGACCGTCACATTGACGCCGGCATGGGCCGAGGCTTCTTCGTCCTCACCGATGCTCCGCAAGGCCGACCCGTACTTCGACTGTCTGATCAGGTAGGCGGCAACGAGCAGTGCCGCTAAGATAGCCAGCATGACGTAGAAAATCGTCGTGTTGTCCAGGACGACAACGAATCTGCCCCGGGTGTGAGTGAATCTCACCTCATACCACAGGATAAGCTGCTGGATGAGCACGACGAGACCGAAGGTAAATATAGAAAAGTAAATGCCTCTCAGCCTTAGCGTCAACGCACCTACGAGAAGGGCGAGAAAAAAACTGGCCAGGGCGCCGATGACGATGACGACCGGCATGGGGAGCGTCTTTCCAAGCACGGCCGCGGTATAGATGCCGACGCCGAGAAACGCTGCCGGCGCCAGTGAGATGTTCCCGGTAGGGCCGGAAAACATGACCCAGCTCACCGTCAAGGCGACGTACATGATGACGGCGGTCATCAGTATCATCGTGTAGACAGACCCGTAGAGGGGCAAAAAAGCAAGCACTATAAAGACAAGGATAGCAAATCCCCATGAGTAAAGACCCTTGGAAGTAGTAGCCCGAACGTTCATCTCTCTATTTCCCCATAAGACCGGTTGGCTTTATCCAGAGCAAAAGCATGAAAATCAGGTAGTAGGCGGCCAGCGACAAGCCGGGCTCTATCTTGGTCACGATGCTGCCGATGAGCCCCAATATGAAGCCCCCGATGAAGCTGCCGGGAATGCTGCCCAACCCGCCCAGGACAACCACAACTATGGTAATGATCGTATATTCGAAGCCCATCGTTGTATGAACGGGATAGGACATGCTCACGAGCACCCCGGCAAGACCGGCCATCAGGGCGCCAAACCCAAAGCACAAAGCAAGCACCTGGTTGATATTGACCCCCATAAGCCCGGCGGTTGTCGGGTCCTGGGCCGCTGCCCTGATCGCCTTTCCCAGGCGTGTACGGACCAGAAAAATATAGAAGACCACCCCTATGACCACGGCAAAGGCAAGGGTCACCAGACGGTTGGCGGCAAAGAGGGCGCCGAGGACGCTGACGGGATAAGCCATGAACGTATACGCTTTGATCTCGGTGCCCCATATGATGGATGCTATGTTCTGGATGATGAAGAGGAGGCCGAAAGAGGCGAGCATCGAATTACCCTCAAAGACAGCCGCGGACGGCGAAAAGCTCCTCAGGCGCTTGATCAGGGTCCTGTGAAGGACATAGCCGATCACGAAGGCGATCGGACCGCACGCGGCCATGCATATGAGAGGGTTTAAACCGTAAGCCCTGTTGAGGGCCCAGGTACTCAAAGCCCCAAGCATCATGAATTCGCCATGGGCCACGTTCAGCACCCTGGCAACACCATACTGGAGGCTGAGCCCCACGGAGATCAAGGCATAAATGCCGCCCAGCAGAAGACCGGCAACTACTACGTCTATAATTTGAACAATCATGGAAGAAGCTTCCTATGTTTCGTAAATCCCGCCTGTAGACAGCCTTAGGGCGCCGGAAGCGTCAATGCGTACGCATCGGCGGCATTACTTGCTCTCCTTCAGGCTGCTTCCTTACCACGGTGGGCACAATGGGTCGATCTGCATCGGTCTTTCTCAAGCCGCTCCCCCGGCAGGTCAGACCAGACCGCGTGACGGACCTCCGGGCCGAGCTTTACGGCCCGGAGCGAATTCAAAATTCAATCTACTTCTTGGCCGGTGCGGCGGGCCAGTCAGGCTTGGGATAGATGAACGGAGCAGTCGCCTTCTTCTCGGGACCTACGATCTCCATCTGTCCCTTTTGCCACTGGCCGATCTCACCAAGGTGAGACTCTTTATCCAGGAGACCGTTGACGAAGCGCGTCGGCCCGAGAATGGTATTGAAGGTCGACGTGGCCATAACATCCCGTACCTTCTTATTGTCGAGGGTACCGGCCTTCTCAATGGCCTGCTTCCAGAAATCCAACACACCCCAGTAGAGAATCTGTCCCCAGTAGTCGTGGGCCTCCTCAGGTTTGCCTTTCCACAGTTTTTCGTAAAGCGCCTTGGCAGCCGGGGACGATTTGTCGCCTGCCGTAGCAAAGCCCAACACGCCTTCCGCGGCCGGACCGAATATGACGTGGTAGAACCCGTAATTGACCCCGGGACCTCCGAGGAAGACCTTTGGATTATAGTTGAGTTCCATACATTGCTTGGTAGCCAGTATGACTACGTCAGGGTAGCCGAGAACCAGTAAGGCGTCGGCCTTGGAAGCCTGAGCCTCCTTCAATATGGACGAGAGGTCTTTAATGTCAGGCGGTACGCTCTTCACGCCGACGATGTTGATTCCCTTCTTCGGCAGCTCTATGCTCGAAACACCCGTGTATTCTATGCCGAAGAGGTCGGCCATGGAGATGATATAGGCCGTCTTGACGCCCTTGTCGGCAAGAATATCCGCCAGGACCGGTATCTCATACCAGTCGGAGAAACTCAAGGTAATAAAGAGATAAGGCAGGCTGGGAAGCATGTCCCTGATGGTTGTGGCGCCCCCTTCCATCGTCAGGAGGATTTTGTTGTACTTGGCCGCGATGGGGGCCTGGGCAAAAAGGAAAGCAGTGCCGCAGGCGGGCCACAGGAAGTCGACCTTGTCCAGGAGGATCAGCCTCTCCGTGAGCCTTGTCATTGTTCCTACATCGCTCTTGTCATCATATATCTTCAATTCTATGGGCAGTTTCTTGTTGTACTCCTTGACGAAAATCCCTCCCTGGGCATTGACCTCCTTGACCCAGATCTCATAGACCGGTCTGAATGACGAGTCTCCGATAGCAGCCATCCAACCCGAGAGAGGCCTCGACATGCCGACAACAATCTTGTCCTTTGATTTTGGCGCCGAAAAAGCAGTAAGTGGGAATACAACAAATGCGAATAGTACGGCTATACAGATCCCAACTTTCAAATACCTCATACTCCCCTCCCTTAAGGATTTAGTTGAAAAACAATCTCACCCCTGACTGCAATCACTGGAACGTCGGCGAGCGATCTTCATCATAGCTCTCCGTTCGCTTCCGATTGAGTATGAAGGCAAAGGGAACACATTCTCCCTCACATGCTGCCTCATTGTGACCATGATAAGCTTAGTATACCGGAATAAGTGCGTCTATCCGTGGGACTACGGTATTTCCTTCGACGCTTCTACGGATATGCGATGCACGGGGAGACTTCGACAATAGCGGTGACTGTCGTGGCGGAACCTGTGGCCGCTTTGCTTCTGCCTTCGGCGCAAGCCTCTCTTTAACGCATATTCTACGAGTTCAACGCGGGAAATGAGCGAGAGCTGCATCATGCTCGCCGGGATCGAGGCCTGGGGCGGCCGAATTAGGCCGGCCCGGCGAGGCTCCCCGCCCTAGCGCCGGTTTTTGTCTCGCCGCCGATAAGGTATTTCGACACTTTGTCGGAAAGCACTTTTTCAATCTGTCTCGCCCTCTCCCTTGAGATGTTGAAGTGGTCCCCGATCTCTTGCAACGTCTCCGGCTCGTCGGTCATGATCCGGTGCTCGAAGATGTAGAGCTCCCTCTCGCTGAGCCCCTTCCTGAACTCCGCTATCTTTCGGAAGGCTATCTTTTGCTTCTCCCTTTCCTCGATCACCTCTTCGATATCCTGATCGGCCTGCATCATGTCCATCATCGTCTCTCCGCCATTTTCATATAAAGGCTGATCGAGAGAGACGTCGGTCATCACGAGCCTCTTTTCCATATCTGCCACATCTTCCTCTGTGACGTCGAGGTTGTGCGCAAGGAGCTGGGGCACGGGCAGGATACCCTTTGCTTCGAGCCTTTTCTTCTCCTTTTCCAGACCATAAAAAAGCTTCTTCTGGCTCTCTGTGGTACCCACCTTCACCAGACTCCAGTTATCGCGGATATATTTCAGGATGTAGGCCCTGATCCAGAAGGAGGCATATGTTGAGAACCTGGTGCCCTTGTAAGGGTTATATTTCCTTACCGCCTGCATAAGCCCGATATTCCCCTCTTGAATAAGGTCGCGCACGTTCAGGTAGGTATTGTAGTAGCCAAGGGCTATTTTCACCACAAGCTTGAGATTCGATAGGATGATCTGGCGGGCAGCCTCTTTGTCATTATATTTGTAAGCTTTTTCCGCAAGTCTCAACTCCTCTGCCCTCGTGAGCAGCGGATACCGCGATATCTCGGCAAGGTACTGTTTTAAGGGATCGAAGCTGACGGGGAGAGAACTCCTTTCCGCCACGATTACCTCTTTTTCTATTTCGTCCACTCGATTGATTCTCCTCTCGTAGTTCTTAGATGATGAATTTACCATGCGCGGGCGCCCTATTGCAAGAGGAGCGGGCGCAACCCCTCCGCTGTGATTCCCGCGCTTGACACCCGGCAAAAGCGGATAAACTATAGTGCAATCATTGCCGGGATAGATGAAAAAGCGATCCCCTTCAGGAAGAAGCCGGTGTCCGGGGAAAGAACGAAGAGCTGTCATCCCTCGACGACCAAATAAACAGGTTCATCCGAAACCTGATACCGAGCTGCATTCAAAGGCGCCACCCGGAGGGCGCGACCCGGTAAGGCAACATGGAGATGGGGCTCGAGGCCGACTGGGCATCACCTGTCTGCCAGGCCGGCCGCACTAACCACATCACCCGTGATCTCCGCCGATAGCCGCGCCATGGCCGCGCTCATCCCGCGAGCGAAGCCTCCGGGTGATTGATCCGAAATAGGCTCTAAAGCCCGGTATCGCTTCTGGAACATGACCCTCGAAGTGATCTCGGGCTTACTCCGGTCGAGAAGCGTGACAGCGAGACCCAGGACCGCCTTCCATCCGTCCCCTTCCCTCGCTTCCAGAAATTCTTCAACGGCGCCGTCAACCTCGAACCTCGCATCTTCCCGCTGACGATAGGAAAAGACCGCCTGGAAGAGTCCGGAGGAACGAAAATCCCGGACGAGGTAATCCGTCACCATCTCTCCGGGTCCGGTCCTCCATCTGTGGTAGTGGTAGACGGCGAGCTTGTACGCCTTGGGCCTGTAGACCATGGCCGGGCTATTGTAAGACTCGGCGACCGAAAACCTGTCAAACCTTATCACCTGGTCGAGGTGCCCGCGTGCCGAGACCGGGGGGATGTAGTCCAGCGTATAGAATTCGACCCTCACGGGGGCCGTGCCCCCCGGAAAACAGCTCGCCAGAAGAAACAGACATGCGAACACCACAATGACGGAAGCTGCCCTGGACCCTGCGGCCGCCATATACTATTCTCCTTTAAGGGGACGGCTGAAGATGAGCAGAGATGGGTCGTCGTTTACCCGGTCGATAAGTGCTTCCAGCGAATCTGCCGCCCGCCTCAGCGTCTCCGCCGTGAGCTCAACCTCCGTGAGCGTCGAATCTACCTTTGTCGACGTCCTCTCCACGAACCGGTTTACGGTGCCCGCGGTATTTGCCATTTTCATACCTTCTATCTCGACTTTTACCTGGGCTATCACCGCCCTCGCCTCCCTCACGGCATTCCCGGCCTCGGCAACCACCTCATGGACCGATCCCCCGGCCACGAAGTTGTCAATCTTCTCCGATGCATCTGCCAGCTTCCCTGCCGCCACCCCGGCATCCCTCATGATGCCCTTAATCTTGTCACTGTTTACAAGGCCGTCGATGGCCTTTGTCGTCTTCACCACTTGAGTGGAAATACCCGCAAAGTCAATCTCTTTTATACGCTTCATCACCTCGTTGACGCTGCTTTCGATCTGCTTGATATCCGACGGGGCAGACGGTATGACCGGGTAAGGCGGCCGGAACCCGGTAGGGGTGAGGCTTGGCTCGTCCGGCTTCTTCCGGTCCAGCTCCACGTACACAATACCTGTGATGCCGGCGAGGGTCAGTTGTGCCACCACGCCGCTCACGTTGAAGTCCGTTACCTCGATCTTCATGACGACCTCGACCAGGCGCTGGTCCGGCGCAACCCCTATCCGGCGTACGGTGCCTATGTCAACACCCCTGAACTTGACGACCGAATCGGTCTGGAGTCCCTGGACGGACTCATCGAAGTACGTGACGTACATGGACCCCTTCTGAAAATACTTCGAGGCGCCAAGCCAGATGACACCGGCCACGCCTATCATCACGCCGACGGTAACAAAGAGACCGGTCAGAAAATAGTTCCGATTCTGCGCCATTTACGCCCCGTGCCTCCCTGTTTCGTCCTTTTCCTCAATCTCCCGGTTAAAAAAATGCCTCACGTGCGGGTTCGGGGATTCATCCCTCAACGCTCTGGGGTCTCCCTGCGCAATTATACCCCTTTTGCCCCTGTCCAGCATCACTATTCTTTGGGCCAGGCTGAAAATCGATTCCAGCTCATGGCTCACGATCACCATAGTCGTCCCCATCCTCTGGTTGATCCTTTTCACCAGGAGGTCGAGGCCGGCCGAGGTGATGGGGTCGAGGCCCGCGAAAGGCTCGTCAAGAAAAAGTATGTCAGGATCGAGCGCCATGGCCCTGGCGATGCCGGCCCTCTTTCTCATCCCGCCCGACAACTCGTTCGGGAAATGGTCCTCGTAACCTTCAAGCCCTACCATAGCGAGCTTCATCCGGACGACTGCCTCGATGAAAGCGTCGGGCATGTCGGTGAACTCGGACAGGGGGAGCGCTATATTCTCCGCCAGGGTCATCGAGCTGAGAAGGCCGCTCGATTGGAAAAGCATGCCTATCCCTCTCATCACCGCCCTCAGCTCCGCCGCCGACGCGGTCGTGATATCGATACCATTGATCTCCACCCGGCCTGATGAGGGTCTGGAAAGACCGACCATGTGGCGCAACAGCGTTGATTTGCCCGAGCCGCTCCCCCCCGCGACGACCATGATCTCGCCCCGGAAAACCTCCATGGTCACGTCCTGCAGAATCACGTCATCGCCATACCGGACCGACAGGTCCTCAACCTTGATCACCCGGCTATCGCCCATCCCTTCATTGACGGGGTGTTCACCACTTGACATAGTTGAGGACCAAGGCGAATATGGAATCGGTCACAATGATGAGAAACAACCCGGCGACTACCGCCGAGGTAGTGGCATTTCCCACTTCTTCAGCCCCTCCGGCTACGCTAAAACCCCGCTGGCATCCTATCCCCACAATGAGAACGGCAAATACCATTGTCTTCACCACCCCGGTCACGACATCGTGCACGGTAAGCGCCCATGATGTCAGCTCTGTGTACGTATGGAAGGTCAAATCGAGGCCAAGTATGCCCACGGCCATGCCCCCTCCAATCGCACACAGATCGGAAAAGAACGTGAGAAGGGGGACGACCAGGATAGCGGCCAATACCTTGGGGACCGCGAGGAACCTGACGGGGTTGAATCCCATGGTCACAAGGGCGTCCACCTCCTCGTTCACCCTCATGCTGCCTATTTCCGCGGCAATTGCCGACCCCGATCTCCCGGCTACAAGGATCGCCGTGATGATGGGTCCCAGCTCCCTGACCATCGCGAGTGCCACCAGGGAGGCGACGTACATGTTCGCCCCGAACTGCTTGAGCTGCAGCGAAGACATGAACGCAATGATAAGGCCCATAAGAAAACTGATGAGAGCCAGTATCGGCAGACCGTCGACGCCGATCTTTTTCACGGAGAGCAGGACATCCTTCCATCGTACCGACGCGGGGTGCAGGGCGGAATAGAGTACTTCCGAGAACAGTATGCCGCCGAAGGTCATGCACTGGCTGAAATCGCCAAGAAACATGATGCTCGTCTCACCTACCTCTTCAAAAAAACCTCCGGACCGCACCGAAGGGGACGGCCTCGGCTGGATCACGCTTTTATCGAGAAGATCGGTTATACCCCTGACTCTGGGGGATATGTTGAGGAACTCGAAGGGTATGGACCGGCGGCGCGCCTCCTCCTGCATGCGCAGCAGAAAGAGACCGCCTGCACTGTCAATACGCACGAGCCCCGCGAGGTCGACGGCCAGGCTCTTCAGCAGCGGCTGATCCAGAAGCAGGTCGACCCGCTCCATGACGTAGCGCAGGTTCTCAAGGGATAGGCGACCGGACAGAGAAAGGCGCGCTTCCATCTCCCCTCCAATGCTGATCGACACCCCTCTGTCCTCGCCTTCCTTATGCATCAATTATTGGGGCTCAGCGCCCCCTCCAGCGGCAAAGCCGTTGGAGCCTTCCCCCTCATAAAGGATTTTACTATTGGGGCTCAGCGCCCCCTCCAGCGGCAAAGCCGTTGGAGCCTTCCCCCTCAT
>JBEKHB010000102.1:0-10573 GCA_050012495.1 Syntrophorhabdales bacterium
CCTACCGGGCAACCACAGAGTTTGGCCTTCCTGCAGCGGAGATTGCCCGGAATCTCGGGGTTACCACTGCGTCGATCACGAGGGCGGTTCAAAAGGTTGATAAGAGGTCCCATGAGTGAGAATGTACAGAATGAAGCAACGTCCCTAGCGCCCCTCAAGTCCCCGAAGGCGCCGGCGAATTCCATCTTGTCATAGTCGTTGCCCCAAAGTCGCATCGATCGACACCTAAATTAATGATACAATAGGAGCAACGTGCGGTTCCAGAGCTTTCACAGATCGGAGCCCGATATCAATTAAGCCCTTTCCAACTTCTTTGAATTATACACGGCTTCTTTGAGCCGGGGTCACGTGGCATCTGCGCGTATACCCCACATCGATTCGCCTCTTTCGGGTATTCCGCAATCTTACGGGGAAAGCGGCCTCACCGCCACCGCGACCCTCGTCACCCCTGCCTGCCTCACCGCGTCCATGACGTCGACTACCCTGCCGTGCTCCACCGCCCGGTCCGCGTTGATCACCACGTAGACGTCCGCACCCGTTGTCTTCCAGCGCGCGAGGCGCGTTGCAACTTCGTCAACGGAAGCTATAGGCTCCTTGTCAAAGAGGAGTTTCCCTTCCTTCGTGACCGTAAGCGTCACCACCTGGTGCAGCTCTTCCAGGGCGGTTGCAGCGTGGGGCAGGTTCACAGGGATTCCCCTCTGCACGGTCATGGAGAGCGTGGCAACCATGAAAAAAACCAGGAGGAAAAACATCGTGTCGATCATGGGTATGATCTCGATCCTGGCCTTTTTCCTCTGTCGCCGGACGATCTTCACGATACACGTTCCCTGGAGGCGCCGTTGACGGCCAGTTCCAGCCTGGTTGCGTAGACTTCGATCACATCCGTCTCCCCTTCGACCCGGGAGAGAAAGTAGTTGTACGGTATGAGGGTCACGACAGCAACGGCAATGCCGGCGGCAGTGCAGACGAGGGCCTCTGCGACGCCCCCCGTGACCGCATGGGGCTGGCCCAGACCGGCAGTAGCCATCACGTTGAAGGCGCCGATCATGCCTATGATGGTGCCAAGCAGGCCAAGGAGGGGAGAAAGGGTTATGATGGTGTCCAGCGCGACCAGTCCCCGTTTCATGGCCGATATCTCAACCATGGCCGCCGCCTCCATCGCGCCCGCGGCCTCGAAAACATGGGTAATGCCTGCCGAGAGCACCTTCATCACGGGCAAGCGCGGCCCCTTCAACCCTTCGGCCTCGTCCGTGATGCGCAAGGCCTCTTCGAGGCAACCTTTACGTACGAGGCCGATGACTTCCTCGGCCCGTGTCACCGCGCGGAGACGCCTGAAAAAGAAAAACCTTTCGATGATGACCGTCACCGACACCAGCGAGCAGATCGCGATGGGGAGCATCATCCATCCGCCCCTTACGAGTATGTGCCACATAGCTTAACCTTCTTTCTTGTTCTTTTTATTTCCGGACCATCCACACGTGCTGTTGTGTCCTTCCGGATGCGGACATCGTCCTGGAGGGGGCACCCGGGGCCACGTGCAGCCGCCCCGCGACGGCAGGGAGGGTTCACTATTTCACTCTTAAAAGCCAAAACGTATGGTATAGGGCGCCTGACAGGCGACGGGGACGCCGTTTCGCCTGGCAGGCCGGAATCTCGAACGCTTCATCGCTTCCACTGCAGATGCGGCGAACATCGGATCCGTCGCCTCGACGACAGCCGTCTTCTGCAGCTTACCTTTTTCGTCGATGGTCAGCGCAAGGGTCACTTTCCCCTCCTTCTGAAGCCTCTTGGCCGCAAATGGGTATTCCGGCTTCTCCTGATACGCGATCTGCGGACCGTCGCCTTCGCCGAATCTCGCATCCACAGGACCGCCCCCCCTGCCGGCGCCCGTGCCTGCGCCGTTGCCCTTCCCGCCTGCGCCCGTGCCATCGCCTGTACCGCCGCTGCCGGCGCCTACCTTACCCCCAGCGATATTGACGCCGGCAATGCCGAGGCCTTCACCGCCTCCTGGATCAGGTGCAGTCTGGGATACAATCTGCTCGTCGAGCACGTTCCCTGCCCCGGCGGATGGGGGCTCTTCCTTTTTTTCAGCCGCCTTGGGCGCCTGCTGGGCCGGAACCTGCCGGCTGAACCTGGCAACGATCTCCCGGGGCACGGGGCGCCTGGGCAGGGGCTTCGGCCGTTCTGCCTCGGCCGGAGGCGCCTCCCGCCTCATGACCACGATGTCGACGATCCGTTGCTCGGCCGCCCGGTGCACCTTTTCGGATACGGGCAGCGCGAGTATGGCCGCGTGGATGGCCAGAGCCGCCAGGCCGTACTTAATCCAGTTGTGTTCGACAGCCGATCCGGCCATCCTTTGTTACACCCCGTCTGCTTTGTGAGCATGCCTATTGCTTTTGTGCAACGTCCTGTCGTGCTCTCACACAAGAAATATGCCTGAAAAAGCATAAACCTGCCGACGAAAGACATCAACCGGTTTATGCCCATACTGCCAACGCCCTATCCAAAAGGCTTGCCTTAAGATGCGGGACTTCCCGGATAGGCATTATGCGCAACTCATTGCGCTCCTTGACACTGTCCATGGGGCAAGGCTTCCGGACCGCTCCCGGCCAGGCATGCGCCGATATAGATGACGCCCAGGTGCTGTTCTTTCTCCCGCTCGGCTGCGGCCACGACTTCCGCCAGGGTAGTCTTCACGAGGCGCTCGCTGTTGGAATAACCCGCCTTGTAGACAACATGGACCGGTGTTGTGGCCGGGTAGTGTTTCTCGAGGAGCGGAACGAGCGTCTTTAGGTCTCTCAACCCCATGAAGATGGCGAGGGTATCGCCCCGTTTGGCCACCGCCCCGATCATGCCATCGTTCCCGATGAGCCCCTTGGGCGAGCTGAGCACGACGGCGCCGTTGCAGCCCACGTTCTTGACCATCATCGCATTGCCTGCATTGAAAGCGCTGATCCCCGGCACAACCGTTATCCGGCCCTGAAATTGCGATTCCAGCCAGTGCTGCCACCCGCCGAATACAGTGGGGTCCCCCCAATCGAGGAGGGCTACATTCCTCCCCTCCTTGAGGGCATCCCTTATCCGTTCGAGGTGAAGGGCCCGTTGCTTCTCCAGCTTCTCTTTCACCTCCGCATCGGAGAGCCCTGCATTCTCCTTCTTTTTCTTGAACCACGGCTCAAGGTCATCGAGGGGGTCGAAGAGGACGGACTTGCCTCCCATGTACTTCCCGAAACGGCTGCTGATGTCTTCCGGCGCGACGAAGACGTCCGCCTTGCCTATGTATGAGATGGCTTCCAGTGTAATAAGACTTGTATCCGCGCAGCCTACGCCGATCACGTATATGCGCGGCCTGGCAGCCATGGAGACGACCTCTATCCGCTCCACGGCTTTTACGGTCCGGTCTGCGGCAAGATCATCGGGCGGGGTAAGGAGGAACCTGCCATTATCGTCGATGAGGCGACCGTCGAGCCGGTCCGCCACGAGTATCCTCTCGCCTTGGGGCGCAAGGAACACCTCGCCGTAGGAGAAGAGCGCCCTGTAGCCGTCCGGGGCACTGGCAAGGATCACGCTATCCGTTTCCTGTCCTATGCCTGCCTTCGAAAGGACCTCCCGGAGAGACGCCCCGCTGAAGTTCTTCAATCCATGATAGCCCCTGCCGTCCCCCACCTCTTTTACGAGCGCGTCCATGCGCTTGTATCCGGGCAGGTCGGTGATCTCAGTTGTCTTTCCGTTGACAACCAGGGTAAGCTTCGGCGTGAAGAGCTTCTTCATGCGCTTCTTTTCCGCCTCACCTTTGAGGTCGACCACTTCTATGCTGACCACGTCCTCCAGGCTCCGGTCGGTAAAAAAGTCGTTCGCCACCACGAGCTTGGGAAAGACGACCTTCCGGTTGAGCTGATCCAGGGCCGGCTGATAGGTATCTGCGCCATGGCATCCCCCGCAGCTCGTGCTGTGCGGTCTTAAGGGCGTTCCGGAAATGGCCACCACCACTTCCGACGGATTTTTGTAGAACAGCTCTCCCCAGGAGATGACCGTGGTCCGCCCTTGTCTGTTCCGCACGACCACCGCAAGGTCGACGGCTTTCGAATAGACCGATGTTTCCTTTTCCACGGTCGCCAGATCCAGGAGCGTACGCAGGGGGACGCCCCGGTATGTGAAGGCCCCGTGGAACTGTCTGTCCCTAGTGACCTCGTTGAGCCTCACGGAGACGGACTCCATCCGGCTCAGGTCCTCCGGACCGAGGTTGAGGGGCTGACGGACAGCCCCTCCTATGGTCAGCGCCTGTAGAGAAGCGACGCCTGACGCACACGATAGGGCGAGTACGGTAAATAACACGAATAAGATTCTTCTTGCCATAATAAGCGCTCCTTGCGGTCCCTTTTCAGGACGCTGTCTCTCTTAATAGCTGTATCTCACGCCGACAAACATGTTCCTGCCCGGCGCGGGGTATCCGATCTCCTGCTGGTAGTTCTTGTCAAAGAGGTTATGTACGACGAAATAGCCCTCGACATTGTTGTAGAAGACCTTCGATATCCTTGCACCCACGATGAAATAGTTGCCTGTCGCCAGGGCAGGCGTCGACGGTTGAGAAGCAGTCGGCAACTGGTCCCACATGCTGCCCACGTAGGTGGCGGTGAAATCCGTCTTGATCCCCCACACGGGGGTCAGGTACTTCATGGTCAGGTCAACCTTGTTCTCCGGCGCATAGGTCACCCTGTCGGTCACCCGGCCCGGGCTCTGGTCCGTTGCGTTAGTATAGGTGTACCCGGCGCTGAAGCTCAGGGCTTTCGTGGGAAAAATCTTGGCGATCCCTTCGAAACCCCAGAAGAACACTTGCCCGTAGTTGAGATAGGGGGAGGTGGGGCCGGGTGCGTTCCTGTTGATCATGTCCGTCACGTCGTGGACGAAGAACGAGGTCTCGGCCGTTGCATACTGGTTAATAGCGCGGGAGGCGCCGACCACGTAGTTATTGGTTTCTTCAGGCTTCAAATCGGGGTTGCCGCCCTTGCTCGAATAGAGCTGGCTCAGGGTGGGGAACCTGATCTTCTCCGCCCAGGAACCGAACAGCTTGGTGCCGTCGCCTAAGGTATAGGTCGCCCCGGCCATGGGGTCCACCCTATTCGCATTGGGGGTCGGGAGGTTTTCAAAACCGGTGAAGTTGCCGCTTTTGTTCGTCTCGTCCTGGTTCGATTTCGTCACCTCCCACCAGTCATATGCCACGCCGGTCACGATAGAGAGGTTCTTGAGAGGGTCAAACTGGTTCTCGATGCCCAGGGAGCCCGTATAAGAGACGGCTTCCTGGAAGGGCAGAGAGACCGTCGCCTGCTCCTGGTGATCGTCCCGGCGATAGTTGAAGGCCGCCCTCAGGGTGTCTGTAGCCGCCACGTTCACCTCGGAGAGGAGGGAGCCGCCTATCATGTTGTCCTTGTAGGTGCTCCTCGCTATCTCCTGGGTCAGGGCCGGATTGGAATAGAAGTCGCCCACGTCGACGTGGTTGTGATAGAAGAGCTTGCCCTTGAGGGTCACTATGTCGCCCAGCTTCTGCTGGCCTGAGAGGTCTGCGCCCCAGTTGTTGTAGGCAGGCCACTGCCACAACTGCGAAAACGGGGCCCCAGTGAGGAAAACCTGGGGACTGCCGCTTATACTCGAAAGGGATGCAGGCGCCCCGAAATTGGCGGTTATATAATGAAAATTGAGGTAATACTCGGAACCGGGCGTCGGCTCTATGCCGACCTTGGCCCATGCGCTGTCCATCTCAAAGGCGGAGTTGTCGCGGACGATGTCGCTGTTCTGAAGCACGTAAGGAACTTTCCCTCCGGGCTTGTAGGTGACCAAGGTCGTGGTGGGCTGGAAGCCGTTCGACAGGTACCACCCCTTCGATTCCTGGTGGTCGTAACCGAACCAGTAGCTGAGCATGCCCACCTTCATGCCGTGGGACGCGGACAATTCGTACGCCTGGTAGTCCCCGTACTCCGCCTTCATGTCGAGGGACGGCCTGTCCGTCGGCTTCTTGGTGATGATGTTGATGACGCCTGCGAGGCTGTTCGGCCCGTACAATACCGATGAGACACCCTTTTCCACCACTATCTTCGCGATGTTCTCTACCGGAATAGTGTTGAGGTTGAGAAACCCGTAGCTCGTCTCGTAGTAGGGGACGCCGTCGATGAGCACCAGGGTCTCCGTCTGGTTGAGCCCCTGCAGGGAGATGGAGGGACTGTTTTTTGCGCCCGTGGTGACCGTGATGCCCGGGACGTGGCTCAGGGCCTCGGCCACGTTCTGGCTGTGGGTCGCCACGATCTCCTCCTGGGTGAATTCCGTCACTTGGGTGACCTCTTGCGACGTGGGCGGTTTCTCCCCCTTCACATAGAGCTCTCCCAAATCATATGCCTGGTAGTTCTTTGCCGGACCCGACGGTCCCTGTTGAGACTGGGTCTGGGTCCCCGCGCCGGCCGGCGGCTGGGCGTCTTCTGCCCGGACGCCCGGCGTCACTGATATGACAAACAATAATGCCGCAATGAATCCCAAGAATCGCTTCATACGTTCCTCCTCGTGTTTTCGTTGCTACCGTTTCCTGATGCGATTATGTCCCGCTTTCTCCGTCAGGCAAGTGCGATAAGCATAGTGCAGCGTTCTTGAAACGTTTGAACGACTACCAAAGCATTATGTCTTTTGTGACATAGTATAAACTTGATCTACCCCCCCCTTGTCAAGAGAAATTTTATTTAGAGTTTTGTGACTTTTTCCGCCAATCCTCTCGGGTATTGGCTACTGTCCGGTTGGCAGCGCGCTTTCAGTCCTCTCAGCGCGCGTTGACGCTATGAGGTTTACCATCACCTCATGAATCGCATATTCCCTGACCACATGTTCGAAGTTTTAGACAATTATGGTTGGCCCTGTCAACTTAAAAAGATTTAAGCTTGATTCAGAATAACTTAATATGTCATTTCGGGGGCCGCAATGATCCTAAACATGAACCGGTTGAGGACGTTCAAGAAGGCGGAGAACACGTGCGGCGCAACAAAAACCTGCCCGCTTTCTTTCAAAAAGTTTCCCGAGTCATTTGCGCTTCCGGGGACGTTTCCCGCGCTCGCCTGCCTGCTTCAAAGGTCGGCAAGCGTGGGAAAACAAGCCTTGCGGCCGACGCCCTCGCCCACATAGAGGACTTTCACGTCGACGCCGTAGGTCTGCCGCAGGCTCGCCTCCGTCACGACCTCGTCGGGCGTCCCCTTCTGCGCGAGGCGCTCGTGGTTGAGGATCGCCGCCTCCGTCGCGGCAATGAAGGCATGGTCCGGGAAATGGGAAGCCATGATAACCCCCAAGCCGCTCTGTCCCAGCGCCTTCACCACGCGAAGGATCCTGATCTGGTTGCCCATGTCCAGATGGGATGTGGGCTCGTCCAGCATCATCACCCTCGGCTCCTGGGCGAGGGCCCTTGCGATGAGGGTGAGCTGCCACTCGCCGCCGCTCAGGGTCGTGCACGGCCGCTCCGCAAGGTTGAGGATGCCCACGGTTTCCATGGCCCTGCACGCGATTTCCCTGTCCCTGCCCGCAGGCGACGAGAAGACGTTGAGGTGGGGCGCCCGCCCCATGATCACGATGTCCCGCACGAGAAAGGGAAAGCCCGGCGCCTGGTTCTGGGGCACGTACCCAATGCCTTTTGCCACATCCGAGGGCCGCATCGCGGAGATGTCGCTGCCGTCGAGCAGTATCACGCCCCGCCACCCTTGCAGCACGTTGCCCAAGCACTTGAGGAGGGTCGATTTTCCTGTGCCGTTAGGCCCCAGCAGGCACAGGACATCGCCCGCCCCTACGGAAAAGGCCACGTCCCGGAAGATGGCGTCGGCCATGCTGTTCGTGTAGCTGAAGGCAAGATCGTGGACTGCAATAAGGGGCATCGTCTACCACCCGGACCGGTTTTTTCGAAGGAGATAGGCGAAGATGGGGGCGCCCACCAGGGCCGTAAGTATGCCGATGGGGATCTCCGTCTCCATGGCGGTACGGGCTATCGTATCCACGGCTACGAGATAGGACGCGCCGATGAGGGTCGCCACGGGCAGGAGCCGCTTGTTGTCCGGGCCTACGAGGATGCGCCCTATGTGAGGGATCACGAGGCCGATCCAGCCGATGATGCCGCCGATGGAGACGCTCGCCGCGGAGATCATGGTCGCGCAGATGATGATCGTGGTCCGGACCCGCGCGGTATCGACCCCGAGGGCGCGCGCATCCTCCTCTCCCATGGCGAGAAGGTTGATCCTCCATCGTATGAGAAGGAGCACGGCGACGCCCACCACGATCATGGGACCGGCAACCATTATATCCTTGTTGGAGGCATTATTGAGCGAGCCGAGGAGCCAGAACACGATGGACGGCATGTTGTTGACCGGATCGGCGATGTATTTGAGGAGCGACGTAAAGGCCGAAAAAAAGGCGGCCACGATGATGCCCGCGAGCACGAGCATCAGCACCGGGGTCGTCCTGTAGACCCGGCTCAGGCCGTAGGTCATGAAGACCGCAAGCAGGCCGAAGGCGAAGGAGAGGCCCTGGATCGCGGCTATGTTGCCAAAAAAAAGGATGGCCAAAGCGGCGCCGAGCCCCGCTCCCGCCGAGACGCCCAGGATGTGGTCGGACACCAGGGGATTGCGGAAGAGGCCCTGAAAGGCGGCGCCGGACACCGAAAGGCCGGCGCCCACGAGGACCCCCGCCAGGAGACGGGGAAGGCGGACCTGGAAGAGGACCGATTCGAGGGTTGAGTTCCACGTGTGCTTTACGGGCAGGATGGGAGAGACAAGGATGCGCACGATCTGGCCCGGAGGAATCCTCAACTGGCCGAGCATGAGGGAAATCATGGCGATGACGACGAGCAAAAGAACAAGCAGAAGGAGGAGCCTTCCCGGCCCAACCCCGGTACGGACCTTTTTCTCTCGTCCAGGCATCGTCCCCAATCACCTTCTTCCTGGCGTATTGCTGAAGGCGATGCCAAGACTGCCGCCCAGCAGGGCGCGCGCCTGGGCGTCGCTCAGGTCAAAGGACATGCACTCGTGATAGAACCCCTTCACTTCCTTTATGAGTTCCACGTCCCTGAAGTATTCGGGATAGGCCATTTTCGCAAGCCACAGCGGATAGAGTACCGCGGCCTCGGCCGTGGGCCGGTCCCAGATAAAGACCCCGACAGGCTGCTTGAACACCTGTCTGTTGCGGACTGCCGTGACGTTCTTCCACTTCGGGTCTTTGTACAGGTCCTCGCGCTTTCCAGAATCGATGATCAGGATATCAGGGTCCCAGCCTAGCACCTTTTCCATCGATATCTCCGACAGGCCCATATGAAGCCCCTCCTTGACCCCTGCCGTAGCGATCGCGGCTGTTGCGTCGATGCAGCCCGCGGTCAGGATACGCTCGTGCATGAACGTATCGCCGCCCAGCGTCACGAGATGGCTCTGGCTGTACCCGTTGAAGACCTTCTTCCGCTTTTCCGCGGGGATCGCGCTTGTCCTGGACCGGAGGAATGTGATGGTCCTGTCCAGGTAAGCGATGTACTTCTCGCCCCGCGCCTCTTTCTGAAAAATGGCTGCGTAGAAGCGGATCTCCCGTCTGAGAGAGCCGAAGTCTTCGTTCATGGTGCTTTCCGTGTAGGCAACCGGTATCCTGGTCTTCTTCTCCACGATGGAGCCGTCAAGTGTGCCCGCGATGACGAGCTGGGGGTCCGCCAGGAGCAGCTCTTCGACGTTGATGTGGCCGCTCGTGCTTCTCGGTCCCGGCAGGTTCTTCACCGTAGGATCGAAGGCATTGACGAGCTCGGACGCCTTGAAGCTGCTCGTGACGGCGCAAATCTCGCTTCTCGCGCCTAGGATATAGACGACCTGACCGGTAGGCCCGCCAAAGAGGGCGACTCTTGTGAGGGGGTCAGCCACCTGCACCCGTCTTCCCAACATGTCGGTGATCCATCGGGTCTTTCCCCCAGCCGGGTTGGCTGTGTGCGCCAAGGACTGCACAAGGAGCAAGGCTGCCGCAAGACAGAAAATGAGCCATCCCTTTCGCGGTTTTATGTGCCTATGCATCACGGACCTCCTCTGATAGTCAGCCATGAGCAACGAGTGGAAGTGAAAAGCGACGAGCAAAGAAACGCCTTGAAGCTGCTCACCCGTCACCCACGGCTCGTCACTTTGCACCCGCTGGTGTACGGGCTCGCGGGCAGCATGGTCTGTTGTCTCTGATACTTCCTGAGAGCGGATTCGATGTCTATATCGCTCATCAGGGCTTCGACAAAGCGTTCCGGGTCGTGCACCCGGTGCGACAGGATGAAGTCCGCCCCTTGTTCGAAGAGCGCGTCGGGGATGATGGACGCGCTCGGCCCGTAAAACCCGACGCCCCGGGCACCGGCAGCGTAGCGGAGCAGATCGTCGATGGTGCCGTTCACGAGGCTGGACGCTGTTATGATCACCACGTCGGACCTGTGGCGGCGGTGGTCGCGGTAGGAACGCCGGTTGCCCGGCGTCCCCCGCACAGACCCGTACGTGCGGCTCTTCCGCATACGGTTCTTGCTTCAGGTAGTGACGCTGAAGCGCACGAGAGGATA
>JBEKHB010000103.1:0-9771 GCA_050012495.1 Syntrophorhabdales bacterium
TTGGGGACAAATAGCGACGCAGTGGCCGCAGCCGATGCAATGGCTGAGATATCTCACCTGCACCGTACGGCTGCCATCAGGGGCCGAGTTCAACATAAAGATGCCTGCCGGGCACTCGTCAGCACAGAACCCGCATCCCGTACATTTCTTCGCGTCTACTTCTATCATATGTCACCCTTCTTTTTTTGGTTGCCTGGCAGTTCTGTTCTGAGCTGGGTCCGTAACTACCCCTTTTACCTTGTTCTCAGCAATTCAGCGGTCACTATTTAGAGGCGTAGGGGACGTTCGTTCCTAAGGAGAGTCTCACGTCCCCAAAGGACGTGGAAAGGACGCGGCCATTTCCTTTACAAAAAGCCCAGGAGATGCTTTTTGTCACTTTGTAAAGGACAAATGAGCATTTAACCTGCCGTCAAAGGCGGCCTTCCATAACGGCCCTCGGATTTTTTTGCAGGCCGTCATATGGCCACTTCGAGTGATAGTACATCATAACCGACAGTAGGAACCTTTCTGTCGTCGGTCTCGGCGACATCGACCATGCCGATGTCGCGAAGGTAACTCACATCCTGAAGCACGTTCTTGAGGTCCCTGTCCACCATCTGTGCCAGTTCGTATATGGAGGAAGGTTTCCTGTCTTTGATGGTTTTTAACAGTTCCAGCCGCTTCTCAGTGAGTACTTTACGGAGATCCTTGATATTGCTGAAGTACAGAGCCATTTTCCGTTTCACCCTTTTTCCTCCGGCTATCTTTTCGAAGCTTTCCCCGGCTTCCCGAAGGGCACTGTCGAGTGTTCTGATCTCAATGCGTATCTTCTTAGCTCTCATCCCAGTCCCTCCCTCGTATTGCTCGTACGTCTTTCTTGAAGTCATCGAGGAGCGTCCATATATCGGAGAATTCGTAAGCCTCCTCTCGATCCATGAAGTGCCGATGATATCCTTTGCCTTCAGCATTGTCATAACCTATCAGCCGTTTACCGTTGCGGACGTATGCTACCGAGATCTTGACCCCGTCAGGTGTGTTCTTTGTCCTCGGAGCCCGCCACACCTTGATTTCTACTAATTCATCTTCCTTGATTTCTTTGGTGTGGATGATGAGCCCGGTTGCCATATAGTAGGTATTATATACCAACTACCGGGGAATGCCAAGGCCTACGGAATATAGACGTATAAACGTTGGAGGGGCATGGGGTCAAATCTTTATCCTTGACTTAAGGCACCCGTGCGCTTCAGGCAACATGGGGATCAGCCATTGACATGGGACAAGGCGCGCTCCTCTTTGAACAACTGCCTGTAATTCCCCGAGAGTTACACTACAGCCTCAACCTGTCCCGTGTCAATGGCTGACCCCGTTCCCTTCTCTTAGTCTATTTGCTATGATCGATCAGGCCCGCTTCTTTCAAAATCGAAAGCAGTGTTCCCCTTGGGAGGTCTTTCTTGTGGTAAGGAACTACTACCCTTCTCTTGGTCTCTAGGTTGAAGTAAACTCTGTGGCTTCCGCTTTGATGATCAAGGAGGAATCCGTTTCGCATAAGGATCTTAATTACTTCATCGGCTGTAAGCGTCGGTGCTTTAGGCATGTCGTACGGTCAGGAGACTCTCCCAGGTATCTGAATCATCCTTCAACTCCTCGCCATGTTTTTCCAGGCTCTTCAAATATGCCTCAATGGCATCCAGCGCCATCGCTTTTGCCTCTTCAATAGTATCGCCGAAGGTTACCAAACCGGGAAGCGACGGCACCAATACGGTATAGCCGCCTTCAGGCTCCGGTCTCAAAACTACTCTATAAGACAGTACTCTTGGCTCCATGGACCTCCCCCTTGAAATCGCCTCTGTCTATATTATACTCCCTGTTGTCGCTATCTCAAATCCGTCCGCCTTTTTTCCGGGATTCTCATCTCAGGGAGCATGCATGGCCTGCGCTGGGGATCAGAACCATAACGGCTCTTGACTCTGTGTCCACAGATCATTCCCCCGGCTTCAAAACACCCCGATCTTCTGCCCCCCTTCGCCATGTGGACGGCTTTCCCGTCCTCAGACTACTGCGAGGGCTCCGCCCCGCATCCGTCCTTCCCCGGTCTCCACGGATAGCCTGCTTCACAGGCGGACGGAATGCGGTTCCCATGTTCCCGTTCTCAACCTTATTGGATGGTTAGGCTCCTGCTATACCCCTGACGGCTCCCGGAGAGAGACGAAAAGGAGTAAGTCTCTCCCAGGCACGGGCTTATTCGTACCTCCCAGGCGGGATGACAAAGCCCACCCGGATCACGCCGCATTCCTCCCGAGCCATCACACTAAATAGGGAGGTCTTTCGTAAATACAGAGGCTTCCATGACAGATTCGTTGACTCGCCATACATCCTACGGTAGCCCGGCCTTGCGCATGATGGTGCGCAACCCGGTACATTTCAGTCCGCTCTGCTGATGATAACCCAACCGGTGGAACCCGGCCAAGCTTCGCGGACCCCTTCTGTCCGATCTCCATCGGTACAGGGCACTCTTGTGCCGGTCGAAAACGAGCAAGTAATGCATGTATATGAAATGCACCACGTCATGGCGCACTTGTCAGTTGAAACAGAGGATGACGGGAACATCCGCGGCATGTCCACAGCACGTTTTTGTTGGACCCTCATTTCTTAACTTTTCGCAGTTAGAAAGGCGGTTCTATGCTCTCAACCAGCCCTCCGCTCAATATCTTTGTTAGAATATATCGGAAGGTTAATTTGGTCCGACAAGAAATCAGGTCCCGCTGATGATCTGCCCTTTTATCAGCCTGGAATCTTCGGCACAAGAAGATGTGAATCGTATTTCCCGCCCGTATGTATGATGTGGTTCCCTTTGTTGCGAACGTCGTACCGAAATATCGGTCCCCCGGGGAAGAGCATATCCTCCATCCACCAGGAAGCGTACCCTTGTACAACGAGGCGAAGTTGCTGGCCCGCATGCCAGATCATACCTATGGGCCAAATACCGATTTCCACCGGGACAATCTCCTTGAGTTTCAGGAGTTGCTCCCGGCGATGAAGCAGATAGGGCTCGGAGGGCCTGGACCTTGCCTCATCGAGTTCACGGTGAGAAACTCTCAGTATGCCCCGAACGCCAGGATTGGGGAATACCAGCACGTGGGCTGGAAGGTGGTTGCCCTTTTCGTCAAGTTTACTGACATACACGAACAGGTCCATATCGTTCGCCCCATCTGCTTCTACCCATAAACGCAGTTTCATATAGCCGGTCAGCTCGGTGTCTTCGTTAAACTTGATGGTAAAGGCAGCTTGCCCTTTGCCGTCGTCGGCCCGGTAGACAGTAGAAGACTCCTTTTTCAGCGGCTCGGCTGAAAGCGTGTTTGTGCTCGAATCGAGATAGAGTTTTAGGTACTCTGTTCGGGCAAGGGGCCACTCCTTTTCGGAACGGTTTACCTTATCGGTGCCACCAGGGTCGAGAATAGAAAGGCGAACCCTGGGTGTCTTTTCCCAGCCGTTCTCGATCCCCTTCAGGTACCGATCGAAGAAGCGGCGCAGGTCTTCGATGTTTTCGGGATTGTAGTAGTCGGCCCATTCCTGGGTGTTATGGACGCGGAGCCACTTGTCGCGCGAGGCCATCCGGCGAAAGGCGTCGAAGGTTCCATGGGTATGAAGGGGATTATACGAAGCGACCACGTACGCTGGAATTTCGATATTCTCCACGCGTGCAATCTTATCGCTCCAATAGCCGTTCATGAGGGGGTACTTCAGGATCATGGCGCAATTGTCCTCCATACGGTTGGGTCCACACAGTATATGAAAGATAATCTGACCGAATGCGACTTCTGGGACACCACCGATGCAGAGACTATCGCGATACATATCATCAAATCCCTCCCAGGGGGCGATAGCAGCCAGGTGGGGCGGCCTTTCCGCCGCCGCAAACCACTGTGCGATGGCGACCCACGAGTTTCCGGACATTCCCACTTTGCCGTTGCACCAATCCCTTCCTGCCACCCACTCAATCAGATCGTGGGCATCACGTCCTTCGCCGGAACAAAACTGGAGAATATCACCTTCTGAATTGCCGACGCCACGTGGATCAACGTTAATTACGGCATACCCCTGTTTACACCAGTAGGCAGGGTCAGGACCCTCGAACTTGGTCATAGGAGAAACCCGTGGTACTCCCGGAAGTGGCCCTTCCCCTAATAAATAAGGCACACGTTTCCCATATGGGCTCCAGGGCACGATGGCGGGCACGTCGGTGGCGCCGTCGGGACGGTAAATGTCGGTGTAAATGATGGTACCGTCACGCAGAGGCAGCGCAACATCGCGCTCAATGAGGATTCCGTCCTCCACGGCCACACCCGGGGCTAACTTCGGGTACCTGCCCCCGGACTCCTTTGCCGACCTGATTTTGCGGTAGATCACTTCCATTCTTTCGTTTCCATACTCCTTAACTTCTGTTGATACTTCAGGTTGATCAGCCATACATGCCTCCTTTATTGCTGCTTACGCTCCTTTTGATTTATTTGGCTGCCGATGCCACCAGGCGATTTCAGATCAATATGACTGGCGTCAACTCTGTTGCTTCCCATTGTTCAAGGCCTTTGCCTCCAAGGGTTGATCGGCGATACAGAATACCTGCGGCGGTTTGAGGAACTGGGCAAAAATGAGGCCGATGATGGCAATGATGCACACGATAATAATCGATGCGTGATAATTGCCGGTGTTGTGTAACGCGGTTGCGCCGGCTACGATGCCCGCAAGACCGCCAAAGAGTCCTACGCCCATCCACATACCGACCAATTTGCCCGCAATATGGGCAGGGTAGTGCTTAGAGGCAAAGGCTATGACGTTGGCTCCCACCAATCCGATGAAGAATCCGGCTATTGCCAGGCAAACAGGCAGCACCGACATGTCGCCCCATACTGCAGGAAAGATGATCGAAAAGGCGAAGATGGCGAACAGGGCATACCCCATCGTAACCACCGGCCGGACTCTGCCTCTGAACACCTTTTCCAGTATGAAACCGGTCGAAATCGAGCCAACTATAAAGGCAATCTGAACAAGGCTCATAAGCTTTCCTGCAGTCATGGGCCCGTAGCCGACGCCCACCGGCTTGTCCAGGGCGAAGTAGCCCGGGGTCAGGTCGTTGAAACCTTGGAAGATCCATGTCACCGTCACCATCAGCAGCAGGCCGATCCAGGTGACCGACTGTTTCAGGGCGAGCTTGAAGTCCCCATCGACGGCAGCGCCGGATGAACAGGCTTCGAAGTCGGTCTGGGCCGGCGGTCTGGGACCAAACGCAAAGACAATCGCAAGCAGCAGACTCACAAAACCGCCTATGGATTGCCACGCCATGGCTGACTGCCAGTTGTCCGATATCGAGAGTGCCGCAGGGGTCGTGAGAAATCCGATAGCGACGCCCAGCGTAAACATGGCGCCTTGAAGTCCGGCAACGATCGCCCTCTGGCTTAAAGGAAACCAGAGCGCCGCAACGGCAGCGACCGTGGCTGCGATCGGCCCGGCACCGAGAGCCTGAATGACGCGCATCAGAACAACGCCGGGCAGGCTGTTGCCGACGAACGCTAGGGCAAGCGTAGGGACTGTGAACAGGACGCTACTCACCAGGAACGTTGCCTTCAGGCCGTACTTGTCGCATAGAAAACCGCCGGCTATGCAGGAGAGAGCCAGGGCGAGCTGGAAAGTCGCCATCATGGCTCCCGTTGCCACACCCGGCTCTATATGGAGGCTTTTCGCAATGAGACCCATCAATGGCGCAGGAGAGATCATTACCACGGTGCTGGCTGCGGTCAACACGCAAAGCACCACGAGAACGAACCACCGATAGCCCGGGTACAGCCTGTCATCACTTCTCGTTGTTTCCATTGCTTTGCTGTTCATCTTTGTCTCCTTTGCAGTAATAGACCGCTCTATGTACGCTACTCTTTCTACCCCAACTACTGTGTGGCGAGATCCATTGTTCAAGATGCATACCAAATGCGGAAAACACCTGACGGAGCTTAGTTCACAGGTCTTTCGACCTGATTACTGTTGCCTTGTGGTGCTGAGATGTACTACGATAACTTGCATAAAATACAAATAATTGTAGTCTATTGATGCCAACAAGGATTGATGCGGGGTAAGAGTCATGCAAAAGAAGGATCACGACCTGTTCGAGTTGTGGCAGAGCTTTGATGGTATCAGAAAGGAGGTCATTCTTTATCTCACCCTCCTACCCTCACCGGTTTCAATCGATACCCTCGTATCCCTCTCTGGGGCTTCGGTCATCAGCCTTCTCAACGCAATCGGAAAGCTCAGAGCGAAGAATATCGTCGTCGAAAAAAAGGGAAAGGAAAGAGGTTTCTACCTCCTTAACAGTCCCGGTCCGGCTGGTTTTATCACGGAGCATGTTACGGATGATGAAGCCAGAAGGGCGCTGGACAAGATTACCGAGTTCTACCAAAACGCCCCTGACAACATCGGGGAAGCGGAGATAGCGAACCTGGCCAAACTCCATCTGAAGATCGGCATTTCCGGTGAGGCACTTCCTATTGTCAAGGACGCGGCTGACATTCTGTCTCGTTCAGGACAGGATGAAAAGGCCGTTGCCTATTACGATCAGTGTCTCTGCGCCATGGCGGACGAGAGTGTTTCTGAAGCGAATGTCGACGATTATCTCGACTGTGTCCTGGGAAGGATTTCTCTCCTCATCTATCACATGTCAGCGCCTGACGAGCTTTCCCTTCTTGTCAGAGCGAAGGACACTGCAAACCGGTTCAAGAGATGGGACCGGCTTGCGAAGATAGAAATCGTGATGGCCCAGATACTGCAGACAATGGGTCAACACAAGAGGGCATTCAGGTGTTTCAGTAATTTCCAAAATCTCGCGAATAGGGTCGGCGACGCCAAAATGGTGAGGTCCGCTATTCTGACAACGTGTGAATTCCTCTTTTGGAAGGGCATGTTTTCTGAAGTGGTCAGCCATTATGAGAACATGGTGGGGAGCCTGGAGAAATTCGGCGATGACGAAGCAAGCCTCAAGGCTGCTGCGCTCGTGGGATACTGTTTTGTTATCTGCGGAAGGATAGCGCGAGGCATGGGAATGATCGAAGCGGTCCGCGCCAAGGGCGTATTGCTGAATCTTCAGCAGGTGATCATCTTCACGGATCAAATGATGGTCCTTTCTCTGTTCGAGATCCGTAGGACGTTGGAAGCGGAGCCCTACCTGGATAGGCTACACAACTTACCAGGGGATTCCCTGGGTCACCTCATATCCCGAGCCATTAACGACGAGAGGGCCTTTATACTCTGCCTTAAGGGAGAGTATAAAGAGGCCTTTGAGTACCACCAGAAAGGTGTTCTCCATGCGCGATCTCTTGGTTGGAAACATCAGTGCGGACCGTGGGTGTTCGACTATCTCCATATCCTGGAATCAAAGGGCTTCGTCGACCAGGAAGTCAACTATGACTCCGAGATACGGAGGCTCGTGAGATGGGACGATCTGCGAATGAAAGGTGCGGCATTCCGTTATCGGGCCAAGAGGAACCTGGAAAGAAACCGGTCGTTAGGGACGGTCCTTTCCGACCTGAAAACCAGCGAGAGATATCTGGAGCAGGCGGGAGCCGAAATCGAGCTTGCCCGAACGCGGATCGAAATGGGAAGGTACTTTCTCCCAAAAGACCCGAAGATCGGCAGGGCCTATCTGGAAAAGGCTTGGGCTGTGACGTCGAGGGTCGACAAGAACCTCTTCCCGAAGGACCTTATGGCAACGATGCCTGAGGAACGAAAGCTTGAAGTCATGGTAGAAAGGATGATCCAGATCGACGAATCTCTGGGCACCATACGGGACCAGGGAGCCTTTCTCGAAAAGGTAATCGAAGTCGCCATGGATTTCGTTATGGCGACGAGGGGTATGTTCATTGTCCTCGAATCGGAAGGGGAATTGAAGCAGGTAGCAAGCAGAAATCTCGATCCCCTCCTTTCCGATACAGACCGGTTCACCATGGTAAAGGCACTGGTGGCAGATGCGGCACGAAGGGAGGCTGAGATTGTTTTTCCGCCGCAATCTACCGGGGACCCTCTTACCTCAGAAGAGAGCTTTCAGGTATACAAGAAGATCTTTCGGCTGGCCGGCATCCATTCGTTCATCGGTATGCCGGCGCGGCTGGCCGGTCGGACGTATGGGTATCTTTGTCTAGACAACCGACTGGGGGGCGAACCTTTCAGCCATAATCAGCTGCCTCTCGTGCGTTTTCTCTGCAGCCAGATCAGCGTGGGGCTTTCGAATCTTGACACTTATAAGGAGATGAGGGAACTCAAAGACCGCTTCGAGGGAGAGGCAACTTTCTACAAGAAGGAAATGGGGATAGCGGCCCCAACCGAGATCGTCGGCGGCAGATCGGAAGGCATGCGGAAGGTAGTAGAACGCATTCGCCAGGTGGCGCCCACGGATAGCGCCGTGCTCATAACAGGAGAAACGGGCGTCGGCAAGGAACTCGTGGCAAAGGCGATCCACAACCTCAGTGACAGGAGTGCCGGACCTTTTATACTGGTAAACCTCGCGGCTATTCCTTCTGAGCTGGTGGCCAGTGAGCTATTCGGCCACGAGAAGGGGGCTTTCACGGGCGCTCACCAGGCCCAAAAAGGCAGGTTTGAGCTTGCCCATGGAGGAACCATCTTTCTCGACGAGATCGGGGACCTGCCGCTCACCATTCAAATGAAGCTTCTCAGAGTGCTGCAGGAGGGAACCTTTGAAAGGCTTGGGAACGCCCAAGCCATTCGATCGGACTTTAGAGTCATAGCGGCTACGAACAAAGATCTGCGGGAAGAGATCGAGAAAGGGTTTTTCCGGCAAGACCTCTACTACCGTCTGGATGTGTTCCCCATCCATGTACCTCCGCTCAGGGAAAGGAAGGAGGACATCCCCGACTTGACGCGGCATTTTATCGAGAAGTTGGGCAAAAAACTGGGGCGGCACGCTGCCAGAATACCCCGGGAAGAGATGAAAAAACTCGTTGCTCATGCGTGGCCGGGAAACGTGAGAGAGTTGGAGCACCGTGTAGAGCAGGCTCTTATAGTTTGTGATGGCAGCAGCATTTCTTTCCCAGATCCCGTACAGCACGAGAGCGGCAGTGTAGGATTGCAGGTCTATGGTTCGGAGGTCATGACGCTGGAGGAACTGGAGCACGATTACATCCAGAGAATACTGAACATGACCCACTGGAAGGTCATGGGCAAAGGCGGAGCAGCGTCCATCCTGGGCATGAAGCCTACCACGCTCTTCTATCGCATGAAGAAGTTGGGCATAAGGAAGTCAAGCAAGCCCCTGTGATGCTCTCGTCACGGCATTGCGTGGTCAGCAATCGGTCTTCGTATTTAGCCGACTGAGAATTGCCACAGGAAGGGTTGAGTGCGCGTCGGGCAGATAGTGTTACTTCTTTCAGCTTGCTATATTGTAGTTCATCGTTGAGTCGTACCATGAACAAGGATATCCTCCTTCATTGCAGCTATTTATTCCAGGTAACAGTTTAGTCCCTTTCCTGCACCACGCCTCTCAGCTTGTGTTCTGATACAGGGCGGCCTGGGCTTTGGCGGTATCGGACGTAAGAAGAATTTGGAGAAACTCTCGTGGATTTCTTCCCTGACTGAGTGCGGTGAGCACAAGGCTGGGCAGGACGCTATGCGTTCTTGGCGGCGGTGGTCGCGGTAGGAACGCCGGTTGCCCGGCGTCCCCCGCACAGACCCGTACGTGCGGCTCTTCCGCATACGGTTCTTGCTTCAGGTAGTGACGCTGAAGCGCACGAGAGGATA
>JBEKHB010000104.1:0-9724 GCA_050012495.1 Syntrophorhabdales bacterium
AATCCGGCTCAAACGGGCCGGGGCAATGCCCGGCCTGATAAGATTTTCCTCCTTTTCCCGCTTCCTGTCAAAGTGACAACCGGGGATGTCAACCAGGGGTGACAAGGAGGCATGACAACCAGGACTGACAAAAAGCACCTGAGGCGGTTTTTTGGAAAACATGACTCCACCATGGCCCCAGAGGGCCGGTGGCCGGACCCGGAGCTGTCCCTACCTGCTTCCTGAAGTATTCACTTGGAATAGTTTCCGATTCATGCAATAGTATAAACGGCAATCGCGAGCTTACAAGGTTCTCATGGCATGGTTGAAGAGAAGAGCGAAGGACATGGAGTTATGGGAGCCTTAAGGTCTTGACAAATGAGTAAGCCTTTCATAACGAGACAGCTTGACTTGTTTGAAAACGAGTCGGGTAAGCCGACCGGGACTGCCTTGCGCGACCCTGCCTTCACAGAGAACAAAAGGCTGCCCATCCATCGCTGGGTACCCTGGATCGCTGGGTACTCCGCTACATTTATCGATGATGTTATGGCTGTCTATGCACCGCAAGCCCCTATCAACCCTGCGGCCTGCGTCGTACTCGATCCCTTCGCGGGCGTTGGCACCACCCTGGTACAGGCGATGTTTCACTGCTACCGCACTGTGGGCTTCGAACTCAACCCGTATGCGGCCATGGCTGCGAATGTAAAGGTGCACGCTCCCTTTCTCGATCTGCCAAAGCTTAAGGGGTTGCTTGGGGGCTTCGAGGCAGAGTCGCGCCGCTGGAAGCACGGGGCGACGGGGATGAGGGCAGGGTCACCGAACGGTTTCCGGTCGCGCATCCCATTTTTCAGCCCCTCCGTTGAAAATCAGGTGCTTCGTGTTATCGATTTCATCAACGCTATCGAAGACGAAGACCTGCGAGATCTTTTCCGGGTGGCCTTCGGCTCGGTCATGGTGACATTTTCAAATTACACTTACGAGCCCAGTCTCGGTACGCGCCCCGGCGCCGGGAAGCCCCTTATCGAGAATCAGGACGCTACGGCGACCCTGACCAAGAAGCTCAGGCAAATGGCGACAGACATTGAATACGTGCAGACGCGCTGTCTCCCGCCGTTACCCTCGTCCGCATCGCATCGGGTTTTCAATGCGAATTTCTTCCAGAAAGGTGAAGAGCTCCTCTCCGGCCTGCCTGTTGATCTGATGGTTACGTCGCCGCCCTATATGAACAACTACCACTACGTTCGAAACACGCGGCCGCAGCTTTACTGGCTGGCGCTTGTAAATACATCTTCCGATCTGAAGCGACTGGAGGAAGAGAACTTCGGCAAGTTCTGGCAAAACGTTCGCACTGCCGCTCCTCAGGAGCCGGCCTTTGCCAATCCCGGCCTCAACCTGTTGATCCGGGAGCTGCGGCAAATTCGTGCGGAGAAGGGACCTTACGGCGGCCCCGGCTGGGCAAACTACGTTACCGCCTATTTCAACGATGCACAGAGGTTCCTTGGCATACTAAAGAATGTGCTCAGGCCGGGTGGCGTCGGGGTGATCGTGGTGGGGAACTCCATCGTTCAAGGGATTGAGTTCAAAGTGGATGAGTTTTTTGCCGAACTGAGTGAAAGTGTTGGCCTGACCGTTGAAGCCGTGCGCCCGATCCGACAAAAACGGGTGGGGGCGAGTATCACGCAATCATCGGTCCGGCGTGGGGGAAAGAACGGGGCCAGCCTTTACGAAGCAGCGGTGGTGGTGAAGAAATGATGCGCGTGGAACCACCTTATAATCCGCTGGATAAAAAGAACCTGGGCGTAAGCGTCGCCGATGCTTTACTCGTAAGAAGTGCGGAACCTTTGCAACTTTCCGACCCCTTTATTGGCGCCGGCATCTATTGAATCACTATTCTTGCATCTATTCCAGATCTCTCTTTTCCCTCCCCTGGCCCGGAAGGGAAGAAGGGAATTTTTAGGGGGTCATTTATTATTTTTTTTATATCCATCCATCATATAAAAAGAATATAAAATCCCAGAAATTTCTTCCCTTTTTCCCTAAATTTTTTGCTATTGGAAAACCCATAATTTTTAAGATGTTTCTCCATTGGGGGAGGAACGGAGAGAAGATCCGTACACTTCTGATATTTCAAGAGTTCCATTATTTCGACAGAGTCATGATTCAGACCATCTGATGCTCATATAGTTTTAACTGATCATGGCCAGCTTATTCCGCATTAAGTCACCCAGTAAAGGAGGTGGTGTATGACAGAAACTATCAAATTAGGTCCAAAGATGTCAGCTATTTCAATTACTCTAACTGATTTACTCAAATGCTTCTACTGAATTTTGAGAGGCAGGCTCAGCAGCGAAGAATGAAGCTTATGTATCACTCATCGCTTTCTGTGTCCATCACTACCGTACTGAACACTTAAAGTGAAGGCCCTTTCAGGTGTTGATTCCGAAGGGCCTTCACTGCCTGGCCTCGCTGGTTACTTCTTTTTCTTCGCTGTTTTCGCAGGTGCTTTCTTGGCTGCCTTCTTTGCGCCCGCCGGTACGTTCAGTTCCTTCTTGACTGCCCCTGCAGCAGAGAACTTGACCGCCTTCCTGGCCGGTATCTTGAGAGCCGCACCTGTCCTCGGGTTCCTACCGGTGCGGGCCTTTCTCTCTTTAATGAAGAAAGAACCGAGACCAGGGAGCACTATCCTCTCGCCTTTCACAAGAAAGGCCTTGATCATGCCGACGAGCTCTGTGACAACCTTCTCGGCCTGCTTCTTTTGAATACTCGCTACCTCGGCCAGTTTTGTTACCATTTCAACTTTTGTCATAGTATCCCCCTCTTTTTTGGGATGGGTGCATCATTGCTATGTTTATACTCGATGTGGTGGAACTTGGCAAGAAGAAAGCGTGAATTACGGCCTCTTTTCGATTACAAAGAGAGAATTCGGGGTAACCGTCACGAAAAATCATGTGCTTTGGCACTATGGGCTAAACGGTCTCGGTCAATGGAAAAGATAGAGGCTGGGGCCACCAGAGATTATACGCGGGACCCTGCGTTACTAACCCGCGTGCTTCCAGGCGTCATCATAGACTACACCCAGTTCTGGCGGTACCACCGGCCTGTGATCAGATCCTGAAAGACAGTGAACCTTGACCCACTGGTGAACTCTAAAGAGTAGTAGAGCCTGGAGATCGGTTTTCGCCACCATTCGTCGTCTATCCGCCAGATGTTGAGAACCTCCTTCACCTGCAAAAGTCTCTTCCTGAACTTCACGGCCTTTGGCGTGCCCTCAGGGGCGATAACCTCTATCGGTTCTGGATCGTATGGGGAACCCATGAGTGGTAGCATAGAACATGTGTTCTAAACTGACAAGATACTGTCTGTCGCTAAAAGAAGAAACGTCTTGACGGGGATAGCCGGAAAACATAGAATCTGATTCTCTCAAGACAACAACCGAGGAAGGAAAAATATGCGAGCCACGGACATTGCGGTTAAACCCTGGCACAAGACATGTTCCCGTTGCGGAAGACAGACCTTCGAGGATCTCCTCGATGAACAGGGTTTGTGCGACTACTGCAGAGAGATGGCCGCCATCAAGGTGTCGTCGAGAAAGAAAGTGAAAGACACCGCTCCAGAGAAGGGTCTATGAAGCCGGATATGGAGATAGAATTCGTTCCCGCCGAGTCCCATACAACGGTTATACAGGGAGAAGCTATTCGTAGGAGCCCGCCTTATGAAGGAAAAAGATAAAACACGGCTGGAGATACTGGCTCAGGATATGGGGGTCGCAGGAGTTCTGGAGGCCCTCGCTGAGTATTGCGACCGCTCCGCCGACCTGGTGGCCGGGGCGAATGAGGGGAAGGCGCCGGCACCCCTGGAAATAGAACTCCGCGCGTGGTCGAAAAGGATTTGGGGTGTCCTGAAGGAGGCAGCAGGAAAGAAGTCTTGACAGCGTGGAGAAGGTGACTTGTCTCGTTGCTTCTCTTACAATTACCTTATATGCTGTAGTGCTATCTGAACCTACCTACTTTCATGAGAGGAGGAGAGCGCGATGGAAAACCGATGGTCTTATAAGGAGTATCAGATTGAAGATGGACTGAAGCCGGGAAGCAGGCATTTTCAGTACTTCTATGTGGTCTCGGAAAAGGGGCGGAAAAAATGCAACTACTGCGTGTGGATAGAGGATGAAGCGCTGTCCCGCTTTGCATTATCGGGTGACTTTGATTCTATTGTCTCGTCTCAAAGAGAGACCTGGAACAAGTGGGTCAAGGGTAAGATAGATGGAGAAGACTTCGGCAACAAGGTCATGAAGATCGAAAAGGGTGGGGAGAAGGAGATCGAGTTGTCGGAAATGTCGGCCCATCTTTCGATGGAATAGAGGCGGGTATTCCTGATGTTCTCCATGATGCGGAACCGACGATGACCAATGCTGCGATCAATACTCCAGTTGTAGTATTTTTCATATTTTCAGGGAATTCCAAGGGGGTGGATTCTTCATATCGCAAACAGTTTTGTCTTTTCTTCTCCACCTTTGATAGAATACAGCATGCAAAGCCCTGTCAGCGAGACTATTCGCAAGGAAACACTTCTTCAAATTATCAAGAAGCTTCTCCGTTCCGATCTTGACCTGACTTTTCTCCTGAAATTCGAACAGCGAGAGATCGAACAGCTTGTTGCCGCCATAAGAGAAAGAATAGACGAAGGTCGGCGCTCAGCCCGCCAAAGCGATCGCAATTGATTATTTCTGTGGAAAGACAGAAGACGCAAGTGCCTGCGGTAATGGGAACCACAGCCACTCCGATGAAAGGCAGTTTTCCCTCCCCGATCCCCCGTCAAAAATATTAAAAAACCTCGTTGGCCCTGATGAACAGGGATGATAGAATAAGGCTGCGACACCAATTCCATCACCAACGAGGTGAAACTATTATGACACAAGGCGTCTTCCCCTACAAGTATGAAAAAGAGAAAACAACAAGCGGCGTGACCGCTCTCGCCGGTCTCCCCGTCTACCTCGACCTGGCCTCTGTCCTCAATCTGGGAGAAAGCATCGCAAGGCATCTCCACGTGAAGGTCCAGGGTTGGACCGACGAGCAGATCGTCATGTCCCTTATCCTCCTCAACCTCGCCGGAGGGGAGTCGGTCGACGACCTCCGCATCCTTGAAGCGGATGAGGGGTTCTGCCGCATACTCCGCCGCATAGAGCTTAAGGGACTTCCGAGAAAGGAGCGACGGCAGACGGAGAAGCGATGGCGGAAAGAGAAGCATAGATCGGTCCCTTCGCCCACTGCCGTCTTCAGATACCTTGCCGCCTTTCACGAGGACCATGCCCGCATTGAGGGCAAGGCGGTCATCCCCCCTTTGACCGAACTCTTGTGCGGCCTTGAACGCATCAACGCCGACCTTGTCGCTGCCGTCGACAAACAGAACCCCGCTGATCAGGCTACCCTCGACATGGACGCCACTCTCATCGAAACGCAGAAAAATGACGCCCTTTTTTGTTACAAAGGCTTCAAAGCTTACCGGCCCTTGAATGCTTACCGGGCGGAAAAGGGCCTCATCCTCCACACGGAGTTCAGGGACGGCAACGTTCCGGCGGGACATGAGCAGCTCCGCGTCTCCATCCGCGCCCTCTCCCTTCTGCCCGAAGGGATAAAGACCGTAAGACTCCGTTCCGATACGGCGGGCTATCAGCATGATCTTATGGCCTATTGCGACAGGGGCGAGAATGAACGGTTCGGCAGAATCGAGTTCGCCATCGGCGCGGACGTAACTCCGGAGTTCAAAAAAGCGGTCAGTGAAGCAGAGGAATGGCATACCCTCTGCGACAAGAAGGGACGCATCGCTGGAGAATGGGCGGAAGTCTGCTTTGTGCCGAACAAGAGCGCGACGAAGAAGGGAGAACCCTACCGCTACATCGCCATCCGGGAACGGCTGAAGCAGCCTCTCCTTCCCGGGATGGACTATCTCCCCTTCCAAACCATTAGCTTCAATGAGACCCAGTACAAGCTCTTCGGGATTGCGACCAACATGGATTGGGAAGGGGGCAAGCTCATCGACTGGCATCATGAAAGATGCGGCAAGTCCGAAGAAGCGCATGCGGTCATGAAAGAGGACCTCGCGGGAGGGAAGCTCCCCTCGGGGAAGTTCGGGGAGAATGCCGCCTGGTGGTCCATTATGGTCCTTGCCCACAATCTCAACGCGGCCATGAAGACGCTGGTCCTTCAGGGCGCCTGGATCGCAAAGAGGATGAAGGCCGTCCGCTTCCACCTGATCAATCTTCCCGGACGGGTCATGGAGCATGCACGGAGACTGATCGTCCGGCTTGCCGGCGATCATCCCTCGTTCGACGTGCTCGTGAGCGCGCGCCGGAGAATCATGGAGCTTGGCTGTGCGCCGTCGGGGTAGAGACGCAAAAGCGGATAGACGCGAGTGGTTGTCTTAAAGAGAGCAAAGGAGGAGTCCGCCCAAAATTGCCCTTAAGGAGGGCCTAAACGATGCCTGGATGACGAAATGGATTTGACCGCCGCTTTTTGATGCTTTTTTTCGGGCAGCTTTTGTTCAGCCAGCCCTTTTGGGGGTCTCAAAGGAGATCGGGCAAAAGCAGGCGGTGGATTTGGGCCCTTGACAATAATTATTATTGTTTTATAATAGTTATACCTTATGAAAAATGCGGCTGTAGAAAGGTTCAAGAAAATAGGTCTACGGATAACCCCGCAGCGCCAGGCCATTGTAAGGCTTCTCGACGGGAACCGGACCCATCCGTCGGCACACAGTATCTACCTCGAGATTCTGAAAGAATATCCGGGTATATCCTTTGCGACGGTCTACAACACCCTGTCAAGGCTTGCGGAAGCAGGAAAGATTCAAGAGCTCGATATCGATCCGGATAAGAAAAGGTTCGATCCGTGTACTACTCCTCATTATCACTTTTATTGCAGGTCGTGCGGGAAAGTCCTCGACATAGTGTGTGATATCCCCTTTCTGGCCAATCTGGATCCGCTGAATACAAGGACCGTAGATGGACATCAAGTCGATGCGATCCAGCTTAACTTCAAGGGGGTGTGCAAGGACTGTGCAGACGGTGAGGCACGCGCGCACGGTGCGAAGGAAAGGATGTGAATCAGGCATTTCTATGACCATAACGAAAGGGAGGGAAAAATGACTTATCAAGCAAAGGATTACAACGGGATACTGGGCATGGAAGGATTCAGCGACACGCTTCTGAAAAACCATTTCACCCTCTATCAGGGGTATGTGACCAATACCAATAAAGTGATGGATGCCATCGATCGACTCCTGAAAGAAGGACAGACCGGGAACCCCGAATATGCCGAGCTGAAGAGGAGACTCGGCTGGGAATTCAATGGGATGAGATTACATGAATACTACTTCGAAAACCTTGGAGGCAGAGGGGGCATCGACAAAGCGGGAAAATTGCATGAGAAGTTGATTGAGTCCTTTGGCAGTTACGAAGCCTGGGAAAAGGACTTTCGTGCCACAGGAACCATGAGGGGAATCGGATGGGTCGCCCTGTACCAGGATATCTCCACTGGGAAACTGATCAACTTCTGGATTAACGAGCATGATGCGGGTCACCCTGCCGGCGGGATGCCCATTCTCATCATGGATGTATTCGAGCATGCTTTTATGATCGATTACGGCCTTAAAAGGGCCGATTATATTGAAGCCTTTTTCAAGAACATCAACTGGGAAACAGTGGAGTCGAGACTTTCGCTCCATAAGGGATAGTCACACAAAGAAAAAGGAGGGAATTCATGGCAAAGACGGAACAATTTTTAAGGGAAGCTTTCGCGGGCGAGTCCCAGGCCAACCGCAAATACCTGGCCTTCGCGGCCAAGGCAGACCAGGAAGGATACCCGCAGGCGGCGCGCCTCTTCCGGGCGGCTGCCGAGGCCGAGACTGTTCACGCCCATGCCCACCTGAGAGCGCTCAATGGAATTCATTCCACGAAAGAAAACCTCGAGGAGGCTGTTAACGGAGAAACACACGAATTCAAAGAGATGTATCCGGAGATGATCAAAGCAGCCAGGGCAGAAGGGCAGAAGGCAGCAGAGAGGAGCTTTGACTATGCAAACTCGGTTGAGAAAGTCCACGCCCAGCTTTATCAAGATATCCTTGACGCCTTAAACAAAACGACCGACAGCTATTCCTACTATGTCTGCCCTGTGTGTGGGTTCACTGCCGGAAAAGAAGCCCCGGAAACATGCCCTGTATGCGGGACAAAGGGGTCTATGTTTAAGAAGGTTGATTAAACCTGTGACCTGGCTGGGAAATATAGAAAGGAGAAAACTATGAAAAAGGTATTGATTTCATATTTCAGCAGAACAGGCAAAACCCAGCAGATGGCGGAATATATTGCAGAAGGCCTTAGAATCAGCGGACGGGATGTAAACATCAAGAAGATCTCGGATATAAAAAGTGAGAAGGAGCTTGCCGGATACGATGGGTATATCTTCGGTGCTCCGACGTATCACCGGGCACTTCCGGGGTCTGTCGAGACCTTTCTTTTTCTCGCACAGAAGGGAGGTCTTGCTGGCAAAGTCGGAGGTGCATTCGGTTCTTATACCCACAGCGGGGATGCGCCCAAGATGATCTTCGACACCATGGAGTTCGTTTACAAAATGAACATGGTGAGTCTTGGCCCCTTTAACCTGCTGGAGCATATTGTAGACACGACGGAAGGCCTCAAGTCATGCCAGGATTACGGCAAAGCCATTGGAGAAATGCTGGGATCCTGAACACTGGACAGAAACGGGCCTAAAAGTGAGAAAAGAAGCATACAGGAGTGGAAGGAGATCTTTATGCTGAAACTTGGTGAAAAAGGGGCTATTGTACAACGGGACAACGAAACATATGCCATCGCCCCTCATATTCCATGTGGCGTGGTGACACCGGAGCAGTTGAGAAGGCTGGCCGATGTGGCTGAAAAATACGGTGCGAAGGCGTTGAAAATCACAGGCGCAACCCGCATCGCCATCGTTGGTCTCAAG
The DNA here is from genome assembly GCA_050012495.1 of Syntrophorhabdales bacterium. GTDB lineage: Bacteria > Desulfobacterota > Syntrophorhabdia > Syntrophorhabdales > WCHB1-27 > BOG-1155. The sequence goes on from JBEKHB010000104.1 coordinate 8,970, forward strand.
GAAGCCGATATCGATGCCGTTTGGTCCGACCTGGGAATGTCCGCAGGAGCGGCTGTCGGCCTATGTGTCCGCAGCATACGGGCATGCCCCGGCACGACGTTCTGCAAACTCGGAAAGCAAGATGCGTTAGGTGTCGGATTGGCCCTCGACGGGAAGTATCATGGATTGGAGCTGCCTACGAAATTCAAAATGTCGGTTTCAGGATGCACCCTGAACTGTGCTGAATCATGGGTCCGGGACATCGGGTTAACGGGATACCAGGAAGGCTGGATGGTGACAGTCGGCGGAAACGTGGGTCCCAAGCCGAGAATTGGCAAAGAGCTGGCAAAGGGGTTAACGGACGATCAGGCTTTCGTGATAGTCGAGCGAATTCTTGAGTATTACAGGACAGACGCTAAAAAGGGCGAACGGCTGGGGGCGCTTATTGAGCGTGCAGGATTGGATGCTCTAAAGGCAGCTGTTTCCTGAATACTTTTCCGTTTCCGCGGCGATACGGGACAGGCGGACAAACGGGACTGGGAATTGATGCGGTGGTGGGGGAGTTTATCTTCAACGACGCCTTCTATAAGTACATGGGTTCTCCTATGAGGCCAGAAGAGACCGCACTCGACTCCCCGGGGCTCGGGTCCTCCCGCTCGGCGACGAGAAAAAGAGGGCCGTCCTTATGGAATCGGTCGCCGCCATGACGCTTGCCATGGCAGGCGCCGATATACTCATCATGAGACACCCCGAGGCCATCTCCTACACCAGGCAGA
>JBEKHB010000105.1:0-9671 GCA_050012495.1 Syntrophorhabdales bacterium
TCACGTGCGACAGCTTCAGCGGCTCTTTCAGCAGCGGATTGTCGTACAGATAAATCTGCCCGACCGAGAGGTAGTTCGCCGCCCTCCAATAGGCGTTCATCAATCGCTGCAGATCGTCCGGCAGCGGCCTGTCCGCTTTATTCATCTTCTCCGTTTCCATGGCGATGTGTCCCTTAATCCCGTTTTTTGCCTTCATCACTATGCTCCTTATCAGACACCTTCTTTGTTTTTATGGTTATGCCCCTTTTCAATTACAATGCCCAAAACACGGCAGACCGTGTGCGCGATCATCCATTCCTCGTCCGTATGAATGACCCGGACCGTGACCCGGCTTCCATCCGTGGAAATCACGCCCACATTCGCCGCGTTTCGCTTTCCTTGGAGTTCGATTCCAAAGAATTCCAGCCCGTCGCAGATCCGGGCGCGGACCGTAGGCGCATGCTCGCCGATGCCGCCCGCGAATACCAGCGTATCCACTCCGCCCAGCGCCGCCGCGAAGGCGCCGATGCATTTCTTGACCTGGTAGCAAAAGAGCGCGACCGCCTCCGCCGCCCGCACGTCCTGCGACTCACGGTCAAGCAAGTCGTGCATGTCGGAGCTGGTTTCAGAAACGCCGAGCAGGCCGGACTGAAAATTGACCATTTCGTTGAATTCCTTCGCGCTCATTTTTTCGGTGCGCGCCAGATACCAGACCAGTCCGGGATCGAGGTCGCCCGAGCGGGTGCTCATCGGCACCCCGGCTGTCGGAGTGAAACCCATGCTTGTGTCCACGGGTTTGCCGTCACGCACCGCCGCGAGGCTCGCGCCATTGCCGAGGTGCGCGAGGATGACCCGGCCTTGCGCTGCCTCCGGTCCGGCCAGGCGGGCCAATTCGCCCATGAGAAACGCATACGACAACCCGTGAAACCCGTACCGCCGCACCCCTTTCGCCTCAAAGCGGCGCGGGATCGGCAAGAGCCGGGCCACGCGCGGCAGGTCATGGTGAAAAGCCGTGTCGAAACACGCCACCTGGGGCAGGTCGGGAAACCGGCGATGAAACGCCCCGGTTAACAGGATCTCCTCCGGCAGGTGATCAGGATCGAATGGGCTGAGGCGGTGCAGCTCTTCAACCATTTTCGCGGTGATTCGCTGCGGATCAAAGTACTTCGGCCCGCCATGCACCACGCGATGGCCGACCGCGGTCAACATGCCGACTCCGATTCGTTCCTCGATCCAGTCCATCAGAGCGCCCACCGCCACCGTGTGATCCGGCGCCGTCACCAACCGCGAAAAGTTGTCCGCCCGGCTCTCACCTTTCACCTTTAAAATGGCCTCAGGCAGTCCGATCCGCTCAATTCCGCCCTCCAGAATCCGCCGGAGCGAGCCGCCGGCTTCGAACAGCGCGAACTTGATGCTCGACGAGCCGCCATTGATCGTCAGGATGCGCGGGTCAGCAGGTTTCATTCATGACTCTTTCGTCATTTTCGCAGTCCGAACCAACACTGATCGTTCATTATAGTCACTCTTGTTTTCTGACCTCGCTTTCCTTCTCTTTGTTTGCGCGCTCCTGGCCGATTCCCATGGTCAAGGCCGTCATCCCGGCAAGGCCGCCCAGTTGCATGGTTTCCACGGCCGTGCTGGGTACGATTACGATCGTGGCGTTCTCCTTCAAACCCTCATAAAGCATGTTCATGGCCCTCAGGTGAAGAGCGATGGGATTGTCGGTATAGGTCTTGGCCGCTTCTCCAAACTTCTCCGCCACCTGTCGCTCCGAATCTCCCAGAATCACCCGGGCCTGCCGTTCTCTTTCCGCTTGGGCCTGCATAGACATCGCATCCTCCAGGGCCGAGGGGATAAGGACATCCTTGACTTCCACCGAGATAACATTAATGCCCCATGGCTCGGTGCGCTCATCGATTATCTTCTGCAGTTCGCTGCTAATCTTCTCTCTGCCTTCCAGCATGTCCGAAAGCATAGTTTTACCGATGACATCGCGCAGAGCCGTCTGGGAAGCCCAACTTATGGCGCTTTGATAGTCGGCTACATCCAGGGCCGCCTTCTTGGGGTCCAAAACTTTCCAGAACAGCACTGCATCTACGTCCACCGGCACGGTATCTTTGGTAAGGGTCTTTTCGGCCTTGAAAGAAGCCGTGATCACGCGGGTGTCGATCCAGTAGGGTATTACGTCGATGACCGGGATAATGAAAAACAGTCCCGGTCCCTTGAGGGAGCGGAACTTGCCTAACCGCAATATCACCACCCTTTCCCACTGGTCCGCAACCTTGATTGCGAGAGAAACAAAGAGGGCGACAATAAAGGCAATGACTCCAATCCATGCGCTTTGCACGTTAGCTGAAGCACTATACATGGTATATGCCAATCCTACGCCGATGCCGAAAATTACGATGAAGATCAATGTTGCAAAAGAGCTGCTTTTTCTCATTTCGATTACCTCCATGATTTAGGCGCCTGATTTTGATGACCGCAAGTTGTTTTTCCTGAAGGTGCTTGTCAATTCGCAATCCTCTATTCAAAATCTAATCATCGCTGCCACATGATTTGAGCGGCTTCAAGGGGAATCGCAACGCCGTCGCAGTGCGTCCATCGATCTTTTACTGCCCGCGATACAGGCAAACGGCCTGACTGATGGCGAGAATATGTCATTCGTTGAAAGTTTTGCGGAAGGCCGAGCCGCGATACCCTGAGGTGCCGAACGCAACGGCGTCGCGGCCGTTGTCTTCACCGTTTTCCTGCTGGTTGAGTCGCCTTTCCGAGGGCGTTGCTCTTTGACGCGATTGAATCCATCAGATCGTTCCAGGACTTGTCGAAAGATTGGGCCCCCTCCTTCTGGAGCTCAGCGGCTAGCGCCCCATTGTCCACACCGACATGCGCGAATCCGGCGAGTATTTCTTCGGCCTCCCCGCCATCAACCGACAACACGCCATTCACGTTACCGTGATCGGCGAAAGCGAGTAACGTCTCCTCGGGCATGGTGTTAATAGTGTCCGGAGCTGCCAATGCCTCGATGTAAAGGACATCCGAAGCCTTGGGGTCTTTCGTTCCGGTGCTGGCCAGTAGGAGGCGCTGCGGCTGTGCCCCGGCTCCGGCAAGTTTCTGCCACCGGCGCGAGGCACGCAGATCCCGGTAGGCAATGTAAGTCCGTGTGGCAATGGCAATACCGAGACGGTTCCGAAGTTCCTCCGGAACCTTTCCCATAACCGCCTTGTCCCAGCGGCTGATGAAGAGTGATGCCGCGGAGCCGACTTTCGGGCCGAGGCCGGCTTCGATCCGCCGCTCAATCCCTCGCATGTATGCGTCGGCTGCGGCGATGTACTGCTCCCGCGAGAACAAGAGCGTGACATTGACCGGCACGCCTGCGAAGATCGTCTCTTCGATCGCCGGGAGTCCCTCGCGGGTGCCCGGAATCTTGATGAAAAGGTTGGGCCGGTTCGCTCTTGCGCAAAGCCCGGCAGCCTCCTTGATACTCCCGGCAGTGTCGTATGCAAGCAGCGGTGAAACCTCCAAGGACACCCAGCCATCAAGCCCGTCCGTCGCGTCATGGATGGGCCGAAAGAGATCGGCAGCCCTGGTCAGATCCTCCAGGGCAAGCTCGAAGAATAACTCTTCCCCCGACTTCCCCTCCCGTACCTTTTGCCGGATGGCATCGTCGTAGAAGTCCGTATTTTTGATGGCATGATCAAATATCGTGGGGTTCGAGGTGAGCCCCGTCACCGAAAGCTCGGTGATATAATGGCGGAGAGTCCCCTTTGTCAGGAGCCCACGCGTAATGTTGTCGAGCCAAAGACTCTGGCCGAGATCGTGCAGTCGTTGTGTCGCTTTCATGGCTCCTCCCAGTGCGCGCTGCCGGCTTTGAAGGCGCCGAGCAGGACAGGTAAGTCATAGTTGGCCAGCTCTCCGATGCTCTCGATGGTGAGGTCAGCCGGCGGATAGGCGGCGATAGCTTCGGAGTCGAGGGCATAATGTCCCTGGCGTGGCCATACGGTCGTCAGCCGGTCGCCCAGGATCTTTTTCATCGCCGTCAGAATGCGCAGCTTGTCGTCGACCATAATGTAATGCCGGGCCGGGTAGTGGCGCTCCACATCATCCAACATCTGTTCTTTGTGGATATAAATCAGCACGCGGCCCTCAACCGCTTCCCATAGCCCTGACCGCTGAATTTTACGCGGTTGGAAGACTACGTCGCCATCGGACAGGATGACCGTTTTCCCCCGGGTGCGAGCGTGTTCAAGGGCATCGAGGCTGCCCGGGTACAGCCGCTCGGCAAAGGGATAGTCTACAAGAAATGAAGACATCAGCAGCAGCCGGCTATCGCACTGGTCCTCAAGCCGGTAGCGCTGCAAAGCTCCCAGATAGTCCCATAGCCAAGCTCGGCGTACAAATCTTCCAGGATAGCGAAATAGCGGTCCCGAGTCTCAGATCCGAACTCGTGCTCAAGATGACTCCTGAGGTCATCTTGCACTCTGTCGTTGTCAAGCAGGGTGTTGTCCACGTCAAACAGTAACACAACTTCACTGGGGAGTGTTATCGCTATCGGGCCGGCGCCCTGATTGGGCATATAAGGAACGTCCTCCCGTCGGTCCTTTTTTGGGGACGGGATAGAATGACGCCGCGGCGATTATGCCCCATAAGCGCCGAACGTAGACAGTTACTTCCCCACGTGGATCTTGGAAAGGGAACTCAGAAGTCCAAAAGCGCTCAGGAGCCACAGGACAACGGCAATCACCACAACTGCGTTCAGGATCGACTTAATGGAGCCCGCCATCGGTATGAAATGGTTGATGAGCCCGAGAAGAACACCGACCACGATCAGGACCATTACTACTTGAACTAAAGGCATGATTAATTGACCTCCCTCTATTGCTTTCAAAAAGCAGGCCGCCAAACTTGGCGAAAATCCGATGGCGCCCGATGTGGGCGTCGAGGGGTGGGCTGGCGGCCGCATGCGCCGGCGAGGCAGCATGGAAATGTCTGCCCAAGGCCGCCCTCGCTCCATCCATGGCAAGGACAACGACCGTCTACTTCACGATCAGGTTGTTCTCTACGGATCTGACCCCTTCGGCGCTCCTTGTGATTTCACCCGCTTTATTGACGGCATGCTGAGAATTAACGAAGCCGCTCAACTGGACCCTGCCCTTGTAAGTCTCGACACTGATTTTGAAGGACTTGAGAAAATCATCTTCCGCAAGCAGGGCTTTTACCTTGGTCGTGATGACCGAATCATCCACGTACTGGCCCGTGCTTTCGTGTGTGCGTGTCGATCCACAGGCCGCAAGGGCGACGACGAACATAAGAAGGACCAGATAGCCGATAAACAGATTCCGCGTTTTCATAACGTTTACTCCTCTTTTGTAAATTTGATGGTGAAACTGATTGATTGCAAGACCTTTTCCGCCAAAGATGCCACACATTCACTCAATCCTTTCAGACCCGCTGACCACCTCCATCCCCAAATAACGCACATCTTATTATGTTCAATCCATTCTCTGGCTCTGAAGATATCGCGCCAAGCCCCTCACATAAGGATCGTACTCCTGAATGGGACTCAGGTTCTGCCTTTCTGCCCCTGAGAACAGGGGTTTTAGCCACGTATCGAAACATGCTAACGTTAATGCGAGAATTCTATGTAACGTAGCAGCGTTTTCTCCGTTTCCATTCCCGCTAGGGAAAGACATGCTTGTTTCAGCATAATGTCGAGCCGGTGGGGCCTGTTTCATTAATTCATGACGATAAGTGAGGTGCATGTTTTTAATCCTCCACGCTTCCTTGAATCCTTACTCTGTTCCGGATAATTATTTTCAAGGGCAAGGAGCCGGATCAACTTAAAGTCTTTCCGGACCCTTACCCCCGGTGCTCCTATTGCACGACGATTTCAAAAAGAGCTCTCATGTTTGCCTTTGCTGCCGGTGAGTAGAGTTCTTTCGGGGCCGCTTCATGCATTGCCGGATCCGTCTTGCCATATCCGATCACGGAAAGCCTGTCCGGTGAAATGAGCCCTTCGCTCACGAGGTATCCTTTGACGGCATTTGCCCTTCTTTCGCTCAGCTTTTGGTTGTAGGCGTCAGTCCCGGACGCGGAAGTATATCCTGCAATACGGACTTGAGCTTTAGGGTTTTCTTTCAGAAGCTGGATATTCCTTTTCAGTATCGTCTGCGCTTCCGGTTTGAGGGTCGCCTTGTCGAAATCGAAATGTATGTCCTCAAAGGCAAGGACAACTACCTTCACTGCCGGCTGAGCTGCAACGGCAATCACCTGCTCCTCAGCCTTCGGCTCGGATGCAAGGATAACTACCCTCTCCTGAACTGCTGCTTGAGGCGGAGGAGGAGCAATTTCACCCTTCTGGGCTTGCGTGAAACAACTGCATCCACCCAAGAATAATCCGACAACACCGACCAATAGTAAAAGAAGTGCAAACCGCGTTTTCATAAATACTCCTTTTTTTGTTGAGTAGGCACATCCGAATACGGATATACCCCTAATACTGTACGATACAACAGACACGCTCTCATGTCTGCCGCAGAAGCAACAATTATTTCGTAGTCCTTCCTCACATCTGTCTGTGGTCTTTTTTGCTACGGGGATCGGGACCGCAAATATCTTTTTCTTCTCGGTCAAGTATCGGTTTTTGTGCTCAAGTTCCGACAATGAAGCGGTTCCTAACCAAGTGGACAAAATATTACGCGAAAGCCGCATCCGGGAAGCTCGCGGAATGGGCCTATTCTTTCAGCTTCAATACGGCTTCACTCGTGCCGCCAGGAACCCACTGAGTGGTAAACCCCAACCGCCTGAAGACGTTGAGCATCCTCTCGTTCTCGGTAAGGACATCTGCCCGGACCTCCTCAAGACCCCTTTCGCGCGCTATCCCGATGAGCATCGCTACAAATTTAGTCCCAAGGTGCTTCCCCTGGAACCTATCCTGCACGAGGACGGCCACTTCGCCGGACGTCAGGTCTTGGTCCATAATAAGTCTTGCAACCCCTATCATCCTTTTCCGTCCATTTTCCTCCATCTCCGCAACTATCGCCATGTGCCGGTCGTAGTCGATATTACAGAAGAGGATAAGCCACTCATGGGATATATCTTTGAAAGCGGAGAAGAACCTGGTCCTCGATGTTTTTTGAGATAACGAAGAGAGCATCTCGTGCTCCGCGGGCTCGTCTTCAGGCCGTATGGGCCTCAGAAGCACTTCGGTCCCATCCGACAGTTGCCAGGGTGTGGTGTACTTGGTCGGATAGGGAGTGATAATCAGGTGAGGATAGGCCGATCGACCGGTCGCGTCATAATTCCTGTCAATAACGATTCGTGCGTCAAGGGCCGAGGCTTTGCCATTCGATACGGCAAGAGGATTTATGTCGATTTCAGCTATTTCGGGGAAGTCGACGATAAGATTGGAAAAATTGACAAGGATTTCCTCAAGTCCTTCAAAATCTGCCGGCGGCTTGCCCCGAAAGCCCTGGAGCATTTTGTATACCTTCGTGTCCTGCATCAACATCTTCGCCAGGGTCTGGTTGAGCGGGGGAAGCCCGATCGAAAAATCCTTGATGAACTCCGCCGTGGTCCCTCCCATCCCGAAGAGGATAACGGAACCGAAATCCTTATCCTTCTTGGTCCCAAGGATGAGCTGGTAATCAACATCTGTGACCATCTTTTCGACCGCTACGCCCGTTATAACCGCCGTCGGTGCACGTTTCTTCACAGTTTGAATCATTTTCTCATATGCCCCTTTCAGGGCTGCACTTGAATCTATTCCCATGACGACGCCACCGACGTCGCTTTTGTGAGAGATGTCAGGTGAAACGATCTTGATAACGACCGGATAGCCCACCTTTTCCGCCATGCTTACCGCCGCTTCCGGATCTTGAGCGACCTGCGCCGGCGTCACCGGAATACCGTAGGTCATGAGGAAATCCTTGGACTCCGCCTCGTTGAGAAGCGTTCGTCCTTCCCCGAGGGCCATTTTGACAAGCCCTTTCAGGTGATCTTTCGAGGGCGCAATGTGTGCCGGCAACTCGTCAGGGGTCTCATAGAGCTGGTCGAGATGTCTCTTATACCTCCACATATTCACATAAGTTCTGACAGCCTCCTCCGGGGTATCGTAGTGTGGGATGCTGTTCTCAACAAAAATGTGTCTCCCTTCCTCGACGTCTTCTCCCCCCATCCACGTTGCGATGACGGGCTTCCAGGCGTTTCTCGCACTATCGGCCACCGCGTGCGCAACCTGGGTTGAAGGGGCAGAGTCCGTGGGCGTGTAAATGACGAGCACTCCGTCCACCATGGGGTCACCGAGGCATATCGTGAGCGCTTTCGTGAACCTGTCGACGGTTGCGTCTCCAAGCAGGTCGACAGGATTCGCCTTGCTCCAGTAGGGTGGCAAAAATGCGTTAAGTTGCTTCATGCTCTCGTCGGAGAGTTCAGCCAGTTCCCCACCCAGGTGAATAAGGGCGTCGGTGGCCATCACGCCGGGTCCGCCGGCAGACGTTACTATGGCGAGCCTCGGACCGCCCGGCAGCTTCTTCGAATCAAGAACCTCGGCTGCATCGAAGAGCTCCGCTATTTCCCCGACCCTTACAACGCCTGCCCTCCTGAAGGCTGCTTCATATACCGCGTCGTCCCCTGCCATGGCGCCCGTGTGGGAATGGGCCGCCTTTGCACTTTCTGTAAATCGCCCCGGCTTCAAAATAATGATAGGTTTGCGGCGGGCGAACGCCCGTGCCGCACTCATGAATTTTCTCGCGTTGCCCACTCCCTCCATATAGATCAGGATGCTCCTGGTAGCCTCATCATCTCCCAGGAAGTCGATCATGTCGCCAAAATCGACATCGAGCATGGAGCCGAGTGATGCAAACATGCTAAAGCCTATCCCGGCGCTGACCGCCCAATCGAGTATCGCGCTGCCGAGGGCGCCGCTCTGAGAGATGAAGGCGATATTTCCCGGCGGAGCCTTACCCCGGAGAAAAGTCGCATTGAAATCCAGTGGAGGTCGCACAAAACCGAGGCAGTTTGGTCCCATAATGCGCATCCCATATTTTTTCCTGATCCGGTCTATTTCGCTCTCTAACTGCGTTCCTTCTTCACCAATCTCCTTGAACCCGGCGGAGATTATTACTACTCCCTCTACGCCTGCCCGGCCGCATTCCTCAACTACAACGGGCACTGACCGGGCAGGTGTTGCCACAACCGCCAGGTCCACATGCTCGGCAACGCTTGAGATACCGGGATAGCTCTTCACCTCCAATACCTTATTCACATGGGGGTTTACCGGAAATATCCGCCTCTTCTTTGACCGGAGTAAGTTCTCAAGGATTGTCCGTCCGACGGCGCCTTCCTTCTCGGTTGCGCCGATCAGGGCTATTGTTTTGGGATCAAACATCACTTGTATGCGGCTCATCGTTATACCTTCCTTTCCTTGTTGTCCGTATCTGTCATAACCTGGATCCCAGGCAGGTCCCTATTGCTCAATCAATTTCTTGCGATACTGGACATATGCGTCGCGCATGGCCACGTAGGGGTCGATCGCTGCCCCTTTGATCGCCTCGTAGTCTCCTATATGGAAGGAGGTGTCATTGACCTTTTCGTGGACGTAGAGCCCCACGCCTTCCGGGCTGATCCATTCGGAACTGACGTAGCTCTGAGTTCTCAAAAGCCAGTCGCCAATCCACCCGATTGTGTCCCGA
>JBEKHB010000106.1:0-9486 GCA_050012495.1 Syntrophorhabdales bacterium
TCGAGGGCGCCGTACGACTTGAACGGATGGATGTAATCCGTTGCCGCGGTGAGCTGCGGGTTCGGGCGCAAGTACGCGGTGATCTCCTCTGCCTTTGACTCCTCGATGCCCAGCCGTCCCGCGAGGAGGGTCGGGTTTATGGCGATGAATGTGGCCCGGACCTGCTGCCAGGTGAGGGGCTCGCCCGCGCGTGAGACCCCGGCCAGGCAGAAAAGAAGGAGGGGCAACGACAGAGCGGCAGGCAAGGCGAGCCTTATTTTCACGGGTGTCTCCTCATTCACAATGACACTCTTTTTGAAAGGATCATGCACGTCCCTTCGGCCTTACCCTAAAACCGGAAGGATAACGCCGTGCGGCTCACCAGCGGCGATAATAGCCGGGGGCCCACGCCTGCTCGCAGTAGTCGGGCGTGCACACTTGCGCCCGGTAGCCGGGCATCCATGCCGAATAGGGGTACCCGCCGGAAGCCATAGGGCCGGCCGCCCCAATAGGCGCTTCCCCCGCGGAAGCCGCCGCCATGGAACCCGCCTCCACCGTGAAAGGCGCCTCCACCACCGCGGGCCGACGCCGCACCTGCGATCAACAGGAGAGAAAGCACAAGTACACCAAAAAATAGGATTGTCTTCATTTTTTGGTCCTCCTTCATGAAATTTCCCCGTCTAAAACCGGGTCCGGCCGGAAGGGTCGAACCCAAAGGCATCAACGCGAAAAAAAAGACGTGGTGAATTTAGAAGGTGAAAACTGGAGGACCTCTGTATACCTGAGGCGGGGTCGCGGCTTTATGTATAATGAGTACTTCGAAAGCAAGGGGGAGATACTCTATTGCCCTGAACACGTAAAAGTCAACTTTATCATTGATGGCAACGGCAAATTCGATAGTGCCGTCAATGATGGTCGGTAACTTGGCCGCCAGGCTTCCCGTTTCACGTGCATGAGACTCTACGGTCAAGATGCTGAACAGGAAGATCAATCCGAGAACGACCGAAACAGCTTTGAGAAACCTTTTCGTGTGCATTGCGCTTTTCTTCTTTTGCATCAGGATACATTTATATGCCGACGGCGAGGAAAAGTCAATAGGCTCAGCCCGCAATTCTCCGGCCTTCGTGGCTTTCCTGTTTTTTTCACTTCTTTCACGCCCCCGCTCATTTTCCCCTGGGGGTGCCCTCGTTCGTCCTCTTCGCGTTGCCTCTCGATTGCCGGACGTGTCGGTCCCGACAGAGAAGGACGGCGGTCTCAAAGGCACAAACTGCACGTGACCCGTCTGTACTCGATAGTTGAGGTCTTCTTTTTGCGCTTGACCACAGAACAGATAGAATTGGTATAAATGTTCAAGTGAGGGTCTTTGTCAGCCGCGCGGCCGATGGCGAAGGGCATCCTACGTGGATTGCTATCTCGAAAAGTTCACTTTGAACCAATGTCCCCCGGGTCCAACTATGCCGAGAGTAGCCTGTCTTCAGAGAGAGCGGGCCGGCAAGCCCGTGACGGCAAAGGGGCGCGGTTGCTATTATAGGTGAGGATACATACCCGCTAAGTATTTAGGACATTGGTCTAGTGCCCTACAGAGCACCTTGCTTCGGCAACTGAAGGGGTTTAACAATCCTTGAGGGCGGTAGCTTGTGTTGAATCACCCCCCAGGGGCCGGCCAGAAGGCACGTGCCGCATTCACCGGTTGGCCGAATCGAGAGTCGTTATACAGAAGACACGAGGAGAAAAATGATGAAGAACGCCAGTTATGACGTATGCATTATCAGAGGCCTCGGACATATCGGCCTGCCCCTTGAAATCTCATTGGCCAATTCTGGCAAGAACGTTGTCCTCTATGATACGAATGAAAGGTTTAGAAACATCGTTTCCGCCGGCAAGATGCCGTTTTTGGAGGCCGGGGCCGAGGAGGTGCTCAGAGATGTGCTGAATCGGACACTCCTCGTATCGTGCGACAGGAAGGTCATCGCTGAGAGCTATTACGTCATCATCGCGATCGGTACGCCGGTAGACGAGCATCTCAATCCTCAATTCACTACTCTTCAAGAGATTTTTTTTTAAAAATGATGGACAGGTGATAGATAAACTTAACTGTCCCGACCGCAGGTTAAAAACTAACTTCCGTACCCCCTTGAAAAACTTAGTGCCCCCGGCGTGACTCGAACACGCGGCACCAGGATTAGGAATCCAAAAACGGGGAAATGGGGGCTTCTCGCAAGCCCCCTTCTTTCCTCAGAATACGTTCACTGTCAAGGCTTTTCCGGTTTTCCTTGTGTCGGTGATTTTTCGGGATTCCCTATGACCCATGGGCACAATTCCGGGCACAAATTTAGGCGCTTTGCATTCGGCCAATAGTTCAATCGAGGCGCGGCAGGGAGGGGAGAAATCTCCTCCCTGTTTCTCCTGGAGAGGACATCCACCCTCACGAGTGCTTCCCAATATGGCAAAAATACTATATAATTCATGCAGATAGCGTCTTTAAACTGGAGTCAAGTGGATAGCCCTATTTCGTTATTCGAGTAGGTGGTCGATTTAGGATCCAAGAAGTCCTTGACTCTCCCGGATTCACATGCTAGTATCGAGTAAAAGAAGACTTCCAATGGGATGGTTGTGTCCGAACAGGTGGGGCATTCCTCTTGGGAAGGAAGTCGGTTTATACACGGGGAGGTAGTGCAATCATCGGAAAGATAAATCTATTTCAGGAGTTAACAGATGAACCAGCGGAAAACGTGGCCGTTTATTGGGGTACTTTTCTTCATCGGTTTTTCCGTAGCCTTCCTGTACGAGAGAGCGGCGGCTTCCCAGCAGGAAGAGCCTCTCATCAGCGTACTCAACCCCCTCGGCAAGCTTCCGTCGATAACCCTGGTACCTTTGGCGCCCCGTCCTGATAGACTGGATGGCAGGACTGTCTACTTTGTCGATTCGGGCTTCCCTACCACGGACAAGTTCATGCGGGAGTTGGCAGCCTCGTTTGCGAAGAGTATGCCGAACGTAAAAACCGAATTCAGGGCAAAGATAGGGTCGTTCTTTGACGATGACCCGAAGCTGTGGACCGAGATAAAGGAGAAGAAGGCCCTGGTCGTCCTCGGGGTCGGCCACTGAGACGTCTGCACGCCGGCGGTCGTCGGCCACGCTATTACACTGGAAAAACTGGGCATACCTACCACATCGGTGGTTACGAGCATGTTTGAGGACAATGCAAAGGCGGCAGCATTCAAGAGAGGAATGCCTTTGCAGCGCATTACCTTCATCCCTCACCCCATCGCCTTTAAGCCGGTCTCACTTCTCAGCGAGTATGCGAAGGGCAAAGATCCGGTCACGGGCAAGCCACTCGTTCAGGAGATTGTGGAAGCTCTCACCAGGCCTTTGAGTGATGAGGAGAAAAAGACAGGGGTACTCGAGAGGAGTCGGCCGAGGTTCGTCGGACCCGATACGGAAGAGAACCTGCAGCGCCTCTTCCACAAGAATGGATGGACTGACGACCTCCCCATCGTGCTTCCTACAGAGAAAAGGGTTGCCGAGATGCTGAAAGGGACGAGTCAACCGCCTGACAAGATAGTAGGGAAGATGACCCCGGGCTCAGCCCACGAAGCATGGGAGTACACGGTCGAGAAGGTGGCCATCAACGCGGTGATGGCAGGGGCCAAACCGGAGTACTTGCCCGTCATCCTTGCCATAGCGTCGACAAAGACCACGTCGCTCTTCGCGTCCACAACGTCTTTCGCGCGCATGGTAGTGGTCAACGGACCGATACGGGAAGAAATCGGTATGAATTCTGGTATAGGCGCCATGGGGCCTTTCAATCAGGCGAATGCCGCCATAGGGCGCGCCTGGACGCTCCTGTCCAAGAACCTGTCCGGGGCAGGCATAATAGGCGACACCTACCTAGGGTCCCAAGGGAACAACCTAAGCTACAACAATGTGTGTATCGCAGAGAACGAGGCGAAGAGCCCATGGAAGCCCTTCCATGTCGAGAAAGGCTTTAAGCCGGAGGAGAGTGCAGTGAGCCTGTTCCATGGGTGGGGCATCACGCACGGTGTCGGTGTCAGGGCGAACAAAGGGTACCGGAATCAGATCAGGGAACTGTTGAAGGTTTTCAACGTGTACAGTTCGCCCACATCGAACGCGGGAGCGCTGGTGCTCATGGACCCGCTGGTCGCGAAAGAGCTTAAGGAGGCCGAGGGCTTCGACACCAAGGAGAAGCTGAGCCAGTGGCTCTACGAGAACACCCTCGTGACGTATGACGGTTTCTGGGATGACGAGCTTGTCGTATCGTTTACCCTTCCTCTCGCGAAGAAGGGGGTAGAGCCGTTTGCATCCCGGCTGAAGCTGCCGAAGGATGCGATGATGCCGCGCTATCCCAGCCCGAAAGGAATCAACCTTATCGTAGTGGGCGGGGAAGCGAATGCCTTTTTCCAGGCAGGGGACTTCAGGTATATAGGGAGTGCATCCGTAGATGCGTGGAGGTGAGTGGGCTCTTGTTCTTCCACTCTTCATCGGAGTCATTGCGGGGAGCGTCCTTGCGGCCGATGTTCCAGGTCTTCATCTGCTTTATTCCAACGATGTAGCGGGTTACCTTGAGCCGTGCGGCTGAAGCGAGACTCGCGAGCAGCTCGGTGGGCTGCTCCGAAGGGCAACGTATATAAGAGAGTATCGTAGAAAGTTTGCACCCGTGTTGGTGGTCGATTCCGGCGATCTGTTTTTCGAGAAGGACGAGTTTTCCGAATCGACCCGGGAATCGGCATTGCTCAAGGCGCATCTGGTTGGGCGGATTTACCATCACATCGGCTGCGATGCATTAAACGTCGGAGAGCGGGACCTCGCCCTGGGGGTGGGTCTTATCAAAGACTTGGAGAAAAAGTTCAACCTGCCGTTTGTGTCGGCCAACCTGACGGACCGGAAGAATATTCCACTTTTCAGGCGATACGTGCTGAAAAAAGTGAACGGGAAAACGGTAGGGATATTCGGGGTGATGGGAGACAGCGCGGAAATGGTGTCGACCGTGAAAAGGATGACCCGCGGCGAAGTGATGGTCCAGGATACGATAAAATCGGCTGAATCGGTGGTGAAGGAACTGACGGGAAAGGTGGACTTGGTAATCGCGCTCACTCACCAAGGGGTGGGGAGAGACTGGGTCTTGGCGAGAAGGGTCCCGGGAATCGATGTGATAGTCGGCGGCCATGACAAGCAGAAGATAGCGGAGCCGCGCAGGGTTGAGAAGACGGCGATCGTTCAGGCCGGAGAGAAGGGCCAATACCTGGGGCTTCTGCAAATCTCCTTTGATGCCCAAGCGGGCAGGACACAGCGTAACGGCCTGATCCCCCTTGCGGGAACCATCGCGGACGACAGCGAGGTACAGTCGATGATCCATGACTATCTGGGGCAGGTAACCGACCTGCATGGGGCAGAACAGAAGGCTTCTGCCCCGCCCCGGAACAGCGCCTCCTGCGTCGCCTGCCATGAGAGACAGATCAAGGCGTGGCATGCAACGGGACACGCACACGCCTATGATGCCCTCGTGAAGAGAGGCAGGCAGTTCGACCCTGATTGCCTTCCCTGCCATACCACACGCTTCGATGAGCCCGGTGGTTTTTCTGTCAAGCTCCAGCAGACCGACTTGGTTCAGGTGCAGTGCGAATCGTGTCACGGTGATGCCTCCGGACACATCCGGATGGCTAAGCCTCCCGTCTTGGGGAGGCCGGGAAAACAGGCATGCCTCACATGTCATTCCCCTGACCACAGCCCTGCATTCGAAAAGGAATACGACAGGTACTCACAGAAGATAAGGCACTAAGAGAGCAATAAGGGTCAGCAAATGACCCTGCCCTTTCTTTTACCCTTGGTCACGATTACCAGACGAATTATCAGATAAAACTGAAGAAGCCTACGCGTAACGACTACAGGAAGACAGCGCCAACTACGAACAGGAATTCGCTATCCGGCTACAGCCACGATTACTTCCCCGGCCGTCACGTCCGGTACCCGCATGACGTGCTGGTGCTGGGGAAGGAAAGAAGAAAGCCGTTCCCGCTCCTACCCTGATGTCTACAGTAACTCCGCGAGGATCGAGACAACGGCAGGTCGAAGGTTGCCGCGCATGGCGTGAAAATGTAGACCTTCAGGTCGTTCTCCTCACCCTCCGTATTGTCTCGGCCGGATCTTTCTCCCCTGGGGGCTTCACCAGGCCCGACAGGAACAAATCAAGACTGAAAACTGAGCTCAATCCATGTGCCAGCGTACATATTCATCCTGGCTTTTCCGGGTCGACCGGTACTGATTGACCGGCGCTTCAGGATCCGGGTAGCCCATGGAAACGGACAGGAGCAGGTTTATGTTGGAAGGGATGGCAAGCTCCTTCCGGATGATGTCGGGATAGGCCATGGTGAGCGCCTGAGGTACGCCACCCAATCCCTGGTCGTGAATAGCCAGCAGCAGGCTTCCGGTGAAAAGTCCCAGGTCGAAAATGGACCAGGGGGTGAGGGACTTCTCGAGGCCGATAAAAAGGACGCAGGGCGCTCCGTAAAACTGGAAATTCCTCAGGTAGCCCTGACGCACTTTCTCCTGGTCGTTCGGATCGATGCCTAGGGCCTTGAAACGGCGGAGCCGGTGCTCCATGGATCTCCTGCCTATGGTTTCCGGCCAATCTTTCGGAAAAGGCAGGTCAGGATTCGGCGTCGTTCCGGAAGCCGCCTCCTCATAAAGCCTTTTGGCCAGCGCTTCTTTTCTCTCCCCGGTCGCGACAAAAACCTCCCATGGCTGGGTGTTCATGTACGAGGGGCTCCGCTCGGCCGCTTCGAGGATTTTTTCAAGGATTTCCTTGCCCACTTTTTTGGCGGTAAAGGCCCGGATGCTTTTCCGGCCGGCAAGGCATTCACTGAATTCCATGTTCTTCTCCTTTTTCTTTATATCGCGCACAGGTCGACCCGCACGCCCCATATTTGTGGAACCCGCCTTGTCTGACCGATTGCCCTGGTTGTATCAGAGCTCTATCAGGTCGTAGTCCGTGCTGCCGAGGCCGATCTTTTCGGAATGTCTGATCTGCTTCAGAGCGTCCTGCTTCGGGTGGGCCTCGCGGAAAATATCCTTGCCGCACGCCTTGTTGACCATGTCGTAGCTTGCCTTGTCGATCGCCACAGGGTCAAGGGATGCAAGAATACCGACGTCAGGCGCAATTCTCGGGTTTTCCTTCCCCCAGCAGTCGCATTCCTGGTTTATGCGGAGCGCAAAATTGATGAAGCATGATTTCGCCTTCTTTTCCTTCAATACCGCCAGGGCATATTCGGCCATCTTCTCCTGCAGCGCTTCTCCCGCTTCGAAATCAACGAAGAGGGCCATGTTGGGGCAGGCGGCCACGCAGCTTGCGCACCCGATGCACGTGCCTTTGTCGAGGACCGTCTTACCGTCTTCAACACGGACAGCCCCCACCGGGCAAACAAGGCCGCACTCACCACAACCCGTACAGCTCTCTGCATAGAACACCGGTGCGGTGTCGCAGTGTTGAGCAAGCTTACCCTCTCGCGTGGCGCAACCCATCCCGATGGTCTTTAGGGCACCGCCGAATCCGGTCAGGAGATGGCCCTTGAAATGGCTTACGGCCACGATGGCATCGGCATTGAGATAAAGCTTCGCGATTTTTGCGTTCTTGATTCTGACCTGATTGATCGCCACCACCGCCGTGTCTTCCTTTTTCGCATCATCCGGGATAACGATATCGGCGCCTATAGCATTCCTGGTAAAACCGTGTTCACGGGCCAGGGCGAGATGATCCCCTGAATTGATACGGCGCCCCCGGTAAAGGGTGTTGGCATCGGAAGCGACTGGCACACATCCCTTCTGGCTGATTGCACTGCAAATAAGCCCCACATGTTCCGGCCTGACAAAGCCCGTATTTCCTTCCTCGCCGAAATGCACCTTCACGACAACCTTTTCGCTCCCGATGAGGCAGTTGAGGACCTTACTCACTTCAAGAAGCCGCTTCAGCTTGTCGTTTACCGCCGGGATATCATCGGCGTTCTGCACGCCTACGAAATAGACGTTGCTCTTCATTGGCTGCTTCTTTTCATTTTGAAGGATAACAATATTAAGCGTATACCACAATCCAGGTTTCTGGCAAGAGGGATGAGCGGCATGGAAAAAAGATAAGCCCGGACGACCAGTCCTCCCTGCTTCGCCCGAACCGGAGCGTTACCCATTGGAAGGCATCCCGTTCCGGTTTCGGAACGACCGTGGCCCATCACTACGCGGGGTGGGGGAAAGCCGAGAAACGACGGGCATTGGTCAGCGCGGGGGCAGGTAAAAGACGGGAAAAGAAGTTTTCAGTCGATTCCGTACTCCGCCCACCGTTGCCTGACCTTACTGAGAATGTGCTCTGACAGCTTAACCTCTGTCGGCTTCTCTTTCCATTCGAAAGGTATGGTCGCATTTAAAATGATTCGTGAGGTGAGGAGCTTATCGCCGGCAGGATCGAGGGCAGGATCGAGGGGTGTGGATCTCCCCCTGTTGAGGATCTGGGTGCCGCGGGCCGGATTGAACCTGGTACCGAGGGCCCACCACACGCGGGGCAGATCATCTGCGGCGATATCGTGGTCGACGATAATTATACCCTTACAGCAATATGAAGCGGTATTGGTCGCTGCAACGGCTGCGCCCACCTGTTCTGCGTGACCGGGATACATCTGCTCGACGGACACTATTGACCAGAAACGGCCGGCGGCTTCGGGCGGCATATAGACGGATTTGATGCCCGGGATCTGCATCCTGGCAAGTTCGACCGATAACATTGCGTTCTGCATGAAGGAGAGGAGCATATGGTTGTCGGTGACCGGTTTTCCGGCGCTCGTCTCCCAGAGGATCGGATTGTTCCTGTGGTAAATCCGCTTTACTTGAAGCGCGGGCTTGGGAATCGGCCTGATCAGCTCGTCCGTGTAATAGCCCGTGAATTCACCGAAGGGACCTTCCGGTCGCAGGTCTTCGGGATCGATTTCTCCTTCCAGCACAATCTCTGAGAATGCGGGAATCGGTAGTCCCGTCAGTTTCCCCCTCACAATGTCAACCGGCCTGCCGCGCACGGCTCCTGCCACCTCATACTCGCTCGTGTTGGCCACCATGGCACTTCCCGCGAGGAGAAGCAGAGGATCGCCTCCGATAACGGCACATGCAGGCATCTTCTTGCCTGCTTTCCGGTACTTCTCCAGGATCCTGTCACCCCTCTTCCCCTTCAGGATTTGCACACCAACTGTTTTGCTATCCAGGACCTGCATGCGGTACGTCCCGAGGTTTATCCCGCCGGTCTCGGGGTCCTCGACGACCAGAAAAACTGTCGTGCCGAAGTAGCGGCCGCCGTCCAGTTCGTAAAACCGCGGTGAGGGGAACATGAAGATGTGATTCCTGAGAAGTAACTCCCGAAATAACTATTGCATTAAATGGGATACAATGGTAGATTATTGTATGTATAAACGAACATCTCCTCAACAAAAGCTCTTCGGCGTGGAAACTCAATTGTCT
>JBEKHB010000107.1:0-10067 GCA_050012495.1 Syntrophorhabdales bacterium
AAGTCTAGTGATATTACGTATTACACTCTCCTTTTTCATGAGGCGGTTGCGAAAAAATAGTTCGCTGTTCCTCTAAAAAGGGCAAAAAGAGGGGGAATAAATATTCGCCGGGAATTGCTGCTGGAAGAGAGTGACGAGTCATGAGTCATGAGTCAAAAGAATAGGGAAAGAGGGATCCCGCGTCCGCTTCTTTCAGAATGAAACAACCCTATCGCCTGCCTATGCGGCATGCTTTTCGGAAAAAAAGGAGAAGCTATGTCAGTATGTTTCCCAGTTGAACTTTTCGAGAGCTGAAATATAGCTCATTATTTTTTCTTTCAAGTTTTCTTCTATTTCAAGGAACTGGATGCCTGCGGTGGTCCTTTCTAGGTCCCGCTCTATTCTCCTTACCTTTCCGCCAAGGGCAATATCGTTTTCTGTTCCCGGCAGTGGGAATCCGAGCACAACCGTGTCCCCTATCCGTACGCCTGCCAGCGCCTCATCATGGGATTCACCCGGCACGGTAAAACCACATCCCATTCTGCTTATGTCGACGATTACTCCTTCACCGAGGGGGGTCTCCTCGCCGGTCTCAGGCTCGCGACGGAAGACCTGGGCGGGAAGATGACATTCTATCCTTCTGCTGCTTCGGAGGCTTTTTCGAACGATATGCACAGGGTAAGAAATGTACAATATTCCTAACGGTTCATCCGCAACCGCGATCAATTCCGATTCAAATCCAAACGCACTGCCGGCGTCTATGTATCGTACAGTAACCTTGTTTCCTTTGAACAACATTCTTGTAATTGACATCGGTGTGGATGGGCGTTTTATGATGAGGCAGGTGTCCGGCAACCAGCCTACGGAGACACTCTTCATCCTGAAAGAGACGCCCTCGATTTCGATCTGCAGAGGTATGCCGACCGGAAGAAAGAATGGTTTGCCGAGCTTGCCGAGCTCGTATGAAGACCCCTCAGCCCTATTATCCGCGACTTCCTTTGCCATATCAGATAGCTCCCTTGCGATTTTCATCGCCGCCGCAGTTCTGGAGATGTTCCACGAGAAAGCGAACCCAAGAAACACGCCGGCAAAAGCGTTGTAGCGTTTATTTTGATTTAGTCTATGAAAGCAAGCAGCATGACATACGATATCCCATCATAGCGCGCCTGTCAAGGCAATTTCCCACGGTAGATTTGTTCTCCCTAGCCCTTGCAATGCCGCATGAATTCTCCGTCATCCTTAAGTAGTCGAAGACCACGCGCGCATTGAGCGTCGGCTTCCGCATCTTCCGTGCGATGGGGAGCTGTCGAACAGTCCTTCTTGCGAGACAGTTTCTCACCTTGTGCCTATGAATACTCTCTTTCTATCGGAAAGCCTGGATATAGTTGTTGTAATTTTGCGGCGTTTCTCTGATAATGGAGGACAAGGAGACGGCAGTTGGCAAGGCTGACAGGCTGGTCCGGTGAATGAGAATGTACAGGAGGTCGGCGGCCACATGGTACAGGAGGGCCCGGAGCATAGCGGCGGCCTGCTCATCCATCCGGGAGGTCTCGGCGACGTCTGCCTTTCGGAGTCGACGCTGCTCTCCCTGACGCAGCACTTCGGCGCCACCCTCGAGGCGGTAGGCACGAAGCATGTTCTCGACATGTTCCGGCTCTATTTCACCGGCGTCGACTCCATAGACAGGAGGACCTGGATGTATCTCTTTTCCGATTCCCCTGCCTGCCGGACGTGGCAAAGGATCATCCTCATCGGCAAGGACAGGACGGGCGTCTTCCGGGAACGGATCTCCCGTCTTTGCGACGAACTCATTTTTATCGACATGTATCCCGAGGGTCAGCCGGTGCACGTGGAAGACTACCAGCTCGGGCAGCTCCCCCGATACGGGATCGCGCCCGTAAGAAAAGAAGTGCGGGCAAAAACCGGAAAGCGCGTCATTCTCTATCCCGAAAGACCTTACAAGAAAAAGAAGTGGCCCGTCGATCGCTTCCTGGAAGTCTACGAAAAGCTCACGAGGCTGGGGATCGAGGCGGTGCTCATGCGCCCGCCCGGCCTCGACCTTCCGGCCGTCCCCGCCCGTGCCTTTGAGCTGCTGGCCGATATTGCCGCCTTCTTCTCGGCCGGCGGCATCTTTTTCTCCAACGATTCAGGCATGGCCCATTTCGCCGCCGGATGCGGTCTCAGGGCGGCCACCCTGTTTCAGGATACCAACCCGCTCATCTGGCGCCCAAAAGGCGGCCTGGTCCTGGAGTGCAGGGGAACGCCGCCCCCGGTGGACGAGGTAGTGGATTTTATCATGCATGCCTTATGAACGCTGGCTATCTGTTGTGAGGGGGGAGGCCGGGGCACCCACGAAGTGGGTCGCCAACCTAGGATTGTCTCTCTTTCTTCTTTTCCTTGGGCGGCTTCACCTGATCGAGCAGCTTCAGGGCTTCCTCTCCCTGCGGCGAGTTTATGCCGTATTTCGAAACAGCCTTTTCGAGGTTCATCCTGGCTGCCTGGTACCTGCCGGTCTCCAGGTAGTAGCGGCCCAGATAGTCGTACCCTCCGGCCTCGTTGCCCTCCCTCCCAAGCACCATCCCCATCCTTTGGTAGACCTCGGGGAAGGTTTCGGCATAGGGCGCCAGCTCCTTCAATATCCGGCCGGCCGTGGTAAAGTCGCCCTGCCCCTCGTAAGCCTTTGCCAGGAAATACCTGGCAACGGGATGAGCCTCGCCGCCGAGTACCGCAACAGCCTCATTGAAACGGCGGCCGGTAACGAGGAACTCACCCATGAACAACGGTGCGTAAGGGGAATGTATAGTCCTCGCCAGGGCGACCGCCCGGTCCGTATCCCCTTTCAATGAATAGACGAGCGCCGCCCCGTAGGCGCTGACCGGATCTGCCGGGTCCCTCTGATATTTCTTGATCCATATATCTTCATTCTGGGCGCCCAGGGGCCCGCTGAGGATGCGCGCCCTCGCCACAACGAAGGGGAAGAAGGAGACATCCACCCTGGTCTTCACGGGCTTCGCCATCTGGCGTATCGTCGTTACCCTGTCTTCGGAGTAAGGGTGGGTGAGCAGGTACTGAGGTATCATTTTGTCGAGGCCGGTAGCCGCCATTTTTTTCAGGAACTCCGCGCTCCCGCCTCCATAGTACCCTGCTTTCTCACAGGTCATCACCCCGAACCTGTCGGCCTCTGCCTCCATCTCTCTCGTATATTTTAACGCCACGGTCTGGCCCGCCCCCATCCCGCCGGTGATCACGGCGGCCTTTCCCGCGGCAGACGGGATAAGCATGCCGAGAAGCAACGCCCCTAACATACCCCAGTTAATGAACTTCTCTTTTTCAACGCTTTTTGACACGTGGCGCCTTCCCACATGGGAAAACTCGTGGCCGAGCACGCCCGCTATCTCCTCTTCGTCGTCAGCCTGCTCCAGGATCCCCGTCGTCATAAAAACGTAGCCGCCAACCATGGCAAAGGCGTTGAGCACAGGGCTTTCTATAATGCTGAGCTTTATCGGGAAGGGCAGATCGGCGACGGCCTCGAGCCTACCCTTGATAATTGCCATTTGGATACAGACGTAAGGATCGGAATAGAGCTTCTCGGACCCCGCTATCTGGACGTACGCTTCCCGGCCGTACTTGCTCTCTTCATCGAGTGTCAGCGTCCAGGCCTGGACGGGGAAAAAGAAGAGGACGAGCAACGCTGTGACATACTTGAGCTTCATCAAACTCTTCTATATTTGAGGCGCTTCCCTTTTCTTGCCCTTTTGAGCCTTTTCTTCGCGGCAGACTTCTTCGCTTTCTTCACGGCATAGGAGGAGAGGATGATCTTCCCCCCCCTCACCGCACACGAAGACACGGCGATATTGCTCGCCTTCACCAGCGATATCTCCCTCTGGGTGGGTACCTCCGTATATATCTGCTGTAAGACACTGACCGCGTCCGTCCACAGGTTCCTGCTTCCAAGGATGGAAAGGATATAGGTCTTTCCCTCCTTTTCGAACGCGCCCACGTAACAGTGCTTCGAGGCATGGGTAAACCCGGTCTTCCCACCGATTGACGGCGCAAAACAGAAGAGGAGGCGGTTGTGGTTCATATACCTCACGTCGGCGTCGCCTCTGTTGAAGAAGAAGTATTTCGTGCCGATTATTTCCTGAAATCTCTTATTGTCCAGGGCATAACGAAAGATCAGGGCAAGGTCGTAGGCAGAGGTAAAATGACCGGGCACGTAAAGGCCTGAAGCATTCTCGAAATTGCTGTCGAATGCGCCTATTTCATGCGCCTTCTCATTCATCATCTCCGCAAATTTCTCTTCGCTTCCCGCTATGGCGACCGAGAGAGAGTACGCCGCATCGTTTGCCGACTCCACCATGGCCCCTTTGATCAAATCGGCAGCCTTATAGGGTCTGCCGGGAAAAAGACTCAGCTTCGAGGCGGGGATGGAAAGCACCTTTTTCGTCGGCACGATAGTCTGCTCTTCGTCGAGTCTTTCGAGGGCAAGTATCGTTGTCAGCACCTTCGTCGTACTTGCCGGCGGCAGGGACCGGTGATAGTCCTTGCCTGCAATCACCGTGAACGAATCCTTCTCAACCAGCAAGTAGGAATCGGCGGTAATCTCCGACGCGAATGCGGAAAGCGGTAAAATCAAAAGAAATAAAAGGCCTAAGCTTTTCATAGTTCCTTTATATATCATATCGTCGCCTTACGCAAGATTTTTCGGTGCTTTGCGCATATTCTTTAGCCGCGCAGAAAATATACACGGGCGGACCCTGATTTTCAAGCCTCCCACCGGGCGACCGAGAGCCCCGATAGAAGACGGAAGGCAAGGGATGAATAATTTGTTTTGCTGTGGTATAAATAGCTATAGTCCCTTATCAGGAGAGGCGGAGGCAGGGACTCGACCGGAATGGCCGCGATGCTGCGTTTCAATCGGCAAGGAGACGAATATGACCCACGTCAAGCTTTCAAGGACTCTCCTCGGAGGTATGCTTCTCGCCCTTCCGGCCCTTTCCGGCTGCGCCGCCGATTGGTGGACGGTCGATCAGTCAGCCTATCAGCCGCCCGCCCAGAGCGCTGACGAGGTGGGCCAATTCGCGCGCCAGGCCCCTACGGGCGAGTCTCAGAGCGGCGCCGACCAGCAGGCTACAGGCGCCGGAGAGGAAGCGGAAGACCGGGCATTTCAGCCACATCCTGCACGATAGGGCGTGAGGGAAGGGCTTTCTGATCCCGGCCTACTTGGTCTTTGCCGGTGCCTTTTGTTGCCTGACCGCCTCCGCAAACTCCGCCCTGTCAAGATACCCGTCGTTATTGGCGTCATGCTGCCGGAACCGGTCGAGCGTGATATCCGGGATTACGACGGAAAGCTCGACGGGTGTGATCTTCCCATCCTTGTTCGCGTCAACGTCATTAAAATCCGAGCCCCTCGTCCGCGGATCCCGTCTCAGCAGCCTGTCCGTCCTTCTCTGCCGGCTTGCGGGCGGCCTCTCCACATCCGCACCAGGTCTATCGAGCAGCCTTGCCACCCTTATACCGTCCGGCACATAGGAAACCGCGACCGAGTCCCCCACGCGTATGTCGGAAAATACCCGGTAGCCCGACAGGACAGGCGCCGAGGCGTCGAATGTCACGGTATTTTCTCTGCTTTTCAACGATAACGTCCCCGAGGCGAGATTTATCCGGACGACTCTTCCGCTGAAGGCCGGTTTCGCGGCCGTGCGCCTCAAGCCCGCCGGGCTTGCCGCCAGTCTCTTCGGCGGCGGCGCGGGCGGCTCGTTGTCTGGGGCATGCGTCCTTTCCTGCCCGTAAGCGCCGGTGATGAAAAGGAAGCCCATCACCAGGGTCATTATGAAGGTTCTTCTCTTCATGGGTTGCTGCTCCATCTACGTGATGGCTGATGTTTTACCGACAATCGGGGCATCCTGTCAAGGCCGCATAGTATCGGGTGGCGGTCGGGGCTTGTGGGACGTTTGAGGTTCTCCGGTCGGGAGATAATAGAAGAAGGTGATAACCGAAAAACCGTTATCGCCTGATCAATCCGATTCGTCCATTTCGGGCAGCACGGCGATGTTGTTCCGGTATTCTTTCAATACGCGCTTCGTGAATGCGCTCTTTGGCTCTCCTCCGCCGGCCGGCCGGGCTTTTACCTTACTCGCCCCGGCGTTGTAGGCATGGAGCGCAGCGGGCAGATTCTTGAAATCTTCCACGAGCTTGGAAAGATGGTAGATGCCGAGCTTGATGTTGTTATCCGGCTCGTGCAGGCATTGAGTGCCGTCCCACGTCACGCCGGCGTCCTTGGCTATATACTTGGCCAGGGAAGGCTTGATCTGAAAAAGGCCCCTGGCGCCCTTCCGTGAGACCACATCATGGTTGAAATTGCTCTCCACTTTGATCACCGCAAGAGCGAGCCGGTAATCCAGATCATGCTGCTTCGATTGGTCGCACACGGTATGGATCACCGCTTTCAGCTTATCCTCCCGCATATCCACGTTCTTGCCTTTCAGATAGGCGACAATCTGTTCGACAAAAGCGGATCTCTCGGATTCATCCAACGCGTGCGCGCTCTTATTGGTGAGCCCTGCTGAGGCACCCATGAAAAGAACCACGGGAACAGTTGCCAGAGCTATTTTGAACCGCCATCTCATAAAGTTTCCTTGTTCGGTAGTTAATTTCAGCAGCGCGGGCCTGAGATTCAAAGACCTTTTTTTTATTATACACGAGAAAAACGCGCCGTGCAAGAAAAATCTTATTCCCCGGAGCTGCCCACCTTTCGTGTTCTTTCCAGAATGGCCTTGAACGTCTTCATATCGTAATTGGCCTTCGTAATGAAGTCCTCGTCCGATTCGAAGTACCACACGAGCATTGTTTTCAGCTTCTCGAGAGGGTAGAGCCTGACGAGGTCCCGTGCTATCTTGCCTTCGTTCTCGTAACGCAAGGCCGGTTTCCTCTGAAACTTGGCGAAATAGCTTTGACCGTACGCATCGAGGAATTGCTTCATATCGGAAAAATCGTGCACCTTGTCCGATTGTTCCCGGACCGCCTCTCCCTCCTCCGAAATCAGGCTTTCACCTGCCTCAGGCTCCTCCTGCCGGCTGTGCTCTTCTTCTGCCTTGGCCATCTCTTGTTTCTGCTGCGCATACCACTCGGACGCGAACTCCTTGTAGATGGCCTCGATCGTGATTATTTCCTCGTCTTTGCGGCTGGCTATGAGTCTCTTTGCAATCACATAGAAGGTGTACACGGCCGTATGCACATCCTGGTCGGTTTCTTTCCCCTGAAAAACCCCGATGTTCCTGAAACGGGATACGTCCACGATGGGATACGTACTGCCGTCCACATCGAACAGGTAGATTCCAAAGGTGTTTTTGTCAATCTCTCCCGCAAGATCGATCCTTTTTACGTAGTCGAGGTTAACCATGCCATGATGATCCGTCTCTATCCACATACCCGTTTCTCCATCTCACCGACTCGTGAGCCTGAAAAGCGCACCGGCTTTAAGATGCGTTTCACCCTTGTCCCTGACGCTACGGTGCGTCAAAGTCATATATAGAATATTTATCAAACCACTGTCAAGGGGCGCAAGGGGCGAGTGGAAAAAGGCGAGTGACGAGTTCGGAGTGAAAAGGGGGAAGGGGAAGAGAGTATCGGCGGTCGGATCCACAAAGACTTGCTTCGCAGACCCCGGACGGGCTAAAATGACTTCCGGCACATTTACGCTGAAGGATTGTCACCATGTTCACCACGTCATCGCTTATCGAGCCCGTCTACACGATTGTCCTTACCGGTGGACCGTGTTCGGGGAAAAGCTCTTCCCTTGCATATCTCACTGAAAAGTTGTCCGATTACGGCCTCATGGTCTTCATTATACCGGAAACGGCGACGTTGATCACGAACAACGGCATCGACAGGCGCAAGATGGACAGGCCGAAGCAGGTGACCAGGTATGAAGAAGCGATACTCGACATGCAGCTTTCCTTCGAGGAGACCTATCGAAGGGCGGTGATGCAGATCTTTCCCGAGAGAAAAAAAGTGCTCCTCCTCGACCGGGGCGTCATGGACATCAAGGCCTTTATGCCGCACGATGACTTCAAGGGCATACTCAAGCGGAAGGGGCTGAGCGAGGTCGCTCTCCGCGACCGGTACCACGCGGTGATCCATCTTGTCACTGCGGCAGAAGGGGCAAGGGAGTACTACACGGGCGAGAACAACTCCGCGCGCATCGAGACTGCCGAAGAAGCCATTCTCATTGACCGGAAGATACGGGAAAGCTGGCTCGGCCATCCACGCTTCCGAATCATCGACAACCGGACCGACTTTCAGGGCAAGATCAGGAGAACATTCTCAACGATTTTGCAGATTCTCGGCATGCCTGCCCCGCGGGAGACAAGGGAAAGATACCTCGTCACGCAGGTGAGCGACGACCTCCTGCCGAACCATCAGACCGTCGAGATAGAGCAGGTCTATCTGCGCCCGAAAAACCGGGATGAAGAAATACGGATCAAAAGAAGAGGCCGGGACGGGTCGTATCTCTACTTCCTCGCGAGGACAAGGACGGCCGGTTTGCGTATCGAAGAGGAGGAGCTGATCACGGAGCAGCACTATGCAAGCCTGAAGAAGCTCCGGGAACCGGGCACGGAGGTCCTGATAAAGGAGCGCGCCTCTTTTTTGTGGAATGGCCGGCATATCGAGATCGACAGATACAGGGGGAGATACGAGGGCCTTTCCGTGGTGGAAGCAGAACCGTGTGAAACTGCCGGGGAAGAAACAGCTATCCAATTGCCGCCTTTCATTACCGTCCAAAAAAACATCACCCACAACCCCCGCTACAGCGAAAGGCGCATGGCGATGAAGAAAAGAAAGAGTACAGGAACGAGAGAAGAGTAAAAAGTGAAGAAGAGAAAGACAGAGAGAGGGAGACAGTTGCCGAGGGGGAGCGGTGTGCCCGCACCTTGACCTATTCAAAAATTCTGTTTAGGAAAAGAAAGGGGGCCTTCGAAAAGGCCCCCTGTGCATCTTGCGCAAATGCGTGCTTTTTAGAAGAAGTACCAGAAGGCGATTCTTCCGGTCTGGACGTCGCCCTTCGGGCTGAGGATGGCGCCGCTGGGGGTAACCGTGGAGGTACTGTTGCCGCCGCTGCCGTAACCCGCCCAGTTCGTCGCGATGTACGAGTACTCGACGCCGAGCCTGACGGCAGGGTTCACGTCGTACATGACGTTGACGATGTACTGCTGGTTCTGCGTGATCACGTCGTTCGTAGGTGATGTAGTAGCTGATCTGTCCCCAGCCGCCCGTCGTCACCGGCACGGTGTATCTGACTCCGGGGCCCGGGTCTGCGTCATAGGCGAGGAGGGCCCCGGTGCCCCTCGCGTTCAGGAACATGTTCGACAGGTTCTGGCCGGTAAAAACCGATCCCGACAGGGAGAGCGCGCCGGCCTTGTTCAGGTTTTTCTCCGGGATGAGGGGGATAAAGGCCTTGAAGGCGCCGGCCCACCGGTCCACGTGGTCCGTACGGAACGTGGTGGGGAGGGCATAGACAACCGAGTCCTGGCCCCAGAAGCCGCCGACGGCGAACTGCATGACGTTCGGCCCGATCCTGCCGGCCGAGTCGGATTTATAGCCGATCTCCGCGGCGAAGTCGGGAAGCTGCGAGGCAACCGTGGGTGATGCTCCTGCTTTTAGCACCCCTTTTACTATCGTTGTTGGGGCCAGCGCTTCACCGAGGGAGTTGGAGGCGCCGAGCTGGTCGGCCGTCTTATACGGCTCCTGGATGCCGAAGGACCCGTAGAAGCTCTTTGTGAAGTTCTGGGTGACGCTGATCTGGGGTACGGTATAGGTGCCTCTGCCCGCGAGGGCCATGTCATTGAGGCCGATGAAGTTATAGGAAGGCTGGAACCCCCAGAGCTGCCAGGTCTGTCCGACGGTCAGCTTCGTGGTTGCCCAGGTGAAGTCCATGTAAGCGTGGGTCAGGGTGAAGGTCCCATACCGCGTGCCGGCACTACCGTTGTTCGTCGTTTGGCCGGTAAAGTTGCCCTGAATAAAAGCGGACGTCTTCGCGCCCCACGCATCAGGGCCGTGGACCAGGAAGTTGAGGGCCGTCTGGCCGG
>JBEKHB010000108.1:0-9061 GCA_050012495.1 Syntrophorhabdales bacterium
CAACTACAGACAGTCTGGACCCCGGTTTTCACCGGGGTGACGACTAAAATGGATTTTGCACAGCTTCCGACAGGCGGGCCGCACCCGCGTGTTCTCGCCAGATTGCTGGCCCGCTTCGCCGGTCGTGGCCGTTTATTCAACATTTATAATTTATAATTCAACATTCTCTTTACCCTACCCCCCCCTAAACCGTAAACTATCGTTCACTTTCGTAACCCCCCCCTTCTGCAAGGCCTGTGAGAGAAGGGAATCAGGAAAGGGGTGCTGAGACGGTTAGTGAACAATCCGTGCTGAAAAGGGTAAAAAGGGGGTAAAACGCAGTAAAAAATGCCAAAAAACGACCGTTTTTGCCCTTTTGCTTCCCGCTCTTTATGCTTGTGGAAGACTGACAACCGGACCCAAACGTTCAGATAGACACGACGATGGGGGGCCACATCGGCCCGGACCGGGGATAAGAAGGCGCGGACGGCGGGGACGCGGGTTCGTTTGTTCCGGGGACGACGAGGGGAACGCCCTTCAGTTTTTCAGTTTTGCGCATTGTTCTCCGAGATTCCGCGATGCTTGTGGTTGAAAGTGAATATCTGAAGGGCGGCCCCGAAGTGCCATATCTATGCCAGCCTATGAGAACAGTTCGCCGTTTCGAGAGCCGCGAGAAGGTTCGGGGAGAAAATCGGCAAGATCGAGGGCGGGAACGTTCGCAAGCTCCTTTGGTTCGAGCTTGTGCAAGCCGCCGCCGTAAACCCGACCTTCTGCAAGCATGGAAGCAGGGGAAATCCTACTGAGGATTTCCCACACGCGGCGAGCGCATGAAGGGTCTTGTTTTATGGCCCGGGTTACGGTTCGTTTAGGATAGAGGGCTAAATAAACATTCGTGACTGTCGCCCGAGACTGATTCAGGATGAAACGGAAGGGCCGGCCGGTCTTAACATTCCCGCGGCCGAGGTATGTACAAAGGAAAGGGGCTGGTGGGCGGTTTTCCTGAGCATACCACGGCGAGCGATGCTGACAGAGATAGCGCGTGGCAACGCCGCGTTCCCGGCCTTCCTGAAAATACCTCCATAGGGTCGGGTATTGTCTTTCGACATCGGCCTCAGGCAGGCGGCAATCGAGGAGAAACAAGGGATTCTGAACGAGCGGATTACCCCGGTCGTCGGATGAAATTTCGGCCACCGGTAAATAGCGGGGGCTCGGAAGGATAGGTTTGAAAAAATCGGGTGGTAAACCGCGTTCAGCAATCTGCTGCGCGGTCAAGATGAAATACTTGTTATCGCCGGTCGCCAGGCCGCGCCGTATTTCGAAGAAGTCCGAAAGAGTTGGGACAGACTTGGCGTGGTGAATATCCTGCTGTGGGAAGCGTGTCCACTTGGGGGCGGCGCGCAAAGTGTTGGCCGAAATCATCCGAGACTGTTTCGGGTCGGACAACGTGCCCCCGAAGGAAAACTCAACATCGTAATCTTGTGGAGGGCGTTCCTTTCTGAACCAGACCACGGCGGACGATACTAAGGCATCTCCGAATTGCACGTCGTAGGGGTCAAACCTGTGAATGTGGAGCAGCCGGACTTTATCAAGAAGGTATCGCTTCAGAGTCGCACCATAGTTTACATCCATGAATTCACTGGGGATCAACCAGCCGGCAACCCCTCCGTCTTCCATCCATGCGTGAGACAGGCCGAGAAAATGGCAGTAAAGCCCTGCCAAGCCGCCAAACTGTAAACCGCAGGCTTTATAGCTTGCCGCCCGAATGCGGGTCTTCTCGCCGTTAATGATGTGGTGATGCCGAACATAAGGTGGGTTACAGATCAGCAAATTAAACCTGTCTTTCGGCGCCGGTGCCTTCGTGAAATCGGATAAACGGAGATCGAGCGGCATCTCTGCCCAAAGATGAAGTGTGGGGTCACAATAGTGAGGGTCGATTTCATAGCCGGTCGCGCCGGCGATACGGTTTAGCGAAAATATCTGCAAGAGCGCGGAATAAAAAGCGCCGGTGCCGAAAGCAGGGTCGAAAAAACGCACTTTCTCACCGTGGGGTATGAGCTTCTTTGCGTAAGAAAGGATTTCGGAAGCGAGAAGGGAAGGGGTAGCGAACTGGCCCATGCGGTTGCGTTCGGCCTGTGTTTTGGCACTGTCGAGCATGGCCTGGATTTCAAGCCTGTGATGTTCTTTGTCTGTGAGTAGGGCCGTGGCGTTCATTTACAACCCGAATTTAGCAAGGTCTTCTATGCGGTGTTCCCAAACCCAATCAATGCCTTCGGCCGCTTCGTAGCCCAGATAACCGCTGTCTAAGTAGCCGCACAAGAAGAGAATAAAAGTAAGCTTGTCGCCATAGGTTCGGCGAAGCTGGTTGACTTTGGTTGCCTCTTCCCTGCGGCGTTTGTTGACGTTAGTGAAGTCGCCGGCTGATTTTGC
This sequence comes from Syntrophorhabdales bacterium, assembly GCA_050012495.1. Classification (GTDB taxonomy): domain Bacteria; phylum Desulfobacterota; class Syntrophorhabdia; order Syntrophorhabdales; family WCHB1-27; genus BOG-1155. Next base: position 2,407 of record JBEKHB010000108.1, read on the forward strand.
CTCAATGAGCAATGGAAAACCACCAAGCTTAGCAAGTTTCGGCATAACGACGGCGTCGACGGGGATATTGATAGTTTTTTCCACGCCTTCCTGTTCGACGGGAACATTGAGGCGAAACGTATAAGTGCCTGGTGGCATCTGATTGAATGTTGTGCCGTGACCAGGAGGAAGTTGTTTATAGGTGCGCAGGTTGAGCCAGGCTGCAATAGCGGTAAGCTGTCGTTTTTCCTGGGCATTGCGGATAATTGGATTAGCAACGGAACCGCAGAGCCGATCAGCGACAATCGTGGCGGCGTTGATTCCCATCTTCTCTCATCCTTTCTTACCATATTTCGTTCGATATTTAAATTCCATTCCACGGGGCGGGTGGGTGTCCTCCGTCAGTCTGCCATTTTTATGGCCCATAGGTAGCGCTGAATATGGCGTCAGAGAACGGGTTACCCCGGCAATGACGGCAGGGGTAACAAACCATGTGTGGGACATAAAAAACTTTGTTTCTTTGCTCCAACGATGATATTTTACTGTACCCGGGAATATGCAAAAAAACTTTGTGGAGGCACGAATGGCTATATCAGGGCAAACGAGACGCAAGCTTTATAACAGAGCTGGCGGGCAATGTGAATGCGCAATGAAGGTCTGTTCGCATCACACAGGCAGGTGCAGCCATAAGCTTACTCCGGGATGGGAAGCCCATCATAAAGTAGCAGGAGCCTCTGACGACTTAGGGAACCTTCTTGCTATGTGTGTTACCTGCCATAAAAATACCGGAACCGTAGGTTCATGCCATCGGCCCCGGCGGTCCGTGATGTCTCCTTGATCCCCCTGCCTGCTTTACTACTGTTTTTGAAGGGGGCTGGGATCCCGGATCTCTGTTTTCAAGATCCCGGCACCTCTTTAACGGAGAGAGAAAGAGGCCGCGCCGGATCACGCCATCCGATCTGCGTATCGCCTTTACTTGCCGAGGCGCGTCCAGTAAGCGCCGAATACATACACGGAGAGCACAAAACCGAGTATGACATTAACTACCACTCCTATGGTGAATGCGCCGAAAGGCTTCCAGCCGGCTGCCTTCAGCTCCCTGAACCTTGTGGTAAGCCCTATGCTCAGGAAGCAGAATATGAATGCCCACGATCTCAGCGATACGATGGGCGCAATCAGCCCCGGTTTCACAATTTTGTTGAAGACAGGCGTTGCGTAACCGGCGGTTATCGCGGTCATGAGAAAAGAAGCCACGAAAAAACCGATGACGAACTTCGGGAACCTCCACCATAGCTCCATGGCGCTCGGTCTTTCTCCACATTCGTCTTTCTCCCACTTAAGACAGGCTATCAAGGCGAAGATGAAGGACCAGATGCCGATCCAGATATCCCTGCCGATGACTTTCATAAGGGTGAATGCCTGGATGGCGGTGTTTTCGTTACCCGCCATGCGGCCGTATGCGCTGGCAGCCGCAAAACCTGCCGCGTCGGCAAACTCCGACGTTCCCACCCACGCACCTGCCACGCCGGGGGAGAGGTTGAGCATCTTCGACACAAAGGGGATGAAGAATATCATTACCAAAGCCCAGACGACCACGAGAGTCACCGAAGTGTAAAGGTATTCCTTTTTCGCTCTTACCGAGCTCGCGATGGCCATCGATGCCGATACACCACAGACTGCGCCGCCGACGCCAAGGACTGCGGCAAGTTTTTTGTCAAGACCGAATAGCCTTGTTGCCGCAAAGTATATAATCAGACAGGTGGCGAGAGAAATCACCGTAGCCTGGAGTAGGGCGATCGGTCCAGCCGAAATCACGAGGGTGATCGGAAACGTCGCGCCGAGCAGAACGATCCCCGTCTTGATGTAATATTCGACCCTGAACCCTGAAACAAGCCATTTGGGAAGAGGGACCACGTTGGCGATAAAGAGCCCTATCACGAGCGCCACGAGCGGTGGTTCGAGGTTGTATTTCGGAGCGTCGACCCACCCGCCGATGGAGAACATGATGATGGAGAGCAGATAGAGGATGATAAAGGATGGGATGAACCGGGAAGTCTTGATGCCCATTATTCTCGTCGAGATGCCGAAGATGACGAGCCACGAGAGCAGTTGCAGGGCGTAGAGATGCGCGTTTTGGCTGAAATGGCTCACGAGTATGTCGGGAGAGGACCACTTGAGCCCTCCGGGGTTGACGGTCAGCGATCGCACTATCGTACTGCCGTTCAGGAAGGCAATTATGGCAAGCGCCATGATCCCGATTCCCAGGTAGATCGCCCACCAGTCCTCTTTTACGTAGAGCTCCTTCCATCCTATGGGCGAGGGCTTTTCAGGCGCATCGTCTGCACATGTCTTTCTCTCGCAGTAAGTCGCAGGGGCGTTTTCCTTTTTTGACATGACACTTCCTCCTTATAGCGCTGCAGACAGCTCATCCCTGATGTCGCGTGAGAAGCTGTGAAAAAATTGACTTTCGGTCGTCACCCCGGTGAAAACCAGGGTCCAGGCTGTTTGTAACGTACCGAAAAGACTGGATGTCCCGCCTGCGCGGGATTAAGGCCCGCTTCGCTCTACCGGCGTCCGCCGGAATGACGGCAAAGGGTCCCCAAACGATTTTTTCACACGTTCTGACGTTGGCATATGTTTCAATTATAAATCAAAAACGCCGTTGTTTTCGATATCTTTTCCACCAATACGAGCCGCCGGCGAGCCCAATCGGTGAGATTCTTTTTCACCTGTAGTATAATAGTACCACGCGTCCAGGCCGGTCCGGCGGGCCCGGCGCACTACCGTCCACAATCCGGCCTCGGGAGGGGTTCCATAGAATTATACGGGAATACGGAGGGCCTTAACAATCTGCAGAAACGGAGACTCCTGAACTTCTACCGGAAGAAGGTGGAAACGGACAGGGTCATCTCCTTTGAGAGGGCAAGGAACATGATGGAGGTCTCAAGGGAGATCTCCAGGCAGGTCGGCATTATCGTCAACCGAAGAGGCGTCGTGGAGTATGTGGTCATCGGTACGAAGGAGGGTATCCGTCTCCCCGCCCTCTCTTCCGAAAGGATGGGCAGAACGCGTTTCAGGGGTCTCAGGCTCGTTCACACCCACTTGAGCGGCGAGCTTCTCTCCAGGGAGGATTTGACCGATCTTGTCTTGCTGCAGCTCGATCTTGTCGCCTGTATACTTCAAAGATCAGGAGAGCCCTCGGACCTGGTTCAGATAGGTTACCTCATGCCAGGCACCCAAAAAGGACAGGTCTGGGATTTTATCGGTCCCCTGCCCGTCAACGAGCTGGACCTCAACGTGACGGAATTTATTACCGCCCTGGAGGCGGAATTTGTCAAAGAGAGGGGAAGCCACTACCTGACCGACGCGGCGGGGCAGGAAGCATGCGTGCTCGTCATCGTGATGCTGCCGCGAAAAACAAAAAACATCGAGGAGCGGGTTGCCGAGCTGAAAGACCTTTCCTATTCCGCGGGCCTTTCAGTGCTCGATGTGGTGGTACAGCGTCCAAAAGAGCTGCACCCGAGGTTCCTCGTGGGCAAAGGAAAGATCGAAGAGATCGCCATGGGATGCCGCCAGTTGGGCGCGGACATGCTCGTCTTTGACGAGGAGCTGACCCCCGGCCAGCTCAACAGCATCTCTTCCCTTACGGGCTTGAAGGTGATCGACCGCAGCCAACTGATCCTCGATATCTTCGCCGCAAGGGCGAAAACGAACGAGGCAAAGATCCAGGTTGAGCTGGCGCAGCTCCGTTACATCCTGCCGCGTCTTGCGGAGAAAGAAGCTGCCCTGTCCCGGCTCACCGGAGGCATTGGAGGCAGAGGCCCCGGCGAGACGAAGCTGGAGGTGAACAGAAGGAGAATTAAGGAAAAGCTCGGCTTCCTCGAAAGGAAGCTCGAAGAGGTGGCAAAGACCAGGGAGAGAAAAAGAGAAAGAAGGAGGCGAACAGGCATCCCCGTCGTTTCCATCATAGGGTACACGAACTCGGGCAAATCGACCCTGCTCAACCTGCTGACGAAAAGCACCGTGGAGGTTCAGGAACGCTTCTTCAGCACCCTCACCCCGACCACCCGGCTCATCAAATACCCCTCACGGAAGCAGATCGTTCTGACCGATACCGTAGGCTTCATCGAGGACCTGCCCGAGGTGCTTCTCCGTGCATTCATCGCGACCCTCGAAGAGCTCGAAGACGCGATGCTCCTCCTCCACCTCGTCGACATCAGCTCCCCTGATTTCGAGGAGAGGATAGAAACCGTCAACCGCATGATCGAGAAACTCGGCCTCTCGCAAAAACCAAAACTTCTTGTCTTCAACAAAATCGACCGGGTCAACAGGAAATTCCTCAAAGTGATAGAGGACCGCTATGGAGCAAGCTCCATCTCCTGCGTCACCGAGGAGGGTAGTGAGAAACTGGTGCAGACCATAGAGATGGCCGTGGGTGCCGTCCAGGGAGACCGGAAAGAACCGCCTTCATTCCAGAAGACCGGCGGGTGATATCTTCCCTAAAAACCGCTTTTCGGGAATCTTGTGCGGATCAGGGCGGCGCCGACATGATGAGCTTCCTGATCTCCGGAGAGACGCCGGTAAAATTGAAGTTGCCGATAAAACGATCATAATCGAGATGCTTCGCCTCCCTGAAAAGGGCGCTTGCCTGGGCGTACCGCTCCTTTTGTGTATCCTCGATCCATGCGGTGGCCCACACATCCCTGTCCTCGACGCGGACCAGCTTCCCCTGAGCACGGTAGGTGGCATCACATTGGACAGGTTTCAGAAACTCCATATCGGTCTTTCTCGTCATACAGATCTTCTTCGTCCCCAGGAAGATTGCGTACCACATGATGACGTCGAGGATGCCGAAGAGTATGCCGCCGTGCACGACGTCGTCATAGCCCTCGAATGTGGTACCGATGGTCATGTCCGTATAGACCAGGCCCTTTCGATACCTCAAGGCGAGACCCAGGCCGTCGCTGCGATCGAGACTCGAAAAAAAGGATTTCCCGTAGACCGGCAATACGCTCACTTGTGTCCCTCCTCCAGATATCTCATGCCGAGCTGGCCGCATCCTCCTCCTATGTCACCGGCCCGGGACGCTCTCACTATGGCGGTAAAGTGCCTGTCGATGAGGTACGATTGAAACTCTTTCACCGATTCCGGGCGCGGGGTTTTGAAGTCCGTGTAGGGAGATGCGTTGTAGGGTATGAGATTGATTTTGCACTTGATCCCGGCCAAAAGCCCGGCAAGTTGTTTTGCGTCTTCGAGTGAATCGTTTACGCCTTGCAGCATCACATATTCGAAGGTGACCCTTATCCTTCCCATATCCCCGAGGCCCCTGACGTAGGCAAGCACATCCCCCAGGGGATAAACCCTGTTGATCGGCATCAGCCTCGTCCTGACGGCGTCGGTCGCCGCGTTGAGAGAGATGGCGAGCTGGACCTTGCGGGGGTGTATGAGGCGCAGGCGGTCCACCAGGCCCACCGTCGAGATCGTAAGCCGCCTGTGCGAGATCTTCAGGCCGAGGGGCTCTTCCAGTATCTCGATTGCGGTGAGCACATTATCGATGTTGTCAAGGGGCTCGCCCATGCCCATGAGGACGATATTGGTGATCCGGCTCCGGCCCATATAATTCCTCACTGCAATCACCTGGCCTACAATCTCCGCCGCGGTAAGGTCCCTTACAAAACCGATCTTGCTCGTCACACAGAAGGCACAGGACATTTTGCACCCTATCTGGGTCGATACGCACAACGTGCTCCGATCGTCCTCCGGCATAAACACGCTCTCGATGAGGCGGTTGTCGGAGGTGGCGAACATGAACTTGATGGAACCGTCCTCGGAGGTTCGCGTCTCCCGGATCTCGGGAAGACCGAAATGGAACATGTTTTTCAGGGTTACCCGCAAGCCCTTCGGCAGGTTGGCCATCAGAGCAAAATCAGCCAGGTCCGACTGGTATACCCACTTGAAGATCTGCCGGGCCCGATAAGACTTAATCCCGAGGCTCTCGACGAGATCCTCAAGCTCTTTCAATGTCATGTCAAAAAAATTGGTCATAACGCGGAGCCGGCCAGGAAAAGTGGCTGGACACACCATAATGTAGCAGAAACGGCGGGCAGTTTCAATGACGGCAAAAGCCGGGCGCCCGGGTACCCACCCGACCGGTAGGGAGGGAAGGGTGCACAAACACGCGCAAAAGCGGACCTTTTTGCCATTTTTTACTGCGTTTTACCCTCATTTTACCCTCTCCAGCACGGATTGTTCACTAACCGTCTCACCACCCCTCTTTTGGATTCCCTTCTCTCCCAACCCTTCCTGAAGAGGAGTGCACGATTGTGCACGAAAGTACACGGTTTTAGGGGTGGGGGTAGGGGGGGCAAAGAGAATGCTGAATTATAAATTATAAATGTTGAATAAACGGCCACGGTCGCGAAAGCGGGCCGGCCCGCCTGTCGACGGCGGGCGCCCCGCACCGGTGCGGCCGGACGTGAAAGCGCCCGGCCGGGTAGCACCGCCGTCTGATGCGGCTGTTGGGGTTCAATTGTCAAAGAGCGGCGCCGGTTTACGGGACCTTTCGAATCCGGCTCAAACGGGCCGGGGCAATGCCCGGCCTGATAAGATTTTCCTCCTTTTCCCGCTTCCTGTCAAAGTGACAACCGGGGATGTCAACCAGGGGTGACAAGGAGGC
>JBEKHB010000109.1:0-8914 GCA_050012495.1 Syntrophorhabdales bacterium
GAAAAAGAGCCTGAGATAGAAGAAGAAGGATTATATCAGAGCGTCTTCGATTCGGATGACCACGACAAGCCTCTTTAAGCTCCGGTAGATGCTGAACATAGAAGGGAAGGTACTGAAAACTGGTACTTTTATTTCGGAAAAAATGCAGGGGCGGCAGGGCCGGCAGGGCCGATAAAATTTCCGGGTTTTATTTTTATGCCCCCCTTTCCCTTCTTATTTTCTTTCCTATAAAGTAACAAAGTATCGGCCCTATCGGCCCTAACATTACTTTTATTAATAATATTAACATGTTACCCATGGTCGATGGTACTCCGTGGATCGATACTATCGACCCTTTCCTTTCTGGGTCTCAACCAGTTCACGACGAGTGTTACTATAGCTCTAACCTATCAGTTACTGGTACTTCTACCGGAAAGGTATCTTCTATCTATTCTGTTTATAACTGAAAGGAGAACCAAGGAATATCTCTACAGTCATATTCTTTCAAATATGACAGCTATACCAGGTCTATCTGAAGGGTCTATGAAATCCATCCTGACCTTCTCCTTCTTATTTACTATCAACAAACCTGTCATGAGTATGCCCTCTGAAATATACTACGTCGGCAGTTTCCCTCTCTACGAACCGATCGCAGAGACTCACCGAAACGGTCTATTCAATAGCCCCATTTATGTGGGAAAAGCCGTGCCGTCGGGGGCCAGAAAAGGGGGTTACGGTCTTGAACTGTCTCTACGGAATCTCTGGAAACCGGCTCAAACGGGCCGGGCTACGTCATCTCTCCAGACCTCTCAAAATCATTGCCCGGTCTCATAAGATTATCCATGTTTCGCCCTGCCCTGTCAAAGTGACATGGAGGGGCGACAACCAGGGGTGACAAGGAGAGATGACAACCAGGACTGACAGAAGGCACTTTTTTCCGGTTTTCCCAAAAAAATGGCACGACCCACGCCCTTCCGGCCACAGGCGGGGAGCTGCCGGGCACTTCTTCCTTACTTCACGGTTTTGTTTTTATTGTGTTATCGCAAGATGTTTCTTGCAATGCCGCATTAGTGGTGGTAATGAATGAGAGGTAGAACTGCTCAAAGGGGCGCCCTAAGTCAAGGATAAAGATTTGACCCTGAGCGCTCGGTAGGGAAGCGGGTGCGGACGCGATTTTCGTGGACGCCCCGAACAATAAAGAAGAGAGGTGACTTATCATGACCGGTGCGGAAATCATCCTAAGTACGGCAGCGGATGCGGGTGTGGAAATCTGTTTTGCCAATGCGGGAACCACCGAATTGCCGCTGGTTGCAGCATTCGATACGGTCAAAAGTATCCGTCCCGTGCTGGGGCTTTTTGAAGGCGTATGCACCGGTGCGGCCGATGGCTACGCGCGGATGAAGCAAAAACCCGTTCTTACCTTATTGCATCTCGGCCCCGGCTTTGCCAACGGTATCGCCAATCTCCACAATGCTAAACGCGCCCGATCTCCCATTCTGAATATCATCGGCCAACATGCTACCTGGCATCTTAATGCCGATCCTCCCCTGAATATGGATATAGCATCCCTTGCCCGGACCGTCTCCGGCTGGTATAGGCAGAGTGCATCGGTGGAAGCATTATCGCGTGACGTGGCCGAGGGACTGGCCGCTTCACTCTACGGTCAAGTATCGACTTTGGTTGTTCCTGCGGATCACCAGTGGGCAGAACACAAATCGGATAAAATCACGCTGCCGGAATTCGCTTTTGATCGAATCGATCAGGCGACGATTGCCACCGCCCGCAAACTTCTCAAAGAAGCACAGAAACCGGCGCTCATTTTGGGCGGGCGAGCCTTGCGCAAACCATCCTTGGCGGCAGCGGCCGAGATTCAGGTAAAAACAGGATGCGGTCTTTTAAGGATCACCTTTCCTGCGTACGTTGACAGCGGCGAAGGCCTGCCTATAGTAAGACCTATCCCTTATGTCCCGGGACAGGCACGAGCGCTCCTTGGTATTTACGATACATTAATTCTGGCGGGAACCAATGAACCTGTGGCTTTTTTCGGCTATCGGGATGGAAGAAGCTTTCTGCTTAACGATCAACAATGCCATTTCAGAATTGATACGGATAAACAGGATGTTGCGGTCGTGCTGGAAGAACTGGCCCGGGCGCTGGATGCTGAAACCGGTAAGAACAAAACCGGCTCGATCCTTGCGCAGTATGCCTTGCCGGAGCTGCCTTCGGGCACATTGAATGCAGAAAAAATGTGCGCCACGATTGCCGCCATGCAGCCGGAACATTGCATCGTTGTTGATGAAGGCGTATCGTCAACCGCACCTTACTATTCATATGCGCCCTTTTTGAAACCGTATAGCCAGCTTAATGTGACAGGAGGGGCCATCGGTCATGGAATGCCTTTAGCGCTTGGTGCTGCACTTGCCTGCCCCGACAGAAAGGTAATAAATATTGAGGCTGACGGAAGCGCCATGTACACAATTCAGGCGCTGTGGTCTCAGGCCCATGAAAAAGCGAACGTCATAACGGTTATCTGTTCGAACCGTAAATATTTGATAATCGAACTCGAATGTCTGGCGGCCGGATATACTTCCCTTGGAGCTGAAGCCAGAGCGCTGATGAATCTCACTAACCCGGCACTGGACTGGGTAGGCTTGAGCCGGGGTATGGGGGTACCTGCTGCTTCTGTCACGACCGCAGAGGAATTAGCCAGGGAATTCAAAGCTGCCCTGAAAGAATCAGGACCGCATTTGATTGAAGCAATACTGGAAGAATAAGGGTAGCAAGAGCATCGGTCCTGTATGTGCTCCGCTACCTTGGGCGGATATTGTGAGGTGTCCCTGTTCATCCCGTGTACCGTGGACATCATGTTGCCGGAGATAGGCGCAGCGACATACAAGCTGCTTTCGCGTTTGGGTGAAAAGCCTCTATATCATCCCGAACAGACCTGCTGCGGGCAGCCCCTATTCAATGCCGGATACCGCGACCAGGCGAAGCGTGCAGCCAAACACTTTATAGAGGTGTTCGGTAAAGACGAATGCATAGTGAGTCCGGCAGGCTCTTGTGTCTGCATGGTTAAATACCATTATCCCGAACTCCTCGAAGACGAGCCCTCCTGGTGCGATCGCGCAAACAGCCTCGCCGGCAGGGTTTATGAACCGGGCCAATATATCGTGGATAAACTCGGTGTAACCGATGTCGGCGCTTCCTTCGAGCGCAAGGTCGCCTACCACGAGTCATGTCACGTCCTGAGGGGACTGGGTGTATCCGGCCAACCCAAGAAGCTCATCAGTGGTGCAAAAGGCGCTCAGTATGTAGATTTGAACGATTCAACAGCATGCTGCGGTTTTGGAGGCGAGTTCGCTGTGGGCTACCCGGAGATATCCGAGGCGATGGTCAAGGACAAGGCCCGGAATTTCATAAACACGGGGGCCGAAATCCTTCTTCTATGCGAGCCTGGTTGTCTGCTGAATATCAGCGGATACCTGCACCGCAATCATCCCGGCACGCGGGCCACGCATCTCGCCAGCTTCCTTGCCGGGAACGGGAAGGAGGTCTGATATGCACTCGCGTGTCGATCAATTCATGGAAACGGCTCGCAAGGAGATGAAAAACGAGCTGAGTCAGACCTTCCTCAAACTGTTCTCTTCAGGGTTTCCCGTTATGCGCCAGATCGCCTTATCCAGCTTCCCGGATCCGGCGGCTGCGGAATCGTATGCGCGATCGATCAGTAGACGACTGCTTCCTGTAATCAAGGAGCGCAAGCTTTTTCTGTTTTGTTTTTATTGTTGCAACGCTCTTTTCGAAGTGGTAATAGTGAGGTAGAGAGACCGGGGCGGGGCGAATTTATGTCTCAATTACCTTTTCTCATGGAGGTGCACATGACCGACCCTATCGACGATGCCGAGATCGAGCTTCAATGCGAGAACTGCGGCCGCAAAACGAAGAAAAGCATGGAATGGATCGAGGATCACGACGAGTTCGCATGCGATTGCGGGACCACGATACCCGTCGACGCGAGCAAGTACCGCAAGGAACTCGCGAAGGCCGAGTCCGAGCGTGACGGATTCCAGGGCTTGATGGAAAAGCTTGGTAAATAAGGCCACGACATAAATTCATTCTTTGTGGGAGGAGTAACACATGACCTTTTTGAGACTATGCGCACTCGGTCTGATACTGGTGCTCGGGTTGAGCCTTGCGGCATGCAGTGGTGTGGGATGCAAAAGTGAGAAACCTCCGGTTTACCCCGGCCCCGGCAATCCGGTTGGAGAACTTCACAAAGGCTTACAAGAATAAAGCAATTGCTGAAGAGGAGCACGCGAACAGGCCAAGGAGAAATTACGTAACCAAGGAGGGGCTACGGGAGACCGCACCCAATATGACCCGGCCCGGAGTAGGATACGCGGCTGAAAGGGTACGCATTTCCCTCAGATTGTCTTCCGTTGTCATCTGCGCGAAAAGGAGGTGGTGCCTATGCGTTGAAGTAATCACACCAAGCGACTTCATGCCTGGAGACAAGAATTTCTTCAAAAGACTCACGCTAAAAAGGAGGGTAAAATATGGTTATCATAGCTTTTATGTCGTATCCCCCGGAAAGCGCAAAAGAGATGGGCAAACGTTTCGTGGAGCAACCCGCTCTACCCGCATACATAACCATGAAGGGACCGTATTTCAGCAGCGCAGTAAGGGAGGGGATTGAGGCTGCTGCAATATATGAGGTCGACCAATCCAAATTTTCAGAGGCATACCAGTTTATCGTCAACCGGTACATAAAGTATTGGGGTGTGCCCGGCTTTACCCACTCTGTAAGGCCATGGTATGAAGCCAAGGAAGCCCTTAAGGCACTTGGAATGGGTTAAGAATCGAAGGTCAAATAGCCACTCCTGACTTTAGGAGTTAAAGAGCCGGGGCTCAGTGCCCCGGCTCTTTAAATTGTGCATATTTCGGTGATTGTGAGCTTCCAGAGCTATGTTGGTGCCAAGATTGGTTCCAAGATTTGTACGCAGGTGAAAGAAAGACTATGTAATCTTCTGATTCCTTACGTCCGATATTTCCTCCTGATCCCTACGAGACCAAGGAAACCGGGACCCAATAGAAGGAGAGCCGATGGGAGAGGAACGGGGGTGGCGGCGCCGGACATGAATTCCTGGTTTGAGCTGGCGGGAATGGCCGTATAGATCTGCACAGAGCTGAAATTGTAGTTTGCAACGTTAATTGCTTGCGCCTTGGCCAGCCAGGAAACTACATCAGCTTGCTGGCCGGTAGTGAGGCCGTGGGATTGATATGCATTCTGGCTAAATATACTCCATATAGCAAAGGAGATTGCGCCAACCTCACTCTGATTAGACGGCATTTGCCCGAACAGCCAGGCAGCTTCCTGGTACTCGAAAAGCGCTGAGGGTGGTCCTGCAAACTTTGCGTTATTCAGATTCAGCGGCGACAGTGTGCTCACAGTGACAGGATACGAAGTGGGCACATCTGTCGACGTGCTGATATCTACACAGTTAATACCACCGTTGATGGCATTCCCATTAAGGCTTGCCCCTATCGGCCCAACATACTCACCGCCGTATTGTGTCTGCCCATATACCAGACTATTAATGCCTGATATAGCGAGCGTGTCAGCCGAGGCGGGCATAGCCGCGGCCAGCGACAGCGTGAGAGATAAAGCAAAAAACATTCTTTTCAAAGTGCCTCCTTACCTTAGAGCATTTTATTGGTTAACGTTATGTACAAGCACAGGCGCTTAACTTTCGTCGTCACCTCCTCGTTCGAAAATTGTTCTGCGTTTAACCGGCATCCCTCGCAATCAACGGGCCTGCACAGCGCAGGAACCGGCTCCATCCGGCGGCTCGGCAGTCTGACTGCCCATAGGCCGGCCGGGTAACCAGGGACCAGTGGCTTTCTGTCCCACCCTCACCGATGGCTTGTTTTTGTGTTGACGTAGTGTAATATAAGATATGACTCATGTCAATAAAAAAGTGGAGGATCAGTAAAATAAATTATTCTCACTGTCAAACGCCATACTTCCTATATATTTGTAATAACTGGTATTTAGTCCAATGGTCGCTCACGGCTTGGCTTTATTGGATGGTTGCATAGTAATACATAGTATAAATTAATGCAAGCATGGAACGATGTTTTGGAAACTATGCATGGCTTAGTCTGACATTAATGATACTGGGTGTCGTGGAGGCATATGCCGCTGACCCACAGGGCAGCTTCGACGTCAAGGTGCTGAAAGGGAAACTGGGTGATATGACCCCATGGTCCCCCTATTTTCAAGCTTGTCCAAAACCCGGCGCTTGAGACCGGTATGCTCATGCGAGCGTCAGCGTCGCCGGTAAATGCCGCATGCCCCGCTATTGCATCGTTCACAATTCGGCCCGCAGTTTTATGTGTTCCTCGTCCTGCAAAACCTTCAGTATTCCTACGATGCTGTCCATGCGCGGATTCCCGGCCGGCCCCAACATCCGGTGGATGCTCTTGCTCGATTTATTGAGCTTTTTCCCTAGTTCGGGGAAGGTGATCGTGGCGTTGATGTAGTCGCGGAGCATGGCTTTTCCCACATCGACATTCCCCTCAAGAATTTCATTGACTGCTTCCAGGAGCAATTCCTTGCGGTATGCTTCATCACGCATCGCACGCTCCCTCACGGTCTGTCTGAAATCACGCGTAAGCGCCATAATTAACCTCCCGACTTCTTTCCGCTTTGATATTCCCGCCAGAAGTCTTTTGCTCTGTCGATGTCTTTTTGCTGTGTCTTCTTCGTGCCGCCACCCAAGAGAACGATGAGTGTTTTGCCATCCTGTCCGAAATATATCCGGTAGCCCGGCCCGAAATCTATCTTACATTCAAAGAGGCCGCCACCAACGGACTTAACATTCAAAGATTACCCTGTTCCAGGCGGTAAAGAACCGTCGTGACTTTCCCCGCAGCCTTGGGATCGAGACCGGAGAACCAATCCGCAAAGGGTGACGATCCTGCTCTAAGGCATTCCTTGATCGCATATTCGGCCATCAGGATATATAGTAACCTATAAGTTACCTTGTGTCAAGGAAGATCTCGGTCCTGGTGCTTGTCGGGTGGGCAAAGAACAAACAAGGTGCTTTTGGGAGACTGTGGTAAAGAGGTCTTACCTGGAGTATGTCTATTTCCAAGATGACGAACGGAATTGCCTTTCCCGGAAGCGGAAGAGCTATAACCCGGTGATCTTCGCTCTTATGATGTACCTGCTCTTTTTCAAGAGTTCCATCGCTCGGGGCGATCTGTTCGGATCGAAGGCTCACCAAAAGGGCCGTGAGGCTGCCTTTCATAAGGCCGATGACAAGCCGGTCTATCTGAGCAAGGACGAGGGGTATTACAAGGATGGCAAGTGGGGGTCCGCTCCGGAAGCTGCGGAAGCGAAGAAAGAGGCTCCGGCGGAACCGCCGCCCTAAATATAGGCGCGGGTGCCCCGCGATGGAGAGCCATCGAGCACTGCTTCCTCAAGTAGAGCTTTTCTCCTGGTTCCCATGGATGCTGTTTTGCTCACGGAAAGCGTGAATATAGTTGTTGTAATTTTGCGGCATTTCTCTGATAATTGAGGACAGGCAGATGGCGATCAGAAAGGCTGACAGGCTGGTCGGGGTCAACACTTTGTCGGTGAGCCGGGCGATAACGAGGATGGAAGGAGGGGCCGGAGAATAGTAATGCACGCCGGGAACCAACGTCCCCACCGCCCTTATAATGTTATAGGTGTACCCTCTGACCTCCCGGTGAGGATCGAGATGAATATCGAGACCGACATTAACAAGGTCAAGGTACTGGCCGAGAAGGAGCAAGACGAGAACTGGCGCTTTCGCACATTCCTTAAGGGCAGTGACCTTTCGCAAGCCAGGCTGGATCGTACGGTCGCACACCATTACGCAGCCGTAGCGGCGAAGATCGATTGTTGCACATGCGCAAACTGCTGCAAGGTCATGTCCCCGCAGTTGGTAAAGAGGGATATCCGAAGGCTGGCTGAACACCTGCTTCTTCCCGAAGACGAGCTAATAAGTAAATGTCTCCAACCGGGAGAAGACAAAGGCACATACGTCTCAAGACAGGCGCCTTGCCCGTTCCTGCAAGACAAGCTCTGCACCGTATATGAGGCGCGCCCCGGCAATTGCAGGTCATTCCCCAATCTGCACAAGCGTGATTTCAGATCGAGACTGATACAGGTCGTCCAAAACAGCACAGTCTGCCCCATTGTCTACAATGTGCTTGAACTGCTGAAGTTGGAGCTCTGGAGGGGGAGAAGAGGTTAACCAGTGGCGGACGAGGCCCCAAACCCGGGATGGTACTTGAGACCTTTCGTGATCATTCTCCTGCTCTTCTTTGTACTGGGGCCATTCGGCCTCCCGTTGCTTTTCAAGAGTCCCCGATTCAGCAAGACTTGGAAGATCATCTTGACAATGGCGGTGGTCGTCTATACCGTCTATCTCATCTTTGTCTCACTGAAGCTCGGGACCGCAGTGTATATGGAGATGAAGCGCTTTACTGCTTCCTGAAGTGCTCGACATGAGGACCGGTGAAAATGATGGAAATTTGAAATGGCATTCGTTACCGCAGGGGAGAACAAGTCACGTTGGTCAACTACGTCCCTGACCCACCCTCCTGATCTTTGCCGGGCGCAGAAAGCGGCATTCTTCTATGGGACCGCATCTGCTATCCCACCCGACCGGTAGGGAGGGAAGGGTGCACAAACAAGCACAAAAACGGACCTTTTTTAGCATTTTTACTGCGTTTTACCCTCATTTTACCCTCCCTTGCACGCATTTCTCACCAACCGTCTCACCACCTCTCTCCTGATGTCCTTCTCTCACAAGCCTTTCCGAAGGGGGGTTTACGATTGTGTACGAAAGTTTACGGTTTCAGGGGGGGGGTAGGGTAAAGAGAATGTTGAATTATAAATTAT
>JBEKHB010000110.1:0-8828 GCA_050012495.1 Syntrophorhabdales bacterium
CGGCCGGACGCGAAAGCGGTTGGTCGGGTAGCGAGCGGACGCGGCCGTCCTAACGGCCGGGTGCGACCCGGCCAAGGCAATATGGAGCTACAGGCGGGGTACCCAGCTCCATATTGCCTTGCCGGGTCGCACCCGCCTGTGCCCCGAAGGGCGCGGGTCGAGGTTCAATTGTCAAAGAGCGACGCGGCCTCTGGGGTCTTCCGAAGCCGGCTGAAACGGGCCGGGGTTATGTCATCTCTCCAGCCTATCAAAATTGACCGCCCGGTCTCATAATATTGTCCCTGTTTCCTCCTCTCCTGTCAAAGTGACAAGGAGGGCTGACAACCAGGCATGACAAGGAGGGGTGACAACCAGGACTGACAAAACGCATCTTGGCGGTTTTCGAAAAAAACAATGACCGATGGGCGACGGGGAAGTGTCCGGCAGTTCTTCATAGAGCATTCCCTGATTTGATGCGATTGTTTTTTTTGTTGTGCATATGGGCATGTAGTGGTAGAATCGGTGAAGCTCTTATCCTGGATTGACAGGAGAAATGCTATCCACATTACCGTCGCACAGGTGGATTTCACCCTCAAAGCCCTGGAGCCCCTCATCCTGCCCCCGTACAAGGGCTCGACCCTGAGGGGCGGCTTCGGCGCTGCTTTCAGGCGCATCGTCTGCATCATCAGAGACAAGGAGTGCTCGGACTGCCTCCTCAAAGGCAAGTGCGTCTACTCCTATATTTTCGAGACGCCGCCGCCCGCCGACACGGCCGTGATGCGGAAGTACGAGGCCGCGCCCCATCCCTTCGTCATAGAGCCGCCTTTCGAGAGAAAGCGCGTCTACAGGCCGGGGGAAGAGCTGCTCTTCGGCCTCGTCCTCATCGGCAGAGCTATCGACTATCTGCCCTACTTCATCTACACCTTTGACGAGCTTGGAAGAACAGGGATCGGCAAGGGGCGGGGAAAATTCGAGCTGCGGTCCGTGGCATCGGACGGGAAGTCCGTCTATGATTCGACAAGTAAAACACTCTCACAGGTCAACGCCCTTGAGCTGCCTCTCGATGCCAAAGTGAGCCGTGGCCGAAAAAAGACGCGCCTGACCCTTTCGTTTCTCACCCCCACCAGGATTTTCTACAGCGGGGGTCTTACCCTCGATATCGAGTTTCACACGATTATCAGAAACCTCCTTCGGAGGATCTCCCTCCTCTCCTACTTTCACGGCAACAGCAATGCCATCCCTGCCTTTGATTTCAAGGGGACAATCGAAAAAGCAAAGGCGGTAGAGACGGTCGACAAGAGTTTGCGCCGGTACGACTGGGAGCGGTATTCCAGCCGCCAGGAACAGCGCATCAACATGGGCGGGTTCGTGGGAGAGATCACGTTTGAAGGGGACCTGCGGCCGTTCATGCCGCTCATAGAGGCGGGAGAGGTGCTGCACGTGGGAAAAGGCACGGCCTTCGGGTTGGGGAGGTATGAAGTGGAGGAGGGAGACCGTAATGGATAGCTTCTCAATGACAGAATCTGAAAGAAAGGAATACCAGTCTGTTGTGCTCGCTGCCTTGCTGCATGATATTGGGAAGTTTATGCAGCGAGCCAACAAGCATCTATGTAACCAAACAGGGGCGATAAGGAGGCTGTGTCACCTTACAGAATGCGACGGTAAGAAGAAGGGCGCTGACTACCGCCATTCGTGCCATAGTTACTGGTTTATCAAAGACAACGAAGATGTTTTCGGCGATAAGCTCGTCGATACTATTGGACGTTTGGTGTTAAGGCATCATGAGAAGACAAAGGATCCCCTGGAAGTAATAGTGAGAATGGCGGATCATTTTTCTGCCGGTTGTGACAGGACAGTTAAGCAGGTGACCGTCTCTCACTATTTCAAGAGGCAGCCTCTGAGGAGCATCTTTGATAAGATAACCGTTTCTCGGCAAACCGCTAATGGAAAAGAAAAGGAGAACTTTTACCGTGTAGCTGCCCTGAGCCCTGAAGTTGCTGTTCCGTCTGAGTTAACAGAGACGCTCCCCAAGGAAGACTACATTACGCTGTGGGAGAAACAGTGGGATCGGCTGTACGCTGACTTTGCCTCAGACATCCAAAAGTTGCATGGGCTTGACTTCGAGAGGTTCGTCCCGGCGATCAACACGATTCTGGAGCAGTATACGTGGGCCGTACCGAGTAGCACTTGGAAGGACGAACCCGATATCAGCCTTTATGACCACTTGGTTACTTCGGCCGCTCTCGCCACAGCGATGTACTTCTATTACCGGGAGGCATGTGGACCCGATGCCGACGCGTGGAACGTACAGCGCATCGACAGGTGGGATGAAAACTGCTTTCTTTTCGTGGCCGGCGACCTCAGTGGAATTCAGGAATATCTGTTCGATTTACGACAGGGGAAGTATTCCGCAAAAATCCTGCGTGCTCGATCCTTCGAGCTTCAAATGTTAGCGGAGACTACAATCCGGTGTATTCTTGACAGAGTGGGGCTTCCCCCGATTTGTCGCATAATGAATGCGGCAGGCCGTTTCGTCCTGGTGCTACCTAATACGAAAAGGGCGAGAGAGGCTGCGCTGGAAGTGCGGAAAGAGATAGACGGGTTTTGTAGAGACCGGTATCTCGGACAACTGACAATCAATATTTCAGGCGGGTTTGCTGCGTCAGGCGAGTTCCTCCGGCAAGAAACGGCATTGGACACTTTTTTTCCGAAAATCGCCAATGACGTAGAGAGAGCCAAACAAACCAGATTTCAGTCTATTCTGAATAGGGAGGACGCATTTTTCATTCAGAACGGTTACAATGAATTCACAAGCAATCAAGACCTATGCCCAGTTTGTGGCAAACGGCCCGTTGCCGCTAACGCGACCAAGGAGGAAGACGGGGAGCTGTGTCAAATATGCGGGCAGTTGATACGCGCAGGCAGGGACTTGACTAGGGCGAAGTACATCTTGAATGTTCCGGCGGGAACTGGGGATTGCCTGCGGTTGTTTGGCGATACTGGACTAAGGCTGAGCCAAACCGAATCGGATCGTTACAAGTTGGCAAGCACCCTAAACGATTATAGACCCGGCTTCCCTTTGGTGTATGGGGGCGTGCACGTTCCTGCCGTAAATGAAGAGCAAGAAGTCAATGGCCGCATGTACGTCAGAAGTAGGGTGAGAACTTTTGAAGAACTCGCAACGCAGGCCGAAGGCGCCGATCTCGTGGCCATGCTAAAAGCTGACGTTGATGACCTTGGGTCCATTTTTTCTGTCGGCATGGGCAAGAACGTGTCTCTGTCGAGGTTCGCCACTCTCAGCAGGATGGTAAACTATTTCTTTGCAGTATACGTACATAAAATGGTGGAATCCGACGAGCGGTTCCGGGATAGCATCTATACGGTATTCTCAGGCGGCGATGACTTATGTGTGGTAGGGCCGTGGGATAGGGTCATTTCTTTCGCCAACGTGATCCATGATAGTTTCTTCGGGTTTGTCGGTCAAGGTGACAATATTACGATATCTGCGGGCATAGGTGTCTCCGAGGCGAACCTGTCTTCCCATTTTATGTTCGCTGAAGCTGATGAATTGCTGCGCCACTCGAAATCAGACTTAAGCGGTAAAAGCCGGGTGACGCTGTTTGGGACGACTGTCCCATGGCCGATGTTCGTTGCGCTTCTCAAAGTCGGCGACCAACTGCGGGACTATCTGGAACCCGTGGATCATGGGGACAACCGTCGCGAGGTAGGGAAGGGGATATTCCATAGACTTCTTCAATATGGCGAAAAGGCAAAGAACCTGGAGCGAAAAGAAGGGCCTGTCAGGCCGAGAGATGCCTTGTGGCTCTCACACTTCTATTACGACGTGGTGAGAAATGTTGGGTCGAAGAGTGATGAATTCAAAGCGCTATGTCTGGAGCATATAAAGCAGATCCGTTTGCCGGTCAGTTATGTTCTCTACAAGAACAGGAAAGGGGGTAATTCTGATGAGTGAAACCAAAGAGAATCTTAGCATCGTCTTCTATGAGAACGAAGACTTGAGGCCAGGGCTTCTTGATAAGGATGCCCGAAAATGGGCCGAACGCTTGGTTCATAGCGTGGACAAGAAAGATAGAAATGGTAGGCCGGTTACAGATAGAAATGGTAAGCAGGTTACCGACTACCTTGGCGTGAGCAGGCACCAGCTGAGGAGATTGTATGATGAAGTTAAGCAACATCAAAAGCTACTCAACGACAAGAAGAAGCTTCATCCTGCGGAAAGGGACCGATGCTGGAACGAAGTGAAACCGCTAGTCAAGATGACGAGGGCAAAAGCGGCATACATGGTCGCCAGGATGAAGGACAAAGAGAAAGATCGTACGATAAAGGCTTCGTATGATGCTTTGTACGAATTCATTGATCAGTCCCTGGATTTGATTGACGAGGAAAAGCATTTCACTGCCTTCTGCCTCTTCTTTGAAGCAGTCTACGGTTTCTATTACCATCTGGGCGGGGCCAGCACAAAATAAGGAGGGAACTCAAATGGAGGAGATTCAGAAGGAGCCTAAGATGCAGCAGGTCGCCACGAAACACTTGACTGGCGTGATTGAGGTCGTTACTGGTCTTCATGTTGGCGCGGGCAACAACGCAATTGAAATTGGTGGGATGGACAACCCGGTAATCAGGAATCCGCTCACAAATGAGCCGTACATTCCTGGGTCCTCCTTAAAGGGAAAAATGCGTGCCCTGGCTGAATGGGTGTACGGGAAAGTCGACCCGAAGGGCAGTAGCCCTGGTGCAGTCTGTTCTTGTGGTGGCCCGACTTGTCCAATATGCAGGGTCTTTGGAACAAATGCCGCGCGCAACGCTGGGGAGAGAAAGCTGGCCCTACAGAGGGGGCCTACACGGTTGATCGTACGAGATGCCAGGCTCAAGGCAGACAAGGGTGGCCCGGTTGATCGAGTTGTAGTTGAGGAGAAATGGGAGAACACGATCAACAGGATCACCGCAGAAGCGAACCCTCGGCAGATGGAAAGAGTGGTTCCGGGCACCCAGTTTGAGTTCGATCTCTCTTATCGAGTAATAGATGACAGTGACCAGGGTGCCAAAGACAGGAAAGGCTTCGATAGCGTTGTGCTGCTTTCTCTCTACCTGCTCGAGCTTGATTTCCTCGGCGGCGGGGGCTCCAGGGGCAACGGAAAAATAGTCTTCAAATCCCTTACGGCGGATGGAGAACAGATTAAGGATGCTGCTGGAAACTGGATTTCGTCTTACGAGGAGAAGATCAAAACGTTCATAAAGGACGCCGGCAAGGCAGGAAACAAAGATGAGAACATACAAGGCAAAGCTTAGACTCCTCTCTCCACTTGCTACCAGGGTTACGGGGGATGCATTGTTCGGGTGTGTCTGCTGGGGAATTCGGTACAACGAAAGTGAAAAAGATCTCTTAGAGTTCTTGGACCAATTTGATACTAATCCTTTTGTCATATCTGACGGATTTCCTGCAGGGACTTTGCCCAGACCTCTTCTTTCGCCGGAAAAACACGTTACCGCTATTACTCTCGAACAACTGAATAAGCGTAAGCGGATTAAGAAGATGGACTATGCGCCTGCCGACGTGCTTCTCGGCAGTGAAAAGACGCCGATCTCTGACAAGGGTGTTGTGGATACGTTGTTCGATTTGGAAAGGCGCATGAATACCTCAAGAGCTTTCGGTGTGCTCCATATGCACAACACTATAAACCGTGTAACCAACACAGTTGAGGAAAGTGCCTTGTATGCGGTGAATGAAATGTGGTTCAAGGAAGGCAGCATGCTGGACGTGTATATAGTTACCTCAGTCGATGTCTCAACCACTACACGCCTATTGGAGTGGGGGCTAGCCGAGGGCTACGGGGCGGACAGATCGACCGGGAAAGGAAGGATGGCGGTAGAAGCAGTGGAGGAATTGTGGTTCCCGAACAATGGAAATCGCTGCTTGGCCCTTGGGTCATTCATTCCAAAGGAGACGCAGGCAATGTCTGGACTCCGAGCTTTTGTTGTGTCCAAGTTTGGTAAGCTTGGCGGCCATTATGCAAATTCGATGAACCCTTTCAAAAGGCCCTTCATCATGTACGCCACTGGGGCTACGTTCGATGCCGCCGCTTTCAGCGGCGATTATGTTGGCCAGCTTTTGAAGAACGTTCATGATGATCAGAGAATAAGGCACCATGCGTGTGCACCGGTACTGAAATTCCATGCTGAAGAAGGCGACTATGAAACAATTCACAGTTGAAGTAAAGCCTATAACGCCTATTCACATCGGTACAGGCCAACAGATTGGGCTTTTGGAATACAAGGTTGTACGCACGGGAGACGAGGCTTCCACAGAGTATTTCAGATTTCTGACGGACAGGATTGTGGCTGAAATGCAGGATTGTCAACGAAATCAGCTATCGGAGGAGATTGAGAGCAAGGACCTCAAACGAATTATCAGGTACGTCGCTGAAGCAGCAACACGGGAACAGGCGCAGTATCGTCTTCCTGCTTCTCCGACATTTGCGGCGGAGTATTTCGCCAAGATGGGCAGCCACGAAAACCAACTTAACGTTGACGAGATGTACAGGGACACAAGGACTTTCAGGCCCGTCATCCCCGGTTCTTCTTTGAAAGGAGCCTTGAGGACGGCCGTTGTCAATCGGTTAGGTCAGAACAAAGAAATGCCAGACGGACCCGTTAAGTACTATGAAAATAATCTCTTGCACTATGATGATGCCAGGAATGATCCTTTTCGGGCCGTGCGGGTAACTGACTGCCTTTTTGACGAAGGCACCCATGAGCTTGTAGGCCAGGTGTTTAACCTCAAGAAAGATTTTGCCAAGATGGCCATCTTTCAGGAACAACTTCTGGGGGAGCTCTCTGATGGCAACGCAACAGGCCGGTGCGAACTTTCAATTGACACAGACCTTCAGCAAGTTAGACAGACTGTCACGTACCGCGGACGGACATGGAGACCACTGCCGGTCGAGATCAGTGTGGACGGTATTGTTGATGCCTGCAATGCTTTTTACAAGAAGAACCTGAACAACGAATACGATAAGTTCTACAGAACATCTTACCATCAGGACTTGAAGACGGTGGCCGAGGCTCTGAACGGATTCGCGGCCACAATAGACGGCAATCGCAAAGAGTGTTTGATCCGACTGGGGCGATACAGCCACGTCGAGAACGTCACGGTTGAAAAACACAGACGACCCCACGGAAAATACGGCACGTCCAGGACGATCTCGGAAAAGCGTTATCCCATGGGTTGGGTGAGGCTCAAGTTCAGTGGAATCAATCAGGCCTAGGCCGTATGCTGTTCTTTGACAATCTGATAAGGCTTCAAACGTCAAATTCAGGCGAGCCTTGATGAATAAAGGATTGCGACGTATGATGGTTGAAGGCGCATGAGCTCAAAGTCGGGCGAGCAAGAGGGACTTGATGGCAAATATCTATATCACGGAGCAAGGGGCCATCATCCGGAAAACAGGTGATAGGCTTATCGTGGAGAAGGATGATGAAACATTGCTCGACGTCCCCTGCGACAAAGTCGATACGGTCCTGATTTTCGGAAATGTCCAGTTCACCACGCAGGCGGTACACGAACTCTTTCAGCACGGTATAGATATGGCATTATTGACAAGGACAGGCCGGCTTGTAGGGAAGATAACCCCTCCTGCGGGCAAGAACGTCGAGCTAAGGATTACGCAGTTCACGAAACACATGGACGAAGGGTTCAGGCTTGCGCTGGGCAAGACTATCGTAGAAGGTAAAATAACCAACTGTCTCAACGTAATGAGAAGCTTTTCCTATAATCACCCCGAGAGAGATCTTACGGAACGGATAGAAAGTATCAGATCGCTCACCGGGGCAATCAGCAAGGCGCCGACGATTGACTCACTCATGGGCAGTGAGGGTTCGACGGCCCGGACATACTTCGAAGGCTTCGGCAAAATGATTCTTGGCGATTTCGTGTTTGAGGGCAGAAGGAAACACCCTGCCCCGGACCCGGTGAACGCGCTCCTTTCCTTCGGCTATACCCTTATATTCAACGAAATACTGGGCCTCCTGGAGGGGATTGGCTTCGACCCGTACGTCGGCTTCCTCCACGCTATTGAATACGGCAGGGCGTCCCTCGCCTCCGACCTCCTTGAAGAGTTCAGGGCGTCGGTTGACCGGTTCACCCTTTCACTCATGAACAACAGGGTCCTCAAGTCTGAAGACTTCTACAAAAATCCGAAGGGGGATGGCGTGTATCTCACGAGAGATGCCCTTAAGGAGTATTTTGCCCAGTACGAGAAATATCTCAACCGGGAATTCACCCACCCCGAGACAGGTGAAATCTCCACATTGAGGAAGTGCTTCCGGCTGCAGGCGGAGAGGCTGGCGAGCTTCGTCAAAGGCGGCGAAGCATACAGGACCTTCAATCTTGAGGTGTAGCATATGTTCTGTGTGGTTTCCTACGATATCACGGATGATGGAAGGAGGGAGAAGATCGCGAAGACCCTCCTCGATTACGGGACGCGCGTGCAATGTAGCGTCTTCGAGTGTATAATGGACGACGAGGCATTGACCGGGCTGGGCCTAAAACTCGGCGGAATAGTGTCCGGTGAGGACAGCGTGAGGATTTATACGTTGTGTGCGCGGTGCGAGAAGATTATCTCGGTATTGGGAGCTGGAAAGGTGACAAAAGACGAAAATGTCTATATCCTGTAGGTAGTTAACGGACAGTCTGAAAGGGGAAAAAACAGGGGTAGGTTACAGAATCCGATAAAAACCCTTGCGAATACTGAGGAAGCAGCTCTTTGACAACTGAAAAATAAGGGTGCAGGAGGAGCCAAAGAATGTGGAAAACCGGAGGTTACAGGAAA
>JBEKHB010000111.1:0-8815 GCA_050012495.1 Syntrophorhabdales bacterium
CTCTCAAATGACTGCCGGGTCTTATAATAATAGTCTCTCTCTTTCCCGCTATTCTGTCAAAGCGACAAGGAGAAGCGACAACCAGGGGTGACATGGAGGACTGACAACCAGGGGTGACAAAACGCAGAAATCGGAAAATGTAGAAGTTGAGCTCTTCCCCTACACTTTCCAGGAAAGCAGTTGGCAGTCAGCGTCCTCTTCGGGTAGGATGTTTTTATCGATAGGCGACATTTGTGGGAAAAAAATGACGATAGGACGATGTAGGGGCGTCGAGCACTCCTTCCTGAACTCCTCAAGTTTGTCTTTTTTCTTGCACGGCTCCAATAGAAATGGTAATAGTGATGCAGGCAGGCGTAGGCGCGGGCGGTGTCTAGAAGGTAACGAATGAAACAACGTCCCTACCGCCCCTATGACGGACGCCTGTATCTGGCGGCAAGTCCTTAGCCACGCGAATATATCGAGGCCGCTCCGCTCCTATGTCGGTTTGGGGCTCGCGAAGCTCTTCATGGACCAGGCCATTCCCAGCGTTGGCCTGAGCGGCACACTGCTTGTCATCCGGGCACTGGACCGTCGCGGCGTGCCGCGCGGCGCAAGCATGGCCGCGGTCGTCGTCGATCTCGTGAGCTACTATGCCGCCTACGTTCTGGCTTTGGGCATCGCCCTCGGCATCGTCTGGGTACACGGAGACCTCACACCGTTGATGGCCTTGCCGGCGGGCATCTTCGCGCCCCTGGCAGCAGCCGTTCCTATTGCCCTTCTGTGGGTGAGCCGCGGCCGGACTCTGCCCGGTTGGCTCAAACGGCTGCCTTTCATCAAGCCGGCGCTTCGAGCGCTCGGTGAGGCGACGCCGGTCATCGCTCACGATGTCTCGCTCATCACACAGTGCATGGGCCTCCAACTCACGATCGTCGCGCTCGATGCGGGGACACTCTGGATCATGCTGTGGGCTCTCGGTCTTGAGGTCAACCCCGCGCCGGTCTTTGCGAGTTTCATGCTCTCGACGCTGGCGCGGACGCTTGGAGTGGTCCCTGGGCTTGGGGTTTTCGAGGCCGTCTCCGTGGCCACGCTCAAGCTTATCGGAGTGCAGGTCACCGCCGCCCTCGCGGCGACACTCCTCTTCCGTTTCTTCACCTTCTGGCTGCCTATGGCGCCCGGGCTGATCCTCGCGCGGCGTGAGGCGAAGGCATGACAGCCGTGTTTGCCAACTATATGAAGACGGGGACAAGGAGCGACATCAACACTGGTTATGCGTGGTGATTCGGACGTAAGATTCTCAACAAAATGGTCGCCCTTTATCCACACTTTCAGTAATCTTGAACCGGAACCTGCTTATCCATTTCTATCATTAGCAAGTGAATAGAAGTGCGGACAAAGTAGTGATTCCGGGTGTGCGCCATCAAACGCTGCCTTTCAACTGGCGATGGTTGTTAGTAGAAGCCCATAAGACAATGGATGTCCGTCTTGCCCTTCCCAACGCGGCCGGCGTGCAGTCGAGTCCAATGTTGCTGTCTCACGCAGTCGTCAAACACCCTGTTCCGTCTACAGAGTGCGCATGCTCGTCTTGCTTCCTGCAAGATAGCGATAGAAGAGATACTTGACCCCCTCCGCCGCGAAGAGATAGACCAAAACCATGCCGGCCAGGAGCAGAAAGAACGAGGGAGGAGGCGCCACAAAACCCAGATAGGTGGCGAGCGGGGTCAGGGGCAATAGAACCGCTGCCGCTACGATGAACAAGGGAGCCTACTTCCTGTTACCGGTCCAATCCCTGTAGCAAAAAAGACGATACGCTTATGCACAAAAGCCCTACAAAATAATTGTCGGTTCTGCGACAGACACGTGTGATTGTCTGTTGTATAGTAAACACTGGGATAATAGTATTACGTTCACAATCGAACACCCTAACATTTACGCGCATCTTGTACATCAGTCTTAAGGAACCAGGAGGAATACCATGAAATCGAGTATTAGGGACAAGGCGGAAGGAACGTTTCACGAAGTGAAGGGTAAGGTCAAGGAGGTCTCCGGGAAAATGACCGATAATCCCAAGTTGGAGGCCAAAGGCAAAGCCGAAAAAATAGCCGGCAAAGTGCAGGAAAAGGTCGGTCAGGTAAAGAAGATCCTGGGGAAGTAGTGGGAGCGGCGTATCATGCACCAGGGGAGGCAAACAAGGGCCAAGGTCATTCACAAGACCAAAGGCAAGATCAAGCAAGCTGTAGCCGGCCTGACCGGCAACAAAAGGCTCAAGCGGGAGGGACGAACACAAGGCCAAGTCGAAGGCTAAGGTGAAGGATGCGAAGCGCGCGGTCAACGGAAGAATCCGAAACTGGCACAGATGTTCAACAAAGTAAAGGGAGGGAATTACCATGAGTACCACAACGCTTATTCTTCTCATCGTCGTGTTGTTCCTGGTGTTCGGCGGAGGCGGCGGTTACTATTGGAGGAGACGGTGGTAGGCTTCTGCCGCGGCGCAAAAGAAATGGAAAGAGTTGAAGAGCACCGGGGCAAACAACTGGGAAAAAGCAAAACCAGATCCTGAACCGCAGTGGTCCGCCGAAGGGAGCCGGCAAATTTTTTGTTTTGGGTCAGGTCGATGCCACACCGGAAAGGAAGTGCCGCTAATGGAGGAAACGAGAACCGGGGAAAAGGAGCGGACGGCACAGGCCGATCTTGGCCGGGCTGGGACGGCGGTGAAAGAGGGGGTTGTGCGGAGCCTCAAGGGTCTCAACGAGATCGAAGCCGCTATTGTGAATCTTGTGAGAAATACCGTGGCCGACGCCCTCAAGCTCACTGCCGACGTGACGGGAATGAGCATTAACCTCAGCGCCGAGGTCATCAAGGGGACCATAAAGGCGACCGAAGAGGTGGGCACGGGGCTTGTGCTGAGCACTAAGGGCGTCACCAAGGGAGTGATCATGGGTGTAAGCGATGCGGGGGGCGACGTCGCCACGGTTGCGAACAGAGTGGTGAAGAGTGCTGTCAAAGGCGCCGCTGAGATAGGTGCCGATGTATCCCTTGTGGCGAGGCGTGCCGTCGACGGCGTCATTGAAGCGGGTAAAGAGGTAGGGGCGAACTCGGAGGAGATCGCGAGGGTTGCCGTGGGGGGCGCCATTGAAGCGGCGGCGTCCATAGGTACGACCGCGGTGAGGGCGGCAAAGGAAATCCTCGTAGGTGTCGTGGAAGGCGTGAGGGAGGTGGCATGCGCGGCCTTCCCTGCGAAGGGACCTGCTGCCCCGGAATCCAGGCCGACTCCCGGACAGGCGCCGGAGCCGGACAAGCTCGCCGATGTGCAGGAGAAAGCACAGGAGTGAGATTCTCTTGGCCGGTTCACATAGGGCGGGCAGTGCCCCTATGGATTTTCCGTGCTGAAAGCATGTTTTGGGGAGGGCTTTTCCTGCGGATAGGATATCGAGCAAGCGGCATACATAATGCGTTGTACGCTATATCAGATGTAAAATTAAATATTCAAGGAGGAAGAAGAACATGAAGAAAGTATTGATGTTGGCACTCACCGTATTGATCGGCTTCGCATTTGTCACTGGAGCGTTTGCACAGGCACCCGGAACATCTGAGCAAACAACTACAACGACAACGACAACCCCGGCACCTGAGAAGAAGGAAACTACGACTACAACCACAACAACATGCAAGGTCATGAGGTTCACGGGCAAAGTCACGGCCCTGGATACGGCAGCGAACATGATGACTGTGAAGGGCAAGAAGGGTGATATGACCTTCGACGTTTCAAGCGCTAAAATGAAGGAGAGCGTTAAGGCCGGCAGCAAGGTCACAGTGAAGTACATGGAGAAGGATGGCAAGATGATGGCCTCCTCGGTCACCATGCGCGGAGTTAAGAAGACGAAGACAACCACAACAACAACGGAGACGAAAGAAGAAACTCCTGCTCCCGCGAAGTAAGAGTCGTAGCCACGGCGCAGATAAGGGGGGGGGATTCGTTCCGTCCCCCTTTTTGTTCTGCCATACCAATGCCCTCGAATTGGTTGGTTCTTACCTGTGGTTTTTGGCAGTTTCCTAATAGACCACCAGGAACGTACAAAAAAGGTGAAGATTACCAGCAACTCTTGAACACGTTCGCGGGCCAACCAGGTCAAGCCATGCAAGGCATGTAATCGGCCTTTCGGAATGCCCGGTGATTCTTGCAATGATCGAGACTGGCGATAATACTTACTCATGAGACACTTTGAGTCGAAGGATATCCTATGAGTAAATCGGAACAGATGGGGAAGAACAGGGCACTGGCGAGGATAGAACTCGGGGAATACGGCTCCTGTGAGGTCTGTGGAAAAGGAATCGAGGCGGAGCGCCTTGAGGCAATTCCCCGGACATCTGTCTGCAGCAGACATGCGAGAACAGAATGAAGGGACCAAACAAAATTTCCCGTTCGTGGTACCCGTGCCGAGTATCTGGTTATTGTTTTTTGACTGGTTGACGTGTGACACATCAACTGACATGGAAGGAGAAAAGGGTCGGTGAACATATCAGACTGGTTGGATGAAAAGGAAGCAGAAGGGTTTGATGTATCTCGCATTTTATTGCCTAATGACCTGTCTTATGACGAAGCCCCGGACGAAACAATTTTTTTCGAGGAGATTAAACCTTGCGGAATCTTCTGCACGGGCAATCATCCGTTTTCTACTGTCGAGCGCTTTGGACATTGGTATTATTGTAAAGGTCAGGACAAGGAAGCCGGCCTTCACTCTTCTGGAATGGAGTGGAGGTTGTTTACTAAGGATAGAGACCTCGCTGTCAAAACAGCTAAATCACACATAAAATGGCGGAAACAATAGATTTGTTGGCTTTTTGGACAACTCTCACATTGCATGCATTCAACGACGCCAAAGGCACAAAAGAAGAGGAGGGAAGAGAAAATGCTATACAGTGCACAAGATCTGAGAGGCTATGCCATCGGCGCAACGGATGGCGACATTGGAAAGTTGGATGATTTCTATTTCGATGACGAATACTGGACCATCCGATATCTGGTGGCCGAAACCGGTAATTGGCTTATGAACCGAAAGGTGCTTATTTCACCTTTCGCGCTCGGCGAGGTGGATTTATCAAGGGAGCGGCTCAATGTGACGCTGACAAAGAAGCAAGTGGAGGAGAGCCCCAGCATTGATACTGACCAGCCGGTTTCCCGGCAGCACGAGGCATCATTCCTCGACTTCTACAGTTACCCGTATTATTGGGATGGCCCTTTTCTGTGGGGACCCATGGCCTACCCCCGGTTTTCAGACGCCGATCGAAGGAGAGATGAAAAAGCACGCGCGAAGCGCGAAGAAGAGAACGATTTGCATCTGCGCAGCGCCAATAACGTGACCGGCTATCATATCGAGGCTACTGATGGCGACATCGGTCATGTCGAAGACTTTATCGTTGACGGGGAGACATGGGAGATTCGCTATATGGTGGTGGCTACGCAGAATTGGTGGCCGGGCAAGAAGGTGCTCATTGCGCCGCAATGGATCGGCCGGGTGAGCTGGAGCGATTCCAAGGTATACGTGGACCTATCCCAGGAGACGATCAAGAATGGACCCGAGTATCATCCGGAAGCCCTCAACCGGAAGTACGAGGAGGAGCTTCACGATCACTACAAACGGGCGAAGTATTGGGAGCTTTGAGTTGACGACTAACCTGGATATAGGTGCTTATCAGCAATCGTCACACCATCCGTGAGGGTGGGAAGGAGAGCAACGGGCCTTTGCGCACGAGGCCGCCGAGCCGCCAATAGAAGAATCCGAAACTGACACAGATGTTCAACAAAGTAAGGGGAGGGAATTACCATGAGTACTACGACGCTCATCATCCATGCGATGCAGAGTGTCATCGGCACCTCTCTTCTTTCGCGCTTTTAGTCCGTAATGCTCACTTTCCCAAATCTCAGCTCATGCATTAGTAGTAGGTGTTATCGTGTATCTGTAATGATCAATGGTAGTTACGGAGTACACCTACCAATGGCTGAGTTGAGTGGATAGTCCGAAACAAGGATTACCACAAGAAAGAGCCGGACTCCGCCGGTTTCACGTCTGTCGCGATCATCAAACAGTTTAATTAGTTTTTTCCTGCGCAACCCATTGCATTTATTGGCCGTTTTCGATATCACTCCTCTTAGGATTTTTCTGACTCTGAACGATTCTACTTCACTCGGCGGCTCAAGAACTTCTAAAGAGATTAAGTGGAATAGGAGGTGCGCTACCGGATATGGTCAGTTACAAAACGTGTTTTTCATTCTTTCAATAACATCATCCACGGATCCCCTGAAGGGACCAGGGGATTCCATCTTGATCGATGTGAGGGCTACGGCGAACCGGAGCGAGTCTTCGACAGAATGATCCAGCCTGCGTGCCAGGTACGATCCCATAACAGTGTCGCCGCGACCCATCCTGCCCCGGGTACTCCTGTTGGTAAATTTCACGAACGCAGTCTTCCCCTTGTTGCGAGCCAGCGCACCTTCCGAGCAAGTTATTATAGTCTCTGAACATCCCCACTCTTCCAGTATGTCGGCTTGGTCCTGTAGAACGCCGGTACCCGTCAAGGTTTGTCCTTCCACGGCATCAAGCTTTACGAAATCGGCCATGTTCACGATTTCTTTTTTCTCCGGAACGTCTTCAAGGTGGACGGCCCCCGTCTTATCGTCCGCCTGGAGCACGAAGTTCTGCATATCCACCGACAAACGGAATCCGCGTGTCTTCAGCGCCCGCATCAAGTCCAGGTGAAGCTCGCGGAAGCCAAAGCAGCAGAGGTGGATCAGGCACGGCGGTTCAAAAGGGGGTATGTCGCCAATAGCAAAATGTCCTCCGTTCTTTATGACAAAGCCCTGTCTCTGATCGACATTTGCGGTCGGGAAAACGACACGGTATTGCCGGGCCTCTCCGGGCTGCACGAAAAGATCGACACCGGCAGTTCTCAGTGATTCGAGGAGGTATCCTTCGCTCTCGGAAATTCTCGTCACCGCGGCAATCCTTTTTCCCAGACAGGAGGCTGCTATTGGAGCAAAGGGCACCGGGGTGCCCGGTTCCACGAAAGGAGGTCCCTCGAAAGGAACAATGCTGCCCATACCTATCTGACCGATAAATACTATATCGTAGTGATTCATCTCCGGCCCTCCTTTATATGTGTCCCTTGCCAGCCCACTGCTGACACACCTCCAATCGCTTTGCTCCTCGAGGACGCCCCGATAATAGTGTTATTGATTACCACAAATATTCTCGTGATGGAAGGACTTTATGAAAATATCTATTGCAGGAAGAAGGGGAGTATCTCGTCATCACGGCATCCCGCAGGTCAATGGCTCCATCTGCGTTCTTTACTTCGGGGACGGCTTGGTCGCGGTGAATTTGACGCTCGCCACCTTCCCTTCGACAAGAGACAGATCCTCCTTGGCAGGTGGAGGGGTGAACTCTTCACCCGGACAACAAGCCATGGCAGCCAATTCCTCCCCCTTCAGAGGATAGCGGGCGACAACCCGAATCTCGACAAAACCCGCTCTTCCGACCGTCTGCCGGTACTCTTCTTCAAGAACGGCACCTCCCAGACATCCCGCCCAGGTGGCCTGGAAGCGCATCCGTAGCTCGGGGGCGATACTCTCGGTGAGCACCACATCCGAGATAGCTATCCGTCCACCGGGTCGCAGGATGCGAAAGGCTTCCTTGTACACGGCGTCCTTGTCGGGGCATAGGTTGATGACGCAATTCGAGAGCAGGACATCCGCGAAAGCGTCGGGAAGCTGTGTCCTCTCCATGTCTGCGACTAGCAGCTCAATGTTCCTATCCTGTAGGTTCGCCTCGGCCACCGCCTGGTGAGCCCGCCGGATCATCGCTTCTGCGAAATCGATGCCTGTCACTCTTCCATGGGATCCAACCTTGTCAGCAGCCAGTATGACATCTATCCCCCCGCCACAGCCGAAGTCCACAGCCACGTCACCCGGCTGAATATCCGCGAAGCCGGAAGGATTGCCGCAACCGCGAGAAAGGTTGAGGGCGATTTCCGGCACCATTTTCAGTTCTTCCTCGCTATAAAGCCCCATTTGTGCTGCGAAGCCGGAACCGGCCTCTTTCTTGCTCGGTCAACCGCACTCCTTCTTACCGCCTATCGACGCGAACGCACCGTACCGCGTCTTGATCACCTGTTGCATTTCAGCCTTTTCCATGACCTCACCTCCACTAGTTCATAGGCAATATCTATTTCTTCTCTGCTGGTCGTTCCTGTCAATCGAGTCTCCCCCACAGAGGGCAAACCGCCTATAGAGTATCATAAGGTAGCACATCGAGAAAAAGCAAGGCACGGGTGAGCTTACAAGGACAAAGAGGGCTAACGATTGACACCTGTAATGGCGCATGGTGGAAAGGAATCTAAAAAACTCGATTACAGGAAGTTCGACTCTTGCCTTCCCTCCTCTCCACACCTCCCATATTACATCATGAGGCCCCGAAAACCATACCAGGAGGTGTCTATGGCATTACGAGAGGGAATAGAGCTTTTCAGAGACCATCAGAAGAACAGTGCGAAGGAGAAGACCCGGGAGAGCTATGGCCACCTGTTCCGAAACATGGAGGCCCTGCTCGGCGACGCTGCCCTTGCCGACATATCTTCTCAGGATCTCTACCAGTTCCTGCTTCTTCTGACAGAAGGACGGGCCAGAACGACTGCGCGTCTACGCTACGCCCAGTTGAAGTCCTTCTTTAACTTTATGATCGAAAGGACCCACGCCTCTATGACCAACCCGTGTAACGACCCCCTTCTCTCGAAGACGTTCCGGGCTCCCAGAATGAAGCAACGGGAGATTATCGGCAGAGAA
>JBEKHB010000112.1:0-8535 GCA_050012495.1 Syntrophorhabdales bacterium
TATGTTAGCGCTTATACCCTTGAGGGGAGAGGGGCGGGGTGAGGGTGATACGGGCAAGGCGCTCCGGTGCAGTCGGTGACACCGCGTAGCGGCTGGTCGCGACAGCGGAGCAACGCCGCCGTGGGACGCGGCTGTTGCGGCTCAGTTGTCAAAGAGCGGCGCCGGTTTACGGGAAACCGGCTGAAACCGGCCGGGCTGTGTTATTTCTTCAGGGCCTCTCACAATGACTCCCCGGTCTCATAATATTTTCCCTGTTTTCCCCTGTCCTGTCAAAGTGACAAGGAGGCGCGACAACCAGGAGTGACAAGAGTCATGTTGTGCGATTTCCTTAAAAAATTGACGAGAGGCGGCGGGGAGCCGTCAAGCAGTACTTCCTGAAAGAACGTTTCTCATCGGGCGTGGGTCGATACCGTCTTTTTAACGGAAAGCGTGAAATAGTTGTTGTAATTTTGCGGCACTTCTCTGATAATGGAAGGCAGGAAGATGGCAGCGGAAAAGCCGACAGGGCAGTCGGGTGAAGGAGAACGCACAGAATGAAAGAACGTCCCCGCCGACTACACAAAATGTCACGAAAGAATGGTCTGTTTCTCGCGTGGATGGGGTTGCTCTGCCTTTTCGCAGCGGCCCTTCTGAGGATATTCAAGACATGGCGGAGCATCTGGTAGGTGTTGATGTGAGACTGGGAGACCAGTTGGCGGTAGTGCCCCTTGACCCCATATTCCCCTGGGGCGATGCGGCTTTTTCTGGCGGGGAGGGTGAGCGTTGTTGAGGATGGGAGGGATGGGTATTATGAAGAGCGTGAAAACTAACGGAATGAACGGAACTATGTCCCCGCCATGTACCCAATCATGCCCCACTGGTAGATGGACCCTCAAGTCGACTGCGTAGGAGGATTATTCGTATGCCAGGAGCCAGATTAGCCACGTTTAGGATTGGAGATAGTGCAGAGCTTCTAGCGGAATTCGTACTCGGAAGGCTGGCTTTCACGACAAGGGTTCCTCGAACAGAGGACGTTGGACACGACCTACACTGTTCAATGATTGAAAAAGCGGGCAGTCTGTTGAAAGCTGGTCCGTTCTTCACGGTTCAGGTGAAGGCTAACAGAAAACAAATAGTATATGAAAAACCTTACGAGGTGCGTTGGATTAGCGAGCAGGAAAATCCCTTCTTCGTCTGTGTGGTGAATCAGAGAACTCTGTGCGTCGATCTCTTTTCAACATGGAATATGTTGTTCGCTATTCTTTGGGGAACGGAACGCATCGTTTTGAAGCCTGGTGATACGAACGGCCCGTATCCGCGACCAGTTAACAATGGGAAGCCGCACGACTGGACAATCCCGTTGGGGAAGCCGATACTCCGCATATCTGCGTCCGATGCGATGGACGATCGAAAGATTGAGGAGTATTCCTCGGTCTTAAGGCAATGGATCAAATGCGATCGCGAAAATATTGTTAATAGGCACGCGGGCATGTACTGGACGGTTGGCCCGGTCAACTACGAGACAAACAGACCGGTTGATGCGATAGGCCCATTTCTGTTCGGCTCCGCCTATAATCCTGATAATTTTGAGAAATGTATTCAGAATTTCGGCAGAGTGGCGACAGCGTTAAGAGTCGTTATGCACTTGAGAGAAGAGGAAAGCAAACCTGATTTCTCAAAAAAGGTGAAAGACCTGGACACAGTGCTTAGGTCATACTCTGGATATCTGGAACCTCTGGCAAAACAGGATCTCAGGGATAAGGTTGGGCTGTCCGCGGAGTGATTCCAGGCCCTCTGCGGCTGGTGGTGGGAGGTTGTTCAATTTCCGACGGTGCGGCCTTCTTCCTAATTTTTCGCTTTGGGATGGCCCCTTATGCCCCCCATATGCTTGCGTTTTCCTAAGCGCCCTGTATGATGTAAGATAGGGATGTTATTAAGGACTTAACATATGGTAATCAATAAGGTAATAGTTGAGAATTATAAATGCCTCCCAAGGTTTGAACTCGAATTAAACAACGACTTAAACATCATAGTCGGCGACAACGAAACAGGAAAATCGACTCTTCTTGAGGCGATCAATTTAGCCTTGACCGGCCAACTCAACGGAAGGAGCATCGCCTACGAGATTTCCCCGTATCTCTTTAACAAGTCGACGGTTGAAAAATACGTCTCCGATGTACGGAATCGTGTTAACGTTGAACCCCCGAAGATTCTCATCGAACTGTATTTGGAGAATTCTCCAGACTTGGCCCGGCTCAAGGGAATCAACAACTCCTTGAGAGAAGATGTTCCAGGGCTCCTTATCCTGATCCAGTTCGACGAAGAATATCGCGAGGAATACAAAAGTTACATCGAGAATCCTGAAGAGATCAGGACTGTTCCGACAGAATACTACGAAGCCAAATGGTACTCATTTGACAACAATCCAGTCAGGCAAGTGAGTCTTCCGATCAAGACTACGCTCGTCGACACTAGTTCTGTAAGATTGCAGAACGGGACCGATTACTACATTCAAAAGACCATTGAAGACATATTGGAGAAGAAAGACCGGGCCGGTCTATCCCTGACCTACCGGAAATTGCGAGAAGCGTTTTCGGAAGAGGATTCGATAAAGAGTATCAATGAGAGGCTCAAGGAAAGTAGGGATATAATTGTGACAAAGAATCTCACCGTCACAATCGACATATCTCAGAGAACTAATTGGGAGGCGAATCTGACCTCCTGCTTAGATGAAATTCCTTACCAATATATCGGTAAGGGCGATCAGAACATTTTGAAAATGATCTTCGCTCTTCAGAGGAAGAAGGCGAAGGAATCCCATGTGATCCTGATCGAGGAGCCGGAAAACCATCTGTCTTTTTCGACAATGAATAAGCTTGTCAATATGATCAGCGACAAATGCAAGGAAAAGCAGTTGATCATCGCGACCCATAGCGCTTTCGTCCTAAACAAGCTCGGAATTGAGAAAATGATTCTGCTAAGCGACGAGCTGAAGACGATGTCCCTGAAGGATTTGTCTGACGATACGCAGAAATACTTCAAGAAGCTGCCCGGTTACGATACTCTGAGACTTGTTCTGGCCAAGAAGTCGATTCTTGTAGAAGGGCCTTCCGATGAATTGTTCGTTCAAAAAGCCTATCTCCAAAAGAACGGGAGGCTTCCCATCAACGACGGAGTCGACGTAATATCGGTCAAAGGACTATCGGCCAAGCGTTTTCTTGAAATAGCGAAAAGCTTGAAGAAGACAGTGGCGGTCGTAACTGACAATGACGGAAATCCCGCCAAGGTCAAAGTGAAATACAAGGATTATTTGAGCGAGGATAACATAAAGATTTGTTACGACGACGCGGATGCCGAATGCAAAACGCTGGAGCTCCAGATCGCCAAGTACAATGATTTGAAGCTGCTTAACAGGATTTTCGGTTCAAGCTATGCCAGCAAGGAAGACTTGGTCGGATACATGCTGGATAACAAGACGGAGTCCGCCTTAAGGCTTTTCGAGACCAAGGAAACAATAACTATTCCCCCCTATGTCGAAGAAGCAATTCAATAATACGGTTGTTATAGCAGCGGCGGGGTCCAGGAAGACGACGTATGTGGTCGAGGAGGCGATAAAGCGCACCCAGCAGAAGATCCTCGTACTCACCTACACAATCAACAATCTCAACCAGATAAGGCGATATTTCATTGAACAGGCTGGCGTTGTTCCAAGCAATGTGACGGTTCAAAGCTGGTATCAGTTTCTCCTACAGGATTGTTCAAGACCTTATCAGCCGGTTCTGTACGACAAGGAAAGAATAGAGACGATTTGCTTTGTGGAGGGAAGGTCCTGTCCGTATGTGCCCAAAACGAACGTGCAGCGATACTATTTCGCCGAAGGAAAAAGAATCTATACGGATAAGATATCGGATTTCGCTTGCAGGTGTAACGAGGAGTCCGGAGGGTTAGTCGTTAAAAGGCTGGAACAGATTTATCATTGTATCTTCATTGATGAAGTTCAGGACTTGGCCGGTTATGACTTTGACTTTTTGGAATTGCTGTTCGAGTCCAGGATGGAGATCGTGGTAGTCGGCGATAGCAGACAGGCGACATATTTTACGAACTGCTCTCCGAAGAACAAGAAATACAAGGGTCAAAACATTACGGCTCTTCTTACGGATTGGCAGAAAAGGGGGCTGTGCAAAATCACCGAGCGGAATGATTGTTACAGATGCAACCAGGAGATTTGCAACGTAGCAGATGGACTATATCCGGATATGCCTAAAACACAGTCCAAGAATCGAGACGTAACTGGACACGATGGGGTCTATGTCCTATCCAGCTGTGATTTGATGGAATATGTAAAGCGGTATAGACCAACTATCCTTAGATACAATAGAAAGACAAAGGCGGAAGGATTGCGGGCGCTTAATTTCGGAATCTCGAAAGGACAATCTTTTGAAAGAATCCTTATTTTTCCGAACGGAGTAATTAAGGACTTTTTGAAGACGAAGAATCACGACAAGCTAAAGGATAAAACAAAAGCTCTTCTCTATGTAGCAATAACAAGGGCCAGATACAGTGTAGCGTTTGTTTATGACGACGAGTGTTGCTTAAATGAGATTCAAAAAGTATGTTTGGAAACGTGATGTCTTCCGTTGTTTATGCTCAGCTGTAGTGTCCTCTGTCACCAACAGCCTAATGATTAGCTATTCTGTGGTCTCTTGCCGACGCGCCTGAAAGTTCAGCATGCCCATTGTGTCGCGCCAGGCTGTGTAAGCTTCGAAACCGAGAACAACGCACGTGATAGTCACCAGTATCAAGTATCCGCACGTCATTCTAATTCGCAGTCCGTATTTGCCGACACCCAGCGATAGGAGTAAAGCAAAAACAGAGGTCGCGGCAATGCTAAATGCATTCCAGCGCCTCACGATCCAGCGATGAACCCCCTTATGTTTCTTTTGCAAAATGTCGTGGTCGAAAGTGGTGCCAGCGAAAAACATCCTAGAGCGATCAGGTTCACCCGGTGCTCCAACCTTCCGCCAAATCAGACCCAGAGACTCATCGGAGAGTGCGATTTCGTGTGAGCCGGAACCCCACCCAAAGTGTGCCGCTATCATGAAAGGCACGCGAAGAATGACATAAGTAGTCGTCCCGATTACGTAGCCGAGCGTGAAGACCACTATACCGCCTCCGGCCAAGAGGGCAACCAAAAGCGGAAGTTTAGAACGGTCCAGGACTACGCAGGGCAAGAAATTAGTTAGGGTTTGTGTCCTGTCGAGTAGCAGTCCTAATAAAAGTGAAGCAACAAAAAACAATGGGGATACCAAGAATCTGATTTTTCGGTCTTCGTCCATGGTACCATCCTTTGGCTAAAGCGCCTTTGCATTTTAGATGATTGTTGAAATAAAGCTACACATTTCGACATGGTGTGTCAAGTGCAAGTTACAGAAAGTAACATGTTGGGGGCTATCGGTACGATGGGCTTGTTAATTAACACATATCTCAACACTCAGACTGCCGTAGAGCCTGTCGAAGAATCACCGGGGTGTCAGGCGCTAAGGGGAATAAACAATTTTTATTTTGGGACGAATAGTGCTGTCGCGATTGTTTGATGAAGCAATTCCACCATTGGAGTGGGAGTTATTCGTAGGGGGGGAGAAGGGGACGTTCTTAAGAAAGTAAATAACTTCCCTCTCGGAAAGAAAAACGGGGTAGTGCGTCCTCCCTTCACCATGTCCGCTCCGGCCACATCTGTTAATCATTACCACCAGGATGTTTGAACTTCAAGGGGAATACGAGGGGGACGTAGTTCCGTTTATTCCGGTATTTCTCAACCTCTTCATAATACCCATCCATCCTCCCATCCTCAACAATGCTCACCTTCCCCGCCAGAAAACGCCGCATCGCCCCCAGTCTCCGACTTCTTCACTATTACCACTTCAAGCCGAGTTGTGCAACAAGAAAAACAAAAATGTGGATAACAGGAAGCAACAGAGAAAGCGCCAGTAACTACTGCTTGCCCATTGCCGCAGCTTCCGCGACGCAATCGCGCTGGGGTTTGAGCCCTTTGGCGCGAACGGCCGCGAGTTCGGCCTTGGCCGCCTCCAGATCAACGCGGAACGCGGCATCGGCATGCAGGCGGGCGACGGTGCTTGCTCCCATGAAACGTCCCTCAACCACGTCGCTCTGCCAGTGGACGTTGCAGATCACACGGCTCTCCCCGAAAGTCCAGCCCCGTGCGAGTATCGCGTCGGTGCGCTCGGGAGCTATTTCGGTCAGAATGAGCGCCCAGGCCCAGCCTACGGCGGCATGCCCGGAGGGATACGAGCCATTCTTCCTTAAGGGTTCTTCCTCACCCGGCGTGCAGATGGGTTCGTTGTTTGCCATGAACGGACGAGGACGACTGTAATAATCCTTGGCCCCAGAGGTGGAGCGGCCGGCGTCGGTGGAAACTCGACGCATGAGCATGTAAAGATTCGGTGTCTCCTGTTCCGTTACGGGTGCGTTCACCGCACACGAGAAGGTGCCGGGGGCCTGCCTCAGGTCGCCATCCTCAATTGCCAGCTTCCAGCGCGGCGTACCGCGCAATGCGAGGCCCTTTCGGCTAATCTCCTCGTCACTTGCGAAAGCGGCCGAGCCTGCGGCAGGAGGAGGGGGAATCAGGGCAAGACTGTTGGGGAGCGCTGTGGGCGGGAGATAACCGGCCAGAATACCAGGAAGAAGCTCAGGCACGGCAGTAAGCTGATTTAGCCTGCCGGAACTCGCACAACCCGTGGCGAGAGCAGCGTACGCAAGGACGGTCAACAGTGCAAATAGAGCAGAACGGCTTCTCATCATGTATCGCATCTTTTTCCTCCTTTCTGCGCTCTTCCTTTCAACTGCCATCGGGGGGGCGGGGAACGTAGTTACGTTTGTTTCATTTTCACCTATGGCTTCTGTCCTCGCGACCCCACGTGCTGTCAAAACCAGCACTATTTGACTGCCTCCCTCATCATACAAGAAGTTGAAACTTCCTGCAAACATTCCGGCCGTTACTGAGTTATGCGCAGCATCAACGAATGCCGCGTGGAATCTTCACAGTTTTAAAGGACATACAGTTTGAGGAGTTCAGGAAGGACGCCTTCGCGACTCCTCCTTCTCCAACTCTCACACATTTCATCCCCGGGGTATCGGCGGGCCGTGCCTCTGGGATAAAGGCTTGTTGCGAAAACCTCCCTTCGGGTATAGTTTCTGGAAAGAACGTGATCGTCGGCCTTATGAGAGCACTCGGAGGTGAGTGATGAAGAGGATAACCGAGAACGTCTACGTGGGAGCAAACATCTGCAATCACGGCTTCGTAAAGACCAAAGAAGGAGTTATTCTGATCGACACGCCTGCGGCGCCCTCGGCGGCTTTGGCCTGGGGAAAAGAAGTCGGCGTCCATGGCCCTCTCCGTTACCTCATCAACACCGAGCCGCACATTGACCACTTCGGGGGCAATTACTTCTTCGATGCCCCTGTAATCGCCCACGAGGGTGCCAGGCAAGCCATGGAGTCGGTTCCCTTGGAGTATTTCATGCAGTTGCTCGGCTCCGCGGCCCCGGGAGAAGCGCTGCCGGAGGGATTCTTCTTTCGCCTCCCGGAGATCACCTTTTCACAGACCCTCAGTCTGTACGCTGGCGATCACACTTTCCGGCTTCTCCACATGTCAGGCCATACACCCTTTCAGTCACCGGTGTACGTACCCGAGGAGAGAGTGCTCTTCGCCGGTGACGACGTTGTCAATGGCATGCCCTTCTTCCATGAATCGGTACCGGAAGAATGGCTTCATTCACTTGATGCCCTGGAGGAGTTCGACATCGATGTCGTGGTTCCGGGCCACGGGGAGATAGGTGACAAAAGCCTTATCAAAAAAATGAAGAATGAGGTCACCACCTGCATCAATCTCGTCAAGGAAGCGGTCGCCAAGGGGATGACCCTTGAAGGGACGCTTGCAACTGTCTCCTTCCTCGACCGATATCCCCAGCCGGGCGCTGATGAAGAGAGAAGGCGCTTCTTCGAGAGGAAGAGCATTACCCGTCTCTATGAAGTCCTCAAGGGATAGCGAGAAAAAGATTCGGCCCAAACAGAAGGTCTTGCTTCTCCTGTCCATCGCCCCATAAACATCAGGGATATGCAGTCGTATGCGGCTTCAGTATCCTCTAGAGCAGCGGCACCTTCTTCGGTGCTTCCGTAAAGGAGTAGAGAGTAGCTGCCGCTTCAGTGAAATAGAAAGTGACGAACGTCTCGTCGTCGGGACCTTTCTTGTACATATTTTTGAGGTTCGGGGATTCGGCGAAAGCCTGGGACTTCGCATCCAGGCTGTCATCGAAGGCGATCCTGCCGCGTATTCTTAGCCACGTGTTGTCCGACCCCATGGAACAAATCTCGATGTCTGGATACTGGCTCATCTGGGGGGGTAATAGGGTAATAGGGTCGCGGTAGGAACGCCGGTTGCCCGGCGTCCCCCGCACAGACCCGTACGTGCGGCTCTTCCGCATACGGTTCTTGCTTCAGGTAGTGACGCTGAAGCGCACGAGAGGATAAGGATGGCAG
>JBEKHB010000113.1:0-8477 GCA_050012495.1 Syntrophorhabdales bacterium
GCAGAGGCAGCAGGCGCAGCCGCTGTCGCGGACGCAAAACCAATGTCCCACAACGCCTACATGGTTCCTGTTGCAAAGGCGATGGTCAAGAGGGCGATTCTGGGATGTGTGTAGGTCGGTGCAGGTAACAGCAGAATAAAATCAAAGGAGGTATTCGCGATGGCTCTAAAAGTTATGCTGGCTCCCCACAGGTATGTACAAGGTCCTGATGCGCTACTGCGGATCGGAGAACAACTGCAGATGATAGGTATCGGAAACCCATTAATCCTGGCATCGCGAAGTGCAAAAACGGCGGTAGAGACTCGAATCATCGAGGGGCTCGTCGCCAAAGATATGAAGTACGCCTTCATAGAATTCGGGGGCGAGAGCACTTGGAAGGAGATCGAGCGGGTCAAGAAAGCCTGTATCGAAGGAGGTCACGACGC
The DNA here is from genome assembly GCA_050012495.1 of Syntrophorhabdales bacterium. Lineage (GTDB taxonomy): Bacteria > Desulfobacterota > Syntrophorhabdia > Syntrophorhabdales > WCHB1-27 > BOG-1155. The sequence continues at coordinate 426 of JBEKHB010000113.1, forward strand.
CATCATTAGCTGCGGCGGAGGGAAGACTCTCGATACCGGGAGAACGGCGGCGGCGGCGGCGGCGGTAAATGTAACTAAGATGCCTCCTGAATTCATTCCAAACGTTGGGGCGGGTGTCGCCTGCATCAATGTCCCAACTGTTGCTGCCACTGACGCGCCCACATCCGCAGCCTCTCTCGTATACACAGACCAGGGTGTAGTCGAGGCGATTCTCGTTTTTGCAAGCAACCCGGCCATGGTGTTCGTGGATACGGCAGTTATCGCCAAATCCCCTGTCCGGATGCTTGTCTCCGGTATGGGAGACGCGCTGGCCACCTACTTTGAGGTGGACATGTCGTACAAAACGCAGACCCCATGTATTTTGACTGGAAGCCAAAGTACCCGCACCGCTCAAGCTTTAGGGAGGCTCTGTTTCGATTTGCTCATGGAGTTCGGGTTGCAGGCAAAGCAGGAGGCTGAAGTTGGCGTGCCCGGACCTGGAATCGAGGCGGTGGCTGAAGCGAACATTCTTCTCAGCGGATTGGGATTTGAGAGTGGTGGGTTGGGTGCAGCCCACGCCGTAGGCCTCAGCTTCCATAACATCCGCCAACGCTTTGAAATACCTCAGTATCATGGCGAGCTGGTTGCGTTTGGCACCTTAACCCAGTTGATCTTGGAGAACAGAGAATCTAGTTATCTGGACAAGATATTTGGTTTCTGCAGGTCTGTAGGGTTGCCTACTACGTTCGAAGAGATGACGCTGAAAAACGCGACTGAAGCGGATTTGAAGATAGTGGCGGACACCGCCTCCAAGGATGGACTGATTACGTCAATGCCAAGGGCAAGCTCCGCGCCGAATGCGGACGGAAGGTTCTACGACCCTGTGGAAATCCTGAACGCACTGAAAGCCACGGACGCCTACGGCCGAGGGTTCGTCCGTAGAAAAGGCGGCTAGAGCACCAGCGTCCGGTACCTGCTTACTTTTTGTTTCGTGGGGTTTCCATTTTCAGATGACGGGGATGCGGGAGTCCCACGAATCGGCATTTTGAGCGCACCACGGAGCCTGGTTCGAAACGCACCCAATTGTTGAATCAGTATGAGCCGGACAGTGAGGGACACAATCATCGGATTGCTCAAAGAGATACGGTATCATCCGGAATTCTCTCATGAATTAGCGGCGGAGGCAAGGAAGTTGGTAGAAAACCTGGTTGGAGAGAACGAGGGAAGACAAATCGACATTGCTAAACTCGCCAAACTGGGCGACCCGAAAGCAGGCAAGATACGACAAATGATGTATGATTCACTTCTCATGGAGGTCTATTTCTACGCAAGAGTAAGATTTCTCGAGCGCCTGATAGGGTATCTTGCCACAGTGAAGTCAGCGCTCAGAATCGCGGATGATGGTTGCGGGAGTGGTGTTGACATCTATTGCCTCACACATATCTTGCCCGAAAGGTTCACTATAGTCGGAATCGATCCAAGCGAAGCCGCTCTGGAGGTTGCAAGAGCCAGAAATACAGCCACAACTTTCTTTAAAAGCTTGGCTGGGCAGCAATTTGATCTAATCTACACGGATTTTTTTGATGTTGGCCATAATCTCTTGCCTGAGGTCGCCCAAAAAGGCGAAGAATACGTCAAAGCGCTCACGTCGAAAGGCGTTTTAGTTCAAAATGTGGATCAGGATGATTCCTCGAGGCGATTACTTATCGGTACCATGAAGGGTCTCAGATTACGTCGTGAGGAATTGTTATCCGAGATTCCGAACAATCCTGATTGTTACTTGTTGGTGTGGGAAAAATCACCGGAATGAGCCCGTATTTCTTGGCAAGGCCGTTGAAGGAAGCTTTCATGGGTGCACGATCAGGGCCACGACATCAAGTACGCCCGTCTTGGCCAAGATTAGTGAGCGACTTTGATCATGTTGATGGCTATCCGGGGACTCGTCCTGTATTGCTTCTAAGGGGGGTATTATGGATTATTATCTGAACTATGAGGGAGGGAGGATAAACTTCCTAATTCCTTCCTCCTGGAATGTGCTTACGTGCCAGGATTGCACTGCTGTGCCGATAGTGGAGGATGTGGAGAAAGAGATTGATCGGGCCCTCGATAATCCGATTGGTGCACCACGCCTTGAGATGCTTGCCCATTCCGGCATGAAGGCGGTGGTGCTTTTCGACGATATCCAGCGTCCGACGCCGGCACATCTGGCATTTCCTCACATTCTCGATCGACTGAATCGAGGGGGTATCCCCGATGAGGCGATAAGCGGGGTCTGCGCGTTGGGAACCCACCCTAAACTGAGCAGGGAACAACTCGAAATCAAGGTAGGCAAAGAAACATTCTATCGCCTCCGAGACCGTATTTACAACCACGATCCGCATTCGGATGAAAACATCCTCATCGGCAGAACCAACAGGGGAATAATTGTTGAGGTAAACAAGCTTGTTGCCCAAGCGGATTTAGTAGTCGGTATCGGCGAGTGCATGCCTCATCCGTATTCGGGATTCGGGGGGGGCTGCAAGATTATCCAGCCTGGTGTGTCGTCCTATAGGGCAGTTGCGGACCACCACTATACATGGATGCGTCATCAGCACGCCCGTCTAAACCTGCTGCGTGGGAACCCGTTCTATGAAGATATTGTCGATGCAGCTCGTTTAGGTGGACTCGCCTTTAAACTTGACTTCGTCATGAGTGAGAAAGGTGAGGTCATTCGAGCATTTGCGGGGGATCCTGTTGAGGAGCACTGGGCGGCGTCCGAATATGGTGCATCCCTCTATCTTGTCCCATTACCTAAGTGGCCCGATGTGATAATCACCTCAGCCGCACCACTGGAAATAGGTGTCAATTCCGTGAAAGCGCTGCTGAACGCCAGTTTTGGCCTGAAGGCAGGAGGTACCCTTATCTGGGTTGCTTCCCAGAAAAACGCAGGTTCCATTATGCCGCTCATCGAACAGATGGCTACCGCAGAAAGTGCGAACAACTACCATAAAAGGTTGATACGTGGGGATATCCCTGACCATCTCAAGGCCTTCGGCATCTCCTTCATCATGATGGTCGTTGCCTTTAAGGAGTTGTCCGAAAAGTTCAATGTTGTTCACGTAACAGAGGGGCTAACGAAAAAACAAGTGGAGATGATGGGATTCACTTACGCCTCGGGCCTTGACGGAGCAATCCAAGAGACATTCAGGAGAATGCCCCAGGCCGACGTTGCGATTTTTCCCTCTGGAGGAGCTATCATTCCGAGTGTACAGTAATAAATAATACCGACCTTTGGAAGGGAGGTTGTCAGGGTTTCGTTGGTGAGCGTCCATGGACAACTGGATTACGGAGGGAAAGGCTGCACTGTGATGAGAGATGGATTTACGTCCATTTTTTCCAGAATCGAATTGGCGTATGAGATCTGTGATCAAGCATGCGGTTATTAACGGTCTCAAAATTATCTCTACACCATCTCCTCTTCGCCCTTCTTTGCCAGAGAAGATTTCCTGTAATGGGAAAGGGAGGCAGAGAGGGATTTTGAAAACTAAGTTCACAATAATTGAAAGTCCCAAACTGAAAGACTATTGGTGTGGGGGACGGATAGCTGCACTGCTGCATCATATCTCCGGCGTTGACTGGGTTCTTTAAAGATGGGCGGTGGAGCCAGGGACAACGTCACTACCATTTGGGAAGGCACAAAGGCTGCATGGCCCATATGTCTGGGCTATTTTCCGGCTGGCCTCGCCTTCGGAGTAATAGCTCAAAAAGCCGGTCTCAGCCCTATGGAGATTGGGCTTATGTCGCTGGTGGTATTCGCCGGAAGCTCGCAGTTCATCGCGGTTTCCATGCTCGCGTCTGGTGCCGGAATTCTACCCATCGTCTTGACGACATTTACAGTCAACCTACGGAATATGCTGATGAGTTCAGTACTCGCCTTCCAGCTTAGAGGAGTGAAAAAGCGTTGGATCAGTCTTTTCGCTTATGGCATCACCGACGAAAGCTTCGCGGTGAACCTGAACGCCTTTCGATCGAGAGACTGGGATTGGCGCAGAGCGCTCATGGTCAATCACGTGTCAAATCTATCATGGGTGGGAAGCACTATCCTCGGCGGATATGGAAGCAAGTTCGTACCTCAGGGGTCGTTCGGTATCGACTATGCTTTGGTTGCGATGCTCCTTTGCTTACTTGCGCTCCAGCTCAGGAACGGCCTCGATCTCCTTGTCGGCGCTATTTCCGGCGTTTTGGCCGTTCTCATTTCATTAGTGCTACCCGGTGGCGCATGTGTCATCATCGCCTCTGTGATCGCGGCTACTCTCGGACTTGTCTTCAGAAAGAAAGGACGTAGCTCGCGCGAGGCAGGAAGCTGAGCATGAGGACCGGCCCGAACTTGCTCGGTCTAATAGTCCTTATGGGGGTGGTTACGTATCTCCCGCGGTGGTTCCCGCTTGTCTTCCTATCTGGAAGACAACTTCCATTATGGCTCAGGGAATGGCTTGATTTCGTCCCCGTGGCCATTCTGAGTGCTCTTCTATTACCAGTGTTGCTTGGCGCCGGAGATCTGCGGCACTTGAATCTCTTGCGGCCAGAATTGATTGTGGCGGTTCCGACATTCGTTTTTGCCATTAAGACGAGATCTCTTGGAGGTACTGTCCTCCTTGGTATGGCGTTTTTCTGGCTTGCGGGAAGACTTTTGCGATGAGCGAGGAAAGACCTGCCGACTGCGGCTCCGTTTCTTGCAGGTCCTATCCTTACGGACCTGTGCGACAAATCACGGGATCAGCGGCTGTCGACCAAGGACAAAATGATTTCCCATAATTGGGGTTAGGAGAAATGGACGTGATGAAATATGAGGATCCCAAACGGATGGCAGAGACCGCCTGCTCGTTCGGCGATGGCATCGACATGCCTGTCGATAATGCGACCAAAGATCCGGGCGGAACCCTAGTCGATCTCGATCCCGGGCTCTGCAGAAAGATCATCGAAACGGATTTGACCGGTCCCTTCCTCCTTATGAACGCGGCAATTCCCCATGTGATCGCTAGTAGAGGAGGCCCCATCATAAACATCGCTTCCTTTGGCGGACCCCCTTGTCTTCCGGGCATGCCGGCATATCCCTCCTCGGAAGCGGGCCTGGTTCTCGGCAAACTCAGAGAGACGCTCAGCACCGGCGTGGAAGACGTCTTCAAGGTCGCCGCGTCGAGCGTATCCCTCGCCGGCTCGCAGCCTCGAAGAAGTCACGGGCATTTGCAGTTATCTTGTCAGCGACGATTCCGCTTTCATGACCGGGTCCCCTCATCTGATCGACTGTGGGTACGCCGTGGTAAACGTTTCGGGAACAGCGCTGACCAACGCCGCAGTGAAATGGGCGGCATAAGAGAGCCCCCTGGCTTTAGTTGACATTTACCCCCGGTTGGTCCGATAATCGTTTAGTGACGGCCTTTTCGCTCGCTACGGGGCGGATCAAACTGAACTACAATACCCATCAATGGGAAGGAGGAGCGCTATGAGCGAATCGATTTTGAACGACAAGGGAATTCTCGCCGTGGATGATGAACCGGATGTGCTTGAAGTGTTGAAGGAGGAGATATTGTCGGCTGCTCCGAGATGCATTCTTGAGACGGCCGCGTCATACGAAGCCGCGACCGAGCTTATGATAGCCGAGACCTACGATCTTGCCATCCTGGACATCATGGGTGTCCGTGGGTTCGATCTTCTTCAGCGAGCCACTATGCGGCCCTATCCCATCCCCACAGTCATGCTTACCGCCCACGCCTTCTCTCGCGAATCCCTGAAGAAGTCGATCGAGCTGGGAGCGAGGGCCTACCTTCCTAAGGAGAGACTCGGGGAGGTGGTTCCTTTCCTCGAGGACGTCCTTACCTACGAATACGGGCCTGGATGGAGGCGGCTTCTGAAGCAGATCGAAGGCGTTTTTAGCAAAGAGTGGGGTCCCTACTGGCGGAGACCCGACGAGGCCTACTGGAGAGAGTTTGAAGCGAAGATAGCCGAACGGAAATAGGCAGTACAATTTCCTACAATACGTGGGCCTTTTTCTGATGCAACAGTTACAGCAGTTACAGAAGTAAGCGATTGAACGATGCGGCTCCCCGGTCCGATGAGTTTTCAATAGGTTCATCTTTTTGAGATGTCAGATCGACGAGTGAAACGCCGGCAGTCTTTCTGACAAGAGTGCCGGGTGCTTGGAGAGACAGTCCTCGCCGGGCTCGGTCTGCCCTTCTTCCACAAGCTCGCACGGGAAGCGGGCGCAGGTAGATTTGCAGGGACGCATCTTCGCGATGAAGGAACGGGCGTACATGCCGTGCCGGAAGGCATTGCGATTCCCCTGCATGGCTTCGGCTTTTGCGGGGGACCCCGTCACCTTGCGGCGCTGCTCCAGGGCCTCGGCCGACATGGTGTAGTGACGTTTGACGCGCAGGCGGTGAGGAATCCCGACTTCTTCCTCCTCGGCCGGCGCGGTCGGGTTGAGGAATTTGCCGATCTTCGCCCGATATTCGTCGTACTTTTTTTGCTGGGAGGATGTCAGGACCTTGCGTTCCTTCAGTAGCGCGAGAAGGGTGGTGAATTGAATGCGCTCGTCGAGTTCGAGGGCCTGGTTGATGACTTCGGCAGTGATTTCCATGAACTACCATTAGCACAATTTCGTGAAATGCGCTGGCAGATCGTTTCACTATTTTTTTTCGGCAAATCGCAGCCGCCGGCGAGACGGCAACTAGAAATGTTGTAAAGGGCGTCGTCCCCGGTCTACGGCCGCACTGATACACCTTTGATAAGCCGATCGACCGACAAAAAATGCGAAAAGGGGTGAAGGGCGCATTACTTTCTTTAGGGGAACTATGTTTTGATGTCACATCGCGGATAACGGGAGGTTGCGCCACGACTCATGGATGAACTTAAGGATCTCAACAAAGATCAGTTTCGCGTCGCCATCTTCGGATCGGCACGACTGAAGGAGAATAGCCCGGAGTATTACGAAGTCTACAATCTGGCCCGTCTCATTGCTTCCGCGGGAATCGATCTTGTCACGGGAGGCGGACCGGGCCTGATGGAGGCGGCAAGTAACGGGTTCTTTGAGGGGAATAAGGCTGCGTCCAACCGCTCCATCGGTCTCAACATAACGTTGCCAAAGGAGCAGCGTTATGCCGCCCATCTCGATGTCAAGAAGCAATTCGATCGCTTTTCGGAACGGCTCGACAGCTTCGTGGAACTCTCGAATGCCTTTGTGGTGACGGCCGGTGGTATCGGGACCATTCTCGAACTCTTTTACACTTGGCAACTCGCCCAGGTAAAGCAGATCGACAAGCCCCTGATTCTTATGGGCGATATGTGGCGTGATCTCCTCGAATGGATGCGCAAGTGGCCCCTCAAGAATAATCTTCTCGATCAAGGGGACCTGGACCTCATTCACCTGGCCAAGGACTATTTTGAGACCTTCACGGTCGTCCAGGAAAGGTACGACCATTTCAGGGGTACCGGCCGTAGTTGAGTACGGGAGAGAAAGGCACGGGGAAGATGATAGAGAATTGCATTGAATGAAAGAAAAAAGGCCACACCAGACACTGCGTGGCCCGAAGCTGGTAGTCATCCCCATTTCACCTACAAGTGCAGTATTTTCCTCAGCTCATGAAGATTCACCATTACCACATGAACTGGTGTAAGCGCCCCAAAGAGGCGTGAGAAACCAGCAAGGTCCTCATATGGTAGGCAGTTCTCTCGCTCATGAAAGGCAAACAGGTGTCCTGCCCTACGGCTTGGCGCTTGGGAGAAGAGTTTAAAGTCCGGCCGAGACCTCACGTGTCACGCCCAGCCAGTAATCCATTCCCATTTCCTGGAACATGGTTTCGGCTTTTTTCAGGTGCTCCAGGGCTTTTTCTTTCTGACCCGAATGGGCATAGACCTCCCCAAGAAAGAGATGACCTTGAGCGTAAGTTGGTTTCGGGGACGAGGGGGGACATCCGTTCCGTTTATTCCGGTATTTCTCACCCTCTTCATAATACCCATCCATCCTCCCATCCTCAACAACGCTCACCTTCCCCGCCAGAAAACGCCGCATCGCCCCCAGTCTCCGACTTCTTCACT
>JBEKHB010000114.1:0-8377 GCA_050012495.1 Syntrophorhabdales bacterium
TCTGCCTGGTGTAGGAGATGGCCTCGGGGTGTCTCATGATGAGTATATCGGCGCCTGCCATGGCAAGCGTCATGGCGGCGACCGATTCCATAAGGACGGCCCTCTTTTTCTCGTCGCCGAGCTTCGGGTTGTCCTCTTTTTTTGTCTTCGCCTCTTTTGTCTTCCACACTTCGTTCGCAAGGTTGCAGATGATCGGTGTCTGGAGCTTGACGTCCTCCTGGGTAAGGGCAGCCATGCGGTCGCGCTCTATCACCGAATAGGAGTATTCGAGACCGTAGCCTAAGCCTCCCGTGGTGGGGTCGATGAGGAGCCGGTTGTCGGGCACCCCCAGGTTCCCCAAAAGGATGTTGAGCTGCTTTGCGAGGTTCACGTCGATGGGCGTGGAGGCGATCACCACCTGGTTGTAGCCGATGGCCATGGCCCCAATCTGCTTGTAGTTCTTCTCCGTGACCGGGCCGAGGGCCACGTTTTTACCCTCGCAGACCTCCGCCACGCGGCGGAGCATGGCCGAGTCCTTCTCGTCGTTTGCGCAGCCCCAGACGATGAGCGGCACCGAGATAGCGTCCGAGACCGCCTTCACGGTAGAAACGACCTCTTCCACGGGCCGGTCCATGCCGTTCGGGTCGGCGCTCTTCAAGAGAAGGGCGATCATCTCCGCGTGGTACGTCTCCACGGACTTGCGGGCCCAGGCCGCGGGGTCTGCGATCACGTCCTTATAGGGCTCGACGGCCCAGGCAGGCCAGTCCTCGGGCGCATAGTCCCACACCTCGAAGGCGACCCGCGGCGGATGGGGCATGGCCCCCTCGAAGGTGTAGAAGGGGTAACATGATCCTCCGCCCACCGTGACGGCGGTACTTCCGCTCCCGATGGTCACTTCCCTGATCTTTCCGGTATAACTGATTGTGGGTATCGCAAAACTCATGGGTTGCCTCCCTTATAGCAGTCAATAAGTCTTACAGGTCCTATAAGACTTATGCTTTCCACGCATTTAGGCTTCCTGCTTCCTCTTCTCGCTGCCGAACCAGTCGGTGCTGTACCAGTACCGGAGGGCGCTTTTCAGGTAGCCGAGCCGTTCGCTCTCGCTTCCGAGCTTCTGCGTCCAGTCGGCCCTTTCTCCGGGCTTGCCCGGCTCATAGGTTGGGCCCAGCACCCGCACTTTCTTGCCTTCAAAGTTTTCCTTTTCTTCGTACACATAGTCGGCCATGACCGTCCTCCTTGGTTAAACTCCTCCCGAAATTCCTCCCGCCACTTTTGCAGCCTTCACCGTGTTGAGCATGAGCATGGTGATCGTCATGGGGCCGACCCCTCCGGGCACGGGGGTGATCAGCGAAGCCTTTTCCTTCACCGCCTCGAAGTCCACATCGCCGGAGAGCTTGGCCTTTCCTTCGGGGGTCATGCCGATCCGGTTGACGCCCACATCGATGACCACCACACCCTCTTTCACCATATCGGCCGTGATCGCCTTGGGTCTCCCTGCGGCAACAATGAGGATGTCCGCCCTTTTCGTATGAAAAGCCATATCCTTCGTCGCCGTATGGCAGACGGTGACCGTGGCGTTGGCGCCCTTTGCCTTCTGGAGCATCATGTTGGCGATCGGCTTGCCCACGATGTTGCTCCTTCCCACCACAACGACCTCCGCGCCGTCGGTCTTGACCCCGCTCCTGACCAGGAGCTGCTGGATCCCGTAAGGCGTACAGGGATAATAGTTGGCTTCCCCTATGACGAGCTTGCCCACATTAACCGGATGAAACGCATCGACGTCCTTATTCGGGTCGATCGCATAGAGCACCCTCGTCTCGTTTATGTGCTTCGGCAGCGGAAGCTGTACGAGTATACCATGGATCTTCGGGTCTTTGTTGTACTTGTCGATGAGTGCCAGGAGCGCGTCTTCCGCGAGGTCTGCCGGCTGGCTGTCCTGGACGGAATAAAAGCCGAGCTCCTTCGAGGTCTTTCCCTTGGCGGTGACATAGCTCACCGAGGCCGCGTTCTCGCCGACGAGGATGGTGACAAGACCCGGCACCAGGTTATGCTGTTCCTTGAGCCGCACTACTTCCTGCCTGATCTCCTCCCTGATCTCTGCTGCGATCTGCGTCCCGCTAATAATCTTTGCGGCCATATCTACTCCTTTCTTTTCAGCTTTTTTTTTGCTGCGTAAGGCATCGGAAAAAGCCGCCTCCCGCGTGCGGTGCGTCCGGCGTTTTGCCGCCGGACGCACAGATCAAGGTGCTTGTCTAGAACATCCCCGTTACTTTGCCCGTCTTCACATCCACGTCGACCCTTCTGAAGGCGGGGTCTGAGCTGGTGCCCGGCATGAGGCTGATCGCTCCGGTCACGGGACAGAGGAACTTGGCGCCGGAAAAGATCAGGATATCCCTTACGGGCAGCACCCAGCCCTTGGGCACACCCTTGACGTTCGGGTCGTGGGACAGGCTGAGGTGGGTCTTCACCATCATGGTGTAATAGTCCCTCTTGCCGGGGTCTGCCTCGAAGGCCTTTGCCTTGGCCTCCGCCTCGGGCGTCCACGAGACTCCGTCGGCGCCGTAGACGTTCTTCGCTATTGTCTCGACCCTCTGGCGCAGCGGCATTTCGAGGGGATAGAGGAACTTGAAATCCGACTTTTCTTCGCACGCGTCGTGCACCGCGTCGGCGAGCTCCAGGGCCCCGTCGCCGCCGTTCAGCCAGTGGGTCGACACGGCCACGCGCGCGCCCTCCCCTTCGGCGATCCTGCGGAGCAGCGCGATCTCGTCCTTGGTATCCGTGTGGAACCAGTTAATGCAGACGACGGGTTTCATCCCCGACTGTTTTATGGTCCTTATATGGTGTACCATATTGGCAGCGCCCTTTTCGAGCAGGCCCACGTTCTCCTTCTTGTATTCCTCGGGAAGAGGGAGCCCCGGCGCCACCCTCGGTCCGCCGCCGTGCATCTTGAGGGCGCGGATGGTCGTCGTGAGGACGGAGACGTTCGGCTTGAGCCCGCTGATCCGCGATTTCACGTTCCAGAACTTCTCGAAGCCGATGTCGGCGGCAAACCCGCTCTCCGTCACGTCGTAGTCAAAAAGCTTCAGGGCCACGCGGTCGGCGATGATCGAGGACTGCCCCACGGCGATGTTCGCGAAAGGTCCCGCGTGGACGAGCACCGGCTGCCCCTCGACCGTCTGCAGGAGGGTCGGGTTGACACTCTCCCTCATCCAGGCGGTCATGGCGCCTGCCACCTCGAGGTCTTCACAGGTCACGGGCTTGCCTGATTTGTCGTAGGCGACGGTGATCTTGCCGAGCCGCTCGCGCAGGTCCGCCAGGTCTCTCACGACGGCAAGGATGGCCATCACCTCCGAGCTGACCGCGATGTCGAAGCGGGACTGCATGAGGAACCCGTCCATCTTGCCGCCAAGACCGATCACCATATTCCGGAGAGCCTGGGCGCAGAAATCCATAATCCAGCCCATCTGGACGTTCCTGGAATCGATGTCGAGCCTCTTCAGATTTCTTTTTGCAAGCTCCGCATCCGTGTAGTTCCTCTCATGCTGCATACGCGAGGTAAGGGCCACCATGGCGAGGTTGTGGGCGTTCATGATGTTGTTGATATCGCCCGTAAGACCGAGGGAGAACTCTGTCAGAGGGATGGCCTGGGCATTGCCGCCGCCTGCCGCGCTCCCCTTGATGTTCATGGTCGGGCCGCCCGAGGGTTGGCGGATCGCGCCGCCCACGTTCCATCCCCTCTTGCCCATGCCTTCGACGAGGCCCATGGAGACCGTCGTTTTCCCTTCGCCGAGGGGGGTCGGAGTAATAGCCGTGACCTCGATATACTTGCCGTCCGGCCTGTCCTTCAGCCGGTCGATGATCTTCATGAAATCGACCCTGCCTATGCGGCCGTATCCGATCACCTCATCCTTCTTCAATCCCATCTCGTCGCCCAACTGCCAGACAGATTTCATATGCTGCTCAGCCGCCTCGGCAATCTGCCAGTCTGCCATCTTCGTCGCATCGTACGCCATATAAAGCCTCCTTAAAATGGTGTGTTTTATGCGTCCGGGTCGATCGCGTCCTTTCCGATGACCCCTTTAGCGTTCCCTTTCTCTTTTTCTCTTCTCAGCAATAAGCATAAAGCATGCCGCAACTGTCCGGCTCCGTAATCCCACTACGCATGCACCATCGTCCGGTTTATAGCCGCAGGATATGACGGAGGCAGCCTGACACAATTGCAAGAACATTAGTTCAAACTATCACATGTAAAGGGCGATTGGCAACAACTAAAGTAAAAGGGGCCGCCCAGTGGATTACCGGCTCGGGAATGTGCTATAAATGTCCATGTTCGTCGATTCCCACTGCCATCTGGAAATGGAAGAATATGATGAGGACCGCGAGGCGGTGATCGACCGGGCATCAAAAGCCGGTGTCTCCACCATGCTTACGGTCGGGACAGAGGCACGCTATTTTCCCAAGGTCGTGGAGATCATAGAAGCTCATCCGCAGGTTTACGGCGCCGTGGGCATCCATCCCCACAACGCAAAAGACTACTCGCCCGACATCGAAGAGACCGTCAAGGGGTACCTGAAACATCCGAAGGTCGTCGGCTGCGGCGAGATCGGTCTCGATTTCTACAGGGACTATTCACCGAGAGAGCTGCAGATCGAGGCGTTCCGGAGGCAGATAGAGCTGGCCCGCCTCGCCGGGCTTCCGGTGATCATCCACTCGAGGAACGCCGGGCCGGAGACCCTTGAGATTGTGAAGGAGGCGCACCAACAGGTCCCCAAGACCGTGATCCACTGTTACTCCTATGACCTTGACACCGCAAAAAAGCTGCTCGATATGGGCATCTACCTTTCGATCCCGGGTACGGTTACCTACCCTGACACAAGGTTGACAAAGATCATAGCCTACGCGCCGCTTGACAGGCTGCTTTCCGAGACAGACGCCCCGTTTCTGGCCCCTGTGCCGAAAAGGGGCAGGAGAAACGAGCCGGCTTTTGTAAAACTCGTGGTGGAACGGATGGCCCTGATAAAGGCAAGGCCGGTCTTCGAGGTGGCCTCTGCCCTGACCGATACCTTCAAGGCCGTTTTTCTGTCCGATAAGGAAAAGAGAGAGGAGACATAACATCAAGCCGGCGGTCATAATCGTTGATATGCTGGAGGATACGTACGGAAAAGAGGTGGACGCACCGGTGGAGCTGGCCGGGATCGTCGCCCCTGTGCGGGCGTTTCTCAAACGCTGCCGGGCCGCTTCCGTCCCCGTCGTATTCGCCTGTGACAGCTTCCTGGAAGGCGATTTCATCTTCAAGGGGAGGATGAAGCCGCACTCCATAAGAGGCACCGCAGGGGCGCAGCCGGCCGTCGGCCTGGAGCCCGAGCCTGCGGACATCATGCTCCCGAAAAGGAGGTTCAGCGCCTTCTTCAAGACGGACCTCGACCAGACGCTCCGCACCATGCGGATAGATACGGTGGCGGTGGCGGGCATCAATACCCATTTCTGCGTCATCGCCACCGCCCTGGACGCCATCTGCCACGACTTTTACACGATCCTCCTCGAAGACCTCAGCGCTGCCTATAAGCCGGAGATCCATGCAGCGTTCATGGACGCCTATCGGAAGTCAGCCATATATCCCCTGCTGAGGGTCGCCACGGGAGATGAATTTCTCAATACCCTTGCAAGATGATGCACATGAGGCGCTTCGGGGTCATATTCGGTCTTCTCGTCCTGGTCCTGGCCGGCCTCGGCTGCTACCTGTACAACCGGCCTGCCATGCCCGCCGTCCGCCGCGCCGCCGAAGGGGAAAAGGAAGTCGTCTCGGTCTTCTTTCCTGATGAACAGGGGCGGCTGGAGAGAAAAGCGGTTGAGGTGCGGAAGCAGTTATCGGACAGGGCGCGGGCCGATATCCTGTTCAGGGAGCTGAAAGAGGCGCGATCCATACCGGACCGGCTGAGGCTTTACGAGTTGGCCATGGGCGCGGACGGCGTGCTCTACTTAAATGTGTCGAAGGAGTTTATAGACCCCGGCAGCCCCGAAAGGGAGGTCGCCATGGTCTACAGCATCGTAAACTCCTTTGCGGCAAGTTTCCCCGGGGTGCGGTCCGTCCAGTTGCTGGTCGAGGGAGAGCCGGTTTACACGAGAAGCGGCATGCTTTATATGTTGAAGCCGCTGCAGCCCAACAAGGAATTGCTGGAGGATTAAATGCTCGATCCGAAATTGATAAGGGAAAAGGCGGAACTGGTGCGGGAAAGCCTCAAGAAGAGGGGGTCCGTATTCGATCTTGAAAAACTGATCGGGATAGACGAGCTTCGGCGCGAGCGGATCAGGCACGTGGAAGCACTGAGAAGTGAGCGGAACGTCACCTCCGATGAGATAGCGCGGCTGAAAAAGAGCGGCGTCGAAGCGGGGGAGCAGATAGAACAGCTCCGCGCCCTCGGGAAAGAGATAGAAACGGGGGAGCAGGAGCTGAAAGAAGTGGAAAGTGCATGGGAGCTCCTGAGCCTTGAAATACCGAACATCCCCCACGACTCCGTACCCCTCGGAACGGGGGAGGAGCAGAACGTAGTGGTCAGGACATGGGGGGAGAAACCCCGCTTTGACTTCCTGCCGATCGCCCATTGGGACCTGGGCGAAAGACTCGGTATACTCGACTTCAAAAGGGCCGCGAAGATCACAGGCTCCAGGTTCACCCTCTACAAATCCCACGGGGCCCTTTTGGAAAGGGCGCTCATTAACTTCATGCTCGACCTCCACGTGCGCGAGCACGGCTACACCGAGGTGCTGCCGCCCTTCATGGTGAACAGGGACAGCATGACAGGCACGGGGCAGCTCCCGAAGTTCGAGGAAGAGCTCTTCAAGCTTTCCGACCCTGACTATTTCCTCATACCGACTGCCGAAGTGCCCGTGACGAACATCTTCAGGGACGAGATACTCAAAGAAGACGACCTGCCGATCAGGTATGTCGCATACACGCCTTGTTTCAGAAAAGAGGCCGGAGCGCACGGGAAAGACACGAGGGGCCTCACCAGGCAGCACCAGTTCAACAAGGTGGAGCTGGTAAAATTCAGCCTGCCTGCAGACTCGTACGCAGAGCTCGAAGGTCTGCTCCTCGATGCCGAGGATGTGCTGAAGAGGCTCTTCATCCATTACCGTGTTTCTCTCCTGTCTACCGGCGACCTGGGGTTTTCCTCGGCAAAGACCTATGACATCGAGGTATGGCTCCCCGGGCAGAACATCTACCGGGAGATATCGTCGTGCAGCAACTTCGAGGCCTTCCAGGCAAGAAGGGCAAAGATCAGGTACAGGACCGGGGCCGGGCGGACGGAATACGTGCATACCTTGAACGGTTCGGGGCTTGCGGTGGGCAGGTGTGTGATGGCGGTCATGGAAAACTTCCAGCGTGCGGACGGCACTATCGCCGTGCCGGAGGTGCTGAGGCCCTACATGTACGGCATGACCACTATTTCCTGATTCGGGCGGCCGGGCTATTTTTGCGCCTGGCGCGGTCGCCGGCTCGGCGTGACTCGTCACATACGACCGGAGTATGCTCCGGGTCCCGCCCTCGCCGGCTTCCGCCCCATCCATCAAAAATCGCTCCGGCCGCGAAAAGGATCTTACTGGCTGCACCTACTCGCGTATTGGCTCAAGTGCTCAGAAAGTGAAAATTGCCACCTAAAAGCGATAAACATGATAGCTCAGGGGCGGGCTTGGGCACGTCCCCTGGAGCGCAGTGTTAGTCTAGGCGCTCCATAGCCTGCAATGCATTTGATCGGTGTCCCATCCCCAGCCAGCGAATAGCCACCGGTCTCCTTGCTGCGACCCCTCAAAGTTTTCGGCCATAGCCACCAGTTTATCCGTGACGGAAACAACGCCATTCCCCTGAAAAACCATCACTCGTAAATCAGCCCGCGCCTGAACCAGCTTCAAGAAATCCTTGGTGATTTTTTCGAAGATAGTTGCGGCTCCAAACCCCCACTCGATCTCCATGACCAAGGGGATTCGAGCAAGCGCAACTTCTGCTCCGGCGATACGCCAATGATGATCGTACAGCCACTCGGGGCCATCTGCCGCAGCGCATCGACTCTGGCTGGCAAAGACAAGAAAACCGTACCCATGTCCAATTTCAGCCAATCGCTTGTGAATCCCATCTGTCCATTGGCTATCCCGGTTCCATTTTGTTCCTTGGCCATTGAAGCAAGTTCAGAGGAAAAGAACCGCGCTACGTCTGTTTCGATCTTTCTGATGCCTGGATCATGTCGCATGGTTGTTGCCTCGCAACACGAAAAATTGTTTTTATCAATTTCTTTCTCTTCATACGTTCAGGGCAAGCTCGCCCACTTCGTGCTCTTCAGGCACATCTTCCAGTGCCATAAGCATATAGGCGTCTTTCATGTTTTCTTCAAGTTCTTCGAGC
>JBEKHB010000115.1:0-8116 GCA_050012495.1 Syntrophorhabdales bacterium
CGACAGTCAAAAATCGATCATAAAAGGCCCATGCAAGTGCGAATCAGCCGGCGGGAGCGGGGACTCCCTAAGAATTGAAGGGTTGGGTGAATGGGAAAGCGATTCGCCGGGAATTGCTGCTCTTCCAGGGGCGCTTTTGACAATGCTTCTCCCCGGGCGTTACAATATGCCGTTATGCAGCGATTCAGCCTAAATGCCGCCTATACGCCTGCGGGCGATCAGCCGCAGGCGATCGAAAAACTGGCAGCGAATGTACGTGCAGGCGTGCGGGACCAGGTGCTGCTCGGCGTCACCGGGTCGGGCAAGACGTTCACCATGGCCAATGTGGTCGAGCGTCTCCAGCGGCCCACCCTCGTGATGTCCCACAACAAGACGCTGGCCGCCCAGCTCTACACGGAGTTCAAGACGCTCTTCCCCGAGAACGCCGTCCATTTCTTCGTGAGCTACTACGACTACTACCAGCCGGAGGCCTACGTGCCGCCGACGGACACCTACATAGAGAAGGACTCGTCTATCAACGAAGAGATCGACAAGCTGCGCCTGTCGGCAACCAACGCCCTTTTTGAAAGGGACGACGTGCTCATCGTCGCGAGCGTCTCGTGCATCTACGGCCTGGGTTCCCCTGAAGCCTATTACGGCATGCTCATCTATCTTGAGCGGGGTGAGCGCATTGCGCGCAAGGCACTGCTCGATAAGCTCATACAGTGCCAGTACGAGCGGAACGACATCGATTTCTACCGGGGCAGGTTCAGGCTGAGAGGCGCGAACATCGACGTCTTCCCTGCGTACGAGGAGGAGAGGGCCATACGGATCGTCCTCGATGACGATGTCGTCGCGGATATCTACGCCATCGATCCGCTGACGGGGAACATCGTCGAGAGGCTGACGAGGTGCACCATATATCCTGCGACCCATTACGTCACCCCGAAAGAGCGGCTGGAGACAGCCGTCATCAGCATCGAAGAAGAGCTTGTCGCCCGGCTGAAAGAGCTGAAAGGGGCGGGGAAGCTCCTCGAGGCTCAACGGCTCGAGGCGAGGACCAGGTACGACCTTGAGATGCTCAAGGAGATCGGCTATTGCCAGGGCATCGAGAACTACTCGCGACACCTGACCGGACGACAACCCGGAGAGGCGCCTCCCACGCTCATGGACTACCTGCCGAAGAATGCCCTCGTCATCATCGACGAGAGCCATGTGACCGTGCCCCAGATCCAGGGCATGTACCGGGGGGACAGGTCGCGCAAAACAACCCTCGTCGAGTACGGGTTCCGCCTCCCGTCGGCGCTCGATAACCGCCCCCTGACCTTTGAGGAGTTTCAGGGGCACGTCAATCAGGTGGTCTATGTCTCGGCCACGCCCGCGACGTATGAGCTTACCCGGGCCAAGGGGCATGTGGTCGAGCAGATCGTGCGCCCCACGGGACTCATAGATCCGACGATAGAGGTGAAGCCTGCCCGCAACCAGGTGGATGCGCTCCTCGCGGAGGTGAAGAAGACCATCGCGAAAAAGGAGAGGACCCTCGTGACGACGCTGACCAAGCGGTTCGCCGAAGATTTGACCGACTTTCTGCTTGACGCGGGCATAAAAGCCAGGTACCTCCACTCCGAGGTCGATACCCTCGAAAGGATCGCCATTGTCCGCGATCTTCGCCTCGGGCGGTTCGATGTCCTCGTCGGCGTCAACCTCCTCCGGGAAGGGCTCGACCTGCCGGAAGTCTCCCTCGTGGCCATCCTGGATGCCGACAAAGAGGGGTTTCTGCGCTCCGGCACCTCATTGATCCAGACGTGCGGCAGGGCAGCCAGGAATCTCAACGGCAGGGTGGTCATGTTCGCCGACAAGATCACCGATTCGATGAGACGGACCATAGATGAGACCGAGCGGCGGCGCATGATGCAGACGGCATACAACGAGGCCCATGGCATCACTCCGGAAGGCATCCATAAATCGATTGTCGATATCCTCTCCTCTATTTACGAGAAGGATTACTATACGGTGGATACGGACGAGTTGGAGGAGCAGGGCGTCGATCCGAAGAAGCTGTCGAAGATGGTGAAAAAGCTGAGGAAGGATATAAACGAGGCGGCGAAGAGGTGGGACTTCGAGAGGGCGGCCCAGCTCAGGGACAGGCTGGCGAAGCTAGAGCAGATGGAGCTGGCGATCTGACCGAATGCACATCCGCAGGGGAGAACGTGTGAAAAAATTGTCTTTTTGTCGTCACCAAGCCTGCCCCGGAGTGTCTGTATCCGGGGGCGGACGCCGGGGTCCAGGCCCTTTGCAACATACTGCAAATCCTGGATTCCGGCTTTCGCCGGAATGACGGCAAAGGGTCCCCAAACGATTTTTTCACACGTTCTGCGCTTACGCGGCGCAGGCGAGAACGATGATTTCCGACGACTATATCGATAACCTGCCTGAGGGGCCCGGTGTCTATCTCTTTAGAGACGAGGCAAAGGAGGTCCTTTATATAGGCAAGGCGAGGAGCCTCAAGGACCGGGTGAGGAGCTATTTCGGGAAGGGGAAAAAGGACGGCAAAACCGAACGGCTGGTGAAGCGCGTCGAAGATATGTCGATCGTGCTGACCCGAAATGAAAAAGAGGCATTCCTGCTGGAGAATAACCTCATCAAGGAGCACCAGCCGAAGTACAATCTCGTCCTGAAGGACGACAAGACCTATGTATCCTTGAGACTGAGCGTGCAGGACAAATTTCCCTCCCTCAGCATTACGAGGACGATCAAAGACGATGGCGCGCTCTATTTCGGGCCCCATCCTTACGCGAAGGACGCAAAGGACCTCCTGAAGGTCGTTCAATCCCTCTATCCCATGAGAAGGTGCAGAGATACCGTCTTTCGCCGCAGGACAAGGCCGTGTATCCTCGCGGGCCTCTCGATGTGTCCGGCCCCCTGTGTGGGGGAGATAGATGAGAAGGCGTATCGTGCGGTTGTGGAAGAAGTGGCGGACTTTCTCCAGGGAAGAAACGAAAAGCTGCTGAAGATGCTCGAAGCACGGATCGAGGAGGCCGCCCGCTCGTGGAATTTCGAGGAGGCCCAGGCCGGGAAAGAGAAATATGACGCGATAAAACGGCTGGTCGAGAAGCAGCGCGTCCACGAGCACATGGGGATAAACAGGGACGTCTGGGGCATCCTTGCGGAAGAGGGCCGGCTCAGGATGGTTGTCCTCACGTTCAAAAAGGGTGTGCTGATCTCGAAAAGGACGTTCAAAGAGTCTTTTGCCCCCGCCCTCGATGATGCGCTCCCGTCTTTTCTGTTCCAGTACTACAGCGCCAGGCCGGTCCCCGACGAGATCGTGCTCTCCGAGGAGATCGGGGACACGCAGGTGCTGGAGCAAACCCTGCGGGAAAAGAAAAAGGGACGGGTGCGCATCCACGGTCCCTCCGATGGCGGCACTGCCGATATGATCAGGCTCGCCATCGAGAACCTCCACGAGACAGAGACAGTGGTCCTGGATGAGGCGTTCAAGAAAGTGCTCCATCTTTTGAGGCCGCCCAGACGGATCGAAGTCTACGATATTTCTCATACCCACGGGCAAAGCCCGTCGGGCATCATGGTCGTATTCGAGGGCTTCAATGCAAAAAAAGGGGATTACAGGGTCTTCCACATACGGGAGGCGGCGACCGAGGACGATGTAGCCATGATGGGTGAAGTGCTGAGGCGCCGCCTGGACGACGAGGGCATGCGGCCTCTGCCCGATCTGGTGGTGATCGACGGCGGCAAGGCCCAGTTGGCAAAGGCCCTGGGTCTGTTCAAGGGGATAAGCCCTCCCGTCGACCTGGTGAGCATCGCAAAAGGTGAGAGGCGCAGGAGGATGGAAGACTTCCTCTATCTGCCTTTCAGGAAAAATCCGCTCCTTCTTCCGAAATCCTCGCCCGTGTTCAAAGAGCTGGTGCGGATGAGAGACGAGGCGCACCGCTTCGCCATCACCTCGCATAAGAAATGGAAAAGACGGGAGGACCTGACGTCAACGCTTACAAGTATCAAGGGCGTGGGGCGGAAGAGGGCGATGGCGCTCCTCGCGGCCTTCCCCTCCATAGAGGAAATAAAGAGGGCAGGCGTCGAAGGCATCGCCCGCATCCGGGGCCTCAACAGAAAGGTGGCCGAGGAGATTCTGAGGGCGATGGAGGAATAGAATATCCCATGGTGCTACGGCCGGGTTAATTTCGCGCCTTTCGCCTGTCCCATCGGCGCCGCGCCCGGGTCCTCACATACAACGCAGTATGCTCCGGCTCGCGACCCCTCGATCATGGCGCACAAATCCATCGAAATTTCCTCCGGCCGCGAAGAGGACCTTACTCACTTCACCTACAACTGCTTGCTTTTCGTCATTCGCAATTTGAGGGGATAACCACTTGTAACCTTCAAGAGCCTACGTCCGTGAGGCCCGGGCATCCTGTTGCCCTGCGATCTTTCAGATGACAATCATGGCGCAGTTTTTGCGTGCTGTCAAAAATTATGGGGCACATCCCTTTTCGACGGGCTTATCGTTCTTTGACAGATATCTTTACATTTTTTGAATCAGTGTAAATGCAGCTAACATATGACAAGAGGGAAACATAACAGCCGTTTTTACGCGGATTCAAAGATTCAGGCTTTTAAATGTCTTTATTCCTGACAGCCGACGTCCTAAGCCTGCGCATTAAGCCTTGCAAAACAGGTCCTTACAAGAATGGCACGCGAATTGCTGCATATAACAATAGGTTACAACACAGTTGCGCTAATTGCGAAATGAACCAAAACCATCCGGAGGTCGCTCATACCCCAAGAACGATCTGTCCCTGACTTAGCCTCTCAAAAGCAGTTTTGGGAAAAGTGGTTTTCGGAAGGCTTGGCGGCCAAAGAAACTTCCGAGGACACGCAGCAAAGCGAAGTCGTCTTGAGCCTGCTGACGTCCCTGAACATTCCGAATCCCAAAATCCTTGAGGTCGGCTGCGCCAACGGCTGGCTGAGCCGGAAACTCTCCCGCTTCGGTGGAGTCACGGGGGTTGATCTTGCCGAATCGGTCATTGAGGAAGCAAAGCAGAAAGCTCCACATATCGAGTTCATAGCGGGCGACTTCTTGACGATGGATCTGCCCGCCCAGCATTTCGATGTTATGATCGCCGTCGAGACAATGATGTACTTTGACGGCCCCGCATTCGTGAACCGTGCGGCGGACATGCTCAAGCCCGGCGGCCACATCATTCTGGTATGCCAGAACAAGTTCGTATGGGGCCGCATGCAGTGGGCTCAGGTGTGGATTCAGCGGGGATCCACGGAAATAATGCGTAATTGGGTCAATATGAAAGGCCTGATTGTCCTCCTCCGCCCTATGTTCGTCATACGCTTCAAGACGACGATCATTCCCGATGGCGATAAAGGGATTCTCCGCATAGCAAATTCCTATAAGGTCAATGCTTTGTTAAGATCCGTGCTTTCGCAGGAATGCATGAACTTGATCAAGAAGAAGATGGGGCTAGGGAGGCACCTCGTCGTGATGGCAAAGAAAAGGTAGGGAGAGCGGGACAATGACGAAAGACTCGTCCGGCACGTCCTCCCTGGTTAATGTGTATCACAACAGCACTGGGGGATTTGATGTCTATCAGTCCTCTTTCCTCGTGAGCGGCGCGATGGGCGCGGGCACATACTGGCTGACCCTGTGGAGCACAACCACGAGCACAGGAGGTCTCGCTGGCTGGGATGACAATGGCGGGCCTTCATTGGCGATGTGGAAAGACCTCAGCGGAATCAATCCTATCATGAGTATCCCCTCGGAATCCTTCTCAATTGCAGGCAACCTGGCCCCCTGCCCGGCGCGTTGCTGCTTTTCGGTCCTGACCTCGCGGGTCTCGCAGTTGTGAGGAGGAGATTCAAGAAGTACTCTTCATTTGCCGTGCATTAGAGGGCACGGTCGAAAGAGGCCCTGCGCCTTTTGTTGTGTCGTTTACGATTACCAACTGGAATCCAGTATGAAGAGAAAGTTCTTGAGAGCAAGCACTACAGGAAGTTCTCCTCGCCCCCTTGCTCAAAACGCATACACCTATCATTCGTTGTCGCGACCGAGGCGATACGGACGTCAAGGGATTTCATTGCGGAGATAGCGACAAGGTCGTCGACAACCGGCAAAGCCTACGAAATCAGCATGAAGAACGGACGGGAGGAAGGCCGACCCGCCTCGTTCCGCTATGTCAGCGACCTGTGGAGCCGCTCCATTTCGTCTATCTCCCGGTCTGCCTGTTCAAGGTCCCACACGAACTTGACTATGTCGAAGCCTGCGAGTTGCGGGTAAGTCTTTTCGAGCAGTCTGAACGCATCGGTCTCCGAAATGATCAGGCCGCTCATATCATTATCGAAACCGTGCAGGGTGAGCCGCGCGAGCATGTTCGCAAGCGATACGAGGGCGACTGCGACCCTGTATGGCTCAGATGCCGCGGAGGGGGCGTGATGGCAGCGCGCACACTCGATGAAGATCTCCGGCAGACACCATTTTTCGAGGAGCAAGCCCCCCGCCACGTCGTGCGAGGCGCCCAGTATACGCCTTTCGGCTTCGAGCACCGATATGTTCTCTTTGCGTGTCAGGTCGAGGATCGCCGCATAGACCTTGTGACTGAGCCTGTCGAGAACGAGGCAGCCCACATCGTGGATCAGGCCGGCGATATAGAACTGCTCGCCCCGGCCGGTTTCAAGTTTCCCCCAGATCTTTCTGGCGATGACGCCCGTCGCCACCGAGTGACGCCAGAACCGGTCGAGGTCGACCGTGACGGTCCGCGGCGGAGGAGTCAGGCCGCGCGCGGCTCCGTAGCACATGCACAGTGAAGCTAACTCGTTCGTCCCCAGCATGCCGATTGCCTGGTCGATCCCGGTAATCTTCGAGGCCAGGCCATAGGCGGCCGAGTTCGCGATCTTCAGGACATTCGTGGCCATGGAGGGATCTCTCGATATGATCCTCGATATGGTCCCGAGGTCCACGTCGTCATTGGAAAGAATGGCAGCGAGCTCTGTTGCGGCAGGCGGCATGGGCGGCAGAAAGTCGATGGCCTTCTCGATCTTTCCCCAGAGATCGTCAATCATGGAGAGCACCTCGGATAATCGGACAGGCGCGGAGCGCTCATTTTCGCGCCCATGGTCATTCCTATTATCGCCGATTTGTGCATACCCTTTAGTGGTGACAAAGCCCTCACAACCTTGCCAAAGATCCAAAAGAGTCGCTTCCGTCCACGCCAGAGGATGAGACTGCTCATCATCGACGATCCAAGACTGGTGGGGATTAGAGCGCTGATTCCTCTATCGATCGCCAACTGTCTTCGCGAAAAAAATACAAAACAGAAGCCAGGCAAATCCTGTTACATACCCTGCGAGGGCATCTGAAAGCCAATGAACGCCCAGATAAATGCGACTAAAACCTATGAGTAGGATCAGGAGGGCTAGCAATGTAGACACTATCCATTTTACTGTCGCCTTTTTAATAAAGCGAAAGGCCAGGTATATGCAGAAACCATAGATGACGGTAGCAGAAAAGACATGACCGCTCGGAAAACTGGAGCCAAAGACGAACATCTCCGTTTTTGGCCGAGGTTTTTGAAAGGCAATCTTGAGAATGTTGAGCACAGCCTGTCCAATGCCGACGGCAAGAAAAAGAGAGAGGAGTCTCCACCAGTTCTTTTTGATGAAAAGGATTACGCCGACTATTACGGCGACTATTACTACCAGGTAAATGCTGCCAAAATTGGTTATAGTCCCCAAAAACTGGGTTAATCCGGGATTTGCCACTCTGATCACATATGCGTTGATCTTGAGATCAAGATGGAAAAGCGTTCCCTTCTCAGATAATGAGTCGGCGATCGCTGCGAAGGAAAGAACACTGAGGGCGAAGCACGCCACGCCCACAGTGAGGCCTATTCCATACCACTTTCCCACCCGAAACCTGTCTTTTATGAAACCCCATACCTTGGGCATTCGAGAGGTAAGATCGAGATCTCTCCTGCATATCGTTTTCAGGACCACTCACGCGGTGCGATAAGTTTTATTTTCATCATTCAGACCCGGTACCATTGCCGACAGGTCTCGAAACGCCCCAGCCCGCATCCGATGGCGTAGGTATCGTCTTCACCACGTAATCGCCGAA
>JBEKHB010000116.1:0-8071 GCA_050012495.1 Syntrophorhabdales bacterium
TTGGAAACGTGGCATGGTTGAGATCGTGTGACACTCGCGGGACGAAAGGGCGAGCAAACCGGGAAAACAAACCTCAACCTAAACCGGCGCGCCAATCCTCGACCCTACGTACTTTCGTGCACCCCCTTTCGGAAAGGGCTTGCGAGAGAAAGGAATCAGGAGAGAGGTGGTGGGACGGTGAGTGAACAATCCGTGCACATTTTGCGCTCCCTCTTCACGCTCGTGAAAGACAGAACCTCCTGAGTTAGTGCTTATGCCTTGAAGGGGGGAGGGAAGGGTGCGTGCGATTCCGAACAGACCGTCGTCCACCGAAAGAAGAAAAGAATAAAACAAACGAGAAACACGAAAAAGACGAAAGCAGAGAAGGATTAATTCATCCCGATCATGTATAATAGTGAACAAAAGTTTCTGGAGCAGCTATGTTTGTCTTGCCGAAAAATATCACCCGCCCTGCGCGATACCTGGGTATCGAGCCGGGAAGGGTGATGAAAGACGCGCGCGCAGGCGACGTGCGGTTCGCCCTGTGCTACCCCGATATCTACGAGATAGGCATGTCATATCTCGGTTTTTTTCTCCTCTATGAGCTGCTCAACACCATCGACGGGGTGTGGTGCGAGCGCTGCTTCGCGCCCTGGCTCGACATGGATGAGTATCTGAGGAGCAGTGATATCCCCCTCTTTACCCTTGAATCGCACACCCCCCTCGGGCAGATGGACGTGGTGGGCTTCTCTCTCGGCTATGAGCTGAATGTGACCAACGTGCTCAACATGCTGTCCCTGAGCCGTATCCCGATCAGGGCCGATGAGAGGGAAGACGGGCCGCTCGTCATCGGCGGCGGGCCGCTCATGCTCAACCCGACCCCATTCGAGCGCTTTTTTGACCTTATCGTGGTGGGAGAGGCGGAAGGTGTGCTTCCGGAGATCGCGAGCCGGCTCAAGGCGCTTAAGGGTCGGCCGAGGGCGCAGATAGTGAGTGAGATCGCCTCTCTTGAAGGTGTTTACGCGCCTTCCGCAAAAAAGCCCGTGAAGAGGCTCTACATCCAGGACCTGAACGCGTCCCCCCATCCGGTGAAGCCGCCCATCCCCATCGTGGGGGCCGTGCACAACCGCCTCAACATCGAGATATCGAGGGGCTGCGGGAACGGGTGCCGGTTCTGCGTCGCGGGTTACGGCTACAGGCCGTATAGGGAGAGAGACCCCCTCGGGGTCGCGGAGATCATAGACCGGGCGGTTCGGCAAACGGGCTTCGAGGAGATCACCCTTCTCTCCCTGAGTGCGGGGGATTATAGCTGCCTTCCCTCCCTCATCGATTACATAAGGCGCAGACACCGCAACCTTTCCATCTCCCTGCCCTCGCTCAAGATAGGGAGCATCACGGAAGAGGAGATCAACCTCCTTGGCAGCGGGGCCAGGGGCGGTTTCACCTTCGCCCTCGAGACCTCGACGGTGGAGCTCCGGGACAGGTTGAACAAGGATATAGAGATCGAGCTGCTCCTCGGCCGCCTTCCCCTCCTGAAGAAGCTCGGATGGAGAAAGGTCAAGCTCTATTTCATGATCGGCTTCCCCTGGGAGCGGGAGGAGGACCTTTCCGGCATCCGGGAGTTGATCGGACCCTTTGTGAGACACGGGATCGAAGTCAACCTCTCCGTCTCCCCTTTCATCCCGAAGCCCCACACGCCTTTTCAGTGGCTCCCCATGGAAGAGGAAGCGCGGCTGCGTGAAAAAGCGTCCCTCGTGAAAAGGGCGGCCGCCGGCAGAGGTGTGAAGATAAAGGTGCGGGATATCAAGACCAGCATGGTGGAGGCGTTGATTTCACGCGGCGACGAGCGCCTTGCCCCCCTCTTTGAAGCCCTGGCCGCGCAGCGGGTGAAGCTCGAGGCCTGGAGTGAATGCTTCAACCCGGGGATCTACGAGGAGTGGCTCACCCGGCGAGACGGGCTTGCCGCGAGCCTCCTCGGGCGGCGCGGCACAACGCATGATCTGCCGTGGGATTTTGTCTCTACAGGGGTCGCGAATACCTTTCTCTTGTCGGAGCTTGAAAAGGCGGAAGGGAAGGAGAAGACGGGGAACTGTTACGAATCGTGCGCCGGATGCGGCATGTCGTGCGGGCCTTGCGTGAAAAGGGCGCCCCGGGTCGGAGAAAGCGCCGCCGCCTTGCGGCGCCTGCAACAGCCTGAGGCCGAGGCCCAAAAAGGCGCGGAAGGCGAGGCCCCACGTGACGCGAACCAAGCGGACGCCGCCTCCTTTACCACCGTCACCATACGGTACGCCAAGGCCGGGCAGGCCCGTTATATAGGCCATCTCGACACCGTCGACATTCTTCTCAGGGCCGTCAGATCAGCGGGCATTTCCCTGAAAGTTCACGGGAAGTACCATCCCAAGCCCCGCATCTCTCTCTCTGCCGCGCTCCCCGTAGGCATCGAGAGCGCCTGCGAGATGATGGAGGTCGAGGCGGAAGGGGCGGGATCGGTCGACGCCGCCCTGATTAGCCGCATCAACGCGCACCTGCCCGGAGGCATGCGGGTCCTTGGCGCTGTCATTGGTCCCATGGACTCGGGGAACGACCATTTCAGCTATCTCCTCATAGGGGAGAAGGGTCTCGAAGGAGAGGTGACAAAGATAAGGGACCGGGGAGGGAAGGCGCTTTATGTATCGCCGGGGCCCCACATAAAAGAACTGTGGCTTTCGGGAAATTTCTCTAGAATCGTGAAGGTAGGGAACAGGAGAATCGATGCCATCCGAACTGATCATCAACGCAACCTTCAGTGAGACAAGGATTGCTTTCGTAGAGAACGGCATCCTCACTGAATTCTTTATTGAGAGGAAGAAGGACAGGAGCATCGTCGGCAATATCTACAAGGGCAGGGTAGTCAGGATATTGCCCGGAATGGATGCCGCTTTTGTCGACATCGGCCTTGAGAAGTCGGCGTTCCTCTATGTCGCCGATATCGTGGTCGATGCAATGATGTATGAGGAGTTCGAGGAAGTAGGCATGGCGGTAGAGGCGAGTGAGCGCATAGAAGGCGTGCTCGAGGAAGGGCAGGAGATCATCGTGCAGGTGTCGAGAGAGCCTATCGGCCAGAAGGGTACCAGGGTGACCTCGCGCATCACCCTTCCGGGCAGGTTGCTCGTGCTGATGTCGGCGACCGAGCACGTCGGGGTGTCGCGGCGAATAGAGGATGAAGAAGAGCGAAAAAGGCTCGCTTCCATACTCAAGACCATATGCCCGAAAGGATTTGGCCTGATCGCCAGGACCGCGTGTGAAGGGAAGAAGGAAGACGAGCTCCTCGCGGATCTCGATTTCTTGCGGCGCATGTGGGAGAGCATCCAGGAGAAGGCGAGGAAAGTGAGGGCGCCCGCCATGCTCCACCAGGACCTCAGGCTTGTATTCCGCGTCATCAGGGACCTCCACGCCCACGCCTTGCGGAAAATAGTCATCGATGACCCCGCCCTCTACAAAAGGGTCGAAGAGTTCCTGAAAGAGTATCTCCCGGAGGAGCAATGCGAGGTTGAGCTTTTTGACGAGAAGGAGGACATATTCGAGTTCTACAGGATCGAGGTGGAGATCTCCAAGCTGACCCAGAAGAAAATATGGCTGAAGTCGGGGGGGTATATTGTCCTGGACTATGCGGAAGCCCTCAGCGTGATCGACGTCAATACCGGCAAGTACATAGGCAAGAAAGGGCTTGAAGATACCATCCTCAAGACCAACCTGGAAGCGGTCAAGGAGATCGCGTACCAGACACGCTTGCGGAACCTGGGCGGCATCATTATTGTCGATTTTATCGATATGGAGCGGAAGGACTCCAGAGGGTCCGTGTTTCAGGCGCTCCTCGACGCGCTGAAGCGGGACAGGATAAAGACCTTTGCCTATCCGATCAGCGAGCTGGGCCTTGTCCAGTTGACGAGGAAAAGGACCAGGGAAAACATCGTGACCATGCTGACCGAGTCTTGTCCCACCTGCGAGGGGTCGGGCTATATAAAATCGCGGTACACCATATGCTACGAAGTGTTGAGAATGCTCCGGGTCTTATGCAGAAAGGGTAGGGTGAAGCAGTTCAACGTCCACCTCGCCCCTGAGGTGGCGCGCCTCCTCGTGGAAGAGGAGAAGACATCTCTGGAATATCTCGAAAATAGTTTCGGCACGAAGATTAATATTATCGCTAATTCTGCGTTCATCGTAGATACTTTTGAGGTGAAAGCCGTGCAGTAGGCGGGGCGGATTCTTGTCGAACCCCTGC
Organism: Syntrophorhabdales bacterium; assembly: GCA_050012495.1. Classification (GTDB taxonomy): domain Bacteria; phylum Desulfobacterota; class Syntrophorhabdia; order Syntrophorhabdales; family WCHB1-27; genus BOG-1155. The sequence goes on from JBEKHB010000116.1 coordinate 4,241, forward strand.
ACGGCATCGTGAGGCGTGTGAACCATGGTGGAACAGCCGGTCCTGTCACCCGCCAAAGTGAACCTCTTCCTGAAAGTGACCTCGAAGAGGCCGGACGGATACCACAACCTCGTGAGCGTTGTCGATATCATCTCCATCTACGACGTGATGCGCCTGCAAGAGGCGCGAGACGGAGAGGTCGTCGTGAGGGACGACCGGGGCCTGATGCCCCGGGGTGCGGCCAATACGGTCTACAGGGCGATCATGCTCATCAAGGAGCACTACGGGATAGCGGCGGGCATGGTCGTCGATGTGGAGAAACATATCCCCATCGGCAGCGGACTGGGCGGAGGCAGCGGGAACGCCGCTGCGGTAATGAAGGAATTGGTGCGTCTCTGGGGTCTGCCGGATGATGCGTCCGAGCTTGCGATGATAGGGAGGCGGATAGGCGCCGACGTTCCCCTCTTCTTGTACGGAAAACCGTGCGTGATGAGGGGGGTCGGAGAACGGATAAGCCCTATCGATCTGCCTGTAATATGGTATATCGTCATCTATCCGAACGCCGTGGTCAACACCGGGGATGTGTATAAAAACCTGAGAATCGTGTTGACAAGAGACGAAAATGAAGTTACATTTTCGGGGAAATTTTCGTGTGTGCGTGATATTGTGGACATATTGGAGAACGACCTGGAAGAGGCCGCTTTTTTTCTATGTCCGCAAATTAAGACAATAAAGGAACGGCTGAGGAAAGCCGGCGCCCTCGGATCGCTCATGACCGGGAGCGGGTCTGCGGTTTTCGGCGTATTTGAAGATGAAACAGATACACGAAAAGCTTTGGAGAAAGTGGAGGGTCTAGGAAGTGTCTTCATAGCTCACAGCGTCTAGGAGGAGGTAGGTATGGAAATCACCGATGTGAAGATCTACCCGGTCAGTGAGAAGAAAGTGAAGGCGTACGCTTCAGTCATTTTCGACGAATGTTTCATCGTCAGAGATCTCAAGGTAATAGATGGAGACAGCAAGCTGTTTGTGGCTATGCCGAGCAAAAAGATGAAAGACGGCTCCTACAGAGACACCGTGCACCCTCTGAACAGCGAGACCAGGCAAAGAATAGAATCAAGAGTGCTCGATGCGTATGAAAGGGAACTTGCGAGGGTTATCCTGTAAATAATTGGGGTGTCGTCAAGCGGTAAGACACGGGTCTTTGGAGCCCGCATTCGGAGGTTCGAATCCTCCCACCCCAGCATTTTTTAACATTGCCGAGGCAACTTGTCAGGAGGATGGGCGAGTGGACAAATTGAAGATATTCACCGGCACTGCGCATAGAGAGCTGACGGAAAGGATATGCGCGTACCATGGGGTCCGGATGGGAAAGGCGAGCGTGAGCAAGTTCAGCGACGGCGAGATCCAGGTGGAGATCGAGGAGTCGGTGAGGGGCATGGACGTGTTTTTGATTCAGCCCACGTGTCCCCCGGTAAACGAGAACCTCGTGGAGCTGCTCGTCCTGCTCGATGCCTTGAAGCGGGCCTCCGTAGCGCGGGTCAATGTGGTTATGCCCTATTACGGCTACGGAAGGCAGGACAGGAAGGTGGCGCCCAGGGCGCCGATTACGGCAAGGCTCGTGGCCGACCTTATCGAAACGGCCGGCGCGACGAGGGTGCTTGCCATGGACCTGCATGTGGGACAGATCCAGGGTTTTTTCAACATACCGGTGGACCATCTCTACGCGCTGCCCGTTCAGCTCGACTATTTCACACATATTCTTCATGAAGAGGTAGTGGTGGTTTCCCCTGACGCGGGGGGCGTGGAGAGGGCGAGGGAGCTTGCGAAGAGGTTGAAGGAGACGTCCATCGCCATTATTGACAAACGGAGAGAGAAGGCCAATGTTTCTAAGGTGATGCACATAGTAGGGGACGTGAGGGGAAAGGTCGCCATCCTCCTCGACGATATGATCGATACGGGGGGAACCATTGTCCAGTCCGCGGAGGCCCTCGTAAGGGACGGGGCAAGCCGGGTCTATGCCTGCTGCACCCACGCGGTGCTTTCGGGAAACGCGGTCGAGAAGCTGAATAAATCGCCCATACACGAGCTCGTGATCACGAATACCATCCCCTTAAGCTCGAAGGCGAAAGAACTGGAAAGGGTGGCGGTGCTCGATGTCTCCCCTATCCTGGGCGAGGCGATCAGAAGGATACATAACGAGGAGTCGGTGAGTTCGTTGTTTGTGTAATATGCCTCTTCCTTTCTTTGAGGGGGTGGCTCCACGAGCTTAGCTCGTGGAGGGGGCGACGCTAGCCCCGGTAATAGCAGGATACATAACGAGGAGTCGGTGAGTTCGTTGTTTGTGTAATATGCCTCTTCCTTTCTTTGAGGGGGTGGCTCCACGAGCTTTGCTCGCGGAGGGGGCGACGCTAGCCCCGATAATTGTGTAACTACAGGAGGTCAGGTCATGGAAGAAGCACGCATACAAGCGGAGACAAGGGAGGGAAGGGGGAAAGGTCCTGCGCGCAAGCTCAGGATGCAGGGCGCCATCCCGGCGGTCCTCTACGGGAGGGACGTGGAACCCCTTGCCCTTTCCATTTCATCGAAGGATTGGAGGCTCCTTGAGGCGCATCTGAGGAGCAACGCGGTTATCAGGATGGAGCTGCGCAGCGCAGGAAACGTAGAGGAAAGGCCGGTGATGGTGAAGCACGTACAGAAGAGGCCCGTGGGCTACGCGGTGCTTCATGTAGATTTTCTGCAGGTGTCGATGGAAAGGGTGGTCCAGGTCGAGGTCCCCATTCATTTGACGGGTCAGTCGATAGGCGTCCTCAAGGGCGGCGTCGTGGAGCAGCACCTGCGGACGGTCATGATCGAGAGCCTGCCCGGCCAGATTCCCGAAAAACTCGACGTGGACATCTCGAATCTGGACATCGGTGATTCCATCCACATCAATGAGATTTCCCTCCCCGGCATCAAGCTCCTCGACCATCCCGATGTGGCCGTTGTAGGCGTTACTCCGCCTGAGGCAGAGGAAGTGGTGGAGGCTGTCGCTGCGCCGGCTGTGGAAGAGGCGAAGAAGGAGGAATAATATTTTTTGTTCCTCATCTGCGGTCTTGGCAATAAGGGTGCGGCATACCGGTATACCAGGCACAACGTAGGGTATTTCGTCCTTGACAGGTTTTCGGAAAAGATAGGTGTTCCGCTCTCGAAGAAGGTCGCCGGGTGCCTCGTGGGTGAGGCGGACGGCGTCCTTCTCGCCGTAGCCAACACCTTCATGAACCTCTCAGGCGGCCCGGTCTCCGCGTTGATGCGAAAGAGGCATATCCTGCCGGAGCAGCTTCTTGTCGTCCACGACGACCTCGACATGGAGTTCGCAAGGATGAAAATGAGGTGGGACGGGGGCGACGGCGGCCATAAGGGCGTGCGCTCCCTGACGGAAGCGCTTCACACGCCGCTTTTTTACCGGATAAAAATAGGGATCGGCAGGGACCCCACGATGCCGCCCGAGGACTACGTGCTCTCCCGTTTCAGGCCGGACGAGGTGGTTGCGCTTTTGCCGGTGTGCGAGAAAGCCGGTGATGCCATCAGCGTCTTTATGGCGGAAGGGGGGGAGAGGGCGATGAGCCTCTGCAACCGCTCCTGAAATTCTTTTCCGCAAGTGAATGTGCGGATACGCTCCGGCAACGTCGACCAAATTGTTTCTTGAGGGAACCAGCACGGCAACGTTTCAAGAGCGTCCCGCAGCTCCCCCAAACTTGTCGCGATTGTTCGGCGGGCTGTCGGTCACGTGAGGGACCCGTAGTTACTTTTTGTGGGACATAAGGGGACAATTGAGGACATATGTATTGGACACCATTGTTTCTAACGTTGTAG
>JBEKHB010000117.1:0-7980 GCA_050012495.1 Syntrophorhabdales bacterium
AATGCATTGACCACCCCCGCGACCTTTGCCTTCGTCGTGTAGCCCGTATATGCGGGGACCGCAATAGCCGCGAGGATACCGATGATCGCGATAACGATGAGCAACTCGATGAGCGTAAAACCCTTACTTCCTCTACTGACCTTCATCATACTCCTGCCTCCTTGCGTAGAATGGATTTATAAATCTGCCGCTGTCCGGCCCGTTCATCACCGTCCGCGGCCATGATGGACAGTTGCAAAAGCAGTGCCATTGGGTCCCTCCCCCCGTGAAAACCGTTATCCTGGCAGAAAAAAAACAGGTTACACCGTTTTCCGGCCGAGAGGGGCAGCAGGGCGTTTTTGACCTTTGCGGGTTTTCACTGCATCAAAGAATAAAGGTAAAAGCCCTGAGTTGTGGCTCGAATATGGAGGTGTGCTATTTTGGCTCTCTGGTAATGCCGTTATTTGATCCCATACTTCTCTATTTTCCTCAGGAGGGCGCGGCGGCTGATACCCAGCCTCGCTGCTGCCCGGCTCCGGTTGCCCCGGTATTCCTGGAGCACCGCCCCGATGTGCTTCCTCACGACCTCATCGAGGGAGCTTGCTTCCCCGGCTGTCTGTTTTGTTTTCGACGCCCTCAAATACGGGGGCAAATGGCTCGGAGCGATAAAAGACTCGCCTGTCAGGATCACCGCCTGGTTAATTACGTTCTCCAGCTCCCGCACGTTCCCCGGCCAGTCATGGGAGAGCAGAATATCCTGGGCAGGTCTTGAAATGCCGCGCACCGGCTTTTTCGTCTGCTCCCTGTACCGTTTCAGCATGAAGCGCGACAAAAGAGGGATGTCGTCTTTCCTCTCCCTTAAAGGAGGGATGTGGATAACAAGCGGGGTAATCCTGTAGAAGAGGTCCTCCCTGAACCTGTTGCTTTGGACCTCTTCCTTCAAGTCTTTGCTTGTGGCCGCGATAACCCTGCAGCGCGATTTGGATACGCGATGACTCCCGACCGGGCGGAATTCCCCGTTCTGCAGGACCCGGAGCAAGTGCGGCTGGAACGACAGGGGGAGGTCACCTATCTCATCGAGGAAAAGGGCGCCTTCTTTGGCCGCTTCGAACAACCCTATTTTGTCTTGGATCGCGCCGGTAAAAGACCCTTTTTGATGGCCGAACAATTCCGATTCGATCAGGGTTTCCACGTAACCCGCGCAATTAGAAGTGACAAAAGGGTCGTCAGACCGGCTGCTCAGACTGTGAAGGGCACGCGCCACCACCTCTTTTCCCGTTCCCGTCTCGCCGGTTATCGTGACAACCCGATAATACGGGGCGATACGTTTTATGAAGGAAATGATATCGAGCATCTTCGGGTTCCTGCCGACGATGCCGGTAAACTCGTACTTCTGATCAAGCTGTTCTTCAAGCTGCGCCAAATCGCTGCGCATCTCGGCCACAGCAGTCAGGTCAGCCACGATAGCGCCGAGCCTTTCCATGTCGACAGGGATCTTGAGGCACGCATACGCCCCGCCTTTGACCGCCTGAACCACTTCCTCATCATCCCCGCCGATGAGCACGACCTCCGCCCGGGGATCGGCCGACTTTATATCGGAAAGCATTTCTGCAAACCCAAGCTCTGCCAAAATAAGGTGATAATTCCCGCGAGATACCGCCGCTGTGAGGGAATCGTCTTTTTCCGGCTTATCGACCTGGTGGTCTTCCAGCAGTGAAAGGAGGGCGGCCGGGGGATTCCTGAGTGCCATGAGGATCTTCAAAATATTCGGTTACCTGCCGATCATTATTCTACCAGACAAAATCTTTTAATCAATGACAAAAACATATGTCCATCTTCAGAACTGCAAAAAAGCGGGAGAAAGGATCGGCAACCTGTATATGATGGAGTACATAGGTCGTGGTGGAAGGCGGCGTCCCACAACGGGCCCATCGTGCCTTTTCCCTTATCCAGATGGGGGTATATTCGCTTGACAAAGGCCGATTGATCAGTTAAGCTAATCCCTAGACGGGCCCATAGCTCAGTTGGTAGAGCCACCGGCTCATAACCGGTAGGCCCCTGGTTCGAGGCCAGGTGGGCCCAAAATCAGAGACTCGGGAATGGTAACGATATCATCGATACTCACATAAGAATAGAACCAAAGGGGTGAGCAGAAATGCCACCCCTTTTGAATTTTAGGAGGGAGCACATTGAATGAAGAACTAGTAACCCTCTGCGAAGTCCAAAAGATAGACACAGAAATAATCGGCAACGAGAAGAAGAGGGCTCTCGCGCCTCAAAGAATCGAGGAGATGGAAAGAGAGGTCGCTCAGACGAAGGAAAAGCTGGCAAGAGAAAAGGAAGTCATCGAAGAGCTGGAGAAGGAAAGAAGGAAGAAAGAACAGGAGCTGGAAGGGGACAAAGCGCAGATCAAGAAGGTGGAGGCGAAGCTCCATGAAGTAAAAACCAACAAAGAGTACCAGGCGATTCTGAAAGAGACGGAAGCAGCGCGGGCAGAGAACGACAAGACCGAGGAACATATACTTGTTCTCATGGAAAAGACCGAGGAACTGAAAAAGGATTATCAGTCGGCACTGAAAGCACTCAACAAGAGGGAAAAAGAGGTACAAGAAGAAGTCAAGGAGCTGGAAAAAGAGATAAAAACGGCCGATAGCACTGTCGCAAAGCTCAAACAGGAGAGGGAAAGACTGCTGACCGAGGTGAGCCGGGACCTCAAGGCGCGATATAATGTCCTCATAGAAAAAAGGAGCGGTCTCGCCGTCGTGAATGTCAAGAACGGGACATGTCTCGGGTGCTTTATGAATATCCCGCCCCAGCTTTTTATCGAGGTGATGAAAAACAGTGAGGCTCTTACCTGCCCGAGCTGCAACAGGATCCTCTGTTACGAAGAAGAAGAATGAAAGAATGGCACATCTACATCGATGGGGCTTCCCTGGGCAACCCCGGTTTTGCGGGGGCCGGCATGATAGCCTTTGATGAGGACGGACATGAGATTTGGAGGGACAGCATCCATCTTGGCCTGATGACCAATAATATGGCGGAATACGAGGCCCTGGTCCGGGCGCTCCGGAAGGTCGGGGACCCTGCCGGGCGGCCGATCAATGTCTATACCGACTCCCAGCTCGTGGCATATCAAATCCTTGGAAAATACCGCATCAAAAACGAAGGGCTGAAACCCTACCTCGAAGAAGCGCTCCGCTTGATGCGAACGCTTCCTCATGTTGCGATAAAGTATATACCGAGAGAAGGAAACAGGCTTGCAGATAAGCTTGCGAAAGATGCGGCAGCAAAAAAGGGGTAGACGCATGGTCGCGGGATATGATCCCGAGGAAAGTCCGGGCATCGAAGGGCAGGATGGTCTCTAACGGGGACTGGGAGCAATCCCAAGGAAAGTGCAACAGAAAAGATACCGCCTTCCCTTTCCGGGAAGGTAAGGGTGAAATGGCGGGGTAAGAGCCCACCAGCATTCAGGCGACTGAATGGCTTTGCAAACCCCATCCGATGCAAGGCCAAAAAGGGGACCGTCGTGAGACGGTGAGGATGGCCCGTCCTTTAACCCAGGTAGGCCGCACGAGGGCTCCCCTATCAGGCGAGCCCGCAAGAGAAATGACCATGGACCCTTGTCGGTAACAGAACCCGGCTTATAGTCTACCCCTTTTCTTTCTTTTCCCTTATGCGTGGACGCTTCATCCATTCGTTCGCAATCATCCTTGCCATAGGAATGGACTCGTCACTCGGCACCCTGAGCTTCCGTTCTTTTTTACAATCATCCTTGCCATGAACCACTTGTTATGTTATAAAATTCACAAATCATCTATAGAGGAGGTGGAGGAAAGAGCGATGAGTAATTTTTTGGACAAGCTCCTTATCAGGGTCATGGAGAAGCAGGATCTGGATTTCATCGTCAATATCGATACTAAGGTGCTCGGGGAGACCCGCCGGGATTATTGGGTGGCGAAGATCGTAAAACAGGCGGAGTCGAGGCCCCACGATGCCTCCCTCGTCGCTGAGATAGATGAAAAGGTAATAGGTTTTATTCTGGGAGAGGTAAGCGGTTGGGAATTCAAGGTCCCGAACAACATCGGCTGGATCGATACGATAGGTATAGACCCCGATTACCAGAACAGGGGGATCGCAAAAGAACTCGCGGGTACGTGCGTGCAGAACTTAAAAAAATACGGCGTCGATACTATCTATACCCTGGTCAACTGGAACGACTGGGATCTCCTGCAATTCTTTCACGCCATGGGGTTTTCGCGGGGTGATATGATCAACCTCGTGTTGAGGGTTTAGCCTTTGCCCCGGACGCCCTGAGTTTCGCGCCGGCCGGCGTCTTCTGTTTCTTCGCGTGCTTTATCACTTTGAAGGTCCGGCCCTCCGGGCTGCGCTTGCCCGCGATAGAGGCGGTCCGGTGTTTTTTTACCACGTGATAGACTGCGGTTTGTGGAGGTCTCCCACTGCCGGCCACATCGCTCGTCAGTTGCAGCCGCATGTTCGGGTGTATCCGGCTTTTTTTCAGTTTATTGAGATCCTTCAACATCGCCGGACTGACGCCGTGCTGCCCGGAGATGTCGGCCAGGCTTTCCCCTTTCTTCACCATGGGGTAATCTGCCCTCGAGGCGACGTTCACCCTCGCGGGCCGGCGCGCATGCGGCGATTCCCTGCCGGCAGCCGCCTCGTTTTTCTCCGGCCCTGTCTCTTGCGCGACTTCCGTCGGTTCCGCCCGGCCGTAAAACCTTGGGATGTAAATGACCATGCCGGGTCGTGCCTTCAACTCCTGATCACATGCATTGACGAGCCGAAGGTCTTTATAGTCTACCTCATACTTTTTCATGACCCCGGCGAGGCTATCCCGCTTCCCCAGGGTGTACGTCATCACCTCCCGCACCTTCTTCTCCTTTTCCAGCGCTATCTTCAACTCCTCACGGAATTTGTCTCTTATGATCCATTCGGGAAGCTTGATGGCGTAGTCATCCACATCCGGCGGGACGATACCCGTCAGGACCTCGGGGTTGAGCGCCCTTATGGTCATCATGTCCGTCGATGCAGCCTTTGCAACGACGTCCAGGGGCGTCCCACTCGGGATTTTCTCGTTCACGAACTTGATCGGCTGATCGTAGTCTATGCCGGTAAAACCGAATTTCTCCGGGTTTTTGGCGATAATTGCGGCAGCGAGAAGCCTCGGGATATACTCCCTGGTCTCCCTCGGCAGCGTATTATACTTCATAAGCTCCCAGAAATCGCCCGTTTCGTGCTTCTCTATGGACCTCTCGATCCTCTTCTCGCCCGCGTTATACGCCGCGGCCGCGAGGTACCAGCATCCGAACTGGTTGAAAAGGTCCTTCAGATAGAGGGCGGCCGCCACGGTCGATTTCTCCGGGTCTCTTCTTTCGTCCACCCAATGGTTGACCCGTAAGCCGTATCTACCGCCGGTCTCGTAAATGAACTGCCATGGCCCGCAGGCCTTCATTGAAGAATACGCTCTGGGATTGAAGCCGCTTTCGATCATGGCCACATAGATAAGGTCTTCAGGCAGTCCATGCTCGCGCAAGATATTCTTGATCATCGGGACATAACGCTTCGACCGTCGCAGCCAGTTGGCGAATATTTTTCTTTTGTCCGTGGTGAAATACCTGACGAAGTAGTGGACCGCGTCGTTAAAGACGATCGGTATATCGAACTGCTTCAGATAATCCTCTGTCAGTAAAGAGGCGATGTTGTCGTCATTGGCATCGTCCTGCCTGAGAAGCAAGGCGTAATCCTCTCCAGGACCCCAGGCATCCCGCTCGCGAAGCACCGTTTTCTCCGCACCGTCGTCCGACCTCTTTCCGTATGCCTTCTTCTGGACTCTCCTTTTCGGCTCAAGGTTAGGCGCGTTGCCTTCCGGCAGCACGATCTGCGGCGCCTGCTCCCCGGAAGCTGCAAGGACGGGCCCGGAAGAATAAGCCACGTTCGGCCGGGCGAGTGCACCCCCGCTTCCGCAGCCGGCAAGCAAGAAACAGGCGAGGAAGGCAAAAAAAAACAGACATCCTGCCGTTAATGGGGCGTGTTGCAGCGCGGCAGCACTTCGTGCCGTAGGTGACACACGTTGCTCGAGGCGGGAGTGTATGTACGCCTGCGTCGGCTCCTCGTCTCCGCCCGGGTACCCTCTGGGTGGTGCCTTTGAATACAACTCGGTATAACGCGCCATTGACAGGTAATCCTTCCTGATCATAGGAGGGAAACATGCTTCTGTCAACAAAAAAATGGGGTTCGATTTTTTTGCTCAAGTAAAAAATGGTGTCAGGTGAACAGTTTTGCACAAATCTGCCGGTAACCCTTGGCAAAGTCGGAGGCCGCCATTCTCTTCCTGTTCTCCATCTGTATCTCCTGGAGGATGAGAGAGCCAACCCCTGCAGAAACCTCTATCCCCGCAGGAGTTGAGGCGAGAATAGTGCCGGGGTCGGGCTTCTGAGAGGATGTGGCGTGGGACGGCCGGACTTTAAAGACCTTTATCGCTTTGCCGTCGAGGAAGGTATATGCCGTCGGCCAAAGCACGAGCGCTCTCACCTGTCTTATTATCTCGGTTGCCCTCAGGCTCCAGTCTATATGTCCCATCTCTTTCGTGATGATTGGCGTATAGCTCGCCTCCCGCTCATCCTGAGGCGTACCATACCCGACCCCCTTGACCTTTACCTCCTCGACCACCGGCGGAAGGATCTCGGAAACCCTCAATGCAAGCCGGCTTGAAAGGGCAGCCGCATCCTCCTCGGGCGTGAGAGGCACCTTCTCCTGGTAGAGGATGTCGCCCGCGTCCATCCGCTCGTTCATCCTGATAACCGTTATGCCCGTCCCCTCTTCTCCATGCAGGATGGCCCATTGCATGGGGGACGGGCCGCGATATTTCGGCAGGAGCGAAGGGTGCACGTTGATGGCGCCCAGGGTGGGCAGATCGAGAAACCACCGTGGAATGATCAGGCCGAAAGAGACCACGACGAGGAGATCCGGCTTCAGCTCACCCAGGGTCGTCGCCTCCTCATCCTTGAATGACCCTATCTCTCTGACCGGAAGACCGAGAGAGAGGGCCATCCGCTTTACCTCGTTGTCTTTGAGCAGGTATCCTCTGCCCTTCGGCCTTGTCTTCTTCGTCACCACGCAGGATATGGACGAGTAAAGCGAAACCAGAGCGGGAACAGAGAAGCTCGAAGAGCCGAAAAAGAGGAGGTTCATTTCTTCTCTTTCATGTATTCCCGTTTAAAGAGCTGTTTTTTGACAGGGCTCAAGTGGTCGATAAAGAGAATGCCGTTGAGATGGTCGACCTCGTGCTGCACTGCCCGGGCAAGGAGGCCGTTGCACTCGATCGGCAATTCCCTGTCATCGAGACCCCTGCCCTCGACCACAGCCTTTGTCGCCCTCTTCACCGTCTCGTAAAAGCCCGGGATGCTCAAACACCCCTCTTCACCCACTTCCTCCCCTTCCAACCGTATAATCCGGGGGTTGATGAGAACGAGGGGCTCGCTTTCCTTTTCCGAGCCTGCTTCGATGGTAATGATGCGAAGGGATACACCGATCTGGTTTGCGGCCAGCCCCACTCCGTGCGCCGCGGTCATGGTCGCCACCATGTCGTCGCACAGCAGGCGTATCTCATCCGTCATTGGACCTACAACGCCTGCAACCCTCCTGAGCATCCGGTCGGGATGTGTTCTTATCACATAAATCACGCAGTTATTCTAAAATCATACTATCTGATAGTCAATACGGTAATGCGGGATGGATAGCGGCCGGGTTAATTTCGTGCCTTGCCACCCGCGCCATCGCCGAGGAGCGCGGGTAGAACGTGTGAAAAAATTGCCTTTTTCTCGTCACCAAGCCTGCCCAGGAATGCCTGTATCCGGGGGCGGACGCCGGGGTCCAGGGCCTTTGTAACGTACTGAAAAAGCTGGATTCCGGCTCCGGCAACCCCTGGATTCCGGCTTCCGCCGGAATGACGACAAAGAGATGGCTGCCGGGCCTGCCCCGGAA
>JBEKHB010000118.1:0-7664 GCA_050012495.1 Syntrophorhabdales bacterium
GCGTGTGGTACACAGTATACCAGCATCGTGCGGTGAAGATCAACTGCAACATGTTGCGAGCGAGGTATTTCATGGTAGAGATAAGATTCTTCGGAAGAGGTGGTCAAGGGGCTGTGGTGGCTATCGAAATTGAAACGATCTATGTGAATCATACAACTGAACATCTCGTTTATTTCTTGCCAAGCTCCACCTTCAATATAGCCCGCAAAGCAAGTGCAAGATGATCATCTACTGCCTTTTTTATCTCCCCGGCATCACCCGTCCGTATGGCCCAGACAATCGTTTTGTGACCTTTTACGGCATTTTCAGCCACATCCGAGAAATAAAAGCTCTCCATTCTGTATCGAAACATGTGACGTCTCATGAGCCGTATTGTTTCCTCGAGATGCGAACTTCCGCTCAGCCTCGCTATGGTCTCATGGAACTCCGAATCGAGGATCACAAATGCCTGTATATCTCCCTTCGCAAGCGCATCCTCAGAGGCTGAAATGTTTTTGCTCAACTCCCGTAAAAGACCCGGTCTGTCTTTTTCAATGGCCCACTCAGTCGCGAGAGCTTCCAGTAAAGCTCTGATCCGACATACCTGCAAAACCTCACCTTCAGATATAGGCCTGACTCTATAGCCAATCCTCGGTATTGATTCGACAAGCCCTTCCTTCTGCATGTTGTGAAGGGCTTCCCTTACCGGCGTCCGAGAAGTACCAATTTCTCTTGCAATCGATGCCTCTACAAGACGTTCATTTGGACCTATTTCGCCAGATTGTATCTTATCCCGAAGGTACTCATAAACTTTCAGCCATATCGCTCTATCTTGCCTGAAGTCAACACTATCGCTATCCATACTGACCATAAATACCACGAAATGCGACGAAAATCAAGCCCCTAGGCGGCCCTGTTTTCACGCGATTGTTTTTCCCCCACAAAAACCGCATCTTCGATCTTCACCTCTGCATAATAGCCACCGTCTGCTTTTGGAACCAGCCGGATAATGCTTCCCCCTGAATACCCCGCCTGATTTTTCTAAAGATATTGCGCGACCATGCGTCGATTTGCTCCCGCAAGGCTACGGGGGCCATGCTAACCGCCCCCCGTCGGACGAAAGACTGTAATGATGTCGCCATCTCCGAGAATTCGGTCAGGCTCCGATCGCCTACCGTTCACAATAACGACCACGCCCATCCCTTCTGGAAAGTCGAATTCTTTCATGATTTCTTGCACAGTAGTATCTGGATCCACGGATTTGGTAAAAGATGCCCGGTTCCTCACTTCCCGCAAATACTGCCCCACGTTGCCGAACAATCTGACTTCTATTTCCATATCCTTACCCTCATATCAAATACACAGCCCAATATATTCAGTGACTCGCCAAGTTCGCTCCCCCAGCCGTCTCAAGCAACCTATCCCGGCTCTCATGACCGAAATAGCTCCACATTCGCCTTGCTGTACTCGCCTTCGTGTGCAACGCGTCAACCTTTAACCGCCCCAAAAGTTAGACCACGGATGATGTAGCGCTGCATGAACCAAGCAGCAAGCAGGGTCGGAAGGATAAGAAGACCGATCTGAGCAGCCATGGCGCCCCATGCAATTTCTAGAGATCCCCAAAACAATGTCAATCCTACTGCGGCTGTCTTCGCAGCACTTCGCGTAAAAAGATGTGCGTAAAGGAATTCATTCCACGAAAACACCAAGCAGAAAAGGGCCGTGATAGCTGCGCCCGGTGTAACAAGCGGTAATACAATTCGGCGCAGGATGGCGAGACGGGAATAGCCATCCACCATAGCGGCCTGTTCCAGCTCTTCAGGGATTTCTCTGAAAAACCCAAACAGTAAAATGATCGCAAAAGAGACATTAAAGTACACATAAAGCGCAATAAGTCCTATGTGAGTATCCAAGAGCCCCAACTTCTTGTACAGAAAAAAGAAAGGTATTGCTGCTACTGCAGGCGGAAACATCCTGGTTGAAACGGTTATGAAAAGCAGATGCCCGTAGCCGGGGTTGAATCGGGCAAAGCTATAAGCAGCGGGCAACGCGATAACCATAACGATAATAGTGCTGCCAATGCTCGCTATCGCCGTATTGAGAATTTCCTTGAGAAAGGGCGTCTCAAGAAACAGATACTGGTAGTTGGCAAAGGTAGGATTAAAAACGACCAGTTTCCTGATGTCGAGGCTCATGACGTCATGGAGGTTCTTAAACGAGGTCAAGTAGATCCACAATAACGGTATCAACACGATTGACATGACGACGATAATTCCTAACCAGAAAAAGCACCTCTTTACACTCATGTGCTACTCCTCCGTGTCTATTGGCTGCTGAGGTTTACTCCCATAGCCTTCATCAGTTGCCGAAACAAAAGTGCACAAACAACAAAGGTAAAAAACAGTGTAATGATTGCAAGAGTCGCCCCCCTTCCTATGTCGAATAACACAAACACATTCCGGTAAATCAACCAATCCAGGACCTCCGTATTGCAGGCGCCCCTCGTCGTCGCATAGAGCGGATCAAACAACCGTATTAGCCACATAGTGCGCAGCAAGACGATGATCATGATCAATGGCATTAGCATGGGTAAAGTTAATCTTCGAAAGACATACCAGGCGCTTGCGCCATCAACCTTGGCCGCTTCGAAAGCATCCCTCGGAAGGCTTTTGAGACCTGCCAGCAGAACGAATATCGAGAACGGGATCCATTGCCATATTGAGATTGCAGTGACCGCGTGTAGCGCCACATTGGGCGAAAACCACATCACTTTGGAAAACCCAAGCTTCTCGAGCATCAAGTTTACTGCGCCGAAATCATACTGAAGAAAATAGTACCACATCATGGAAACCGCCAGCGGTGTCATGAGAAGCGGCAAGAGGATAAATCCTCGAACAAAATTCTGCCCTTTGAAATTACGATTGAATAAAACCGCAATACCCATGCCGAGAACCAATTCAATTATTATGGACGTGACCAGTACTTGAGCCGTCCGCCCAAGAGCCCTCCAGAATTCCTGGTTAACCAACACCTCGCGGTAGTTATCCAAGCCAACAAAGAGTGGCGGCTTTACCCCTCCATAATCAAAAAAGGATATATGAATTACCCAGACCACTGGGTATATCAGGAATAATGCCAATACTATTATGAGCGGCATTACGAGAACCCATTTGAAATACCTTTCACTGAGAATGATATCCCAAACGCCGTATCTCGCTTTTGATCCGGTTGCTTGACCGTCCATTGAACCCTCCCTGAGATTCGGCCTTCTACCTGTATGTTCTTTTTAGACGCCCACTTTGGGTGGAGGCGGCGATTCCGTGTGGGATCCGCCGCCTCGCCTAGTCTATTTCTCCTCGCGTACCGGTATATCACCGAATTTTCTCTCCAGCGCGAGACTCTGTTTTGTGAGCTCGGCGATGCATTTGTCGACGGACATCTCACTGATGAAACCTTCGTGGATAAGTCCTATCTGATTCGAATACACCTTGGCTGCGGCGTTGCTCAGGAAGTAGTAATCGTTGTCAATCCATTTGAAATTCTGGTCGTAAAGTACCCTTAAAACACGTGCGCTCATTCCTACTGTGAGCCGATATGTGTCCGCTTGATACTTAGGATCATCAGTCACATCTTTCCGGATGATCGATACTCCGGCTTCTGCAAGTTCCTTTTGCACTTGATAAGAAGCGAGATATTTTATCAACCAATAGGTCGCCTCCGGATTCTTACTGGCTTTCGCAACCCCCCTGGCGAAACAGCCCATATAGCCCCTTTTGCCCACGGTTGGCGCCAGGCCGAGTCGAGCGCCAGGGATATTCTTTTCCACCGACCCAGCCCATCCTACGAAAGTAGCAAACATACTGGGAATGACGATGGTCTTGCCATCCGCGAATTGTGTGTTCACGAAATCCCAAAACGCATTCAAACATCCGGGGGAGGCAAATTTGAGTAATGTCTTATAGTAGGTTAGAGCTTCTTTCTGTATCTCCTTATCTTTCTTAGTAATTACGAACTCGGCAATCGAGCCGTCTGGCCTCCTGTTTACCGTAAACCAGTGTCCGCCGGCACCCCAGACACAACAAGTCAGTTCGTCGTTGGCTTCAACCCTGCCGGCCATGAGACCGAGACCGTAAATATCGAAGGGTAATGGTTTGCCTTTTAATAACTCCCCCTTTTTTCTGGTGAAAAACTCGCCCTGATCGTATATTTGCTGCCTGGTAATCGCTGGTGCGAGGTCGTAACCGTATCTTTTTTTGAAATTCGTCCTCTCCGTGGGGTCGGTAAGTACATCGTCACGGTACATCATAACCATCGCGAAATGCCATTCCGGAAGTCCCATGATTTTTCCAGTCCTTGTGGTAGCCATCCGCAGCATTATCGGCTCTATACCCTTTAGGAGCGACGATTCCGTGAGCCCTTTCACGCCCTTAGGCTCGTACTTCTCCGCAAGCTCCTCCATTGTCCAAAGATAAGGCGCCCACTCATTTGTGCTGGCAGTTTCGATAACGATACCATCATATGCGCCGGTACCCGCTATGAGCTCGGCATTTTCTTTGATAAACAGATTGTCCCAGACTGCACCCTCAGTCGTCACATTTATCCCCGTGTGTTCCGACCACTTTTTTACGTACTGCAAGGTGATATCCTCGCCGGGGACCCCCTTGTGCACAGCCAGGCGTATAGGATTCTTGTTCTTTATCGGCGGGATGTCATTGATGGAAAACACCTTTTCGTCAGAGAAAGCTCTATCTGTCACCGTGGCCACCATCAAACCTGCTAGCAAACAACACATGAGAGCCAAACCAATCCTACGTTTCATTTTCATGACTTTACCCCCTCCTTTTTTTGACTACCTTGGATTTTTCGTCCGCCCCTGCCAAGCCTTTACACGTTAAAGGTCAAGCAACTGCCGACCAGTCAGCGCCTCCCCGGACAATGATGTCTATGCCGTTTGTTTTGGCCATCGGCGCCTTTACCTCCTCACCTCCTTCACCTGTCTTGCCCCTCCGATCTGTCCGTTGCTAGACTCCGGGTTAGTAATGGTCTTCTCTCCATCAAAAAGATGGATGAACTCCGGCCTGAAACCGAGCCATACGCGTTTTTCTATCTGTGCCATTTTCTCTGCCAGGACAACCACTCTGGCCTCAGTGGCATCGCGGGTTTCCAGCTTCACAGTCACGACAGCAGACTCGCCCTGGAATTCGACGAGATCAACCGAAGCCGCAAGCACAGCCTGCTCTGTTTTGTTCACGGCCAAAGTTATATCGTGGGGCCGCACGCCAACTGCAATCTCAGTCCCCAAGTATTTCTGCAAGACCCCAAAAGCAATGGGAAACACCGTCTTTCCTTCCTTCGTGGCGACAGAGATCTCACGGGGGGTTTCTATGGTACCTCGGAAAAAATTCATCTCCGGCTCGCCTACAAAACTGGCTACAAACTTGTTTGTTGGACGATTCCAGACCTCATCAACAGTTCCGATTTGTTGGAGTGTTCCCATACTCATGACTGCCACGCGATCGCACAGGGAGACAGCCTCTTCCTGGTCGTGCGTAACAAAGATAGTGGTGAGCCTGAATTCGTTGTGCAGCCTTCTGATGCGGGCCCTCATCTCAGCACGTACCCGCTGATCCATGTGCGATATGGGCTCATCGAGGAGGGTAACGTTAGGATCTCTGACGAGGGCCCTGGCCAGGGATACCCGCTGCTGGTGACCGCCGCTCAAGGAAGAAGGTTTCCTGTTCAGGATATCGCTGATGCCCAGTTGCTCCGCGACAAACCTGACCTTTTGATCCACGTCTGCACGACTCATTCCCCGGGCTCTGAGGGGAAATGCGATATTCTCATAGACGCTGAGGAGGGGATAGAGGGCATAGGACTCGAAGGCTAAAGCTATGTTTCGTTGGGCGGGCGTAAGATTATTGACAACCCTTTCGTCAAACAGGATCTCCCCTTTTGTGATATCCTCCAGCCCAGCGATCATTCGCAGCATGCTGCTTTTTCCGCTGCCTGACGGGCCCAGTATGGCCAAAAACTCCCCGTCTTCACAAGTGAAGCTAACGTCCCTTACCCCCTCAACATTGCCTTGATACGTTTTGGATACATTATTGATGCTTACCTTACACACGGTGTCCCCCTATTTTTTCGACAACTGGATCGCCCCCGGGAAGAAAAGGAGGTGCTCTTGGTCAAAGTCAACCCATACTCTCTCGGACATATCATAGTGAACTCCATTTTCTATCATTGCCTGGAAAAAGGTGTCATGTAGCTCGAACGTACAAATGGTGCTCTGGTGCGAACGGGTGACGGCGTAGATGGGAAGCTGAAAGGATTTGTCCGATACTCTATCTTTGGATACCGTGACATGGGCCGGCCTGATACCGAGACGCACTTCTCCGTTCTGGTGTGCAACTTGTGACGCTTTTTCTCTCGCTTTCTTTTCGAGCTCAAGAGTGAAGTCGGCTGCGGCACGAAAGAACGTCTTCCCTTCTTTGGTGAGAAGCTCTCCATCCGTCAGATTGGTCGGGGGATCTCCTACGAATCGGGCGACGAAATCGGTTGCCGGGGTATGATAGATCTCCTCACCTGTCCCGATCTGCTCCATGCCCCCTTTTCGTAGAACCCCTATCCTATCTGAAAGCCCCAAGGCCTCTCGGTAGTCGTGGCTCACATAAATAATGGTTGTTCCGAGTTTGCTGGAAAGCCGCTTTAGCGCAGTCTGGGTCGAGAATTTCAACCTGGCATCGAGATGAGCAATTGGCTCGTCGAGAAGGTAGACTTGAGGTTTTCTTACCATAACCCGAGCCAGTGACACCCGTTGTTTCTCTCCCCCACTCAGTTGCGTAGGTCTTCTCAACAACAGCCGCCTAATCCCCAAAAAATCGGCGATCTCTTCGACCCGCATTTGTTCCTGCTCAGCCGAAAGCTTCTCGGTTCGCTTTGGTGCCCTTAGCGGGAACGCAATGTTTTCGTAAACCGACAAATGGGGGTATAGGTTGTAAGTTTCAAAGGCCATGGCCACATCTCGATCTTGCGGAGACAGGTCATTAATCAGGCGACCGTCAAAGTAGATGCATCCCTCAGTAACCTTTTCGATACCGGCTATCATCTTTAGTATGGTTGTCTTGCCTGCACCGGCAGGCCCGGTGATCGTCATGAACTCTCCCTCTCTGCATTCGAAGCTTACTCTATCTACGGCCCTCTTCCCTCCGTAGAGCTTCGTAACGTTTTCAAGCGCGACTCGTGCCATGGTTATTCCTCCAGTTCCTCGTGATCCTCTTTGAGGTGGGGGCCGTATACGATTACGGCCGAGAAGCCGGCCAGAGCGATGACTAAACCTACCCATAAAGGGAGAAATTTCTCAAAGAGAACAAGCCATATGAAGATTATGCCAATAAAGACCATGATCCCCCAGAAAAGCCAATTACCCCAAGTCATCCGTGGTAGCATCCATGTTCCTCCATTTGTTGATTCTTACATCTCAACTTCTCGAGTGCTCACAATCACATCGGATAGTCCC
Organism: Syntrophorhabdales bacterium; assembly: GCA_050012495.1. Lineage (GTDB taxonomy): Bacteria > Desulfobacterota > Syntrophorhabdia > Syntrophorhabdales > WCHB1-27 > BOG-1155. The sequence goes on from JBEKHB010000118.1 coordinate 7,496, forward strand.
CTATTTTCAAAAACCCCTGTTTTTACCGACTAGTCTTATTCGTATCAGCACCGACCTACACACATCCCAGAATCGCCCTCTTGACCATCGCCTTTGCAACAGGAACCATGTAGGCGTTGTGGGACATTGGTTTTGCGTCCGCGACAGCGGCTGCGCCTGCTGCCTCTGC
>JBEKHB010000119.1:0-7885 GCA_050012495.1 Syntrophorhabdales bacterium
TCCTGCTACGAGTGCAGATGGAACTAGGCCATCCACTTTCTTAGCCCGGCGTCTACAACGGCGTATAGCTGCACCGCGGCAATCTTGCCATTCTTTATCGTATAGAAGGCAGAAAGCGTCCACTTCACCTTGTCCCCCTTCTTGAGGGAACTTCCGACATGAAAATCAGGCACATCATCCAGGGCCTCCATCTCCGTGATAAGTTCCGCAGCCACCTCGTCCCCCTCAATTAGGATCTTAACGGGCGTCAGTGTTTCCTTGATTTTGCCCTTGCGGTGCGCGAGATCATTGATATAGGTGATGCCTTGATTTTGCCCTTGCGGTGCGCGAGATCATTGATATAGGTGATGGCATCGTTCGGAGATATCAGTTCTCCTCGATCCCATTTTATGCAATGGCCGTGCCGCCGTCCTTGAGTATGCCGGAATTGAGAGATATTTCCTACGATGTTTTGCTTACCTGCTCGCAATTTCATAGGCGTTGACAATGAGAAGGGATTGGAAAAGGTTGACTGAGCGATGACTGATTTTGTATGTAGTTAATACACAAGAGAAGCCAATATCACAGAATTGGCCAAGAAAGATAAAAGCATTCTATAATGCATTGATCTGTGGACATGTATATAATTGCCTCCACATCGGGATTGTGTGGCTAAGTGCTTTATATTATTGGTGCCTAAGGCGGGAATCGAACCCGCTTCTGCCCTTGGTAATACTGGGTTTCCAGGCACTTTAGAAGCGAAATAGAAGCGAGATGGTTTTGGGCTGGTTCTCCGGGTCGCGCGCTTGTCACCTTTCGTTTGTGCAACTTTGTCTCAGAGGGTCTTTGACAGTCGGCGCTTCCCCAGTGACGCTGACTGGCAGGTCTCAAAACCGGTGGTCTATGCAGGTATCCGCGCATAGCTATGCCCTTACAATCAAAAGCAGTCTAGGTAAACCCTTCGGAATAAGCCATAGTTGAATAACCGGATTCAGCTTTACCCGCCTCCACCACAACTCACAGGAGCTTCCAGTGGTCAGTGCCTTTCCGTGGTTGCTCTCTAATCCGCATCCGGGTATAATCAAGCATGGCGAGAATAATCGTCTGCGTCGACATGGACGCCTTTTTCGCTTCCGTAGAGCAACAGGACAACCCGGCCCCCGGGGGCAAACCCATCGCCGTGACCGGCGCCGGAGAGAGGACGGTCATCATGACCTCTTCCTATGAGGCTCGTGCCTATGGGGTCAAGACGGGAATGACGGTCTATGAGGCAAAGAGGCTCTGCCCGCACATAATCCTCATTGTGGTCCGGCAATGTCCAATGCATGGAAAGAAAAGGTTTTTCAAGCAGGAAAGAGATGCGTCCTGTGTCAGTGACTCCCCCCTCTATTCCACCATGTACGGCGTGCCCGGCCCGGTAGCCGTAGGAAACGCAGAAACGATCACAGCATGGAGTCCGTTATGGACCCGGTAAAAGAAGAGCAGGAAAAAGCTTACTAAATGCAAATGCCTGGGACCGGAATCGAACCGGTATGGTGGGTAACCACCGAGGGATTTTAAGTCCCTTGCGTCTACCTATTCCGCCACCCAGGCAGCACCCTAACTTATAATAGGAATCACCATTTTTGTCAATATTTAAAGGCGCTGCGCAACAAGCCCGGTCTCTTCCGGGTCGCAGTCAGGCAACTCGGTATCAGGGGGCGGCGACGAACTTGAAGGGCGAGGAAAAAAGCTCATTTATCAGCTCTCTCGAAAGGGCGCCGAAGACCCATTTCGAGAAGGAGAAAGGCTTCTCCGCGTAAACCAGGGTCGGCTTCCCCTTGATCTTGAGGCTGGTCTTGAGGGCATCGACGGTATCATAAAAATTCCCTATGCCGTCGATGAGACCCAGCTCTTTTGCCCGGTTTCCCGTGTAAATCTTGCCTTCGGCCAGCTCCTTCACCCTCTCCGGGTCCATGTTTCTTGCCGCGGCAATGTCCTTGATGAACTGCTCATAAATGCTCCGGACTATCCCGTCCATATACGCTCTTTCGGCCTGGGTCATCTCCCTGAAAGGCGAGCCCGCATCCTTGAATTCGCCTGCTTTGATGGTGTTGCTTTTCAGGCCTATTTTTTTGAGCACGTCCTCCACTATCATGAGCTGCATGATCACACCGATGCTTCCTGTGATGGTCGATGGGTTTGCATACAGCTTTTCCCCGGCCGAGGCTATATAATAGCCTCCCGATGCGCAGGTGGAGCCCATAGAGACGTACACCTTCTTCTTTTCCTTCAGTTTTATCACTTCCCTGAAGATCTCCTGCGTGGGGCCTACGCCCCCTCCGGGCGAGTTTATTCTCAGAATAACCCCTTTTATCGAAGAATCTTCCTTGAAGCGTATGATATCCTCCATAGCTTCCCTGGACCCGGATATCAGGCCCTCTATCTCGATGACGCCTATCTGGTCGCCCGAGGATCTGCGGGCGAAGCCGGAGATGAGGGACACACAAAAGATGAGAACGATCAGCGAGAGAATAATGACCAGGGCTTTCTTTTTTCGACTCCACGGCATGGTTTCACCTTCTCTTGAGTAGTATAGTCCCGAATGGCCGTTTTTGCGAGATTATCGCTTTTCTCAGCTTGGCGATCTCCAGCATCGCCAGGACTGTTGCAACCCTGTCGCGCAGGTCCTGCTCCAGGTCCATGCTCCAGGCATATCTCCCCTCGCGCGCGAGCTGCTCCCCGATCTCTTCCAACTTCTCTTCGAGTGTCGGCCGTATCTCCGCGACGGTGAGGAATCGCTCCTCTTTGCTCTTTATCAACTGGAAAAACAGGTCAGCCAGGGAGAACGCATCTTCCTCTTCCTCTTCTTCGATGACGGAATTGCGGCTGAAGATGTCTCTCCCGAGCACGGGAAAGTCACCAAGGCTCTTCGCCATAGCCTTGAGCTTTTCGTATTCTATGATTTTTTCGACAAGCTCCCCTCTCGGGTCCTCACCCTCCACAGGAAGGAGCATCCTCGATTTGATGAAAATCAAAAGAGACGCCATCTCGATGAAATCCTCGGCGATCTTCAGGTCCATCTCCTGCGCCAGATCGACATATATAAGGAACTGCTCGGCGATTTGGCCGATGGGGATATCGAAGATATCGATCTTGTTTCGTTTGATGAGCGTGATCAGAACCGGGAGTGGGCCTTCGAAACATTCGGTCTGCAGTTCGAGGGTCGAGGCGCTGAAAGTTATCAAGGCGTCCCTTCCTCCACCCCGACATGGTGTTCTTTCATATACTCAACCACAAAGGCCGACTCCTGCTGTTTGGTCGTAAAGTTCCGGTCGATTTTGGCTTCTTTGAGCGCCTCGAGGATCTCCCTGAAGACGGGGCCTTCCTTGATGCCTATGGCCAGCAGGTCAACTCCTGTCATGAGGGGACGGAAGCCCTCCGCGTAGGTGATATAGTTCGAGACCGCCTTCTTTACCTCCTCCGAACGAGCTTTGGCCATGACGAAAAGGCGACCTTCCTGGCTCACGAGCTCAAGCTGTTTGTACACCTCGCTCTTCTTCATGAAACGGATAGCTGTGATAAGCCTTCCCGTGACCTCCCCCACAGCGGCCACCTCATGAGGAAGTTTTTTTCTCACGGATTCAGACGCCACGAGCTTTCTCGAAAAATCGCCCGCATCCGCAAGGGACATACGGTCCACAAGGCCGAGGAGGTAGTAGAAGACCCTGTTGTACTTGTCCTTGTACAACAGGTTGTACCACTTGAGGACCGTATCCATCTCGCCGAAGAGCTTCTCCTTTTCGTGGTCGAACGTCAGGGAAGGGTAGATGAACCTGAGGAGGTCGAGCTCCTGGAGCCTCTTCATGATCCGCCCGGGGTCGGCCTCCGAGAGGATCAGCACAAGCTCCCTCCATATCCTGGGACCCCCTATTTTCGACAGAAAGCTCATTTTGACGGCATTCTTCATGAGGTTGACGGTGAACTTGCCGATCTGGAAACCGAAGCGCTGCTCGAACCTGACCGCCCGGAACACCCTGGTCGGGTCCTCCACGAAGCTGAGGCTGTGCAGCACCCTGATGCTCTTCTCCTTTATATCCCCCTGGGCGCCGAAAAAATCGATAAGCTCGCCGAAGGTGTTTTTGTTGAGCGAGACGGCGAGGGTATTGATGGTAAAATCCCTGCGGTAGAGATCGAGCTTCAGAGAACTGTGCTCGACAATGGGCAGGGCCGCCGGGGCTTTGTAGTATTCGAGCCTGGCTGTTGCCACATCCACCTTGGACCCGTCGCCGTAAAGGATCTTTGCCGTCCCGAATTCCTTGTGCATGCGGGTCTTGATGCCGAGGCGTTTCCCCAGCTCCTCCGCGAACCGGATACCGTCCCCCTCGATCACGACATCGATATCGAAGTTCTCGTTGCGCAGCAGCAGGTCCCGGACGAAACCGCCCACCAGGTAGGCGTGGAAGGCCATCTCATCGGCGAGGCTGCCGATGGTGATGAGGCGGTCGAGTACGGGCAGGCCGATCCGCTCCTCCATCAGCTTCTTCACGTTTTTCCGTTTTTCGTACACGTCGTGATAGTCGAGCTTCCCAAGGACACTCTTTCTGATCTCATCTTCGAGTATGCGGAGGAGATCGGTCCGCGTCACCGCGCCGATCAGTTTCCCTTTCTCCGTGACCGGGAGAAACCTCTGGTTGCCGCCTATGATGATCTCCTTCACGCGCTCTATGGAATCGGTGGGCCGGGCAGTGGAGAAATCGGTGATCATGTACTCCCTTACGGAAAGCTCTTCCAGCCTGTGAAAAACGGCCTTCTCGACGATCTGCCTGGTGATGATGCCCGTCACCTTATGGCCGAAAGTGACCGGCAGGGAATTGATATTATACTTGGTGAGGATGTCCCTCGCCGCGCGCAGGGGCGCATCCTGGTCCACGGAGACGACGGGGAAGAACATGATGTCCCTTGCCGTCCACAGGGGCTTGACCAGAGTGGCCAGACTTTCGAGCAGCACTGATTTCGCTTCTACAAGAGTAGCCTCCTTCAGTGTGGCGGAGGCGGCCTCCTTGTGGCCGCCCCCTCCCATAGGGGCGAGGATCCGGCCCACATCCACTTCCGGGACCCGGCTTCTGCCGACGATATATATCCTGTCATCCATGCGAAAAAGGGCAAAGATCGCATTCAGGTTCTCCATGTCGCGGTATTTCTGGACGAGGGCGGCAAGGTCGCCCACGTAGTGCTCGGTGCTGCCCTCGGTGACCACCACGTCTATGCCGTTGATGTTGTGCACCGTTGCCGCCTCTATAAGATCGTGGAGCACGTAGACCTGCTCCGGCGACATCTCCCTGACGAGGATATCGGAGACGATATCCACGTGCGCCCCTTTGGAGAGGAGGAACGAGGCTGCCTCAAAATCGCGCTGCGCTGTTGACGGGTAGTGAAAACCGCCTGTCTCCTCGTAAATGCCGAGCATCATAATCGTCGCCTCTTCAGGCGATATGTCGCAGCCCTTTTCCTGCAGCAGCTCGACGAGCATGCTCACGCAGGCGCCGCCTGTCCCTATGACGTTCACCTCGCCCACGATGTCGTCCTCGGCGGGCGGGTGGTGGTCGTATACATGGACAGAAACGCGCGTTGAACCGACGAGCTTCGCGAAACCCCCGATCCTGTTCTTCTGTCTTGTGTCCACAAGGATGAGCGTCTCCACCTCGTCACAATTGATGTCCCTCATCTTCGCTATGTTGAGGAAATAGAGGGTTGAGCGAATGAGGAAGTCCCGGACGGTCTTTTCCTGAGAGCCGGGAAACACGAGGACCGCGTCGGGATACAACTTCTTGGCCGCCACCATGGAAGAAAGGGCATCAAAGTCCGCGTTGAAATGGGTGGTAATGACCTTCATTTCCGGAAAGATTAAAGCAAGGGCACGGTGATGTCAACCATGTGGCTATGCAGAAAATGTTTCTTGAAAAATCCCTCATAAGCTGTTCAAATGTAGATGAGCGAATATCGAAACTCTTTTAGACGTGCGAGAAGGCATGAAAGCTGAAAAACCGGACAATGCGAGTCGTCCTTTTGCCCTTCACAGGCTTCGGGAGAGTGAGATCATGTACCGGACACTCTTCGACAACGCCACTGACGGGATATTTCTCACGTGGTAATGGTACATTTTATGTACCATTAATGGACCATATTACTATCATTTTTTTTCCGGTACCTGTGATATTAACTTCTACCATCGGAAAGGGGGTAAAGCATGAATATTATCGACGTGATCGCAAAACAGGCGCGTTTTGTTCCTGAGGGGCCGGCGTTCGTTGAGGTCAGACCGCTATCCGGGGTGAGAGGGGAGATAAGCTGGAGAGAGTTCTATGAGAGGGTGAACAGGCTTGCCGACAGTCTTCTCGGGCTTGGCGCCGGAAAGGGGGAGAAGGTTTTTCTCCTGGGCAAGAATTCATTGAATTGGCTGGAGGCGTATTTTGCAATTCTCGCGACCGGCGCATGGGCCGCTCCCCTCAACTTCAGGTTCACCGATGATGACATCCGCTTTTGCGCGAGAACGGCCGAGCCGGTGATCTTCATTTTCGATGAGGAGTTTGCGGACCGCATTCAAAAGCTTCGGGGTGAGCTGCCCACGGTGAGGTCCTACATCGTTGTCGGCGGAAAAGGCACCGAGACCGTAAGGGCCATGGAGGGCCTCATCGAAAAGGGTTCACCAGGCGCCCCGAATATCGAGCTTGAAGACGAGGCCGAGGCAGCCCTCTACTTCACGTCGGGCACGACAGGGGCCCCGAAGCCCGTGCTCATTCAACACAAGAGCCTCATGTCTGCGGCCGTTACGGAGGCGATGAACCATAGGCTGGTCCAGTCCGATCGTTTTCTCATGATGCCGCCGATGTACCACGTCGCTATCTCCCATGCCCTCGGCGTCATGGCGGCGGGCGGATGCAGCGTACTCCTCACCGAGCAGATAACCGCCAAGGCCATGGTAGAAACCATCGCAAAGGAGCGCATATCAGTGGTGTTCCTGCTCGTACCGTGGGCCATGGACCTCCTGGAGGCTTTCGACAACCACCGGATAAAGATCGAGGAGTACGATTTGAGCCGGTGGCGCCTGACCCATATGGGGGCGCAGCCCATCCCCCCTAGCCTGGTGAAGCGGCTCAAGACGTATTTCCCTCACATGCAGTATGACACGACGTACGGATTGAGCGAAACCATGGGCCCTGGGGTCGTCGACCTGGGCATAGAAAACGAGAGAAAAGTAGGTGCTATCGGGAAGCCCGGCCTCATGTGGGATGTGCGGATAGTCAACGACGCAGGAGAAGACGTCCCGCAGGGAGAGGTGGGCGAGCTCATCGCGAAAGGACAGGGGGTCATGAAGTGCTACTACAAGAATCCGGAATTGACCGCCTCCACCATACGAAACGGGTGGCTCCGTACGGGTGACCTTGGGAGATTTGATGAGGAGGGCTTTATCTATCTCGTGGACCGGAAAAAGGACCTTGTCATCAGCGGTGGAGAGAATATCTATCCCGTCGAGGTGGAAGGGGTCATCTTGAAGCACCCCAAGGTCCGTGATTGCGCGGTGATCGGCATTCCCCACGATCGCCTCGTGGAAGCGACGTGCGCGGTGATCGATCCCCTCGAAGGGGAGTCTCTGACCGAGGAGGAGATCCGCGCGTACTGCGAGGAGCACCTGCCCCGGTATAAAAGGCCGTATCGCATCGTTATCGATAAGGTGCCGAGAAACCCAACGGGGAAAATAGAGAAACCGAAGCTGCGGGAAAAATATAGCAAAGGAGCGTAGGAAACGAGGAGCAGGAGAAGAGGTACGGGGAATTGGAGTCGAGGGTCAAGGACGTGACGGAGTTCATTATCGACGTCCTGAAGATCAAGCCGGAGGAGCTGACCCTGAAAAAGGCGTTCGAGG
>JBEKHB010000120.1:0-7218 GCA_050012495.1 Syntrophorhabdales bacterium
GCACGACCAGGTGTCCCTGACGGATAAGGTACTCACCCAGGGGTTTATGGTAATCTGCGGTAGGCTCCACGCCGAAGACCACCTTCGTAAGGCCGTGCTGCGTCTTTAAGATCTCCGCCTGGGGCGGCGGTGGGGCCGTTGTTTCATTCGTTACCTTCTAAGACACCGCCCGCGTCTCCGCCTACTTACATCACTATTACCATTTCTATTGCAGCCGTGCAAGAAAAAAGACAAAGAAAAAAGACAAAGTTGAGGAGTACAGCTTGCTATATTCTAGTTCATGATTGAGTCGTAGGATGAAGAAGGTAGGAAGAAGGTAGGAACAGCTCTGGGCCCGGCTACCGGCCCTCTGAGGCCATGGTGGAGTCATCTTTTCCAAAAAACCGCCTCCGGTCCTTTTTGTCACTCCTGGTTGTCACTCCTCCTTGTCATGCCTGGTTGTCACCCCTGATTGTCACGTTGACAGGAGAGCGGGAAAAAGAGAGAATCTTATGAGACCGGGCAGCCGTTGTGAGAGGCCCTAAAGAGACGGCATAGCCCGGCCCGTTCCAACCGGTTTCGATCCCGTAAACCGGCGGGGGGGGGATAAGGGGACGTTCTTAAGAAAGTAAATAACTTTCCCCTTACCCTTTCTCCAGTAGCTTACGCCCCCGTTCCCGGCCGATTCTCTGCCCCCTCCTGACGGCATAGCTGATTGTCGGGGAATAGGGGGACGTAGTTCCGTTTATTCCGTTGACAGATGGTCGTCGGGGGATTATGATGTGTCATGCCACGAAAACCCCGACTCGATATCGAAGGTGCCCTCCATCATGTAATGGTAAGGGGCATAGAGCGCTGCAAGCTGTTCCGGAGCAAGAAAGACTATGAGGATCTGATTAGGCGCTTTCAAGATGTCTTTACCAGCGGGAAGGCCACGGTATATGCGTGGGTACTTATCCCGAATCACGTACACCTCCTTATCCGCACAGGAGTTGAGCCTTTATCTCGCGTCATGAGAAAAATCCTTACCGGCTACGCTGTTTCCTTCAATCGTCGGCACAAGCGCACGGGCCACCTTTTTCAGAACAGATTCAAGTCAATTCTGGTGGAGGAGGAACCCTATTTTCTTCAGCTCGTCCGCTACATCCACCTTAATCCGCTGCGATCGTCGCTCGTTACGTCGCTTGACGAGCTGGACACATACCCGTGGAGCGGGCATTCCGTTCTTTTGGGCCGTAGGGAGTGTGCCTGGCAGGAATGCGGCTACGTTCTTACTCGCTTTGGCGCCACCGCCAAAGCCGCTCGCGGCGCCTACCGCGCGTTTGTCGCTGCTGCAACAGCAGAAGGACGCCGCCCCGATCTTACGGGCGGCGGCTTAGTGAGAAGTACCGGGGGCCTCCGCCGAGGAAGGGAAGCATGGGCGTCGGATGAGAGGATATTGGGCGGCAGCGATTTTGTTGAATCGGTAAAAGCGCAAATCGACGCATTCCAACCTGCCAAGGCGCGGAGGAATATGAACGATCTGCTGCGAGATGTGTCCGGAAAAACCGGGCTGTCAATCCCTGAATTGGTCTCTGGGAGCAAACGGCGGGAGGTTATCCTCGCGAGAAGCTATATCAGCTTCGTTGCGGTAAAGGAAGAAGGATTGAGGCTGGCTGAAGTGGCCCGCGCACTGAACGTGTCCAAGCAGAGCATACTGCGCGGGATTGCCAAGGAGAGGAGTGCGAAGGGATAAACGGAATGAACGGAACTACGTCCCCTTATTGCTCCCCTCTTCCAGTTTCCCCTCCTATCATTTACGCCGGCCCCATAAGTCGGCATGGAGCACACGGCCCGTGGTTTTTTTCGTGGCACCGATTCCCGTTTTTATTTTCACCCCGAGTAGAATCGCTACGCCTTGTTGAATGTCGAAGACGTTCTCATCCTTGCCGCCATCCGGTGCCTCTTCTTTCTTCTTGGAGTTGCCGTGTAGGTCGAGGGTAACAGTTTAGTCCCCCTTCTGCACCATGCCTCTCAGCTTGTGTTCTGATACAGGGCGGCCTGGGCTTTGGCGGTATCGGACGTAAGAATGACCTCGCATCATACACGCATCATGTACGTTTCGGTTTTGTCTTTCGCTTTGTTTTCGGGGTTGAGTTATAGGCGGCTTGTCTTTCGGCCGCAAGGGGAAGAGGGACGTCCCCAGCATGATATATTGACTGCTTCCTGGTTATCGCGGAAAAGAGCCGGTGCCTGAGCGCCTCCATTTCTTTCAACTCGCACTCCCACACGATGACGACATTCCAACCCCGTCCGCACAGTTCTGCCTCAGTCTGTTGATCGCGCTTGACGGTGCGGTCGAACTTAGGTAGCCAGTATTTCCGGTTCTCTGCAGGCGTGCTCGCGCGTGGACATCCCGGATGACGGTGCCAAAAACAGCCATGTACAAAAACCACGGAACGGTATTTCGGCAGCACGAGATCAGGTTTTCCAGGCAAATCGTTGCGATGGAGGCGAAATCGGAAACCCATGCCGTGGAGCAAAGATCGGATTGTCCGCTCCGGGGAGGTGTCCGTAGAGCGGACCTGACGCATGATCTCGCTTCTTTTCTCTTTGGAAAACGTATCCAAGGTGACTATCTATGAACCTAACGCTATCTTGAGGCTGTGGTCCGTCTCGCAACCTTCGATGATCCGGTTGTACGCGTCCACAAGCTGGCCCACCTTAACGGGACGCCGAACGTCATCGAATTCACTCCATTCATACACGTTTGTTGCGACGAACTGCTCAATCTCCAGCACATCTATCCGATTCCCGATGTCAACATCCTTTGCTAAGGCGAACGCGCCTCCTGCTCCAGTCTGGGTAGTGATAATCACCGGCTTCAAGTTTTCCGCCAGGTTGTCCCGACATTTTCTTATGAGGGCCTCTGTCGGGGCTGTTGTAACGTGGATAGCGGTATTTCCGACAAGGAAATCTCCCTTTCCCCCAGCTGAAGCATCTGCAACTGCAAACCCTTTATGTTCAATTTTCTTTCCCGGAAGAGCCAGCTCTAGCTTCGCCCCTACAAGGTGTTCCATCACAGCCCCAGCAACCATGACGCCTGAACATTCCTTCTGCCTCGCGAAGGCCGCATCAATAAGTTCCGAGACGATGCTCCTGATTGATTTTGAGGAATCGATCTTAATTCGAAACGGTTGGGCAGCAAAAAAGTCTCGCGCGCGATCCACCCACCAGCTCTCAATCTCCTCAAAGTCTAAGAGGTTCTTCTTTGCCAGACCGTTCAAAAGCTGCAGATAGGCTTTCATCCGGTCCATGCTTCCCCTGCTTGTTCTGCCCCCTTCTTCGGCAAGCACTCTCGCTATGCCGTGCTTCGCAAGTATGGCCTGAACGGGCGCTCTGCCTAAGCCAGCCACCTGCCCCTTTCTTGGGGAAAGAAAATCCTTTGCTGAGTAAGGCGGGATGCGTTTGCTCGCGGCTCTGGTTATGACCAACACGACCGAAAGCGGACCCTTGCCGTTAATCCTGCTCTTTTTTGCGAAGGCTTCAAGTTCCATGTGGATTTTCTTCAAGTCCATAACGCATCTCCGCTGAACGGGAACCTACGCGGTTCCTCCTATTCTGTCCGCTTCCTGACGGGTCGCCCGGTAAGTGTTCGGCTCTGGCGTCTTCTCTTCCAGAACCTGACTTAAGTAGTGCCTGGCGATCCAAGCCACCGCCGGGACGCATACCGCATCCCCAAACCCAAAGAGGGCCTTGTTCAGGGGGGCGTTTATTCGAAAACCGGGCGCTCCCATCAGGGCTGCACATTCACCAGGCGTCAGCAAACGCGCTGCGACGTTGCCGTAGCCTGCTCGGGCCAGTATTTGTCGTCCGCTTCCTCCTCTAGGGGTGCGCAGGCATCCGGCCATTCCATCATTGCGCAATTCGGCCATCGAGCGCCCATGTCTTATTCGTCTGAAGACCGTGCCATATGACCAACTTTCGCTTTTCATCATCTCGTTCAATGCATGTCTGTGTTTCTCGCTCATCTGGTTCACTAGATAGTCCACGCGGGCCTTACTCCACCATATCGGCGAATCAGCGGGTATGTCTTGCAGCATATCAACGAGAGTCGACGACCGGCTAGGCAAATTCGGCAGAAGCTTGATGCTCCACACGATTTCCGGATGGCGGAAAATAAAATCAGCCAGCGCTTTGGGCCGAACATCGCTTTCATAGAACCGGGATGCATCGTGGGACTCCCAGGCATGACATCTATCATCAAAACGGGCGATAACAAACAGCCGAACCCGACTTTGCGGGACAAATCTACCGGCATCGATCATTATCGGATCGACCGCATACCCCAAACGATTCAGGGCAAGCAAGGCTGCCTGAAAATCACGGCCGTTGTGTGAGTTGAGAAAACCCGCGACGTTTTCCAAAAGTACGAGAGGCGGTCTCCTTTCTTGCAATCTGTCAAGAATCTTTATGAAGCCCCAATATGCCGAAGATTGTTTCCCTCCAAGGCCGTGTCTCATTCCAGCTAAGGATAGATCGTTGCACGGAAAAGATGCCGTGGCAAGCGTAACAGTGGGCATTTCGTCCGGTTCGAGCAGATGAACGTCCTTGATGAGATAGAGAGGCGGCTGATCGTCGAAATGAGCAGAATACATTTCATACTTGTCAATGGAAATATCGTTGGCGAACGTCGCAGACCAACCCTCATGCTCCAGCCCCAACCGCATCAAGCCTATGCCGGCAAAAAACTCAGCGAAGGTCTTAGTCTTGGATATCGGTTGATCGCGTCTGCTTTTCGGAAAATCGATTCTTTCAGCCATATAACTTTCTCCCACGTTTCGAGCCGCGAGACAGCCAATCTGAAACGAATTGCTTCCCAACATTCCTTTATCACATTCGAGGGGCGACAGGGACATTCTGAAGTAATTCAATTACTCGCCGGCTGTTTTTCCCCCTTACGTACGGCATGTTTAGTCTATTCTGACATCCTGTCGAGATAACGTCAATAAGATTTTGCATCAGCGATCCTACTACAAAGCGACCATAGGGACATCTTCACTGCTTTCACTTATCTATCCGCCGGTCGCTGCCTCAATTCTCTCCCGCATGATCACGCAAGCAAAATGCTGCAAGTCTATCAACGGACGCCGGCAGACGCGACCGCTGTGGGGCGCCGGCATCGATTTCGTCCAGCTTATGTCCCTGTTTTTTTAGCGACAGGTTTTCTCCTCCTTACCCCTGAAATACCTTTGCCGATTTCCTCCGGAGGGACGGTAACAACCTTTCCCTCACGCCAGACTACAATCGGATGGCCTCTCAGCTTGTGTTCGGCAATGGCGTCGGCTACGGCCTCCCGCAAAGCCATCTCAGCCTTGATATCAAGGGGAATATCCTCCATTCTTTCCTTCTTTGCCGAAGGGTCTTTCATAGGGCCTCCGCGTTCTTCAGAATTACTTGAAACAGCGTATCGTCAACTACCGTCATCACGCCATCCGTCTCCTTTGCAACAACACGAGGGACTTCGCCGGAATTATCGAATAACACCCAAGAGTTGAAAAATTGTCTGTAAAGGTGAAACAGGTTATGCAATCCATGGTCGAACCTACGCAGAATGGTTTGAACAGGGACGCCATGCCCGCCCATGCTCACGCGCTCTGCAACGCGCCCAAGGGCGAGCTCCGAATCGCGGAGCCACAGAAAATAAAGATGCAGCCTGTAACCACCCGCTTTCATTTCCTTAAACATCTTCGAATAGGTTTTGCCTGCCAGGGTTGTTTCAAAGGCAAAATCAGCCCGTCGTTCCCGATATCTCTCGATCTCTTCCAGCATGAGCTTACCTGCTTTGATAGCGGCAATCTCTGGGGAAAAGGGTGCAAGCCCAGACGCTATGAGATCGGCATTGACAAAATTAAGGCAATGCACGTAGAGGGGGAGAAATCTCTTGACAAAGGTTGTCCTTCCAGACCCGTTCGGGCCCGCGACGATATATACATTCGGGCGGGGTTGCTTTTCTTTCTCTTTCGGCAATTTGGCTTCCTTCTTCCTCAGTTATTCGGGAAGGCTCGCCCCCGCAACACAGGCATATCGTCCCGCACATGGCTCTTACTACCCCACTAGTCTTACCACTTGAAAGAGTGCCGTGCAACAGGAAAAACAAAAATGTGGATAACAGGAAGTACTACTCGACGGCTCCCCGCCGCCTCTCGTCAATTTTTTTAAGGAAATCGCACAACATGACTCTTGTCATGCCTGGTTGTCGCCCCTCCTTGTCACTTCTGGTTGTCAGCCCTCCTTGTCATTTTGACAGGAGAGGAGGAAACAGGGACAATATGATGAGACCGGGCGGTCAATTTTGATAGGCTGGAGAGATGACACAAGCCCGGCCCGTTTGAACCGGTTTCGGGAGACCCCAGAGGCCGCGCCGCTCTTTCACAACTGAGCCGTAACAGATGCGTCCGAGGGCGGCGTTGCTCCGCTGTCGCGACCAGCCGCTACGCGGCGTCACCGACTGCACCGGAGCGCCTTGCCCGTATCGCCCTCACCCCGCCCCTCTCCCCTCAAGGGAGAGGGAGCGCGAGCGTCCGTTCACCTCACGCTCGTCTTCGGCCGGAGCATACAATGGCAGGGGATACCTGAGACATGCTTCAAGGGTGATTTGTTTTCCGGCCGGAGGAAATTTCGATGATAGTACCACCCCCTGACAGGTGGCTCCACTTACGAAGGGTGGTTGCTCGGGGGTACGACCGTGTGAAGAAATCGTTTGGGAACCCTTTGCCGTCATACCGGCGAAAGCCGGTATCCAGTCTTTTCAGTAGGTTATAAAGGGCCTGGACCCCGGTTTTCACCGGGGTGACGACTAAAATGGATTTTTCACAGCTTCCGACGGGCGGGCCGCACCCGCGTGTTCTCACCAGATTGCTGGCCCGCTTTGCCGGCCGTGGCCGTTTATGCAACATTTATAAGTTATAATTCAACATTCTCTTCAGCGGCCGTGGCCGTTTATTCAACATTTATAATTTATAATTCAACATTCTCTTCACCCTACCCCCTCCCCCTAAACCGTAAACTTTCGTGCACTTTCGTAAACCCCCTTCAGAAAGGCTTGTGAGAGAAGGGAATCAGCAAAGAGGTGGTGAGACGGTTAGTGAACAATCCGTGCTGAAAAGGGTAAAATGAGGGTAAAACGCAGTAAAAACTGCCAAAAAAGACTGTTTTAGCGCTTGTTTGTGCACCCTTCCTGAGCACATATGCGCAAGC
>JBEKHB010000121.1:0-7142 GCA_050012495.1 Syntrophorhabdales bacterium
TTCTTGCCGTACCTGAAGTGGGTGGTCACATCCCCCCCTCTCTGGGCCATGCCGTGGACCTCGCTTTTTTTCACGTCATAGCCCGCTTCCACAAACACGTGGGCAAGGATGTTGCTTGCGAGGATCGCGCCTTGGCCGCCGACGCCCGAGAGCAATATGTTGGTGACTTTGTTGTCCATCTTACGCACCTGCCTTTCCGGGAAGGATCGATTTGAATTTACAGACCGGTTGTCGTGCATGCATCTCCTCCCTGCCTCCGCTTGTATACAGATGCAAGTTCTATTCTTCTATAAAGCAGGGCGGTTGTCAAGTAAACTGTGAGCCGATTACCAGGGCATTTGAGAACTCTGGGGATATATACGGGAAAGGCATCTCGGAAACCATCTCCGGACGGTCCTTAAGACCGGCCTTTGGCTTCGATGACCGAACAGGTTGTGACTTGCCGCAGGCAGCGCAAGGCGCTTGAGTGCGCTCGAGAGGCATGAGGCGGGAAGTGGGCCGCCATATGTGGTAGTATAAGAGGGGCATGTAGGCTTTCCTGTTCCCGATCCGGGAAACAATCGTCCCGCAAGAACTATTTTTACGCTGCGAAGGAGGAGAGTGTGCCATCCAATGACAAAAAGTCTCAGGAGCATGTGATAGACAGGCTTCGCTCGTTGTTCGGACAGCCGGGCCCACGGAAAAAGAAGGACGGTCTGCCCCCGAAGACCCATTTCAGTATCTGGTATTTCCTGATGGCTATCCTGCTTTTTATGTATGTGCAGCAATACTTTTTTCCCTCCAACGTGGAGACCCTCTCTTACAGCCGGTTTAAGCAGAAAGTGGCTGAGGGCTCGGTGAGTAAGCTGACCATAGGCCCGGATAGCATCTCCGGAACACTGAAAGGGAAGGAAAACAAACCGGACCAGCAGTTCACCACGGTCCGGGTCGATGACCCCGGCCTCGTCAAGGAGCTTGATGACCGCAAGGTCGATTATTCCGGACATTACGACAGTAAGTTCCTGGGAACCATCCTCTCCTGGTTTCTTCCCATCGCCGTTATGTTTTTCATCTGGCGATTCGCCATCAAAAAAATGGGGCCGGGACAAGGGGTCATGTCTTTTGGCAAGAGCAAGGCCAAGCTCTTTGCGGAGAGCGAGACGAAGGTCACCTTCGCCGACGTTGCAGGGATTGACGAGGCCAAAGAAGAGCTCCAGGAAGTCGTGGAGTTCCTGAAGACCCCGGACAAATTCCAGAAGCTTGGCGGGAGGATACCCAAAGGGGTGCTTCTGGTGGGACCGCCCGGGACTGGCAAGACCCTCCTTGCAAAAGCGGTGGCTGGGGAGGCAAAAGTGCCTTTTTTCAGCATCAGCGGGTCTGAGTTCGTGGAGATGTTCGTGGGCGTAGGCGCATCCCGCGTTCGCGATCTTTTCTCCCAGGCCACCGGCCAGGCCCCCTGTATCATCTTCATTGACGAACTTGACGCGTTGGGGAAGGCCCGGGGGATGAACGTCTTCGGAGGCAACGACGAGCGCGAGCAGACGCTCAACCAGCTTTTGGTGGAGATGGATGGTTTCGAATCGAACAAAGGCGTCATCATCATGGCTGCCACGAACCGACCCGAAATCCTGGACCCTGCACTTTTGCGTCCCGGAAGGTTCGACCGGCAGGTTCTGGTCGACCGCCCCGACATAAACGGCCGGGAAGAGATCCTGAAAATCCATTCCAGGAGCGTCCTTCTGGGCGCCGATGTCGATCTCCGCAAAATCGCGAGCCTCACCCCCGGTTTTGTGGGGTCCGACCTGGCTAACCTCGTGAACGAAGCCGCCCTGCTGGCTGCCCGGAAGAATAAGGAGGCGGTCGGATCGCCGGAATTCGACGAGGCTATCGACCGGGTGGTCGGTGGACTGGAGAAAAAGAACAGGGTCATGAATACCCAGGAGAAAGGGATTGTCGCGTTTCATGAGTCCGGACATGCGATTGTGGCCGAGTCCTTGGAACACGCCGACCGGGTGCACAAGATCTCCATAATTCCCCGCGGGATTGCTGCCCTCGGATATACCCAGCAGCAGCCGACAGAGGACCGGTACCTGCTTACGCGTCCTGAGCTGCTCGATCGTCTCGCCGTACTTTTGGGCGGCAGGGTCGCGGAGGAACTGGTGTTCGGAGACGTCTCCACGGGGGCCCAAAACGACCTGCAGCGAGCCACGGACATTGCCCGATCCATGGTGGCGGAATACGGTATGAGCGATCGCCTGGGGCTTGTCACCTACGAGTCGCCTCGCCAGCCCATGTTTCCGCCCGAAGGCTATTCACCGAACAAGACCTACAGCGAAACAAAGGCGACCCAGATCGATGAGGAAATCTCCGCCGTGATGGAACTGGCCCACCAAAGGGTACGGAACATCCTTTCCGGGCGGCGGAAAGTGCTCGA
The DNA here is from genome assembly GCA_050012495.1 of Syntrophorhabdales bacterium. Lineage (GTDB taxonomy): Bacteria > Desulfobacterota > Syntrophorhabdia > Syntrophorhabdales > WCHB1-27 > BOG-1155. Next base: position 2,414 of record JBEKHB010000121.1, read on the forward strand.
CGAGCTCGCACGCCTCCTCTCCGAGAAGGAAATTGTACAAGGGCAGGAATTGAGGGATATGCTGGCCGGGTCAAAGCCCGACACTTAGAATCTGTACGTATGGCTATCGTGTGGTCGCCATCTGCATAAAGAAGTCGTCAGCCCATGCGTTTCCTTTCCGGTTATCCCTTGGCTGACACCTTCCGTAGAATACACCGTGATTTCTTTGTGAAGGACTGGAAGAAATCGATTGCGCTTGTTTCTATCATCTTTGTCCTATGGATCTCGTATTGCCCCTCGAACATTGCATCGAGCCGAATGGCATAATGAATGACTATGAACGTGCCCGATTCCCTGGCAGCCATCTTTGTAATATCCGATTTATCGATATTGCAGATGAACGCCCCCTCATCGGTAGTCAATTGCATAGCTACCATACTGTCTTCTGTCGGTTTGTGCTCGATCATGGACCCTCCTTTTGTTGGACCGCACGTATGATCCCGTTTCCAAAGAATTGCGGCTGCTTTCACACAGGCATGCATCAGAGGGCACGAAAACGCCCTATGCGAGGAAGGGCAAAAACAGTGGGATACTGAAGGATAGTGAAGATTTAAGTCTCCTCCGAACCTCTTTTCAAAGATGAAACCCGGTTTGCCGAAAAACGGCACAATCGGAACACCGAGGCGTGTAGATGAGCCGGGAACTGTTCCCAGCCGGTTGCGGGTCATCGCCGATTGTCGATGTATGGAAGAGATAGTGTACCACGTTGGCCGCCAATAAGCAAACTTCGAATAGATCGTCCCGACCGCCCCCTTTATTGTTGTTGAACTCGCAGAGTTTCGGTGGTAAGTGATATGCGGGGGCTTTGCATGACTATCACCGTCTGCAACTCCGCTTTGCAGACAAAGCTTGCAGGGAGCCGGAACAGCTGCCGGACCACAGGCAAAGGAGGAAAAGTGAGCGTGGATGGAACACGGCGCGCAGATGTGAGGCCGGGGATGAGAGTTTCCATAGTCCTCAAGAAGGATCAACGGACAGGTGCGCTTACCGAAGGGATAGTGAAAGACATCTTGACCGGTTCGCCCGTTCATATCCGCGGGATTAAGGTGCGCCTGGAAAGTGGAGAAGTAGGGCGAGTCAGGAAGATAGGCGCGTGAGGACCACGCACTCACGAGGAGTTCCGTCTGAAGATGCTATTTCCAGGCCTTCCACACGTCAGGCTGATACCCCACAGTCGCATCCCGGCCGTTTCTCACGACAGGCGTTTTCAGAAGCAGCGCGTCTTTGAGGAGTTCTTCTTCGATGTCATGGGTCAGGTATTTCAGGTTTTTCCGGGCGTACGCTTTGCAACCGCGGTCGATAAGGTTATCAATGCCCACCGCTGTCTTGAGGCTGTTCAACTCCCCTTTGCTCAGCCCTTTCTCGGCGATATCGACAAACTGAAAGGGGATCCGCCGTTCTTTGAAATACCTCTGCGCTTTCCTGGTGTCCTGGCATTTGATGGTGCCGAAAATTTGTATGTTCAAAAGGTCTCCACGGGTCCCAGTCGTTGCTTCAACCCTTTTCTCTGTTCGCCCGGACATCTGCCGTATCAGATATTGTAACACTTTCAGGTTCATCTGTGTAACGGTAATTACCGCACGGCAGTAGAAAGGGGACGAGTTCACACACCGAATAGCCGGACAGATCGTGCAGGTCTGGTGAATGAGCAAGCAGGTATTAAATTATCGAGGTGCATTATGAAGAGCTCAGAGCTACTATGCTCCCTTCTGTCGTGATTCCCGCTCTATGTCGTGGATTTTGCATGATAGGGCACGCTCCATTGTCTTGCTCATGTTGACGAATTCTGCCGAAGCAAACCAGAGATGGCGTCTGGCGCCTTCGTAGTCTCCCTGCCACGTTCTCAAGATGTGCGCTTCCAGGGTGTAGACCTTTCCGCCTATCTCCAAACCTATCGGGGCGATCTCGTCGGACTTGAGGACGAGAGGCGTGCTGTAGGTGAACTTCGCACCGCCGAGGGAGATATCGATGATATTCACGCTGTTCGCGCAAACGGACATGGAGATATTGCTCCGGCCGGTCGGGCCCGCGCGGTAGGACATTCTGATGCTGTACGGCTTTTCGGGGCCTGTCCTTCTCACCACGAGGGCCTTCACCTGTTGGCCCGAGTTGAGGCTGTAGTCGATGAACTCGACGAGTTCCGCGGTAAAACCGTGACGAACCGCGTCGTCCTTTTCCTTTATCAGGTAGGTGACGATCACCGCCTCATGAAGCATCGATTTCAGGATGGGGCGGTCCGTCTGGGCGAGGATTATGAAAGGCTCCTGCACGTCGTGCACGGTGGAGCCTTTGACGAGAATCCTTTCTTTCGTGACGTCTATGTCGGTAACGATCTTCACGCTGAGGCCGGGTCTAATGCTCATATCATTAATTGTCGGACCGAGCGGTCGGAAATTAAGGGCACAGAAAGAAAAGTTGTTGTAATGTTGCGGCATTTCTCTGATAAAGGAGGATAGGGAGATGGCAGTCGGAAAGGCTGCGGAACTGCGGAAACACTTCCGAGACCTTTTTTCCCCGATGGGTGTTCGACGTAATGAGGGCAATATGGATGTCGGAATGGCCGAACAGGACAGGCGGAAGGCCCGCCCCCGTATGCCCCGTTGCCCCGAGGACCCCTGCGCGCCACATCGATCTTATCTCTTCGAGAACTGGAAGCTTGCCCTAGCGGCCTTCTTCCCGTATTTCTTTCTTTCCTTCACCCTGGGGTCCCTCGTGATGAGGCCCTGTTTCTTGAGGAGAACCCTCAAGCCGCTGTTAAATTCAAGGAGTGCTTTTGCGATTCCGTGTCCAAGGGCCCAGGCCTGGGCGGGAATCCCCCCACCGTAGATATTTGCGACGATATCGAATTTATCCACGTTCTCGGTGACCGCAAACGGCTTGTTGACCATCAGTCTCCATTCTTCCAGGGGAAAATAGTCCTCCAGGACCCTCCCATTGACACGGTACTGCCCTGCGCCCTGCATGATCCAGACCCTTGCCACCGCAGTCTTTCTTTTCCCCGTCGCGTAATACCTCTTCTCAGGCACGCTTTACCTCCTTCATATCCAGCGCCTCGGGCATCTGTGCCTTGTGAGGGTGCTCGCTTCCCTTGTATACCTTCAATTTCTTCAACATCTTCCTTCCCAGGGCGTTTTTCGGAAGCATACCCCTTACCGAAAGCCTGACGATCTCTTCCGGTTTCGTCGCAAGGAGCGTCTTTGCGGGAACGGACCTGAGGCCCCCGGGATAACCGCTGTAGCGCTCGTACGTCTTCTGCTGCAGCTTGTTGCCCGTCAGCCGCACCTTGCTTGCGTTGATCACAATCACGTAATCACCGGTATCGGTGTGCGGCGTATAGATCGCTTTGTGCTTCCCCCTCAGGATAGCGGCTATTCTCGCCGACAACCGTCCGAGGACAGCCTCCTGAGCATCCGCCACGTACCACTTCTTGTTCAAATCCCCTTCTTTCGGGAAAAACGTATCCATCTATACACCCTTTGCCTTAAAGGTAATATACGTGTAACGTCACGTCAAGGAAATTAAAGGTTACTTCTTTCCTGCGGCTCTCTTCGAAGCTTTCAGAGGATTGATCTTCTGGTCCTCCGCCTTCTGGGCCTTCTTTACGTGCGTTGCCATGATACAGCTCGCGTTCTGCCATTTTTGCGCCGGGTAGGGGAAGCTGTTGCAATACTTTCCTCCAGGAAACTCCAGTGTCCTGGTGCATCCTTCACAGCTCTCAACAATTGCATGGCACTTACCGCCATTATATGAGCAGCCCGCCTTTTTCATGAACAGGCATTCAACACCCGGTTTTTGCGTTTGACACTGCATGACGACATCACCTCCTTATTAGTTGTAAAGCACAATAGATAACTATAAATCGGTGGCATTGTCAAATGGTTTTTGCGCACAAAGACGCGACCCGCCTTTGCGCCATTGCATCCAAACCCGCAGAGCAGCCCTTTTTTGAGATTACGCTTTTCTTTAAAATGATTTTGATGTATACTAGAAAGCATCCCCGTTTGCAAAAAAAGGGAGTTGTCGGATATTCGTCTATTGATTTTACCTGGCGCTTTATAGTATACTACCGGTTTAAGTAAAGCTGGTGTAGCTCAACAGGCAGAGCAGCTGATTTGTAATCAGCAGGTTGCGGGTTCGAGTCCCATCACCAGCTCTGGAGGAGAGGTTCCCGAGCGGCCAAAGGGGGCAGACTGTAAATCTGTTGTCTCAGACTTCGGAGGTTCGAATCCTCCCCTCTCCACCATTAATTGAATGACGAAGAGCGGGGGGCTGAGCTTTTTTGCGGGCTTTTCGCTTCTTTTGATAGATGAGTCGGGGTTGCGAGGTCGGGAGCGTCAGTCTGTAGCTGCTTTTGGTGTAGTACGTGAAGGCACCGAGTTGGTAACTCTTCATGAGGTTCCAGTGGCGGGAATAGCTCAGCTGGCCAGAGCGTCAGCCTTCCAAGCTGAGGGTCGCGGGTTCGAATCCCGTTTCCCGCTCCAGATGCCCGCGTAGCTCAGTGGTAGAGCACTTCCTTGGTAAGGAAGTGGTCATCGGTTCAATCCCGATCGTGGGCTCCACAAATTAAAACGGAGGCTCTCTATGGCTAAGAAAAAGTTTGAACGGACGAAACCCCACGTCAATATAGGCACCATAGGCCATATCGACCACGGGAAGACCACCCTGACGAGCGCAATCACGAGATGCCTTT
>JBEKHB010000122.1:0-6961 GCA_050012495.1 Syntrophorhabdales bacterium
GGTAAATGTGCCTATATATTGGCACCACGCTATTGGCTAATTTCTACTTGTGGCCAAGAGCCCTCTAACAATTACAAGGGGTTAGGAGGGTGAAGCCCTGTGCAAGTGTTAAAGATCAGTTTAAGCCGTCGGAACGATGGAAGGCATATGGCGATATCACAACCTTGCAGGAAGTCAGGTGGGAGTCTTTCGGGAAAGACCAAATTCATCGTCAAGGGCAGAAACTGCATACGACAAGGGCAGAAAGTGAACCTAAAAAATCGTGAGCGGTACTTTTTCGGACCACGACAAGGGCAGAAAGTGAACTTGTCGGCTCTTCCCCCAAGGGCAGAAAGGACACTCATTCTATATAATATACCAGAGGTATCACCCCCACGACGCATCTTCCCTCTTCCGGGGGTGCCTTCCAGGGTCCTCCAAACCCCAAAATCACTGAAAATCGCGACGACCTTTTTTCGACCCCTTCCAGGGCCGGAAGGCCCATCGATTCGATAGGGGAGGAAACCTATGCAGATAGCCGAAATAGAGAAGAACGCAAAGGAGCGAATCCGTGTGAGCATCGAAGAATACAAAGGCCACAAGTTTGTCGATTGCCGCGTCTACTTCGAGGACGAGGGCGGGGAGTGGAGACCCACGAAAAAAGGGATAGCTCTCAATGACAAGTGCATCGACCCGGTTATCGAGGCCCTGCAGAAAGCAAGTAAGGCTCTGGAAGGGCGAAGGAAAGAGACATGACCGGAGATCTGGAACTCTCCCGGAGTGTGGGAAACCTTAACCATGATTGACCGAATTAACCGGGCACGGAGGGTAAGAGAATGCAGCCCCGAAAGATAGACGATACACTCCTCTTGGAGATGCTTCGAGAGGGGAAGATGCAAGCAGAGGCGGCGGCACATTTCAACGTCAGCCCCGCAGCGGTATGTAAGCGGCTCAAGCGTCTTTCTTCCCCCTCCCCTGAGTCTATTCTTGAAAAACACGGCCTCACAGAGCGGCAGGGGGCGTTTGCCATTGAACGGGCCAAGGGCAAAACCGCCACTCAGGCGGCGATGGCTTCTTACGAGGCTGGTTCCATCGAAAGCGCCAAGGCGATAGGATCGCAGCTTATGAAGCAAGCCGAAATCACCAGCGCCATAGAGGAATTGATGAATGTTCATGGCCTGACAAAAGATTACAGGATCGGGAGACTCAAGACCCTTGTGGATCACAAAGACCCGATTGTTGTTCACAAAGGGCTTGATATGTCTTGGAAGCTCGACGGTAGTTATGCACCTGAAAAACATACGCACATTGGGGTCAGCTTCACCCAAATCAATCTTGCCCTAAGCAACGGGGCACCACATGGGGAAGAGGATTAACCTTTTGCGAAAATATTGCGCACATAGAGAGGGGTACTACACGCATATTGGTGATGAGCGCCGATTCCCCTGCCCTCCCCGGTAGGCCGTTCGCGGGAAGATCGAGCACGGGCAAATTGCCCACGGAAGAGGGCAAGCCGAAATGCCTGGATTCCACCCCTACCACAGCGGGCACAGGGCAAAAATAAGCATGGAACGGCAAGGCTTTTCAGAGGCGCATTGGATTCAATATCCGATGAGCACGCATAGGCACAGGGACGCATGACCAAGGTTGAACGGCTCACCAGCTACAAAGCAGCACGGAAGAACCCGAAGGGACCGGCCAAGAGGCTCTACAGCGTCCCCGAGGCCGCGTACTACTTGGGCCGCACCGTTGACGCCCTACGTGAGATCATATGGGCCGGGAAGATCGACATTGTTAAAGACGGCCGCCGAGTGCTCCTCGACGTGAAGGACCTGGACGCCTACATCGAACGGAACAAGACGAGGTTCACCTTTTGAAGCGGAATCGAGCTCCAGGACCCGCCCGGCGAAAGGCTATAAGTTTTTGTTGGTATGAAGTAATAAAGCTTTTAAAGCATGCCGCGCACGCGTGGATATACGCGCGAAGCTATAGACCACTATGAAGGAGAACCCGTGAAGCGAAGCGGCATAACTTTTATAGGCAATTCCCCGGCACTTGACGCCGAATTCAATCGAGTGCTCGCGGGTCTTCCACCGGCATCTCATATATCTGCGTCACCTCGCCCCAGCCCTGCAGCGGATGAAAGTACTTCGGATCAAGGGGCACGAGATGAACAGGGTCCCGAGAGCCGTCAGGCCGATACTCCCACTCAAACACCACATGGGGAATCTCATCGATGAAAACCGTATCGGCAACGAAGTGCCCGGCTACCTTCCCGCCTCTCGAAATAAGGCACCATGTTTTTGTAACATCCATGTCCCTTACCCCCTCTACTTCGATTTGTGTCCCTACGCACATCTTAGCACGGGATGAGGGTATTTAAAGCATGAAAATATCTCTTGACATCCTATGTCCAATGGTTATAATGATAGTGATGACACGGGAAGACCTGAAACGCTGGAGACAATCAAACGGTTACACCCAGCAGCAATTGGCTGATGCTTTGGGAGTATTTCAGACTACCATAGCCCGATGGGAGACCAGTGTCAGGGCAATTCCGTCTTTCCTGGGCCTTGCCCTTGAGGCTCTGGAAGCAAGAGGGGGTGATAGGAAGTCGAGGGCCACGGGAACGAAAACGAGGAAGCATTTAGGGGACGTTGGAAGCATTTAGGGGACATTGGTTCAAAGTGAACTTATTCTCTTGACGCATTCAATTCCTTCAAGCTATGATGCACTATGCCCCGGCATGCACGCCTCGATGCAACTGTGGCACAATCCACCACGTCATAGGGAGAGGTATCGCCGGGATAAAGGTATTCCCAACAAAGAAGGACAGGTCAGACTTCCTCCTCCGTGTGGCGGAGCGGTGCGAAGCAGGAGCGCTCATGGTCTATGCCTGGGCTGTCCTCGATACACATTTTCACCTTCTTGTGCGGACGGGGAGCGACACTGTCTCTTCAAGCATGCGGAAGGTTCTCACAGGCTACGCAGTCAATTTCAATCGCCGCCACCGGCGATACGGCCATCTTTCAGAACCGCTTCAAGTCAATTGTCTGCGAGGAGGACCCTTATCTCCTGGAGCTCACCCGCTACATTCACCTCAACCCTCTGCGGGCCGGTATCGTCAAGGATATGAATGAGCTTGATGTCTATCCCTGGACCGGTCACGCGGTCATCATGGGGAAGGAATGCCGACCATGGCAGGATCGGGATGCCATCCTTGCCTTATTCGGCAAGGTGGAGGGACAGGCAAGGAAGCGGTACCGTCAATTCGTAGAAGATGGTCTCGCTATGGGGAAAAGGGCAGATCTTACCGGCGGCGGGCTCCTAAGAAGTCAGGGAGGGTGGGCAGAGGTTGTATCCATGAGACGAAGGCACGAGCCGGCAGCATTCGACGGTCGCATCCTCGGCAGCGGGGCCTTCGTCGGAACTGTCCTTGCCGAAGCGGAACAGAAAAAGAATGATGCCCTTCGGTTCAGAGCCGTCATACCCGATCTTGCGGCGTTGGCACACCTCATCGCACAGAAGGAGGACGTCAGTCTTTCCGACCTTCTCTCGGGGGCCAGGAGACGCAGAGTAGCGCAGGCCCGAAGGCTCCTCTGTCAGGTTGCGGTCAAGAGGCTCCTCTATACCGGCGCCTCTGTGGCACGCTTCCTGGGAGTGAGTACCTCTCTGGTCAGCCGGATGGCTAATATGGAGGTAACCTATCTTGACTCTTACATGGAAAGTTCACTTTGTACCAACGTCCCCTAAATGCCTAATCCTCATTGTGGTCCGGCAATGTCCAATGCATGGAAAGAAAAGGTTTTTCAAGCAGGAAAGAGATGCGTCCTGTGTCAGTGACTCCCCCCTCTATTCCACCATGTACCGTCAAAGACGGGGATATCATCCTGATAAGGGCCAGCGCCTGACCCTTTTAGCCCGACGACCATCGTATGCACTGCTCATAGAGAGGAGACTGCTATGAACGAGGATATATTGGAGGAAATGGACGAATCGGGGCTTCGGGAATACCTGCGGTTTCTGCTCTGGCACTATCGGGTAATCGATGCATTCTGGTTCCTCTATGTCGCGGAGAAGTTCGACCAGCCTGCAGCCGAGAGAACCAACGAGCGTGTGTGGGAACGGGTGTCGAAGATGGCCGCGGCCGACCTGGTCAAACGATTCCACATCACGGAGAAAGGGCTCAAGGGCTTCACCCATGCCCTGAAGTTCTTCCCCTGGACAATACTCGTGGGTTATCAGATTGAGGAAAAAGATGACGAAGTGCTTATCACGGTGCCCGATTGTCCGACGCAGAATGCCCGCCTTCGCAGGGGCCTTGGCGAATTCTGGTGTCGCGACATGCACAAGGGTGAGTTCGAGTCCTTCGCCCATGAAATCGATCCGAGGATAGAGGTGGAGTGTTTATTTGCACCGCCCCAACACCCCAGAGACACATTCTGCAAATGGCGGTTCAGGCTGACGCAATCGGAAGCGTAGGGGGGCACAATATAGAGGAGGATCAGATGACGACCAAAAAGATCAACCCGGTGGAGACGGCCACGAAACAGGTCGAACTGGCTGGAAAATACCTTGACGTGGACGATGGTATACTTGAGAAGATCAAGTATACCCAAAGAGATATTATCGTACATTTTCCAGTAAAAATGGATGACGGGAAGGTCAGGATATTTACCGGCTATCGAATTCAGCACAACGATACCCGGGGACCCTTCAAGGGCGGGCTTCGCTATCATCCGGATGTCGACCTCGACGAGGTGCGGGCCTTGGCTATGTGGATGACCTGGAAGTCGGCAGTGGTCAACATTCCTTTCGGCGGCGCAAAAGGCGGCGTGAATTGCAATCCGAAAGAACTCTCCTCCGGTGAGCTTGAAAGGATAACGCGTCGTTTCACCTGGGAGATCTCCTCATTTATCGGCCCTGAACGCGACATCCCGGCGCCGGACGTATACACGAATCCGCAGGTTATGGCATGGATCATGGATACCTACAGCATCCGCAAAGGGTATGCAGTGCCCGGGGTGGTTACGGGCAAACCTATAGAACTCGGGGGTTCCTTAGGCCGCTACGAGGCCACGGCGAGGGGGGTCTTCGTTACCGCCGTCGAAGCCATGAAACACCTTAACCTGCCCGTCCGGGGGGCGAGGGTGGCTATCCAGGGAGCGGGTAATGTCGGTGGCGTGGCCGCCCGCTTCTTCGAGCGGGCCGGTGCCAGGGTCATCGCCATAAGCGATTCCAGGGGAGGACTGTACAATCCAAAGAGTCTTAAGATCGACAAGGCCCTCGAATGCAAGGATCGCTACAGTTGTTTCCTTGAACAAGAAGTCGGGGAGGCGGAGACGATTACAAACGAGGAGCTTCTCGAGATGGATTGCGACATGCTCGTTCCGTGTGCGCTTGAGAGCCAGATAACAGGGGAGAATGCCCCGAAAGTGAAGTGCAGGCTGTTGGTGGAAGGCGCCAATGGGCCCACAACGCCTGAAGCAGACGATGTCCTGTTTGATCGGGGAATCTTCACCGTACCCGATATACTGGCAAACGCGGGCGGGGTCACGGTCTCATATTTCGAGTGGGTTCAGAACCTGCAGGAGCTCTTCTGGAACGAAGAGGAGGTCTCTGCACGACTGACCACTATTATGACGAGAAGCTTCTCTGAAGTCCTGCGCATCTCTCAAGAGAGGAAGGTGAATATGCGGATAGCAGCTCTCATCCTTGGGATTGGGAGGGTGGCCGAAGCCATGAAGTTGAGGGGTCTTTTCCCGTAGGGGTGACAACAGCAAGGTTTTGACTTTCGGCATTTCAACTAAATCTGGGAGCCCATCCCGAGAGGCCCTGCTCATCGAGGAGGTCATCGAAGGTCTGTTTTTTGCAACGGGTACACGCCTTTTGCCAGGGTTTGGCCGCAATGTCCGTGGCTCGCATATTTCTCCTTCCTCGGTTGTTGTCTTGAGAGGATGAGATTCTATGCTTTCCGGCTATCCCCGTCAAGACGTTTCTTCTTCTATCGACATGATGGTATCTTGTCATATTAGAACAAATGTTCTATATTACGACTCATGGGTTCCCCCTATGATCCAGAACCGATAGAGGTTATCGCCCCTAAGGGCACACCAAAAGCTGTGAAGTTCAGGAAGAGACTTCTGCAGGTGAAGGAGGTTCTCAACACCTGGCGGATAGACGATGAATGGTGGCGAAAACCGATCTTCAGGCTCTACTACCTTTTAGAGTTTACCAGTGGGTCAAGATTCACTGTCTTTCAGAATCTGATCACAGGCCAGTGGTACCGTCAGAACTGGGTGTAGTCTATGATGACGCCTGGAGCAGAAACGCTCCTATTCTCATAGATGGACTTGCTCTTCCCCTTGAGACCACTTTAAAAAAGGGGCTGACCAAATAAGTCGGCTTCGGTACTGAGACAGGAGGCGCTATGGCTTTCTTAGGGGTTTCGCTGAACGGCTGCGGGGACTCCTGTTCTTGCTGCGATGGCCGTTTTCCGGGAAACCACGTCTATTCTATCTTCCTAACATTTGCTGCGGCCGGGCCTTTCGGTCCGGTGACAACGTCGAATTCAACCCTTTGACCTTCTGACAGGGACTTGAACCCTTCGCCTTGAATTGCAGAGTAATGGACAAAAATGTCCCCGCCTTCATCCTGGGTAATGAACCCGAAGCCCTTCGCATCGTTAAACCATTTTACAGTTCCTTGCGCCATGTTCAGACACTCCTTTTTCAGTCTTGGCGTACCCTCGACAGGAAACAATAACCCCCTGTGGCTGTTGTCCCGGTGGAGAAGGTAACACTTCTCCAGTGCTTATCTCATCAAAGCCGCTGGAAAGTCAATATAATCTTCTCAGGGAAGCATTTAGGTCGCGGTAGGAACGCCGGTTGCCCGGCGTCCCCCGCACAGACCCGTACGTGCGGCTCTTCCGCATACGGTTCTTGCTTCAGGTAGTGACGCTGAAGCGCACGAGAGGATAAGG
>JBEKHB010000123.1:0-7507 GCA_050012495.1 Syntrophorhabdales bacterium
TTCGGCCCTATCAACTGCGCATCCCGATGGTCTTCCCTTATGAGGACAAACGGGTCAACCTTGGCGGGCGGCGAGGGTTGCAGCTCAAGTATTTTGAAAACTAGGTTCTTAATCGAGGAGTTCGTATAGGCTCTTTTCCGAAACTTCGCATCGGAAAAGAGCCTATACGAAACGAGCAAGTGCTGCACCCTATATATAAAGCGCACCACTCTGCTTGCGTCAGGGTTGCGAGCTATGAGATCGCGGATCTCGCCAAGCTCCTGTTCGGTGTAAATCCTTCCCCGATACCGTGCTTCCTGTGCCATGAGAAGTATGCATCATAAGGTGGATGGGAACGCAAGGAATTTTCTTAGTCACCGAGATTGAGCGGTTACGGCCTGGCAATAGGCCTCGACGGCGTCATCGTAGCGGTTTAGTGTCTCCTTCGGGGAGAAAACCCCTCGCCTTTAGGCGAAGACTTTAGTAACATGAGTATGTGCAGAACTACCGAACAACTTCTCATTCGGTGTATGACCTCAAGTACCACCTGGTCTGGATTACGAAATACCGGAAGAAGGTGTTGTATGGACAGGTAGCGGAACGCCTCCGTGATCTTGTGAGAGAGATATGCAAGACGAAGGACGTGGAAATCATCAAAGGGTCTATCTCCAGGGATCATGTGCACCTCTTCGTATCGGTACCCCCCTTCCTCTCCATTTCCAAGCTCATGCAATCTCTCAAAGGAAAAACCTCCTACAAGCTCCTTTCGGAATACAAGGAACTCTCGAAACAGTACTGGGGTCGTCACATGTGGGGGAGGGGATACTTTGCAGCCTCATCAGGGAACGTGACCGATGAGGTTATCATGGAATACATCGAAACCCAGGACCTCCAAGAGAATGATGGCGATTTCCACATTGCTCCATAGGAGAGTCGGCTTCAGCCGACTCAAGCTATCAAATCATTGGGTCTTTTGAACCCACCGGCTTTCAGCCGGTGGTGGGTCAGTTTGTAGTAAGCGACTCCGAGGTTGTGCCAGGCGTCGGTATACTCCGGATTAATCTTGATGGCCTGGCGATAGGCCTCGACGGCGTCATTGTAACGGTTGAGGTAGCCGTAAGCGCCTCCGAGCTCGTACCAGGATCCGGCATTTTCCGGTTCGCTTTTCGTCCACTTCAGGCGCCACTCAAGCAACCCCTGCCAGTCCTTCATTTTTTCCAGGGCAAGGGCGCGATTGTAGCTGACCTGGTTGGAATAGGCGCTCTGGTCACCGGCGCTGTCATACGCAGTCGCTGCAAAATAGTAGGTGGCGCCGGTTGAAAGGCCTGAGATGGTGCAGCTCGTATTATTCCCCGCATCGACCACCCATGAGTAATTGCCGTTCACTGTGCCGTAGTGTATCTTGTATCCTGCCACGTTGGAACTCACGCTCGCGTCCCAGGTGAGGGAGACCTGCTGTGCACAAGCGGGCGTTTGCACCAACAACATCGAAGCAATCGCCACGATGAGGCAAAAAAGGACAGCCTCAAGGGCCCTGGACCGTGATCCTTGTTTCTCCCTCCTATCCGTTGACGGCATCCTCATGGCGTCACCAGACGACCTCCGACTTGCCCCAGCTTCTCATCCGCCACCTCCTCTAAAGTCTATAATTGTCACTCTTATGTGTCAACCATTTTCAGGTTGTACCATTCACCATTGCCACTTCAAATCGGGTACGAAGATGAAACGTGTTGACATGCACGAGTATAGGAAGAAACTCTCGGACTCGTCCCGCTTGGAGGCGCCCGCGCCGGGGGGCCTGGCTTGTGTCATTTTTTTGAGAAAAAGCGGAAGAGATGCTTGTTGTCAGTCCTGGTTGTCATCCCTCCTTGTCATCCCTGGTTGTCGCCCCTCCTTGTCACTTTGACAGGAGAGCAGGAAACAGAGATAATCTTATGAGACCGGACAGTCATTTTGAGATGCCTGGAGAGATGACACGGCGTGAGCCCGTGTGGGCCGGTTTCGAGAGGTCCCGCAAACCGGCGCCGCTCTTTGACAATTGAGCCTCAACGGCCGCGTCCGGCCGCTACCCTACCAGCCGCTTTCGCGTCCGGCCGACGGCGTCGCAGGGGCGCTACCGGATTGCTGCCGACCCGCTTCGCCGGTCGTGGCCGTTCACTCAACACTCAAGACTCAACACCCAACACTTCCCACCCCCCCCTAAAACCGTGCAGAATCGTGCACTTTCGTGCACACCCCTTCAGAAAGGCTTGCGAGAGAAGGGGATCCTAAGGAGGGGTGCTGATACGGTTGGTAAGAAATGCGCGCAAAAGAGGGTAAAAGGAGGTAAAACGCAGTAACAAATGCCAAAAACGACCGTTTTGGGGCCTGTTTGTTCACCCGCCGTCTACAGGCGGGCGGCACCGGCAAACCAACTTGGCGCGAGGGTCAGAACGTGTGAAAAAATCGTTTGGGGACCCTTTGCCGTCATTCCGGCGAAAGCCGGTAGAGCGAAGCGGGCCTTAATCCCGCGCAGGCGGGACATCCAGTCTTTTCAGTATGTTGCAAAGGGCCTGGACCCCGGCGTCCGCCGGGGTGACGACAAAAAGACAATTTTTTCACACGTTCTCAGGGCCAAATCTTTATTCTTGAGTTAAAGCATGCTCTACAGCATGGAACTGCTTTTGCAGACTATGTCAACAGCCGGCATATCCTGAAAGCCTTTTCCTCGTCACGCTTACGGAACTGTAGTCAACACCAATAAGCTCCCCGAACGTATGTAATGTCCTAACCGGACAATGGTGTGTGAAAATCGAACTGCTAACTCCGTCACAATAGCGCTGACAGATTCCCTACCGGCAGTGCCGTGATGCTTCTGCCCAGCGGGTATACCTCCCTGCCAGGGTAGACCAGGTAGGCCCTCTCGCAGGCGAGGTCCGTGCATGCGCCCAGGAAACCCCTGGGAGGCTTGGGTGTGAGAGAATACTTCACCTCGATGGCAACAGGTTTGCCGGTTCCATCGAGAAGGAGAAGACCTATCTCCGCCCCTGCCGTTGTGCAGTAAAAGAAAACCTGCCGGTTTGCGGGGACCATATCGATGATCTGCTCTATCACGAAGCCCTCCCAGGAGCTGCCCGCGGAAGGGTGGCCCTGGAGGTCGTCCAAGGTCTTCACCCGGAGCAAGGCGTGGAGCAGGCCGGAGTCGCGGATGTAGACCTTGGGCGATTTCGTGAGCCTTTTCTTGATGTTGGCGTGATACGGCTGAAGCTGGCGGACGATGAAAGTGTCATCGAGGATATCGAGATAGTGGCGTACGGTCGGCGCCGACACCCCGAGACTGTTTGCGATCTGATTGGCGTTCCAGAGCTGCCCGTGGTTATGGGCCACCATGGTCCAGAACCTCCGGAACTGCGTGGCTGGGACCCGGACACCTAGCTGGGGTATGTCCATCTCCAGATAGGTGCGGATGAAGGCCTCCCGCCAGGAAAAGCTCTCTTGGTCATCGCCGGCGAGGAAACTGAGGGGATAACCGCCACGCAGCCACAGGGTAGTAGCATTGCCCACCTCCTGCAGCATAAAGGGGGTCAACTCGTGGTACCAATTTATTTTCCGGGACCTGTACGTTTTTTCTTGACACCCCTGTGACGCGTGGCATAACATAATAAAACAATTCTGATAAAGCCAAACCGCCCGCGAGGGCGGGACGGAAAGCATCGGGTCTCTGATCCCCGTCATCGGTCATCACCAGCCAGACAGCCGCGCTACCGGAAGAAGCCACGCATCTTATAGTGAGATCGCCGAGGAGGGGTATAATCATGTCGAGGCGCACTATCTTTTTGTCAGCCGCCACGCTTCTCGTGTGCTGCCTGTGTTTTCTCACGGCATGCGGCCGGGAAAAACCGACCTTCACCACCGAGTATCAGGCAGTCTTCATGGACAACGGCCAGGTCTTCTTCGGGAAGCTCTCCCACGCCGGTGCCCCCTACCCGCTCCTGAATGATGTCCACTACATCGGGAGAGAAGCGTCCCCTGACGGAAAAGAGGTAAAGAACATCCTCGTCAAGCGCGGCAACGAGTGGCACGCGCCCGAGTACATGTATATCAACGGGCAGCACATCGTGGTAATAGAGCCCGTCGCGGCCAATTCCAGGGTGGCGGAGCTCATCAAGGAGGCGAAGACGCAGAAGCCTCAGCCGGGCCAGCAGCAGTGAGTCTCCCGGCAGCGTGAGTCCTCACATCGGACTTATGCTGCTTTCGACCGCATACAAGGCCGCGAAATAATCGGTTTGTCGGAAGTATTTCACCGAAGGAATGTTCTATTCGGGTCGTTTCGGCACTGTCATCCCTTTAGGCATACCCGGCATCACAGGCATCTCGCTCTTCTTGTATCCTGCGGGTACTTCAAAAAGGTCGTCCGCCTGCCCGCCCATTTTGATGTTTTTGTACTCAGTCGTCCAGCTCCCGTCAACGGCCGCCATCTTAACGGGAAGCTTCATATCGGTGGCCATCCATTGATACATTTTTGTCGTTTTTCCCCGGGCCGTATAAGTAACTTCGTACTTCTGCGCAGGATGTGTGTCGATTGTTTCGGACCCTATCAGCTTTCTGCTTATTTCGCCTTGGACCTTTTCGTCAACCTTGGGCTTCCGACCCGGGTCCGACTTCATTTCCATATAGGATTTCTGCCCGGGATTGACAAGCCAGACAGTCTCCTTGTCTCCCCGCACGATGGTATATCCTGGCTGCCCCTGCGCTTCCATGCGAGACTTGTTGCCTTTGACGAACATCTTTGAAGTCATTGTGTGCCCCTGAGCCGTGGTGACTACATCCGCAGAAAATTCCGCCGCCCAGGTAAGCGTGGCCACACACAGAGTGATTGCGGAAAAAAATAGAGTAAGCGCGCCGTGTTTCATTGAGAGATCCTCCTCAACGATGGGTTTTGTCAAAACACTAGTAATTCAATAACTCGTCGGCTGTTCTTCCCTCCTCCGTACAGTATATTCAGTCTATTCTGACACCCTGCCGGGATGACGTCAATAAGATTCTATCGGATACTCCGCAAGATTAATATAAGGTCTCGTCAGAAAAACACCAGAGATCGCACCGTTCGTTCCCGGGGATCCATGCCGGCAAGTTCCCGGATTGCCTGGAGGATTCCCCACTTTGACGTAGGATTCGACACGTGAACCTCAAAGATCGAGTCAACTTCTTCTATTAGGTATGGCATTAAACCTCCCTTGAAATCCTTACCACCCATTCGATCAACGTGGGAAAGGAGGCTCAGCCCTCGCCGGCCAGGGCCTTATCCGCCCATTCGAGTGCTTGTTTGTACATCGGAGGGATCACGCTCATGTCCATATCAAGTTTGCGGGCCGACGCCTCGCATTGCCCCCAGTCCGCCCGCTCATAGGCGCACACGGCCGAAAGAAGTTCACCATACGCATTGCCGCCGGTCGTTAAAGCGATCTTCATCTCCCGAGACACGTTCATCATCGCAATGACTTCTCCAAGGGGCCTGCCTATGAGCACGTCGAGCAACGAGAACATGCCCATCAGGAACACCTCCATGGTGTTGGCTGAAAGATACGTCTTCTCGGCCAACAACTCGCACAGTTTGGCCCTGATCAGGGATGTCGCAAGAATCTCCGGGGATTTGTCGGCACCTACGAAAGTCAGCGTCACGAGGGAGGCCCATTTTCTCACCTCCCGTTCACCGAGGAACATAAGGGCCTGCTGGATAGTGGCAATGCGAGTCCTGAGGCCGAAGAAGGCCGAATTAATGTAATTCAAGAGGGAATAGCTGAAGTACGTATCCTGCATGATCGTCTTCTGAAGTGCCATGAAGTCGAGCTCCGGCTTACTGATGTCACCGAGCAGCCGCAAATAGTTCATTTTGTTCGTGGGGATGCTCCTCGCGGACACGATTACCGGCTTGCTGAAAAAATAACCCTGGAAATAGGCGTAACCCGCTTTGCGGGCCTCATTGAATTCCTCGGGCGTTTCCACCTTTTCGGCCAGCAGTGGAATCTTTCTGCCGTTCTGCCGTCTGACGAAATCCTGTCGCTCGTCGGCGGTCGTCGCCCGAAAGTCGAATTTTATGAAGTCGGCAAGATCGACAAGAGCCGCGCTGTTTGAGGTGCGCCCGTCGAAGTCATCCAGCGCGATGAGATACCCTGCCCGTTTCAGGTCTCTGCAAACCTCCATGATAACGTCGTCCGCTTCCACGTCCTCGAGCACCTCGATAATGGTCGACTCCGGCCTCAGGACAAAGGGCATCCTCTTAAGCAGCGCGTCGCGGCCGAAGTTGATAAAAACTCTTTTCGCTCCCGTCAGCTGGGTACCGAGAGCGAGAAATGCATGGTGGATCACGCTCAGCGTAGCATTCGTGGCATCAGCCACCTGAGAGGAGTTGGTGAAGGAGTTGCGATAAAGCAACTCGTAAGCATACACCGCTTGCTGCGGGTCAAATATAGGTTGCCGCGCCACAAAAATCTCGCCATTATCTTCGTGGGCCATAACCACCTCCTTATCTGTTGTCGCCGTTTCTTTCTGATTCTTAAATCGGTGGTATACCGCCGGTATAGTGCTTCCTCGTAGAGGCAGTTTGCGGCAAAGAAGAGCCGTAGGGGAGGGCGGTGGGAACGTAGTTATTTTGTTAACTTGCTAATCGCCGTTTGCAGGGCGTTGCTGTTCTCCACGAGATGCCTGCCTCGGTCTGCCCAGTGCTTTATGGCAGAACGGGTGACATTGAAGTATCGCGCCAATTCCGCTTTATTATAACCCCTGTTAGTGCCCTCATCACTCCTTCCCTCGCCCCTCCTCCGCTCCGATGATCTTGAGGAAATCGTTTTCCATCGTGGTGGCCGGCGATTCTATGATGCGGCCCAGCTCTCTGCCGTCCCTGAAGAAGATCATCGTGGGCACGGCCCTGACCCGCTTCCAGCAATTTGAGCAGCTTCGGCGCTTCCCGCATCGAGTCCGAGCACCACGTGCCTAGAAACATCACGATTTTAAGCTGCCAGTCGATCTCCCTGATCCGCTTCACCGCGACGGTATCGGGCGTAAATTTCTGCGCATTCTCCCTGAAGACGGGCGCACCGGCGTAAAGTTGCTCCGTGGTGATCTTTCCCTTAAGGTCCTGAGCCGCAACCGGCTCCGCCGCCATGAAGAGCACGGAAAGCCCGACCAGCGCCACGACCGACATAAAAGATATTTCTCCCATCAACGGCTTCTCCTTCATCTGCGATCTCCTTAGAGCGACTTATAGCACAGGGTAGGGCCGGGCGCCTCTTTCCCTCGTCTCCTCTTGGCCGCGGACCGCCCTTTATGCCTTCTTGTCCATCACCAGTGCGCCGGCTACTGCGTAATCGTCCTTCGCCATCTCCTGCAAAATAATCCGCACATCCTCATTTTTCACATCCAGACTTTTCACCACGGCATCGGTGATGTTCGCCACGAGCTTCCTCTTCTGATCTACCGTTCTTCCCTTGATGAGGTGCACCTGAATGATTGGCATAAAGCCTCCTTCCCGTATCGAAATACTTTTACA
>JBEKHB010000124.1:0-6789 GCA_050012495.1 Syntrophorhabdales bacterium
GTCGAGACGGGATCGGCGAGGCATGACGGATGGTATCACTGGTAAGGGAAGAATGTCAAGAGTTATTTACTTACTTAAGCACGTCCCCTTTGGCCCCCTTAAGCACGTCCCCTTTGGCCCCCTACACACCCTTATCCGGGACTCCTCTGATCCACCCACTATTCTTACCACCTGAAAGTTTTGTGTTCAAGAAGAAAAACAAAAATATCGATAACAGGAAGCAGTTGACGGGCACGACTAGACGCTGGTGGCTACAGATTACGCTCTTATCAAGAGTCTGCGGCCTCCACCTACGAAGCGCGTGTTCGGCCCGCGGCACAAAAAGGCGAAGATTACCGCTTCAAAGGGCATACATGTTCGTCAACAGCGTCCCGACTGCCGCTTTTTGGTCGCGCAAGTTCGCTTCATCGAAAAAATAACGGCACATGGATTTCAACTCATGTGTTTATCATCGCAATCAAAGTCTTTTTCAATCTCGGATAGCATCGTGCCTTTATGTCTGATACCGTCATCTTTTCCAGTTCTTTCGCAAATGCTTCGTACCGTTCGTTTTTGTCTTCAATGTGTCTTCCGTATAACCAACGTTTCAAGTTGTCTGAAAACGTCCCCTCCTCAATGGCCGGGCTAAACTCTGCTCTGGCTGAAAGCGGTATGGTCTCTGCTGCCTGATATAGAATTGCAGCACCTTTCTTTACGGGTTTTCCCCATTTGACCTTTTCCAGTTCTGCCCAAGCTTCGCACTCCCTGCAATCTTGGCAAGGACGATCATGAGGAAAGTGAAACCGAGCATCGCCATCATTGTCCACCAATGCAAAAACGCCATCAGCATAGCCTTGCGCAGCTCTGATAAGGGCTATTCCCAGATCCCTCAGGAGGGTCCTATGTCCACCACCTGTCCTTCGTGTCAATCCCACGTCCTCGGGCGCTATCATCTTGATGACCCTGGCCGGAGCCAATTCCTGATCTTCCTGGATGACTTTCCTAAGAAGAAGATAGTCGGTTGAGCCATCTGCCACGACAATAAATGTCTCTACGGGACTAGACGCATCGTTCATTGCGGATTACCCCAGTTAAATATGTTTGCATACCAAGCCTCTCCCAAAGAGTAAAGTGACAGAACGTTTTCATAATCGGGAATTGCGGACAAACGCTGTGCTCTGCCATTATTGAGAAATATGACGGAGTTAGGGTTTTCCTTGAATAGATCAAGAAAATAGGGAGAGTGCGTAGAAATCAAAACTTGACAAGGACCCGACTGCCTTGTTGCCATGCTCCCGAAAATGTCGCAAAGAAGTGGCAGTTTGTGGGGATGAAGATGACACTCTGGTTCTTCGAAAAAAGCTATTGAAGGCAACGTTTCGCCAGATGCTAAGCATGCAAATGCTGCAAATATCCAGTAGCCGTCTGACAGTAACGGACCTCTCACTTCATGAGTTTGCCGGCCTTCACCTTCTTCATAAAAATTCAAAAACACTTTGTCCTCATAAGTAGCAACTCCGACATCTACTATCTTAGTCCCGCCCTTGGCGTATTTGATAATCCAATCCTTCATCTGCACCAACAGCCCTCGCCTTTCCTCTTGCAAGAATTGAACAACTTCCGCCAAATTTGACCCATCTGACTTTAGGAACGGTTGCCTGCCGGAGCCATCATACTGCTCAGAAGCCATTCTTGCCTCTGTAGCAGAGAACTGATAGCGACTCATCATTTGCATGTATTTCTTGATTTCTCTTAGATAACGAACAAAGTCTGGCTGGTCTACACCTCTTTCTATTTCAAGAAACAAACAGTCCCTCTGAGGGGCTGTAGGAAGACCTGCTATCCACCTCCGGGTACCGACAGTGGGCAACACCATATCGTTATCTGGGGCCCTGCCAATACTGTAGTGATGTTGGGAATTGCCGCTTAGAACTCTTATTCCTTCAAACTGGATGTACCATCCAGTAGGACTGTTTGTATCTTTATTGAAAAAAATGTCATAGTCGAAACTGAAATCATCCTTCTTTCCAGAGATACCAAATCCCATGGGAGGGTACGTAAAACCAAACTTTTTTGCGCTATAATTTAGAAGATGAAAAAAGGAAAAAAAACCTTGAGGGAACGCCGCTGACAGTCCAAGACGGACAATTGTCGAAATTGCATACAATGCGGAAGCTATTGTGCTTTTTCCCGCACCGTTCGGCCCAATAAACACGGTTATTGGCTCTAACGGGATGGTTTCAGCCAAAAACCTCTTGTAATTGGTCAGTCTTATTTCGGATATCATCGATCACCCCCTGCCCAGCTCGCTTCGTGAACTTTCCATTAACATGCAAAATAACGATGTCGTTCTTCGAAGCCTGAATCGTCAATTACTGATTGTAACATTGAATCCCGTTCTGTGCGACAAAAATCTAGGATTTCAGGAAGTTCTCCTCAATCCCTTGCTCAACGCGTTCGCCTACGAAGCATTCAGAGAAGTAATTACCTAAAAGCGCGCATTACCGTGTGGAAGCGAGTAATGCCAGGCATCCACAGGAGCCCGATTTCTGACGCTATCCGCTCCGACGCCTGGTTACGCAGCCTTCATTCCTCTTGCCTCTCAAGTGCCACGACCTCACAGTCTAGCTGGCCCGGAGCGGAAAACGACCCTGCGCCGAAGATCACGTCCCACAAAGAAAGACAAGGGTCAGATCGAGCGCCTGCGGCGTGCAAACAGACGCCTTGAAACGAAGTAGGCGTCACGAAGCCCATATGAAGGTTGCCCCACGCCAGTGCAGCCGTGAACGCGTCCCGCTCGTCGTCCGGAGCAGCAAAGCCCGGGGTAACGTTATTCACTTTGTACTTTCCTACGACAAAGGCTTCAAACAGAAATATGGTACCTGGTTGCCAGTATTTGACCAGTGTCGTGCGTTTAGCAGTGCCAACGAGTTCACGCAAGCGGTTGCGAAGCATAACCCCAAGAGAGATCGCCTTGAGAGTGGCCGCTGCGCCCGATTGAAGATACCATTCGCTTCCCCGCTCGGCCGTAAAGCGCGGCGCGAACAGGTTGAGGTTTGCTCGATGGCGTTCCTCAAGAGGAAGCCACATAGGGGCCTCGAATCCGAGCGCGACTCGTCGGCCACCGCGAAGATCATCCGCCATCAATTCGGCGAGCTTCTCCATGCTTCGGCCGCAGAGGCTGGTGGAGGACTCGCCCAGGTCGGATGAATCCGTGAACTGCCCATACGTGGGAGTTCCGCTATGCTTGATACAGTCGAAATCGGCGACTCCGCGTGTTAGGCGGGACCAAGCTGCTGTAGTGCCGGAGAGAATTTGTCCGTTGGCGCCAGTTCTGTAAACTCCAATGTCGAGCGCGAAGACAACACTCCCATCATTGCCGGTCATGGTCACTCCTTGTCTGGCTAACATGGCTACATAGAGCCCGTTTTTTATACGGGTGCTAGGGACGTTGTTTCATTCTGTACATTTTTATTCACCCGACCCGTCTCTCAGCCTTTCCGACTGCTATCTCCTTATGCTCTATTATCAGAGAAATGCCGCAAAATTACAACAACTATTTCAGGCTTTCCGCTAGTAGATGGTATTCATGACCACCAGGTGGCAAACTGTCTTCCAGGAAGATGTCCACACTCTGATACACCTATTAACGCTAGAAATGCCTGAACAGGTTCCTTCAACATTCTGTGTGAAAGGTGGTAATTAGCAAAATTCAGCCGCCTCGGTCGCCTTAGAGTGGGGAGGCGGGGTCAGCCCTTGACAAAGGACAATCGGAAAGGTACGGCACACAAGATAACGATATTATAGGTCTTTTATAAGATTCCTGTCCTCAGTCAAGGGCTGACCCCACGACCCATATGGTTGTCGTGTCGGCGACGACTTATGGCAGGTCGTCGAACAAGATACCTAGTCAAAATTGGATTCTGGTGTAATACATGCCCTCAATTCTCTAAAGTACTCTGGTCGCGCCTTTTCGAGAGCTATGAATGTTGCCTCTATTGCCTTGAAGATCTCTTCCGCTGTATAAAGTTGAAAGACGCGTTCCGTATTCTCGTTGTGGGAGAACTCATCCAATATCTTATGCACCATCTTACGTATTTCCGCGTCCGGAAAGAGTTCGGTAAGGTTGTCCGCCAGTCCCCGTTTTGCCGGATGCATGAATGCGAAATATGCCTCCAGGAATCGACGCAGGAGGTTGGGTATGGTAAAGACCGTGTAATCATCCGTAACATCCACTCGGAACTCACATAGTTGGTAGAACAGGAACAAATACTCCGACTTGAAATGGCAGAGCAAGCAGTCCAGGTTCTTAATGCTGGCATTGTCCTTTCCTCTGACCACTTGAAATAGGGGTGCGCTGCAGGCATCGTTGTTGCGGGTAGCAAAATTGCATTTCTTGGTGTGCTGCGCTTTGAACTCGTCCTTAAGTAAATTGAAAAATTCAAAGTTATGGGTCGAGACAAATAGTTGACCGCATTTCTTCTTCAGACACGCCGCAATCAAGGCATATGTGTTGTATAGGTGGTTCCTATCCAAACTGGATACGGGGTCATCCACGTACACAATGGTTTCACCGAGAACGTCCTTAATGTTCCTATCCTTCAGGGAAGTAAGAAAGTGGGCGAACGATATTGCGGTCTTTTCCCCTTCGCTAAGATTGTTAGCGAGCATTTCACCCCTATAAACACGGAATGCATCGTCCGCATCAACATGGATTGATAGCGGCGAGTCTTGTCCGAAATAGCGAGTAATATACCAGTTTAGGCTGTCAGCCCCTTTGGCCATCTCAGATACTTTGGTCAGTATTTGTTGGTTTTCTTTGTCTATTTCGTCTATACGCGCATTGAGACGGGAAATTTCATCAGTCCTATGTTGAATCTCCTCTTTTCGCTTCTTGTAATCCCACCCGGTTGAGAATTGGGCGGCATAATGTTTCTTGAGAGCCTGTAATCTTTCTTGTCTGATGCGATCAAATTCCGTCGTGCGCTGGTTGTGTTGACCAATAGTTTCATTCAGACCTTCCGCCGCTTCGGTCAGGCGAGAGCAATCGTGAAGAACGAGGCCATCCATGGGGACTGCATCCATAAGGTGATTCTTCTTCACTATTGCTTTCTCCTTTAAGCGCTCAATAAACGCGTTATACTTCTCGGTTTCCTTCTTTATTACTTCGGCTCTTGTCTGGTAATCTTGTTGAAGGTTCCTGTAAAGCGCGTTCTTGTCTGGCAGGATGACCGTAATTTTATAGCTGTCGAGCGCTGAAATAAAGTCCTCGACTTCCTTTCGGAATGCTTCGTAATCCTTCGAGAAATGCGCATCCAATGAACTGAGCAAGTCCGTCGGCAAGGTATTGCCCACAAAACTGACATGTGGATTCCTTTTCATGCAAGGTCCGCCCGGTACGTACCCAGCTTTCAAGGGTCGCGTTTTGTTTCAGTTTCGCGATAGTCTTAGATGGCGCCACGCACTTATTTAGAATCTCGGTTGTTCTTTGAAAGAGAGAGAGCTCTATCGAGAGAGAAACCGGGGCAAGAGCGTCGAGCTTCTGACTTGACAGCGCAGTCTCCCTTGCAGTCTTGAACTCACTTCCCGATAAGAGCGACTTATCAATAGAGTCGTCATTAAGCAAGGCCTGAAGATCTGGCCTCCGGAAATTCCGACCCAACGAAAGGTCGTTCGTTATGCGGAGGGCCTCATTTGTCATAGCCGTACCGTGTTCATGCAATGCGGTTTCATTGTCGGTATTGAGTTTCACCCATTTATCGAGCAGTTGTTGTTTTTCTGTCGCCAATGCCGCGATCTGTTCCTGCATCTTTATGTTTTCTTCGCCCACTACTAGTATGGGTTCAACGTCCCGCGTCGGTCGCCCCCACCTCAGATTCTCTTGAACATAGTCGGAATTGAAGACCCGCAGTTTGAGTGGGCTTTGTGGGAGGTTCGTTTCCGAAATTTCGGAACCATCACTGCACACGATCTTGAACCTCCCTTTCGGGTAGTCTGGATGCATCGTGTGCTTCTCCAAGCTTCTAAAAATACGAGAAAGAGTAGTCTTGCCGGAGTAATTCCATCCGAAGATGATGTTGTTCTCAGAAAAGTCCTTGGTACCGCCTCTGCTATACTTCGAGAATATCCCGTATTCATTTATGGTCTCAATACTTAGGATTCTCATAGATACTCCCTTATTTTGTACCACCAATGGAAGGGAAAAGGCAGCAGGCTACTTTTTGCCGCCTTATCCTTCTCTAGCCTAGTGCCGGGCGGCGGTGGGGACGTTGTTTCATTCGTTACCTTCTAAGACACCGCCCGCGTCTCCGCCTACTTACATCACTATTACCATTTCTATTGCAGCCGTGCAAGAAAAAAGACAAACTTGAGGAAGTACTACTCGACGGCTCCCCGCCGCCTCGTCAATTTTTTCAAGAAAATCGCACAACATGACTTTTGTCATGCCTGGTTGTCACCCCTCCTTGTCATGCCTGGTTGTCACCCCTCCTTGTCATGCCTGGTTGTCACCCCTCCTTGTCATTTTGACAGGAGAGGAGGAAACAGGGACAATATGATGAGACCGGGCGGTTAATTTTGATAGGCTGGAGAGATGACATAGCCCGGCCCGTTTGAGCCGGTTTCGGGAGACCCCAGAGGCCGCGTCGCTCTTTGACAATTGAACCTCGACCCGCGCCCTTCGGGGGGCACGGCCGCGTCCGCTCGCTACCCGACCAACCGCTTTCGCGTCCGGCCGGCTTCATCGATGGGGGCGCCCGCAGTCGAGAAGCTGTGAAATAATCAGGCGGTGTCGTTTCCCGTCATTCCGGG
>JBEKHB010000125.1:0-6398 GCA_050012495.1 Syntrophorhabdales bacterium
GAATAAACGGCCACGGTCTGACGCGGGTATCGCGGCCGGACGCGAAAGCGCCCGGCCGGGTAGCACCGCCGTCGGATGCGGCTGTCGGGGTTCAATTGTCAAAGAACGGCGCGGCCTCTGGGATCGCCCGAAACCGGCTCAAACGGGCCGGGCTATGTCATCTCTTCAGGGCCTCTCAAAATGACTGCCCGGCCTGATAAGATTTTCCTCCTTTTCCCGCTTCCTGTCAAAGTGACAACCGGGGGTGTCAACCAGGGGTGACAAGGAGGAGTGACAACCAGGCATGATAAAAAGCGCCTGAGGCGGTTTTTTGGAAAACATGACTTCACCATGGCCTCAGAGGGCCGGTGGCGGGACCCAGAGCTGTCCCTACCTTCTTCCTTATTTATTCGATAACCGTCGAGTTTCTCTTGCATTCTTCGCGTACGAGTGGTAATTGATAAATGGGTAGGCTGGGGGTCAACAGCTCAGCAAGTGAAGCCAGTGAAGAACGTCCCTCTGGCCACTCTTCACGCTGCCTTCCAGGACCTGGCTCTTTCTGGGTCTGTCCGGCCTGGCAACGGGCGCATCCTGGGTCTGTTATTTTCGGGCGCTTCAGGCGGGTGCCGCATCGAAGGTCGCTCCGGTAGACAAGTTCAGTCTGATTCTCGTCGCTGTCTTCGCGTGCGCGTTTCTCGGTGAGCGACCTACGACCCGCGAATGGGCAGGCATCATCATGGTGGCGGGCGGGGTGCTTGTCCTTGCGTTCAACCGGTAGAGAGGCAAAACTCCGCCCCGCTCTTTTCTCCTCTCATGCGGCTTGCCTGGGGACCTCCGAAAAAGATGCACCGGACCGGTTGCTACTTTCCCATCAAACTGATTTTTTTGAAAAATTTGCCAAAAGGCGGTGACATCGTGAAAGCATTGATATTGTTTTGCAGTCTCCTCATCGGCACCGTTTCCTATGCTGCCGACCCAGGATATCGCGTTATCAAAAAGGTACAACTGGGCGGGATCGGCGGCTGGGACTACCTGACTGTCGACGGCGCAGCCAGGCGGCTCTACATCTCCCGGTCCACCCATGTCATGGTGGTCGATATCGACACAGATAAGGTCGTGGGCGATATTGCCGACACTCCCGGCGTGCATGGAATTGCTCTGGCGCCGGAGTTAAACCGGGGCTTTACCAGCAACGGAAAGGCGAATACGGCCACGATTTTCAACCTGAAAACACTGAAGGTCTTCGGTCAGGTGAAAACCGGAGAAAACCCCGATGCGATCCTTTACGACCCTGCCTCTCGACGGGTATTCACGTTCAATGGCCGCAGCAAGGATACCACGGCGTTCGATGCCGCATCCGGTGAGGTTGCGGGCACAATCACCCTCGGCGGTAAACCCGAATATGCGGCCGCGGACGGCAGAGGCAAGGTCTACGTAAATATCGAAGACACCAACGAAGTAGTGGAAATAGATAGCCGAAAGCTCTTGTTGACAAAAAGGTATTCACTCAAGCCCTGCGAGGAACCGAGCGGGATGGGGCTCGATGCGGAGCGCCACCGCGTCTATTCGGGATGCCACAATAAGGTCATGACCGTCCTTGACACGGAGATCGGCAGGGTGATCGCCACCGTGCCGATCGGCGAGGGCGTCGACGGAAATGGCTTCGATCCGGAAATGGGGCTGGCTTTCAGTTCCAATGGAGATGGCACCCTTACCGTGGTGTACGAGTCTTCTCCGGGTAAGTACGACGTGTTGGAGATCGTTGCCACGCAGCGGGGGTCCCGCACCATGGCGATCGATCCCAAGACGGGCAACATCTATCTGCCCACCGCACAGTTTTCTCCGCAAAAAGCGTCGACCGCGGAGGGATCAAGGCCGCGCCCCACGATGATCAAGGACAGTTTCACCGTCCTGGTGGTGGGGAAATAACTACCGACGAGGATGTAACCTATCCCGACAAAAACCCGACTTCTTATGAAGAAGTTCGCGGCGGGAAGCAGAAGAAATTGGCAAGATACCCAAGGAAAAATAGGATCAGCCCATCAACATACCAGTCCACATATAATCTATATCCGGCGTTGCAGTATTAGCGTGAAAAACAGCGACGTCGCCTCTCCGTCAAGTGCGCACCTCGGAGCAGCTTCGCTCATACTGGCCCTCGTTGTCTGCTTCTCCTTTGTCCCCTCCATAGTTTTTGGGGGTCCGCCCTTCGTCACAGATGACCCTGAGACGCCTGAATGGCACGGGTTTGAGATCAATAATGCGCTCACCCTGCAGCAAACCGGACATGATCGTACCATGCAGACGCCCCTTCTCGACATTAACTATGGCTACAAGCCCAACGTGCAGCTCAAGGTTGAATCTCCTTACCTCTATGCCAGTCCGGAAAGCCAAAAGCAGCCACCGGGGTTACCGGACACGCTTGTCGGCGTCAAGTGGCGTTTTTACGAACAGAAGGACACGCTTTTCCTTCTGGCCACGTATCCCCAGATCGCCCTTCCAGCGGCTATCGGAAACAAGGGCCTGGCGGACGGCAAACCTTCATTGCTCTTGCCGCTTGTGCCGCAGAAGACATGGGGCGAGTGGAAGCTTTACGGGAATCTCGGCTACTGGATCCAGACAGCGAAGGATACGCGGGATTTTTGGTATGGGGGCGCCGTCCTCAATAGAAGAATCAGCGAGTGGCTGGAACTTGGGGCAGAGCTCTATACCAATACCGCCACGAATGTGGGTGAGACGTATGACATAGGCTTCAACCTGGGCGGTACGTTGAAGTTGAGTGAGGGGTATAACCTGCTCTTTTCTGCCGGCCGGAGCCTGCGCTTTGGTCCCGACCTACAGTGCTATATCGCTCTGCAGGTGGTCACCGAGGGCTGGACCAATGGAAGACGAGAGTGATGCTGGAATCAGCGGCCGCAAAGCAAGCTGACATGCCCCTGGCAAAGACAAATACGCAGTTGGCCGTCTCGATTTTCTGCTATTTAAATGATGGACTTATTCGCAATATTTCATAATGTATCGCCATTCTAAATCCACCGGACGTTTATTCCTCGCGTCGGAAGGCATAACTGGACAAAATACAAACTGTCCATTGTTGGATCTTGAATTAGGGCGTTTCTGTGCGTTGCTCGTGTAGATGGGAGGAGGCAAAACACGTTCCGTAACAGGGACGGTGTTTCATTCCTTTCGCTGAGCGGAAACACAGAATTATCTGCGGCGATGATATCATTCAAGACATTGCTTGTTGCCCCCAATGTCCATGTTTTTTGTGGTAATCCACGATCAAGGTTGGAAGGGCACATATTCACCTTGTAGGTGAAGTAAAGTACGTGTATCTTCCTGAAACAGAGTTTCTCACCTAGTGACCGTGAATACCCTCTTTCTAACGGAAAGGGTTATTATAGTTGTTGTAATCTTTCGGCATTTCTCTGATAATGAAGGACAGGGAGACCGCAGTTGTAAAGGCTTACAGGCCGCTCCGGTGAATGAGAGCGTACAGAATGAAACAACGTCCACATCGGATTTTTCTTCATGAAATGCTTTTACGCTCCTTTTACAACCTTCGGCCTTACCGGAATCCTCTTGGCACAGGAAATTCGCAAAGAATCAAGTGCATCGAAGATCGTAGTCCGGGTATTCCGGCAATACGGGTTTAGATTGTATCTATGACATCAGATCAGAAGAGCAGCCGTTTCCACCCGATCTCGCTTGACGCCATCAACTTCCTGCTCGCCGACGTGCGCGGCGCCGTCGGACCCTATCTCAATGTCTTCCTGGTCACCCGGCAGCACTGGAGCCAGGCCGGAGTCGGCATGGTGACCATGGTCGGCGGCTTGCTTGGACTCGCCGTGCAGACACCGATCGGCGCCTGGATCGACGAGACCCGCGCCAAGCGAGGGGCGATCGTCCTCGCACTTGCCGTCCTCGCCATCGCAGCCGTCGTTATCTTTGCCTTACCGACATTCTGGCCGGTGATGATCGCCAACAGCCTGATGGCAATCGTAGGCGACGTTTTTGGTCCCGCAGTTGCGGCCCTGACCTTGGGCCTGTACGCGCGCGCGAAGCTGGCCCGGCGCATGGGGCGGAACTCGGCCTTCGACCATGCCGGCAATGTCGCTATCGCCATCGCTGCGGGTGCGGTCGGATATTTTTTGTCGCAGCGTGCCGTTTTCCTCATGGTGCCGGTCTTCGCAGTGCTAACCAGTATCGCCGTGCTCTCCATTCCCTCTCATGCCATCGATTTCGACCGGGCGAGGGGGTTGGACCGAAAGCCCGACGCCGATCACCCGGGCGGTCCCGTCGGCTATGGCATCTTGTTTGAGTCGCGACCGCTCGTGATCTTCGGTCTGTGCGTCATGCTGTTCCATTTTGCCAATGCACCGCTGCTGCCACTGGTGGGGCAGAAGCTCGCGGCCGTATATCCGAGAGGGGCGACGGCAATGATGTCGGCCTGCATCGTCGCCGCACAATTGGTAATGCTGCCGATTGCGCTGCTGGTAGGCCGTACCGCCGACACATGGGGGCGAAAGCCTCTCTTTTTGGCCGCCTTCGTCATCCTGCCTGTCCGGGCCGTGCTCTATACCTTGTCCGACAACAGCGCCTGGTTGATCGGGGTTCAGCTGCTCGATGGCATCGGAGCGGGGATATTCGGTGCTGCCGGACCCCTGGTGGTCGCAGATATCATGTGGGGTACCGGTCGCTTCAACCTGGCCCAGGGCGCCATCGCCACGGTTCAGGGCATTGGCGCCTCGCTGAGTGGGTTGGCTGCCGGCGAGATCGTCGATCATTTCGGCTATAATGCAGCCTTTCTCGCATCCGCCGCCGCCGCTTTCGTGGCGCTCATCGTCTTCGCAATCGGGATGCCCGAGACCCGACCCGCCGCAGCTGAGACTTCCGCCGGGGGAGTATGTTGAACCCATCCCTCGCACTCTGGCTCGTCGTCGCCATTTTCTCGGCGAGCTATCTGGGGCTCGCGCTCGGCAAGGTTCCGTGGTTGCGGATCGACCGGGCCGGCATCGCCTTGGTCGGCGCTACGCTGATGATCGTCACCGGCATCCTCCCCCTTCCCGAAGCAGTCCGGTCTGTCGATTACGAAGCGATCATTCTGCTCTTCGGCATGATGGTGGTCGTGGCGTGCCTGCGCCTGTCGGGTTTTTTCATCCGACTCACCTCTATTTTAGGCCATTTCCGTACTCCCCGCGCCCTGCTGGCCGTGACTATTGCCTTATCCGGCGTGCTGTCGGCCTTTCTGGTGAACGACATCGTCTGCCTTGCCCTGACCCCCCTGGTGATCCACTTGGCCCGTCGCCTCCGGATCGATCCGTTACCTCACCTTATCGGCCTTGCCACCGCCGCCAATATCGGCTCGACGGCAACCCTTACCGGCAACCCGCAGAATATGATCATCGGCGTTCTGTCGCACATCGCCTACGTGCGGTTCGCCGTCTGTCTCGCTCCGGTGGCCCTCATGGGGCTGGTGATCGATTTCTTCGTGATTGCCGTCGCCTATCGTCATAAATTGAGCGTGGCGCAGGCTGTCCCGGAGCAGTCTGTCGAAGAACCTGTAAGGCGCCGCCAATCCCGGTCTTGGCTTTTAAAAAAAAGTGTGGCCGTGACGCTGGTGACGGTCATCCTCTTTTTCATCGGGCTGCCCGTCTCTTTGGTCGCCCTCGCCGCCGCCGCCGTGCTCTTCCTGGGCAGGGTCCGGCCCCAGAGGATTTACAGCCAGATCGACTGGAGCCTGCTGGTCATGTTCTGCGCCCTGTTCGTGGTCGTCCACACCTTCGAGACCAGGGTGGTTCACCAATGGGGGATCGAACACTGGCGTCTGCTGTTCAACCATCCTCTGGGTGTTTTGAGTCTCGTCTCTGCCGTGCTGTCCAACCTGGTGAGTAATGTCCCCGCGGTCCTGCTCTTCAAGCCCATAATCCCGGCGATGCCTGCCGCGGCCCGGGAGGGCGCCTGGCTGGCACTCGCCATGTCAAGCACCTTGGCCGGGAACCTCACCGTCCTGGGTTCGGTCGCGAATTTCATCGTCGTTGAAAACGCCCGACGGAAAGGGGTAGTGATCTCCTTTTGGGAATACTGCCGGGTTGGGATCCCTACGACGATTCTGACTCTCGGTGTGGGAGTTGCCTGGCTCTATCTGATCGGGTAAAGCACGATGTGGCCTTCCGCACTCATGCAACCGTCACTTGCAAGGTGATTGAAATTGCCGGACAATACATAACATCAGGCGGATGGGGATAATGGAACTCTTTCAAATGGCAATCATCGCTCGGACACAAACGCTGGGAGTCAACCTTCGTAGGTGAAGTAAAGTACGTGTATCTTCCTGGAAGAGAGGATCGTGAGATTTTCCTTGAAGTTGAAAGATGCAGATGGTAATGATTAAGCATGGGGCGGGCGCGGAGATGGCG
>JBEKHB010000126.1:0-6320 GCA_050012495.1 Syntrophorhabdales bacterium
TCAATTCTTCCGGGACTTGATAAAGCATTGAGTCAACCAAAAAAGTAGGTTCTGGAAACATAAGTTCCTCAGGCTTTCAAGTGGTACTCTTCACTCAGCTGAGAGACCCCTATGTGGCGAGTAGTAGGTGCTTTTCGACGCCGCTGCCCGTCAGCGTTCATTACTGAAAACACCTACTACTAATGCATGAGCTGAGATTTGGGAAAGTGAGCATTACGGTTGAAAATGGCGTAACGGAAAGTTGAGCGGGAGACCTGGCTGCGGGGCGATACTCTCCAGATTTCGTTCCCGATGTACAGATATGAGCGATAGCTGAGGCAAAGCCGCACACGAGGATTATGTTTTAGTAGGGGTCTGGGTTGAGGAGTTTAATTCCCCGCGCCGCTCGCGTAGCGTGATAGCACTACCAAATGTGGAGGTGTTCATGCGAAAGATTCTTCCCGTTTTCTTATTTGTTTTTCTCTCCGGCACTGCCTATGCGCAGGAATTCTTCGTTAATGCTGGCGTGACGCGGGACACTCAAACCGGTACCGCGCGGCTTCAGTGGTCAACCACTTATCTGCAGGAGATTGAAAAGTATGCGGCCTTCAGTTTTTCGTATATCAACGAGGGGCATGAGGTAAACCACTATCGAGACGGCATTGCCGGCCAGTTGTGGGGCCGCGCGGACGTGTGGAATCGAAACCTGGTTTTCGGCCTGGGGGCGGGCCCGTACGCCTTTTTCGATACCCACGGCGGCGCGAACGGTGCATTCCATGATGAGCACGGGGTGGCAGCACTTTTCAGCGCCACGGCCACCTTGTACACACTGAGCCCCCTCCTGATCCAGGCGCGTATCAACTACTTAGCGGCCAGGCAGAGCTTTGATACGCTTTCGGGCACCATCGGGATCGGGTATGAGCTGGGAACCGACAAGCAGCCAACCGGAACGTCGGGCGGTCAGGGTGTAGGCGACCTCCGCAACGAGATTACTGGTTACACAGGGGCGACGGTCCTCAACACTCAGAAGAACGAACAGAGCACTTCCTGGGCCTTAGAATACCGGAGAGATCTTGCCAAGTATCTCGACTGGACGGCCACGGGACTCTACGAAGGCCGCGACCGGCCTGTGGCCCGATACGGTCTTATGAGCCAGGTCTGGCTGGCCCATCCGTTCTTTACGGATCGCCTGACGCTCGGTGCGGGCTTCGGTCCCTATCTGGCACACGATAAGTACCAGCAGGGAAGCGACGATAAGACAAAGCTTGACTGGGCTGCAAGCTTCTCGGCCAGTGTCCGCTTCCTCGAGAACTTTGCGCTGCGTGCCTCCTGGAGCCGGATTATCACGCAACAGGACCGTGACACCGACGTCTTCCTGGCGGGGCTCAGCTACCGCTTTTAACACAACGGCGTGAGTGCAGGAGGCCTGCCGGCCCGTTCGGAGTCTTGGTCTCCCCTGCATCACCTATATCTTAATGAAGGAGGTTGCTGAGAACATGATGCGCAAGAAGATTATCAATCGAAGCCCGAAGGAGCCCGTATCTACCGATCATGCCTGGCTGGACCTGGAGCGTTTGGCGCAGGTCGAGATCACCTCTGAGGAGACGGGACACCCCATCGAGTCGGCCTTGACAACCGGCGGTGGGCCGGGCTGGCTGGCCGGTGAAAACGGGAAGCAAACGATTCGCCTGCTCTTTGATGAACCGCAGGTACTCGGACACATTCGTCTCGTATTTGAGGAAGAGAAACGGGAGCGCACCCATGAGTTTGTGCTGCGGGGCTAATAGGGGACGTTGGGACGTTGGTACAAAGTGAACTTTCGAGACAGGAACCAAGGTCGGCTGTCTCCCCCTCGTTCGCCATGCGGTTTGACAAGAGACGTGCTCACTCCGAGGAAGCGGGCCACAGATGCACCACTATAGAGGAGGCATAGTTGCATCCGACTTTGAATCGTGTCGCGTCTCAACAATAAGTTCACTTTGTACCAACGTCCGCTAGGTGCGTCCCTATCACATGGTGACCGTTCTTCGATGATCAAATATCCTACGCCGCGGCCTCCTTCCTGAAATCTTCGGTTCCGAAGTTTTTGTTGCATCGCAGGCTTTTTGGTGGTAATCGATAGGCAGAGGATTGCGTGACTGTACCGCTCTAAAAAATGTAGGAGATCGTCGGGTGTGGGCGAGGGTAGATAGGAATGCCTGGGAATGCAACGTTTGCAATAACGGCCCCACCGTCCCCTCAAACCAGGGGGCGGCAGCCCGAAGGAAATGACCTCCCGCCCCCTGGTTATTTTCTTATGCCTTTTCCCTGATCGCCTCCATTACTGTCGCGGGATCGAGGGGAAGACGCCTTATGCGGACGCCTGTGGCGTTAAAAAAGGCATTCGCGACCGCAGGCGCAACAGGCGGAACAGGCGGTTCTCCCATCCCTCCCATCTTCTCCTTGCTGTCGATCACATGGATCTCGATTTCGGGAGTCTCCGACATTTTCAGCAGGTGATAATCGTTAAAGTTGGCTGATTTCACCCCTCCATCGGCAAACTTGACCTGCTCTTTGAGGGCGGTGCTCAGGCCCATGATCACGCCGCCCTCGATCTGTGCGTGCAGCGGGCCGGGGTTGACGACAGGGCCGCAATCCACAGCCACGACAATCTTATGGACCTTTATTACCCCATCTTTCCGATTTACGGAGATGTCCGCCACCTCGGCCACATAGGTGCCGAAGCAGGAGTGCTGGGCGATGCCCAATGCCCGCCCCTGGGACGCGGCCTTTCCCCAGCCTGCCTTTTCCGCTGCCTTCTCGAGTACGCGACTGGCGCGCATGTTGTTTTTCAGAAGCTCGAGGCGGAAAGCCAGGGGATCCTTGCCGGCAGCAAAGGCCAGCTCATCAATAAACGACTCGGTGACGAATGCGTTCGGCGCGTTCTGTACCGAGCGCCACGGGGCGCCGGGGATGGGGAGATCATCGATCAGGAACTCAAGGTAGAAGTTGGGTATCTCATATGCGATGTTATTGTTATCAGGTGAGCCGGGAAAATCGGCGAGGCCCCAGAGGCTCATAAAATCGACCCCGTTGACTACCGCCTTCGGGTCGATATCTTTCATGAGAGAAGGCGTGACTACCTTGTGGGACCATGCGGTGAGCCGGCCCCCGGCATCCAAGCCGGCCGTAATCCTCTGGCATGTCGCGGGCCGGAACAAATCGTGCTTGATGTCTTCTTCCCTGGACCAGACGACTTTCACCGGCTTTCCCGCAGCCTTGGACAGGATCACCCCTTCAACGATGAAATCGGGGGCGGCGCGCCTCCCCAGGCCGCAGCCGAGAAGGGTCGTATGGATGTAGACCTTATCGGCAGGCATGCCCGCTACCTGCGAAGCAACCATTTTGGCCACGAGCGGGCCCTGGGTCGGGGCCCACACATCGCAGCGGTCCTTCTGCACGTGGACTGTGCAGTTCATCGGCTCCATAGTCGTATGAGCGACGGCCGGCACGAAATATACGGCTTCGACCTTCTTTGCGGCAGCGGCCAGGGCTTGTTTTGCATCTCCCGCGTCCTTTACCTTTGATCCCGGTTTATCGAGCTCTTCCATAAAGTGCTTTTCTATGGAATCATTGTTCAAATCGGGAAGGGACCCCTTATCCCATCGGACCTTGAGGCTATCCCGGCCTTTCCATGCGGCATCGAGTGAATCCGCGCACACGCCAATGCCGAAAGGCGTGCCGACCACGTTGCGTACGCCTTTAACAGCAGTTGCAGCCTGCTCGTCATAACCCACCGGCTTTGCGCCGAAGGCGGGCGGGCGGGCAGTGGAGGCGTAGAGCATACCGGGGACTGCGACATCCATGCCGTACACAGCGGCGCCGGCAACTTTCTCCGGTATATCCACCCGGGGTATGCTCTTCCCGATGTAAGTGAACTCGCTTTCCTTCTTGAGGACAGGCTCCTGGGGAACCTGGAGCGCGGCCGCCTTTTCGCAGAGTTTTCCATAGGTGAGTTTCCGGCCGCTTTTCTTGTGCGTCACAATCCCTTTCTGTGCGAGGCACTCGTCTTCGGCCACCTTCCATTGTTTCGCCGCAGCCTTGACAAGCACCATACGCCCTGCTGCTCCGGCCTTGCGCAGCGGCTCATAGTAACCCCTGACGCTTGCGCTTGCCACGGTAAGCTGGTCGCGCACTAAAGGATTCTTGAAGGCATCTCCTGCAGGCGCCTGCTGCACACGAATCTCCTTCCAGTCCGCTTCGAGCTCATCGGCAACGATCATCGCAAGGGTTGTTCTTATGCCCTGGCCCATTTCAGAGCTTGGTATCCACACCGTGACGATATTGTCCGGTGTGATCTCGTACCATACAGTGGGCTTGAACCCGTTTTTCATTTCGGCGCCGCTCAAAAGCTTCGCTCCGAAGGGCGTGAGGGAGGCTCCGATGGTCAGACCTGCCGCTGCCAAAGATCCTTTCAGGAAATCCCGGCGGGATATGGATGATTTCATGACCTCTTGCCCTCCTTTCTCACGATCTCCACGGCCGTTTTTATGCCGCGCTTGATGCGGGGGTACGAGCCGCACCGGCAGAGCATCTCGTCCATGGCGGCGATGATCTTATCCGGGTCCGGGTTTTTTGCTTCAGAGATCAGGGCCGAGACCTGCATAATGTGGCCTGGCTGGCAGTAGCCGCATTGGGGAACCTGCTCCTGAATCCATGCCCGTTTTACGGGATGGTCCTTCGGCAGCCCTTCGATCGTCGTTATCTTTTTTCCCTGTACGTCTCCGACGGCAATAGAGCACGACCTCCGCGCCTTACCATCGATATGCACCGTACAGCTTCCACATTCGCCTATTCCGCACGAATACTTGGTGCCTGTAAGTTTGAGATGGTCGCGCAGAACCCATAGCAGAGGCACGTCGTTCGGCACGTCGACGCTGTAGTTCTTTCCATTCACGCGAAGCGAAACCATAAGCCCCCCTTTTCATTTCCAAGCTATCATAGTCGGTACGTAAACTGGTTAAGATCCTCCCGATGTTTGATGTCCTCACCTCCTCACCCATGTATTTATTTGAAACCACCGCTCCTCTATGTATCATAGCTGGACAGCTTGAAGGTTGTCAACGAAATAAGAACGAAAGAAAACGTACAGGTTCTGGAAAAATAAATTCCTGGCGCTTTCACTTGGCAATTCTCAGGACGGCCCGAGGGACGTTCTTCACCGGCTTCACTTGCCGAGCCGCTGACCCTAACCTATACATTTATCCATCAATTACCACTCGTACGCGAGAAA
Organism: Syntrophorhabdales bacterium; assembly: GCA_050012495.1. Classification (GTDB taxonomy): domain Bacteria; phylum Desulfobacterota; class Syntrophorhabdia; order Syntrophorhabdales; family WCHB1-27; genus BOG-1155. Next base: position 5,252 of record JBEKHB010000126.1, read on the forward strand.
TGCAAGGGAAACTTCAAGATTATCGAGGAAGTAGGCGAGAGCCTCATGGGCATCAGAAAAAAGGCTGCGGGGATGATCGAATAGACTGTTTTCCGAACCGGCCCGTCGCACCCTTATACCGGTCGTGGCGCCGAACGGAGAAGGGCTTACCACGACAAGGACGCCTTTCTACCCGGCAATCACTCCCATGATGTGGCCCTGGAGCGTCTGGTAGCTCTGGAGGTTGGTATAGATGAAGGACGCCCCGATGGTTGTCTCACCGTTGGAGTGGATATGCCTGGGCAGGCACACCACGATGAGCGCCCTCTCGCCCTCGGGCAGGGTGAAGACCACGGAGATGGGAGACTCCTCCCCTACCTCGCGCTGAAAGCCTAGGGGGACCGATATCCGGATGCCGTCGAGGGAGATGTCATGGAGCATTCCCGCGTGCACCGCCCCATCAAGGCCCCTCACCAGAACGGGGGCGGATACCTTTTTCCGCGGACAACGACGCCTCTCCCTGTCCACGCTTTTCGACTCTCGCTCTTCTATGTACGCATAGAGGATGCTCTTTATGCAGGAAGAAAGAGTTCTCCTCTCGTCCCTGGAGATCTTTTCCAGTGCTTTGCGCAGCTCCTCGCTCGTCCGGAAGCATATTACCATATCCCTGCTCAATAGACCCCTCCCCTTAACGGCGGTGGGGACGTTGTTTCATTCGTTACCTTCCTAAGACACCGCCCGCGTCTCCACCTACTTACATCACTATTACCATTTCTATTGCAGCCGTGCAAGAAAAAAGACAAAGTTGAGGAGTACAGGAAGCTATACGTGAGGATGGATGTCCTCTCTTAGAAGAAAAATAGGGAGGGGATTCTCCCTGCCTGGTCTATCACCCTACCGCACCTCACTGTCCTGCCCTAATGTAGCGACCCCTAAATTTGTGCCCATTTTGGGCCTGGACCCGTCTGTGAGTAACCGTTTTTTTACCGATTCCTGCCGATACAAGATGTGCGCCTGCTTGCAGATGCAGAAAAGGATTTCCTTAACAAAATTTCGGCCATGCCGATAAGAATAACAGTGATAGCCTCCC
>JBEKHB010000127.1:0-6282 GCA_050012495.1 Syntrophorhabdales bacterium
GTTCCCACAACGACCTTCCCAAGCTTCGCCGCGCCCTGGGTTTTCCTCAGATGCGGCTCAAGCTTCTGGATAATCTGTTTCAGGATCTCACCGGAAAAAATCAGGTCCGGAATGAAGTACTCACAGCTCGCGAATCTCTGGCCCACAAGGCTCATTGCCTCCTTGGTTTCTGCCAGGAGACCCGCGGCATCCACTCCCTTGTCCAGAGCCTGATCGACGAACTGTAATGCCTTCTCTTCCTCCAAATCCGACAACAACGTAACCAGTTCTCCCGCCATCGCAGCGCCTCCTTTCCTTTAAGCATTCATAAGCTCATATCGGCCTGTGCCATGTAATCAATAAAGCGACCCTCTCGCTTTCCCCGGTTTCACCTCCCTCTCAACTTTATTCGCCATGTACCCTCCTCTCCATCAGCCGAACGATCCCGTTCGGCATGAAGAGCATGACAAGGATGATAATAATGCGGTCTTGCCTATAGTCAGTGTTCAAACCGATCCAACTGGAAGCATCCCATCTAAATAAATGCCTGTTTGTAAGATAATAATAGCGCACCGCCAAGTTTATCTATATATATATAGCTTGTCAATAGAAAAGTTCTGTGTTTATATATAGGCAGATTTTGAACACAAGGACTATCCCATCGTGAGGACAAACGACAAAAGAGAAACCATTAACCGTAACTCCTTTGAGCCCGCCTACATCCAAATCGTGAGAATTGTGAGCGAGCAGATAGCGGCCGGCATTCTTCGGCCGGGAGATCAACTGCCCACGGAAGGCCAGTTCTGTAAACAGTTTGGCGTCAGCCCGATGACGGTCCGCCGGTCAATCAATATTCTGGTCGAACGGGGCTTGGTAAGCACCACTCATGGCAAAGGAACATTCGTAAAGTCCCTCGACATGGGCGAGGCAGTCTTCAGGCTTCACGAATTGAAGAACCAATGGACCGGCGAAGGCGAGACGACAGTTCGCCTTTTGGAGGCGAGCATCCTGTCGGTTGATGAGGTCGTGGCGGGCAAGCTGGCGGTATCGCCGGGAGATCGTGGCATCCATATCAGGCGGTTGGTACTGCAAGAGGGCGTACCGAGCATGTATCATCGCGAGTATCTGGTGTACGATCCTCGGCGTCCCCTCGTGGAGGCCCAGCTTCAAATCACCTCGTTGGAGGGCTTGCTCCAGGGACAGCACGGAGAGGACTTGCGGCGAGGGCAGCTCACCGTAGAAGCGGTAAACCTTAGCGATGAGCAGGGCAAAGTGCTGGAAATGCCTCCCGGGTCTGCTGCCTTTCGGCTCGAACATACTTTCTACGATTTCGCCGATCGGCCCGTGAGTTGGGGATGGTTCATTTTTCGTTCCGATCTGTACCGGCTTACCACACACATAGGCGCTGACGCCAGTTTGAGGTGACCATGACCTACGAAGATATACGCGAGGCACTTGTCACACACCTTGTCGATCTCGATGAAACTTACGTCTTGACCCTCGTGGAACGCCTGCTTCAGGAGGGTGTCGATCCGCTTGCCGTGATCAAGGATTGCGAAAAGGCAATGTTTGGGGTAGGAGAGCTTTATGCAACGCGCCAATACTACCTTTCCGGCTTGCTCATGGCCGGGGAGATCTTCCGCGAAGTGATGGCCCTGACCCAGCCGCACATGGAGCAACAGCTGACAGGCAAGGCCTTCGGGCTGGTGCTCTTAGACACTGTGCAGGGCGACATACACGATATCGGCAAGAGCATTGTAGCGGTGGCGCTTCGATGTTATGGATTTGCGGTAGAAGACCTCGGAGTGGATGTTCCTCCTGAGCGCTTCCTTCAATACGCAGAGGCCAATCCTCCGGACGTAGTCGGCCTTTCCGGACTGATAACACTCGCCTATGAGAGCATGAGAGAGACCATTCACTTGCTTCGCGACCATACCCCACCCGGAAAAACCCCCATCCCGGTCATCATTGGCGGAACTACTCTGAACGATAGAGTCTGTCAACTTGTCGGCGCCGACTACTGGACAACGGACGCCATGGAAGGCGTGCGAATCTGCCAGATGATTACAGAGAAGAAGCACCAATGACCACGACCATGCTCCATTCCACACCGCGTGGCGAGACCCGGGAGGATCCGATAAAGACGAGAATCCTTGTCATTGCCTGTGCCACGGTCATCGAAGAGATGCTGCCCCTCCTGCCCCCGGATGTGGGCCACCGAACTGTTGACTTCGGCTTCCACACCGATCCCGCAAGGCTCTGCAAGGCTCTGCAAGAGGCCATAGATGAATCGAGTGGGAGAGCCGATACAATCCTTCTTGGTTACGGGCTGTGTTCCCAGGGCGTCATCGGTTTGCGGGCAAATGACTGCACGTTGGTCGTTCCGCGGGTGGACAACTGCATCGCCATATTCCTCGGCTCAACCTCCGCTTATAAGAAACAGTCCCAATCGGAACCGGGGACCTACTACCTGACGAAGGGATGGATCGAGGTGGGAGAAAACCCCTTTTCGGAATATGAGAAGACGGTCGCCAAGTACGGCCGGGAACGGGCAGAACGGATATACCGCATCATGCTCAAGAACTACACCCGGCTGGCCCTTATCAACACAGGTCAGTACCAACTGGAGAAGTACCGTCATTATGCGCGACGCACTGCGGAGCGGTTCAAGCTACGGTATGAGGAGATAGAGGGATCGACAAGCCTCGTCACAAAAATGATCAATGGGCCGTGGGAGGACGAATTCATCGTTGTACCCCCGGGCGGCGTCATCGAGTTCGAGCACTTCTGCGGATTATTCGACGGCTCGCTACCTACCCCTTCTCAATACGCCCATCAAAAGTCTAGAGGGTCTGCCGTCGATTAACGTTCGAACGAGAGCCTCCATGCAATAGGTCGCAAGGGCACGCGACATTGAGGGCACCAGTTCCTGGGGGTGATGGGGGCACGGCCTGATGCTGCGATCAAAAGTAGAAATGTAAAGGGCGTCCACACCTACGGCCCCTCCTTCATTTGCGGTATTCCCAGTTGTAGAGTTTTTTCAGGCATTCAGGGCAGAAGCCGTGGGAAAACTGGGCATCGGTCCTCTCTCCGATGAAAGACTCAACGGGTATCCACGACTCCTGGCTGTTGGGGTCGGCCTCCGCCAGCCTGATCTTTTTGCAGCCGGCACAGATGGGCAGCAGTCCCTCCAGCGTCTTGATACGGGAGAGCGCCTCCTGGAGCCTTACGATCCCCTTGATCAGCTTCGTCCCGAAAGAATAGACCATGGCGAGGCCGATCGCGAGGAAGAGCAGATGGACCAGGTAGATCTGGGTCTCGTTCTTTCGGAGCGCCTTCTGGAAGGGGCCGTAGGAAAAAGAAATGGCCAACCCCCCTCTGACGTCCCCCACCCTGTATCCCTGCTTTCCATGGCAGCCTAAGCAGGACTCCTCCGTTTTCAGCGGCGCCATGTAACGGAACGTGGTCGACCGGTCACGCCCCACGATGGCGGATTCCTCCTTGCTCCCCCTCTCGATCCTGTCCAGGGCACCCCTCTCCCACAGGTCCGGGGCGTTTGCCATACTGGTGAGCTTCAAGCTGGTGACGTCGATCCTTATCCGGTCCTCGTCGTTCATGATGTCCCCGATCAGCTTCGTCAGATATTCGGGATGAATTCTGGTCAGCACCCTGCCGTCCTTCGTGAAGACGTCTTGCGATAGCTCCCTGAGGTTGGGCGCGGGCTCGAGGTCCTCCGTCTTCGGCACGTAGACCCCGCCGTGCCGGGAAGTCCATTCCCTGGCGATCAGAAGCTGCCGGAAAATAGAGCGCGCCACCGCGGTTGCCAGTTCTTCATACTGCTGCCGGGCCCTTACTACGTCGAAGTAGAGCGAGAGGGCCAGGACGGAGAGGAGCAGGACGGCGACGATCATGAGAAAGTTCCTGGCTTGAAGGGAGGGTTTCACGTAGACTGCCATGGACTATACTTATTACCATTAAAACTTGAGCGTTACAAGCAAGATCATAGAATACACGGTTTCAGCTTATTATCTCTGGCTGCGATTCAGCGAGACGAGCACCGCTCTTGGGACGCTGCGCATAGCGGCTGCGGAGGTCCTCCGTTGCAGATTGCTTGTTCAGCTTCAGCCTCGCCCTCTCCTTTTCCTACTCTCTGGCTTCTTCCTCGGCCTCCAGTTCGAGGGTCATGGGCGTTAGAGAAATGCCGCAAAATACAACACCTATATTCACGCTTTCCGTCAGAAAGGCGGTATTCATGGGCACCAGGAAAGAAGCTCAATTTCAGGAAAGCGCCGGGTATGGCTCTGCAGGCCAAGGCCAGCCGCTTTTTTTGGAGGAGTGTAAAACTTTTTGAAACGAGCGCAAAGCTTTGCTGAAACCTACAGTGATTCTCGTTTGTAGGTTTTATAGGAGGCGATGGTTGCAAAAACCCGGACAGATGGTCGGACGGCATATCGGGTTCTGATTGCCTTTTCCTCCGAGGGTCTCGCTGTCTGTAGCCATCGATGCCGTTCACACTGACTTCAGGCTTTTTTGGCAGCAAAACGCCATGCTTTTTGTTCTATCTCCGGCATCCTGGATTCCAGGTCGGACACATTGGCACTTGCAGTCCTCGCCTCGGCGATAGCGTCCCTGGCGTCTCTGATTACAGCGGTCGCCGTGCCATAGTCTTCGTCCTTGCCTTCTCCGAACTTCCTTACGCGATCGATAGTCTGTTGAACTCGTTCAACAATGCCCACGTCTTTGGCCATTAGTTGCCCCCTGTTCTCATGTTTGCTCAGAATCGTTCTCGGCTGCTGCTAATACCGAGGGCATAACGATAACCGGATCAGGAGCGGTGCGCACTCCTATATTTCGACTCCGGTTTGAGGAAAGACTCAAGGGTGTGAGGCTCTGTAGTTTCCTATCGCTTCGTTGGCCCCATCGACTGTTCCAAATTCATCAAGTAGTAGCGCCACCATTTGTAGTTTGCCTTTCTGCTCCAAGGGCAATTCGGTGCCGGTTTTGCGTCTTGCGACGATTATAGGCCCATCGACCTGCACTAACTCCGCCCCATAGTGAGCTAAGAATTCGAGGTAATTCTTCGAGCGGAGCGGCTTTTCTTTCTGACGTATGGAGTGCCTCCTCGGGCCAAAGTGGCCGTTGAAAGGTTTCACACCTGTACTGTTTTCCATATCTGACACCCCTTCCCTGCTTTCATTGTTTGGCATGATTATCCACCACCGATATGCGAAGTGGCAGTTCGGAACCCATAACAACACCCTTTGTCTTGTTGGGGGTTACTGGCAGTGGCCCCGAGCCCCGGATGGCTTTTCAGGAATACGCAGAAGCGGTTGAACGTAGGTCGATTGATGATAGTCACCAGCAGAACACACCTATTATATCACGATTACCGCAGAAAAGCGCGTACCGCGAGATATACCCATCAGGTGAGGCATTTCACCGTGTACTGAAGCAGCCGCCTTTCTTCCGGCGTGGCGAGCACGATGAGGTGCATACCCTGCTCCAGCAACAGGCTCGAGGGCGGGTTGTATATCCATTCTCATACGCATCCGTACTTCCGCCCACTTTCCCAGCACCCACACCCATTATATATATCTCCTTAAGCACGCACCCCCCTTGTACGTGGATACCGCAATCATAACGCTTCACCTCTTTTCGGGCAGAAGATATGGCCTAACTCTATCGCCTTTTTTCTGTCGGCGATTATGGTTTTCTTGTTCCAACCTACAGATATTATAGTTCTAAACTTTTTGTCATCCTACTTTCGATGCTCTTCCTCCCTTCCTTCAGGTTTCCCTTGAGGCTGAGCGTGTTGCGGTTGAACCTGAGGCTGCCTCTGCGGCTGCTGAACCCTCTCCTGAGGTTGTCTCTGTGGCTGACCTTGAGGTTTCTGAGCCTGAGGTCTTTGCTCTTGTCTCTGTGGCTGACCTTGAGGTTTCTGAGCCTCGGGTTTCCGAACCTGAGGTTTTTGAGCTTCGCGTTTCTGAGCCTGAGGTTGTCTTTGCGGCTGATGTCGCTGAACCTCAGGTCTCTGCTGATATTGCTGTTGCCTTTGAAGTCTTAGTGCCTGTCCTTGTTCTTGTGGTCGAGGTTGATAGCCTTGGACGCCCCAGCTTCCTTGCCTTTCCCAATGTCGATCATTATGCCAGCTCTTCCAGTTCTGCTGGAGTTGTTGGTGAGAAATTCGTTCATAGTTCCACCGGTGCCCGTTCCAATTATGGTCTCTGTAGTATCCTCTCCAACCCGGGTCTACATCGAAATAAAAACTTGGAACATTGTTATAATAACCCCAGCCCTGGTTAT
>JBEKHB010000128.1:0-6199 GCA_050012495.1 Syntrophorhabdales bacterium
AACCGATTCCGAAAACTTCTGGTCAGATATGAGAAGCTGTCTGAAAGCTACGAAGCTCTTCTTCATCTCGCCGCCGCAATTATCTGCTGGAGGAAAGTTGCTCCTATTTACGGATAAGCCCTTAACTGAGACCCTTGGCTTTCCGTCCTATGGTCGCCCATAGTTTGGCTTTTTTCAGATTATGTTATTATGTTATACCCAGCATCACAGATGTGTCAAGAAAAAACGTACAGGCTCGGAAAAATAAAATCCTCTCGCTTTGAAGTGGCAATCCGCATTCGCTAGAGAAGCCCATCCGCGATGAGTAGTAGGTAAACACGATGAGCGCCGGATCGCAGAGAACTTCGTTTAAAGAGTATGCAAATTTACCCCGTAATGGTACAATCTGGAGCAAGATAATCTCACTTACATTAAGAGACTGATTTAGGAGGACCCCATGGCCGATCCGATCAAAGTGGTCTTGAAGATCATATCCGTAAAAGGGACCTGTTCCGCAGGACACAAGGCAGGAGATGAATTTGATTTAAGCAAAGACTTTGTCGTGGGATATTCCGGCGGTGGAAATGCCCTTTGCCCCTCCGCATTTCATGCCGCTTTTCCGGATTGGCGGGTCCTGCGCTTTGGAGGGGAGCTGCCTTGGGAAGAAGATAAGGATACGGCCCAGGTCGCCTGCCCTGATCCCCTGAACCCCGTTATTATGGAATTGAGAAGGATTAAGGGGTAGACAGTTTTTTGCGTTGATCTTATGTCCCACGCATAGTCCTCTCGAAGGCCGCTCTCCAGCGCCGGAAGACGCGGTACTTCAGAAGCAGGTGAGATGCAGGGGGCAAGGCCCTCAACCCCGATAGTGGGGGAAAAAAGAAAAAGGAGGATGACAATGGCAGAGAAAAAAGAGATCGGAACGGACAATATCTGCTACCCCATGCCCTGTTCCCTCGTGGGCGTCAACGTCGCCGGTAAGGCCACCTTCCTCACCGTTGCCTGGTTCAGCATGGTCAACGTGAAGCCGCCCTATCTCATGCTCGCCCTGGGCAAGGGTCACTATTCCAACCAGGGCATCACGGAGAACGGCACGTTCAGCGTCAATATCCCCTCCGTCTCCATGGCGGAGGCGACCGACTTCTGCGGCATCGTCTCGGGGAAGAAGCACGACAAATCGAAGATCTTCGAGGTCTTTTACGGAAAGCTGAAGACCGCACCCATGATCAAGGAGTGCCCCTACAGCCTGGAGTGCAAGCTTGTGAAGAACGTAGAACTGCCGGGCGACGAGCTCTTCATCGGAGAGGTCGTGGCGGCTTACACTGACGAACGGTTCATGACAGGTGGCGTGCCCGACCTCGTAAAGATGAAGCCCTTCATACTCTCCATGGCAGATCGCAGGTATGTCGCCCTGGGAGACGAGATAGGCAAGGCGTGGGAGTTGGGCAAGAAACTTCTCAAGGGGTGAGGAGCGGGCCGCCCGTGAAATTCGGCCGGCCTTCGCGCAATCCTCCTGGGTCCTGATTTGGACGGACCCCCCTCGGGACCCCGGCGAGGACCCCCGGCGGCTGGCAGCCCGTGCCTTCCTTCTCTGCTTCTTCTGGAGAGAGCATCCATCCTCATGAGTGCTTCCTGTAATAGATAACCGTCGAGTTTCTCTTGCATTTCTCGCATACGAGCGGTAATTGATGGATAAACATATAGGTTGGGGTCAGCGGCTCAGCAAGTAAAGCCGGTGAAGAACGGCCCTCTGGCTGCCCCAAACGAATAGGGTCATTCTCGAAAGGTGCATGCTTTCCCGTGGCAATCAACAGGACGCGAAAGCAAAAAAGGCAGGGCCATTTCTGACCCCGCCCTCTTGATAAATCAAACTTGCAACTACTTCTTAAACCTTCTCCTTATTGCCGCAAGACCCGCAAGGCCGGGACCGAAAAGGAGCAGGGCGCCAGGAAGTGGGACCGCGGCGCCCACATAGCTGGAATGCACAGCCAGCGCGTAGTAGAAGACGGGGTTACTGGGCGTGCCCTTACGGTCCGTGTCCTGGTCGCCGCTATAAAAGTCGAAGGTCCACGCCCAGTAGATCGGACTCCCCGACCACGCCGTACCCGTCCAATACCCGCGGTCGTACAGCAAGTTCGTGAAAGGGACCTGGTTCGCAATGACAGGGCCTGGCAAAGGGTAGGCTAACTTGCCAAGCTCTGTATAGTAGAGAAGGCCCATCTGCCCCTCATCTACGGGGCCGCTCGTCGTCCCTGGCGTCGTGGGGAGCGTCCAACCGGTGATAGCTTGGCCGTTTACGGTCACGGTCAGGTTCTGTACCCAGGACGTTGCCTGAGACCAGGTTTCCCCCTGGGATTTGTTCGTGTAGGTGTAATCGTACCAGGTAATCTTTTGGGCAGAGTCGTAGATCAGCTGATAGCTTAGCCCGTCAGTACTATTTACGCCAGAGCCGACCACAGTAAGGGTTGTTGCATGGGCACTGGCCGAGAATCCAAAAATCGCGCACAGCAACGCGACAGACAGAAAAAGCACCGCCACATTCTTTCGCATACTACACCCCCTGTTTTTAGAATAATATCTGGCGGCTCGGCTGCCTGACTGGAGATGATCAAGGATGAAGACCCGAGGCCCTTGGCTTTCCGCCCCACGGTCGCCCGTAGTTTGGCTCTTTCAGATTGTTTGTAAATGTTATACCGCGCACCACGAAGATGTCAAGAAGAAACCGCACAGGTTTGAAAAATAAATTCCTCTCACTTACATCCGGCATTCTTCACTCGCCCGAGAAGCCCCTCTGCGTGAAGTAGTAGGTGACATCGACGGCCTACATGCCCTCGCGTGCCTTGTCAAATGTCTGACCCCCTATAGTTTCCTGAATCATTCCTGAGCCATTCATGAATCCTCATGAGCCGCTCATGGGCAAACAGAAGCTGAAGCAGAAGCGGTTTGCGCGCAGGCTCGGGCGGCCGCCAAGTTTGGCGAGAAAAATATCTTCATGCCCCAGGTGCTTTTTGTCATTCCTGGTTGTCATGCCTCCTTGTCATGCCTGGTTGTCATCCCTCCTTGTCGCTTTGACAGAAAAAGCTGAACTGTTCCATACTCTAAGTGCGGCGAGTAAGACGGACCACAAAGATCGGGGGAGAGTCATGGCACAGGACGCGGGGAACAGGAAGGGGCAAAAGCAAGGTGCTTTTTCACTGAGCGGGAAACAGGAGCGTGCAATCCTGGCCGTCCTGGAGAGCCGGTCGATAGAGGAGGCATGCAGGAAAGCCGGCATCAGCAAAACTCTTTACTACAGGTGGCTCAACGATGATCCCGGTTTCGCCGACGCGCTGAAAGATCGCCGGGATGCGGCCAGTTCCAATGCCCTTGAGCGGCTCCAGGGGAGCGTAAGTACCGCGGTAGATGTCCTCGTTGACCTCCTGGCGTCCGAAAACGAGTGGGTGCGGCGAGTCGCCGCAAATGACGTCATGTCCCGCTTTTTAAAGGCCAAAGAGCTAGGGGAGCTCGAAGAGAGGCTGGCCCGCCTCGAATCCGCCATGTCGAACAGAAACAACGCATAGGAGGGACCGATGGCTATTCTGAAGAGGGTGAAGACGCTGGAAGAGCTGTGCCGGACCTCGAAGAAGACACGCGAGCTGATTATCCGCCTAAGATGGTTCGCGACAGTCCCGTCGGACCTGCCTCCCATCGAGGAGCAGATCGCTCAACAACGGAAAGAAGGCAAGAAGGTAATTGTGGTAAGGAGCCTTTAACGAGTGGCGGGCGGAAGAAGATAAGTCACGTTGGTCAACTACGTCCCCAACGCTATACTATCGGGGGGCGCACCGCAAGCTTATGAACCTCCTTGCCGCCGATCTCCGCTGTCTCGACGCCCATGCCCACCTTGGAAACCTCGCGTTCGATCGCGATCCCGACACGGCAGTCCGTCACTACGACATAGGAGTTAAAATCGGGGAACTCTCCCTCGGCAGGGACTTTGGCGGTCTCCTTTCCTGGGGGTTTATAGACAACCGCCCCTTCCTCCGGTGTCTCCACGGCTACGGCCTCTGTCTGTGGCGCTTCGGCCGGCTCAGGGAAGCAGAAAAAGTATTTACCCGTATGTTATGGCTCAATCCTACCGATAACCAGGGTGTACGATCCGAGCTCTCAGACGTGAAAGAGGGAGAAGCCTGGCATGAATAGGAACTTTTGTCGACGAGAAAAGAAGAATGTGCAAATGTGGAAAGCCGTGCCGCCTTCTCACATTTGCACATTACGGCGGCGACGGAAGATGGTTATAATTTCGAAAAAAGGCAACGAATTGTCTTGACAGAGATGTGGCAGAAAAGTGATAATGAGAAATGATACGTAACTACATAATATCAAAAGAGAAAGCAGGATATGTTACGTATAGCTTCCTGTACTCCTCAAGTTTGTCTTTTTTCTTGCACGACTCCAATAGAAATGGTAATAGTGATGCAGGCAGGCGTAGGCGCGGGCGGTGTCTAGAAGGTAACGAATGAAACGATGTCCCCACCGCCGCCCCAATCTGGCTTCCGGATAAACCTGTAAAGGCGTACCGCATTGAATGCAAGAACGTGAGAGACACCGACGAGGCGTACAGAAAGAAGGGGCAGATTGTTGCCTTTAAGGTCGAGACCCAGAAAACAAGAGCATCAAAGGGCGATCTCAGCAGTCGGCATTACAGTTTCGGCCAGTTCGAGATTCTGGCCGTTTGTTTGGGCAAGAAGACACATAACTGGCGTCAGTTTATGTATATTCAGGCGAAGGACCTGACTCCTCACGTAAACTATCCCGAAAAACTTGCCGTCATGCATCCTGTTCCACTTCCTGACTCTCCCACGAATCTTCCATGGTATAATAGCCTTGAAGGCTTATTAGCGGAGTTAACGCATGATAAAACCAGTTTATAGTACGAGCTTGGGCAAAGCATTCTGTGGAGACGCGCTCTCCGTGATGCGCGAAATCCCGACAGATTCAATTGATCTTGTCCTTACCTCGCCCCCCTACGCACTTCATTTCAAGAAAGAGTACGGGAACGCCGATCAGCAGAACTATGTGAACTGGTTTTCCCCATTCGGTAGCGAAATCCTTCGAATCCTCAAGCCCTCGGGGAGCTTTGTCCTAAACATCGGTGGCACTTGGACTCCGGGAAACCCGACGCGTTCGCTGTACCATTTCCGTCTACTGTTACGGCTTTGCGACGAGATCGGTTTCAGTTTTTGCCAGGAGTTCTTCTGGTACAACCCAGCCAAAATGCCAGCTCCTGCGGAGTGGGTTAACGTCCGAAGGATCAGGGTTAAGGATTCCGTTGAGTACATCTACTGGTTGGGAAAAACGGCAAATCCTAAGGCGGACAACTCCCGTATTCTGCAACAGTATAGTAAGGACATGGTCCGGTTGATAAAGCGTGGTATCACGCCGACGCATCGCCCGTCCGGCCACAACATCAAGGAAAGCTTCGCACTGGACAAAGGCGGTGCTATACCGGGAAATCTCATTCAATGTGGAAACAACGAGAGCAACAGCAATTATCTCTCTGCAATCAAGAAAGCCGGGAAGAAAATTCACCCTGCCCGCTTTCCTTCAGAGCTTCCCAGGCTCTTCATCAACTTCCTTACCGATCCTGGAGATCGCGTTCTCGACCCATTTGCTGGCTCAAACACGACAGGGTTTGTAGCTGAATCGCTTAAGAGGACTTGGGTAGCCATCGAGATCAATGAAGAATATGCAAGGGATTCTCAACTGCGATTCGATTTGGCGGAAGCTGCCCGGCAAGAGTCTCTGTTCCCAAAAAGAGAGGAACCTGTTCAGCTTCGTCTCGTGGAAGACAAAAACGTCGAATAGGACGCACCCAAGGGTACGTTGGTACAAAGTGAACTTATTGTTGAGACGCGACACGATTCAAAGTAGGATGCAACTATGCCTCCTTTATAGTGGTGCATCTGTGGCCCGCTTCCTCGGAGTGAGCACGTCTCTTGTCAAACCGTATGGCGAACGAGGGGGAGATAGCCGACCTTGGTTCCTGTCTCGAAAGTTCACTTTGTACCAACGTTATATATTCTCATGACCCCAAGCCACACCCCCAAGGGTAACACAGAAAATCTTTTTATATCAGACTACCAAAAAAGAAACCTCCTGTTAAGATATATAGTTGGTGGGCCAACACCAAATACCTTAACGAGGAGGTCTCAATGGATAAGAACGATGATAGCAGACT
>JBEKHB010000129.1:0-6003 GCA_050012495.1 Syntrophorhabdales bacterium
TAATTCAACATTCTCTTTACCCTACCCCCCCCTAAACCGTAAACTATCGTTCACTTTCGTAACCCCCCCCTTCTGCAAGGCTTGTAAGAGAAGGGAATCCTAAAGGGGGGTGCTGAGACGGTGTGTGAACAATCCGTGCTGAAAAGGGTAAAAAGGGGGTAAAAGCAGTGAAAAATGCCAGGAAACGGCTGTTTTTGGAAGACACATGGGGTCAGCCCTTGACAAGGGCTGACCCCGCCTCCCCGCCTCCCCGGCGTTTATGGATTCTTATTCGTGTGAAAGGCGCCCTCGAGGGCTATCCTGACGAGCTGGCTGCGCGTTTGCGCCCCTGTCTTGCGGAACAGGTACCTGAGCGTCGTTTTCACCGCATCCTCCGATACACCTGTCTTTGTCCCGATTTCCTTGTTTGTCAGCCCCTCGAACACACCCTGGAGCACCTGGTCCTCCCGCTCGGTGAGAGTTGAAGGGAGGACGTGCTCACCCCCCTGCAGCGCCCGGTCGGCCATTTGTTGAATGACCTTCTGGTCGATCCATATCTCGCCGTGCGCGACGAGCCTGATGGCCTTTGCCAGGGCGCTCGGAGAACTGGTCTTAAGAATGATACCCGATGCCCCCAGCTTCAATGCGATGGAAGATTGCGTCGCGTTCATGCCGGCGGTCACCATGAGTATCTTGCCCGCATATCCCGATTGGCGGGCAGACGGTATGAATTGGTTTCCGTGCTCGACTCCAAGGTCAAAATCGAGAAGCACCACGTCGACATCGAAACGGCCGAGTATCTGGAGACCCTCGGCTGCGGCGCCGGCCTGGGCGACCATATCGAAGTCGGGCTCGGAGGCCAGAAGGCGGCTCAAGCCTTCCCGGAAGAGTGGGTGATCGTCCACCAGTAAGAGTCGTATGCGTTCCATTTCGCGGTCCCTCACTCTTCCTCGTTGCCGGCTATGGCCAGCTCGATGACGAAACAGCATCCCGGCACACCCGCGTCGTACCTAAGGTCGCCTCCGAAGGACCGCATGAAAGCACGGGAGAGGAACAGCCCCAGTCCCGTGGCATCGGCGCCTTTCTGTAAAGGCTGGAACAGGTTTTCGGCGGAAGACAAGCCCGGCCCTGTGTCGCAAAACTTTATAGTCGCCACCCCGTGTTCGGCGCTCACCGAGAGGTCTATTCTTTTCAGGCTTGCGCCTTCCAGCGCCCGCCGGCTGTTTTTTGCAAGGTTGAGGAGCACGTTCAACAGGCTGTGGCGCTCGGCCCAGACGGAAGGCAGCGGCCCATGGATGTCCCAGGTCACCGCGATATCGGACTCCGCGCAATAAGGCTCCAGCACGATGCGCGCCTCGTCGAGGATCTCGGTGAAGTCGACCACCTTTGCCTCGGAACCGCTCGTGCTCTTTCTGAGATCGAGAGAGGCAATTTGCTTCAGCGCCTCGACCAAAGAGCCGAGGGCTTCGAAATCCTGATTCCTCCTGAAGTCCCCGCTCCGTGCAAGGTTCTCGTAGATCACGGCAATGGCGCTGCACACATTTCTCACTTCGTGGGAAACCGCTCCCACAAGTATCCGCGATCCCGCCATGAGCTGCTCCAGGCCGTATTCCGTGCGGTCCCGCAGATCCTCCGAGGCGTCCACTACGAGGGCGGCCAGACGGGGACCCAAAGCCGTTATATAGGTAGAAAAGAAGATGTTGGCCGGGAAGATATCGCCATTCTCCCTTGTCCCGCGGCACTGCATTTCGGTCCGGAAGGTATGGCTCGTCTGCTCGACTGAAGGCACGCGGCCGAGGGCCGCGATGTAGCGCGAGATATTCCTCCCCACAAGCTCTCCCCCTCCTACCCGAAAGAGGTGGTCGGCCGCGGAATTCGCGATGAGGATCTCTCCGCTCCCGCTCATGACGAGAATGGCAACCGGGCTCGTCTGGATGAGAAATTCCAATTGCTCCTCCGCCTCGCGCCTGGCAGCAGCCTCCTTTTCCACTTTCCGGCGGTTCTCCACTTCCAGCCGGCTGTTGACTGCCGACTCGCGGGAAAACAACCCCATTCCGGCGAGCGCGATAAAAAGCAAAATGTCCTGCGGCACAGCGGTCGCAAGCACAAACGGGAAGGGGTCGAAGATCTCGGAGAGGACCGTGCAGAAGACTGCGATCAATGAGATTTGCCACCATGAAAGGACACACCCGACGAGCAGCATGGGGAACACGTAGAGGAAGCCGAAGTAGACGTTGACAGGGTTCCTCCAATCGACGAGCACTATAATCGCAATAAGGATAGCGGCACTGGTGAGCACCGTGCGGGGAGTTTTCAGCAAGAAGCGCAAGATGCGTCCCATGATTACCCCCGATGAACCTGCCGCCGGATGCCTGTTTTCCGCCGGCGCCTTGTTTTGCTGCTTCGCTTCACGCAATATATGGCGAACAGGGACCCGCCTATCAGGACGACTGCCCCGATTGTTCTATTGAAGATCGAAAGCGTCCGTTCGGCCTCGTCGGCAGTCTCGGCTGCCCTGGAGGCGCCTGCATGCTCGGCGCCCCCCTTCTGACAACTTGTCAGGGAAATAATATAGCCTGAGAATAAGAATAAAAACAGGAGAAACACCATGCCCTCCATGAGAGGAACACATTTACCTGCTTTTCCGCGATATGCATCTCTTTTCACGAGGGCGCCCCTTTTAACCCTTCACTAGACGCCCTCCCTGACCTCGTCTCCGGCATCGATGCTCTTCGACTCTTCAGCCTTCGGCAGGTGGTCGGTAGGGCGCGCCCACCAGACGTAAAAAGTGGGAAGCAGGAAAATGGACATGAGCAGGTCGGCGATCAGTCCCCCCACGATGACGATGGCAAAGGGCCTCTGTGAGTCCGACCCGATGGCATGAGACATGGCTGCCGGAAGCAGGCCCAGCGTGGCGACCAGCATGGTCATCATAATCGGCCTCAACCGGCGCGTCGCCCCTTCGATCGCGGCCTCGACGACCGGATAGCCCCTTGCGCGCAACTGGTTGATATACTCCACCATCACGACGCCCGTCTGGACCGAGCAACCGAAGAGGGCCATGAACCCTACCCCTGAGGAGACGCTGAAATGGGTGCCTGTGACGAGCAGTGCCAGAATTCCCCCGATACGCGCCACGGCCACGTTGACCATGTGGAGGCAGGCCCACTTGGCGGAGCCGAAGGCGGCGTAAATGATCATGAAGATGAAGAAGACCGTCACGGGCACGATGATGAGCAGCCGCTTGTCAGCCCGCTTCATGCTCTCATACTCTCCCAGCCAGCTGATGGAGTAGGCCGGCGGCAGCTTCACCTGCTTTTCGACCTTCGCCATCGCCTCCTCGACGGTGCTGCCGAGGTCCCGGCCCCTGACGCTGTACTTGACCGCCACATAGCGCCGGTTCCCCTCTCGGTAGATCTGCGCCGCGCCGTCTCGCGTCTCCACCGTGCAGAGCTGCGCGAGCGACACCCGCTCACCTGTTGGCGAAAGGAGCCGCACCTTTTCCAGAGCTTCCTTCGTGTCGCGGTACCGGGGCATATAGCGCATGACGAGGTCATAGCGCTGCTCCCCCTGCAGCACCTGGGTAAGGGCATTGCCTCCGACCGCAGTCTGGATCGCGTCCTGCACGTCGGCCACGTTGATCTGGTAACGGGCCGCGGCTGTCCGGTCCACGACGAAGTTCAGATTCGGCTGCCCCACGACGCGGAAAAGGCCGAGGTCCTTGATCCCTTCGATATGCCGCATGATAGCGACAACCTCCTGGCCTTTTTCCTCGAGCACCTTCAGGTCATCGCCGTAGATCTTCGTGGCAAGCTGCCCCTTGACCCCGCTCACCGCCTCTTCCATGTTGTCCGCTATCGGCTGGGAAAAGTTCCAGATCACGCCGGGTATCCGCTGGAGCTCCCGGTTCATGGCGGAGATGAGCCGCTCTTTATCCTCGTGAAAGACAGGGCGCCATTTCTCCTTGGCTTTTAAATTGACGCAGTATTCCGTGTTGAAGAACCCCGTGAAGTCCTGTCCCGAATCGTCCCGTCCAGCCTGGCTGGTTGTAACCGTAACCTCGGGGAACGAGGCGAGTGCGATCCTGGCCTGATTCGCCACCCGGATAGACTCACTCGGTCCCACGCTCGGCGCGAGGGTCCCGCGCACCCAGATCGCACCCTCATCCAGGTGGGGCAGGAATTCCGATCCGATCATTCCGCTCTCGACCAGAAAAATACTGCCGCCCAGGGTGAGCACCGCAATGGCGACCATCACCCCGTGGTGATATACGGACCATGTCAGGGCCGTCCGGTACTGTCTCGTAAGCCAGACAACCACCGGATTGTGCCACTCGGGGGCTTCTTTGCGGAACAGGAAGCTCACAAGGATCGGTGCAAGGGTCACAGAGAAAATCATGGCGCCCAAAAGTGCAAACCCCACGGTCCAGGCCATGGGCCTGAAAAGACGCCCTTCGACGCTCTGCAGCGTGTAAATGGGTAGGTAGGCGGTGATGATGATAAGAATGGCGTAGAAGACGGGCCTTTGCACCTCGTGCGCGGCGGCCCTGATCCTGTCCTGCACCGGCACGCCGGGGTCCCTGTGGCCTATGTGGCGGATGATGTTCTCGACCATCACTATGGCCCCGTCCACGACCATGCCGAAATCGAGGGCGCCAAGGGACAGGAGGTTCGCGGGGATTCCCCGGAGGTGCAGGCAGCTTGCGGCGAAGAAGAGGGCAAAGGGGATGGTCAGGGCAACGACGATAGCGCCCCGGATGCTTCCGAGGAAGAGGAGGAGCACGATCGTGACGAGAATGAACCCCTCCGTGAGGTTATGGAGGACCGTGTGGGTCGTGTAATGGACGAGCTCGCCCCGGTCGTTGAAGGGGATGATCCGCACGCCCGGGGGCAGAAGTTTTTCGTTCAGCTCCTGCACTTTATTCTCGACGCCCCTGATCGTTTCATCGAAAGGGGCCCCTTTGCGCATGAGCACGATGCCTGAGGGGACATCATCGTTGTCGATGATCCGCCCATCCGCCCGATGGATCGACCTGCCGAATTGCCCAAGGCGTATCTTGGGGCCCTGGGCGACGACGGCGATGTCCTTGACCCGCACGGGCGTGCCGTTCTTCGCCGTGATCACCGTATTCTCGATGTCCTGTACGTTGCGCACCAGGCCGACGGCGCGCACGTTGATCTGCTGCATGCCCGCCTCGATGAAGCTCCCGCCCGCGTTTACGTTGTTGTTGGCGAGCTGCTGCTCCACCTGGCTGATGGAGAGGCCGTAGGAGACGAGCTTGTCGGGGTCGACGCGCACCTGGTATTCCCGCGTGGGCGCGCCGAAGACCGCGCAGTCCACCACATTGGGCACCGACTTGAACTGCTTCACCAGGGTCCAGTCCATCAGGGACTTGAGCTCCATGGCGTCGTAGGCGGGATTGCTGCTCTTCAACGTGAAGAAGTAGACCTGGCCGACCGGGCTGAAGTCGGGGCCGATGCCGGGCTGAAGACCCGGCGGAAGGGTGACCATGGTCAACTGCTCCAGCACCCTCTGCCGGTTCTGGAAATTGTCCGATTTGTCCTCGAACAAGATGATCACGACCGACAGCCCGGCGACCGTCACGGAACGTAGGTACGTGCGGTACGGTATGCCGTTCATGCCGTTTTCGATGGGGATCGTGACCTGCCGCTCCACCTCTTCAGCCGCCTGGCCAGGCCATTGCGTGATGATCCAGGCGTAATTGTTGGCCACGTCGGGATAGGCCTCGATATTCAGATGCTCGAACTGTATGATGCCCATGCCGAACAGAAAGACGCCGAAGGCCAGCATCATCAAGCGGTGGCTCAGGGCGAAATCGACGACAGCGCGAATCATCTATGTGTCCTCCCGTTACTGCTCCGTCGTGGCCTGGAGGGGCAGGGCGTTCGCCACCACCTGCTGGCCCGGCTTTATCCCCGTCACTCCCTGTACAGCGCCCGGGAGCGTCTTCCCTCCCCGCACCTCGACGCGCAGGAATTCACTCCCGCCCGCGGGCACATAGAC
>JBEKHB010000130.1:0-5614 GCA_050012495.1 Syntrophorhabdales bacterium
TGGGGGCGATGCGGCGTTTTCTGGCGGGGAAGGTGAGCGTTGTTGAGGATGGGAGGATGGATGGGTATTATGAAGAGGGTGAGAAATACCGGAATAAACGGAACTACGTCCCCCTCGTCCCCCCCACCTCTCCTCCAACCACTCAGCTTATGTGGCTCAAAAAAAACAAGGTTGACCTTGCCCTCGGCCTTATGGTTAATCCCGGTTCACAGCCGACAGTCAAAGAAATGGTCAGGTTGGGTATGGGACCTTATCAGCCTTACAAGATGACCTTTGCCTGCGCCACGCCAAGCCACCTTCCTGTTTTTGCAGAGGCCATGGGTAAACTGGGTGACGGATTTGTTGTCGGGGGCGGCTTTCCAGCCTGGGATGACCAGAGCCCCGGGGTAAAGTTCATGACCGACTTGCAGAAGAAGTATCATCCTAACAAATGGGTGGGCCACATTATGTATATGGGAGGCTTCATCGAGGTCATGACGCAAGTTGAGGCATTAAGACTTGCCATGCAAAAGAAGCCTCTTGAGCAGCTAAAGCCCATTGACGTACTGAACGATGGGTTTTATCAGATCAAGAACTTTGATACTGGAGGCATAAGCAGCACACCGTTGACCTATGGTCCGGGCAAGATCGAGGGTGTCGACAAGGTTCGTGTTGACCAGTTACAGAACGGCAAGGTAGTAAGGCAGGGCGTCTACCCCGTGCACCACATTTATTAGTAATCACTCCCTATAATTCCGTGGGCTCTATGGACAGAGCCCACGGAAACTCACCTGAAGATGGGGCGGTTTGAACTTTGGACTCCGTTTTGCAGAAAAAATGTAAGGAGGTTAAATTGACGCTCACAAAACAGGATTTTGCCATATTGGATGAATTCAAATTTGACATACAGCCTGTCGGTGTCAAGTATCTGGTCAGGTCTCCGGAAGGTATCAGCAGGCTGGAGCAAAAGATGGCACTGTGCGAGATGCTCAAGAAGGCGCAAGGAGGCGAAATCTTTTATGCCGACATGAAGAACCATACCTGCGAAGCAGGGCCGTATGTGCTGGGACAGACGGAAATAGAAGAACAATTTGTCAGTGGAGAATTTGGCGCCGGATTAGGAGTGTTTAAGGACGCACGTGCTGCCGGTAGACTCTATCACTATGTCCCGAGGATAGCCAAAGGGGTTGTTAACTATGTTGCCTTTTCTCCAGTAGATAAGCTCCCTTATGAACCTGATGTACTCATTATCCTTGCCAATATCGATCAGGCTGAAATCCTCTTCAGGGCTATGAGCTATGAGACGGGAGAAATGTGGTCAAGCAACTATTCTGCAGCGATAGGGTGCTCATGGCTTTTTGTATATCCCTATATTAACGGAAAAATAAATTTTGTTACTACTGGTCTTGGATTCGGAATGAGACGAAGGAAGTTATTCCCCCCAGGCATGCAATTCATATCTATTCCTTTCGACCGACTACCTTCGACGCTCAGAATACTACGGGAAATGCCCTGGGTACCTGAACCGTTTAAACCGAATGGATTGGAATATGTGAAAGACCTACGTAAAAAGCTGGGACTTGAGTAGATACCCACGTGTTCACACCCGCGGTGCTTATTTTGACCTGGCCCCAGTACACGGGTCCAACTTCTCCGTTAGACTCTGGACAGAAGAAAAGATGATCATGAGGGTAACACTTCGGATATTTACCTATGAAAATAAGGTGGAGGTGGTCCTCGCTTTCAAGTGGCAATCCTTAATGCTGCCGTCATTGTCACTTTGAAGATTCGTAGGTGAATAAAAGTACGGACAACTTCCTGTAAGGGCGTGCCTACATCTTTTCTTGACACGCACGGATTGGTAGCGGTAATGATTAAACATATCCGTTTGGCGTGTGAGTGAGGGACGGCGCAATCATCGTCGCGGGTCAGCCGGTGATCCAGCCCTTCGCGACGCCATCTTCGACCAAAGCATCAAGGAGATCGCAATAGCGTAGTGATAGGTCAATGACGTCTTCACCAGGCCAATCCTGAAACTCGTAGTGTTCGACAGTCCGAGTGTGCGGGTACGGAATAAGGAACTCATCATCGTCGTGGCCGATATTTAGAAGGCTGGCCGACTCTGCCGTCCACTTGCGGGTCAGGTCTACTGGCTTCCGATGGATGTTCACGTCGCGCTGGTCCTTAAAGAAGCGAAACAGTGGATGCGCGGCCGCCTGGTCGTACCACTGTTGACCGCCCGTTTTGAGCTTGGCCTCCTTCAGCGCATACTGGAGGACAGAACGGGCTGCTGCCATGAACGCACTGAGCTCACGAGTGAAAGTGGAAGGATTACCGGTTTCAGCGCGCATCCGCTCCAGAAAGTGGCGGGCCTCCGTTAGCTTCGAGCGCTCATGCATGTTGGGTCTTTGGTGCGCTGCGGCATGGCCATGAAAAAACATACGGCAACG
The DNA here is from genome assembly GCA_050012495.1 of Syntrophorhabdales bacterium. Lineage (GTDB taxonomy): Bacteria > Desulfobacterota > Syntrophorhabdia > Syntrophorhabdales > WCHB1-27 > BOG-1155. Next base: position 2,430 of record JBEKHB010000130.1, read on the forward strand.
AGTGGGCAAGATTTGGTGACGCGGGTTCTCGTCCTTTTCCTCCTTCGCAACATCGTATTGATCACTTGAACCGACCTACGCACAGTATGGGGGAGTCCCTTTGGCATGTCAAGGAGCTTCCGCATTCGTTCAAGATTTGAAAGATGTGCAGAACACCTGGCCTACCGAGGCCTTCAAGCGGTTACCTTCATCCTGGGCCTAATAGCGCAGGTGCGGACTTATAAGGTGGAGTCACAAAAGTGAAACCTTCACCGGTTATCCACATTTCATGCCTGCGGCATCCTTCCTGTTATCGATAATCTTCGTGTTCCTCTTGCGTTGCAGGAGTCCAAGTGGTAAGCGATAGATAAGCGGGCGGGGGCCGACGGGGCAGCAAGTGAAAGGAGTGAAGATGCCGGTGGACAATCATGAGAGAACCCTAGTCCCAACAGAGGAAGAACCGTGAAGATAGATATTTGGGTGGTCCTGTGTCTATTGCTTGTGGCAGCGAAGGAAAACGGATAAGGCAATACATAATCATGGAAGATTTCGATTGACAGAAAATCGACTATCTGGTACAAAGTAAGCAAGGGTGATCGAAGGCGCTTTTCACACATCCCGCAGTGCAAGTTCTAAGAAGACCATCCCGGGACAAGGCACAAAACGGCGAAAGAGAGAAGATTCTCGATCCAATCGTGACCCCTATGACCATGATGCTCTTGGATCAGTGAGAGAGCCGATCAGTGAGAGAGCCCCTCGAAGGGTTCCCGCTATCTCTAGCAAGGAGGAACCACATGAAACGGAGAGTATTTGTGAGCGATGTCCACATGAGTACTGGTAACAGCTTTGATTGGCTGAGCTCTAACCAGGCTGCGATGTTCGCACAGTTCCTTGACTATGTGGCCGATGGGGCAAGTGGGATTGATGAGTTGATCCTTGTCGGCGACATGATGGATGACTGGGTTTGTCCCGTCGACATGTTGCCTAAGCGCTTTTCCGAAATAGCGGCTAAGCAATCCGCCATTATCGGGAAGTTAAGGACAATTTCTCAGACCAAGACCGTGACATATGTTACGGGAAACCACGATATCACCATCGCGAAAGATTCCGTACTCGATTTCGGGAACGGACAGTACAAGAACATTGTGTTCCAGGAGTATTACGATCAGGATGGTATCCTTGCTCAACACGGGCATCAGTTCGGTATGTATAACGCCTACGACCCGAAGAATGCACTGCCTATGGGACATTACATTTCCCGTCTCTATGTGACCAAGGGAGGCAAGGGAAGATGGCAGGACGAGGTCTCCAGTGGCATCAAGGACATACTTGAGGACATCCCGAATCCCTTCGTAAATGCACCGCTCAGCTATCTGGCTAAAGAGGCCGGCATTGATGACGACCATCGCATCGTAAAAGTCGACGGTGGTTTAATAACTCTCGGAGGCGTCAGGCAATTGTACGCCGATTTACCTGAAAGATGGATAAAAAGCAACGGCATACTGGGGCCCATTGAGTCCGCCTTGGAAGAAACGCCAGCAGGACTCGATTCTGAGGCAGAGAATACGGCAAAGAAATTCCAGAAGAAACTTGTCATTTTCGGACACACCCACCTACCGAAGATTCAATACATATCTACGTGGTACCATACGCCAGAAGGTGGCACAGTTGTGACCAATATCGCGGTGTACGCTAACACTGGTTCATGGTGTGAAGACAATGCCAAGTACACGTATGTCGTTGACGACTACGATGAGACTCAGACGAAGCACACGGTGTCTCTCATGAGTTGGCCGGGTAGAACGCTTTTTATGGAACCGGCTTTGACTATTTGAGATCCTGCTGGGGCAGGAAAATGGCAATACACGCGGAGCAAGTCTTTTGGGTAACCAACGGTGCCGGAGAGAACCATGGACTTAGAGACAGAGGTTTAGACGTCGGTACGGGTAGGAAAGTGATGGATTTATGGGCTTGACAGACCCATTCACTGAAACGTTATAACCACTGAGAGGTCCGCAATGATCTATGAATACCAAGTTAACGGATTGATGATGCAGACGGGTGATCTCATCTGTACGACCGATGGAGGCGGAGCAGACATGAAAGGTCAGTTCTGGCGGCTTGTGGGCAAATTGATACCCGGAGATGTTGACCACATAGTCATTTACTTGGGGCCGGGAGGACGTTGTGTCGAGGCTGGACCCAAGGGCGTCTCTGTCTTTGAGATCTCAGGCAGTATCTGGGATTCCGAGAAGATGGCCGACCAAAGAGGCGATCTGATCGACGAGCTTTATGGGGTCGCCTATCCGCTCCAGGGAAAGGATTTAACCGAAGCCCAAATCTTGAGCATGAGAGAGGATGTGGCGAGTTACTGCCTTGCGCAGCTCGGAAAGCCTTACAATATCGATTTTCTCGATTCATCCGGGGAAGATGCCTTCTATTGCAGCCAATTGGCCTACAAGGCATATCTCAAAGAGGGGATAGATTTGAATACGAGAATCGGCATCCCCAACATTCCGGGGACGGAAAGCATAATCTTCCCCCAGGAAATATGGAGCGGGTGCATTCATTGCCGGGCGGTATAAAAAGCAAGTCATGACAAAGTGGCCAAGGGGAAGCATTCTTGCGCCGACTCGATAGAGGTCACGAATAAAAGGGGAATTGGGCAAAGGGTCATTGTCACTTCTGCGGCTTGAGTTCTCGGTGTAGGCGGCCTCCGAAGGTTGCCACGACGATGATGAATGCGGGGAGATCGCGGCCCCTGGCTGTAATCTTGGAGGCCTGGTCGCGAGGAGAGCTGGAGGCGTGCTTCCTGAAGGGCTAGATTTTGCTCGACCGGGCCGATGGCGAGTGTTACAATTGGCAATGCTCGCAGGAACGGGGATATGAGACCTGCCAGAAGTAAAAATGCAAAGGGCGTCCTCCTTGTAAATGCCTGGGCAGTAAGAAACCTCGGCTATACCGCCACAACCGTGGCCTCCTTCATAGACATGACGCAGCCGGGGATAGTACGCAGCCGACCGGGGCGAAGCGATTGCTTGCGAAAAGGGCTACAGACTTGACGAAGCGTAGTTACTTATTTAGTGATTCCTGAGAAGTAACTCTTGTTTCGTATAATGAAGTAACTCTTGTTTTAGCTGCAATGCTATGCTAAATATATTCATGTATAAGAAAACATCTCCTCAACTAAAGTTATTCGGCGTAGA
>JBEKHB010000131.1:0-5476 GCA_050012495.1 Syntrophorhabdales bacterium
CGACTATCAAGACTTTCTTCATGACGCCTCCCCATTAAATTTTGTCGGTATATGGATGAAATTGTGACGTGGAACCATCATTATCTTCTCTTTAAAAATTCCCAATGTGGTTACTACTCGTTATACACACGCGGGAATAATGATAGCGAATGGCCGGCAGTTTGTCAAGATTATTTTTTAAAATATTTTAATCCTAAAGATTCCTCGGAGCTCTGCTCCCGGGTATGATCTTTAGCCCGTAATAAAAAGTATTTTTCACCTTTGATACCTCGCAGCTCTGCTGCGGGGTAGTTCATTCTTTCGCGTCTTCGCGCGCTGCCCTTTAGCCGGTATCCGAAAGGCGTCCGTTCATAATACAAAAGAACGGCGCTTTCTGCTTAAGCCATCGGGGTGAGCCGGCGAGACCGAATCCGTGGTACAACAGACTTGTAGACATAGTTCCCCTCCCATAAAGATGCTTGATCGCTTCTCTTTATGGGGTTGTATGTCCACGCTTTTTTCAAGGGAAAAGCGCGCTTCGAGCGGAAGAACCGAAAATAATACTTGACTCAGCGTTATATACAGTTGTATATAATGAGTATGTTATTGGCCAGGGTATGTAACGAACCCCTGCACATGGCGCCGCTGTGCCGGATTACGTGTGTCTTCATTCCTCGCTCCAACCCTAACCCGGCTACATAGAGAGGCGAGATGTGCAGGCCGACATACGCCAAAAGCATGTGACTGCGGGACGGCAAAAGCATGGATAGACCTGAGAGCCTCGGCATAGAGCGTCACATGTACGGAGAAATCGGTACCTTTTCGGTCGACGTTTCAGCAGTGGCCGGCCGGGAGGTTCAGGAGTGGGGGACAGGGTCCGGTCGGCCCGGAGTAGGGCCGGCATATCGCAGAGTGAGCTCGCGATCGAGACGGGCATACAGCAAGCACAGGTCTCCAGGTTGGAGCGAGGGCATCATAGTCCGCGTCTTTATACGCTGAAACGGGTTGCTGCAGCCTTGGGGTGCACACCGAGTGAATTGCTTTCCGACGGATGAAGGTGTGCCCATGGATCACGTTCCCACTTACATTACCAAGCCGGGACCACGGCACTGACGCCTCGCTGCCGTGTCCTATCCTCTGTCAGGGAGTGCGGGAAAGGATTGATGCCCACTTTTCCTTGCCGCCAACATCTCCCGGCCAATATGCCCCTATATAGACTAACGAAGCGGATGGGAAGGACCCATGATTAAGGCTGCTTACGAGACCGGATACAGACGGGCATTGGTGAAGATCCTGAGCCCGAAACCCGACTGGACCGTTCTCAACCTGCCCTGCGGCGCCGGGACCCTGGCCGTCACGCTTGCTCAAAAGGTGAGGGTGGTCACGGCTGTTGACCCTTCAGCAAGTATACTCAACATGGTCGATGACAGATGTGCTATGGAAGGCATTCCAAACGTCAGGACGGTCCTCGGGGACTGGGACGATGACTGCGGAACTCTGGGCATACAGAAACACGATATCGCCGTTGCGTCGCGCACTCCGCAGGCCGAAGACCTGTGTTCCGCGGTTCTCAAGCTCGACCGGATGGCAACGAAGCTAGTCTGCCTGATCACCACCATAGGCGACGGCCCCTACGACCGGCGCATTTTCGAGGCTGCCGGGAGAGACCTGGAGGCGGGACCTCACTATCTTTACAATTACAACCTTCTCCGCCGGGTGGGGATAGAAGCAAACGTCGCGATCATCAGGGAAACTCAACGCCGGACCTATGCTTCCCCCGACGAAGCCCTCGACACGATACGCTGGATGATGGACGGGTTCAGCGGCCGGGAAGAAGGGCGCCTGAAAGCATATCTGAACGAGCACCTCGTGCGTCGGCGAGAAAGGTGGACCCTCGACTATCCATCTGAGATCCGCTGGGCCGCCATGTGGTGGAAAAAAAAGGAATAGGGCCAAGAACCATGGCTAGTGGATGGAAGAGAAGAAGGGTTATCGTCACCGGGCTTTCCCGGTTGGCGGTGCTGTCCATTGTCAAGGCCAGCGATGTAGTGATCACGGCAACGACAGGAAGAGGCTCATGGGGAAGCTATGTGACGGGCCGGCCCCTGTGAAGGATGTGGAAGTTTCTATGGCGCAGAGAATAGAAGATCCTGCCCGGCAGGAAGGAGAGTTTTCATGAGCGTGGTTCATGCCGGAGAAGGCCTCACCCGGGCAACGGGACGGCGGGGCGCGGGTGCCGGTAAGAGACCAAAGCTGACGTTCCTCGGTATCGATAAGCTTGTCGAGAATCTTGCGGCGATCCTCACGCATGCAGGGGCGCGAACGATCCGGACGGTGGTGCTGGATAGGACGGTGCGGCTCATGGTTGATCAGGAAGAGATAGCGAAGGCGCTCGCCGCGCTTGTGGCCTCCGGCGCCGCGGTGACGATTCTCGGCGGCGTGGTGCCGATCAAGACCGGCGAAGAGAACGAAGGCAAGGGGTGCGCGTTCCTCTCCATGTCTGTTCGGGCCGAGCACTCGGCAAAGTCCAACCCTTCAAGAGACACTTTGGCGGCCTTGAGGGAGATTATCAAGAAACACAGCGGTTCCTTCCGGCTCGGGAGGCGGCGTGGTGAAATGCGGTTCAGCCTCTATCTTCCCGCTGCGCAGCGCCTAAAGACGGAAGGTTCAAGGTTGGCAGGATCGTAGGGCGGCGCAACGGTCTGACTCACGGCAAATGCTCGGCTATGGTGCGCACAAGATCTTCCCCGAGTCTTTGAAGTCGTAGTTGCCGAGTTTTGCCACCTTTACCCGGAAGCTGTCCGACTTGAGCACCTCCATCAGAGTCTGTATGCCCCTCTGAAAGAAGGTATGTTGGCTGAGGATCATGTCGAACCTCTCGCGGGTGATGGAGATGAAGGTCAGACCGAAAAGCCGGGAGACAGCTACGGTAGCGATGCCGACGTCCGTCTCGTTGGAAAGGACCGAGAGGCCGACTTCGAGATGGGTGTAAACCTCGTTGTGATATCCCTGAACGTTGACAGAGTCGATGCCGAGGCGGACAAGGTGGCGGTCGATTAGGTTCCGCGTGCCGGACCCTTTCTGCCGGTTGATGAAGCGCACACCTTTTCGCGCCAGATCCTCGAACCCCCTGATATTCAGGGGGTTATGGGCGGCAACGAGAAAACCCAGCTCCCGGTAAAAGAGATTCACGACCACCGGCTTGACATCGGGCGCGTATATGGGCAGGAAGGGGGTGTTGTATTCGCCCGATTCCGGGTCGAAGAGGTGCGACCACGCGATGTCTGTGTAGCCCTGGTTGAGGGCCTTCAGTCCCTCGGTGCTGCCCGTGCTGGCAGAAAAGAGGTAGAAGTCGGAGTGCATCCTTCGCACGTGGGTCTGGAGCATGTCGAGGATCGGGTCGTTACTCCTCGAAGCGAGAAAGCCGCCTTCAACCCTCCCGGTCTTCTGTCTCGCCTGTTCCAGCCCCGACATGGCGCTCGATTCGATCCATTCATCGATGAGCTTCCGGGGAAAGACCCATTTGCCCGTTACCCTCGTGGCAGGGATCCTTTTCTGGCCGATCAGGGCATATACCTGTTTCTCGTGGATCCCCAGATAATGGGCCACTTCCTTTGTATTCATCATTTCTTCGGACATAATTCACGATCCTCCTGCATTGATGATGAAAGAAAACGCCCCCTATATCAAAGGCAAATGACTCGTGCAACGGGAGATGAGTATCGAAACGGGTGTTTCGTTGGGCTCAAACTGTCCGGGCAACGCGTGCAAGTGCGAGAAATATCTTGGCAATGTCTTCCGTCTTTGATACAAGATGGAGACCGTGAAGAGGAAATGGCTTCAATCCTCATAATCTGTCCTATCCGGCCTCCACATAAGAATGCCCATATCGCTGCTCAACTCGCACTCTATGGCACTATCCTCCCCTACGTATCCGTTGAACAACGCAAGAATCGTCGCCAGAATGCGAGGCCTGTTCGGTATTTTCCCCGAGGCTGCCAGGCGTTTGGCCACTCCCTCGGCGAGCTGAACCGGAGTTTTTTTCTCTCTTTCAGTGACGGCAAAGGACTCATAGGAAAAGGTTCGACCCAGGTCCTCAAGGGTTTCCCGGATTTTCCGGATATCAGGTCTTGGGTTCAATGGTGCACGAAATACGCGGAGTATCTGTTCGCAGAGGGCGCTACGGCGTATCTTTCCCGAGGCTATACAGATACACCATTGTTTTGAGCATTCTTCCATTTTCAGGATATCTTTTTTCGTCCCTACGGCTATTGACAGAGCGGACAGGACGACATCGAAGCGTCCTGAAAGACCTGCATTATGGGGGTCGATTTTCTTCCATGAATCCCTGATGGTCTTTACTCCATGGATACCCCGGTGCTGAGCTTCCGCAGTGAGCCGCTTCAACATGTTTTCAGAGATGTCCAGAGCTGTGACAGAAGCTCCCTGCAGGGCAAGGGGAAGGGCGAAAGCACCCGTGCCGCAGCCTATATCGAGTATCTTTGCCCCCTTTATTGAAAGACATCTTTCTTCTATAATTCCGCTGACAGCCTCCGTAAACGAAAGGATATCCTCTTCGAATGGATGAGGATAGCCGGGGGCCTTGTCCTCCCAGAAAAGGCGGCTGGTGACCCCACGCGCACCGTTGGAGGAACCAGCGGCGTCGTTCTTTCTTTTAACAATCCTGCACGGCAATTCGGTTTGTGTGGATTCCGCCTGTCTTTTAGCCTGTTCCATAAAGCGCGTTTAACTCGCCCCGGACCACTTCGTCATATGAAAATCTCCAGCGGCCATCGTGAAAGACCAAGCACTCTTGCGCATAGGCGCGGAGCCCCTTCTTCGCAGGAATTAAACCCGCCGAACATCCGCTGCACCGACGCAAAGGCCTCTTCAGGGCCGCTGTACGTTTCGTTGCGTGTTTCTTCAATAAACGCCACGTTCGGAGGAATACCCATCTGATAGAGCACGTTGTAATTGCAGATAGGGGTATCGGCCAGGAGCGGGCCGGGAGGAAAGGGGGCAGCCAACCTCCCGGTCGCTCGCTGACGCGGCATCAGGCGTAAGCGGCTAAGGAGAGGCATCCAAAAACCGCTTTGCCGAAAAGCAGCAGGCTCGTTCGAGAGCATTATCTCCTCGCAGCAATAACGCTATCGTTATATACCATTATATATAACGTCGAGTCAAGCATTTTTTCTGCAGAAGCAGGAAACTGGAAAGGGAACAGATACTTGAAAAAAGAGAACAGACAGCGGGAACTTCGTCCGCTCACGGTGCTGTCCTACCATCGCGGGTAGTTTGGCTCGATCAGCACTAAAAAATCTGCAAAAACCTCATCCCCTATTTCTCTCCTGAAATCAGGCGTTCGAAACGTGCGCCCTGCCGGGTGCACTGAAAAAAAGGGGCCTTCGTGGAAGGCCCCGGGTTGCATTGTCCAGGCTTCTTCTTAGAAGAAGTACCAGAAGGCGACTCTTGCGGTCTGGACGTCGCCCTTCGGGCT
>JBEKHB010000132.1:0-6393 GCA_050012495.1 Syntrophorhabdales bacterium
TTCAAGTCTATTTTTCTAATTATTTCATTAGCATAGGGCGGAGCGGTGCCGCATTTTTGGCCCCTCCTTTCAGTCGGGTTGACCCAAGGCCACTATAATCTTGACTAGCCTTCGGCCATGAGCTACACTGGAAGTCATGAACAATCCACAGCTAAATCCCCAACATGTGATCACCTTCTACTTTGTCGCCAGGGAGGGCGGATTTGCCGCGGCTTCCGAAAAGTTATTCGTAACCCAGTCGGCACTGACACAGAGGATGGGGGCGTTGGAAGTTCAGTTTGGGGTCAAGCTTTTCAGGATAAGAAAGCAGCGGGCCTATCTTACGAGGGCGGGGGAGAGACTCTTTAGCTATGCCGATGAATTCGTGCATCACCTTCTGACCATGGAAAACTTTCTCAAAGCGTACAGGATGAGCCAACTTCACGTAGGGATTGCCAGTACGCTCACGCTTTACCTCATGGGGATAATCGACAAATTCAAGGAGCTTCATCCCTCGGTGCAGGTATCCGTCCGCGAAGGACCAACGCTCACCCTGGTGGAGGAACTACTCGACTTCAAGCATGATATCTGCTTAACCGGCACCTTGTGTACCTCCTGCAATCGTCTGTCCGGCTTCCGCATTCCTCAGGTGGAGAGAATGGTGTTTGTTGCAAGCCTTGACTTTCCGCTGGCTAGGGACACCGAGGTGACCTGGGAAGACCTCGCGCGCCAGCCTATCATCGTACCGTCGGAAGGATCGGATGCGCGCAAAGTGGTTCTTTCAGAGTTCAGAAAGAGGGGTTTCGAGCCTGTAATCGGGGCGGAGGTCGACAATATCGAGTTTGCCAAGGAACTTGTTCGCCAGAAGAAAGGCGTCGCTTTTATGTTCCACCCCAATGTAAAAGAAGACATTGCGGCAAAAAAATTGCGGATCATCAAGGTGAGCGGCTGCGATATCAGACTGGGGATGGACATCCTGGTAAACCCTGAAATATCTTTGTCACCTCTGGCAGAAGAATTCATGAAGCTGATCAAGGCACGCTTCAACTGCGAAATCCGGGAATTAACAGCAGGGAATGTTGGTAAGTAACAGGTGCAACCAGTTTTCGGCCCTATCAACTGCGCATCCCGATGGTCTTCCCTTATGAGGACAAACGGGTCAACCTTGGCGGGCGGCGAGGGTTGCAGCTCAAGTATTTTGAAAACTAGGTTCTTAATCGAGGAGTTGCTAACGTTTTATGCCCTCTATGACAAGGTGTACCGCAAAGACATCATTGAGCACGCCTATCGCCTTGTCAAAGCCAACAAGGGCGCTCCCGGAGTAGACGGGGTCACCTTTGAGGCAATAGAGGAAGGAGCGGAGAGGCACTTAGAGACAATTACCGAGGAGCTAAGAAACAAAACGTACAAGCCCATGCCGGTAAGACGGGTCTATATCCCGAAATCGGATGGGTCCAAAAGACCGCTTGGGATACCGACGATAAAGGACAGGGTGGTCCAGATGGCGGTCAAGCTCGTGATCGAACCCATATTCGAGGCAGACTTTCAGGACAGTTCCTACGGCTTCAGGCCGGGGAGAGACGCCCACCAGGCGATGAACGAGGTAAGCCTGCAGCTGCGGTGCAAGAACACACAGGTCATCGATGCGGACATCACGAAGTATTTTGACACAATCCCGCACGATAAACTGCTCAAGGCCGTGGCAAAGAGAATAGTGGATAAGAACATCCTTGCGCTCATCAAGATGTGGCTGAAAGCACCAGTAGAAGAAGAGGACGGAAAGAGGACGTACAAGGGCAACGACAAAGGGACGCCGCAAGGAGGGGTGATATCACCCCTCCTTGCAAACATCTATCTCAACACCCTTGACGCTGCCATGAAGATGGCGCGGCTCGTCAGATATGCCGACGATCTGGTGGTGCTGTGCAGATATAACGTCCGTCCGATATTCGACAGAATGGCGGCCGTGTTAGAAAGCCTGGGACTCACCCTCAGCACCGAGAAGACGAGAATCGTCGACGTGACGCGTGAGGCATTTACCTTTCTCGGATTTACCGTCCGAATCGCAAAGAGTCCCCGGACAGGCAAGACGTTCCCTCTTATCACGCCTTCAAAAAAGGCGATAGGCCGCATCAAGAAAGAGATCAAGGACGCCACATGCAGGAAGAACCTCGCGTTGTCAGGGGAAGTAATCATTGCGAGACTCAATCAGGCGCTCAGAGGATGGGCGAACTACTTCTACTACGGGAACTGTAGCAAAACCTTCGTACACCTTCGAAACTACACCGAAGAAAGGGTTCGGATGTACCTGAGACGGAAACATCGCCTCAAGGGCAGGGGATATAAGAAATACCCCACTGCCTATCTCTATGAGATCCTCGGTCTCTACAAACTGCCGGCCACCGCTCCATGGGCTCAGGCTGCGAAAGCCGCTGGAAGAAGATGATTGGAAAGCCGTATTCGGGGAGCGCTTCAATGTGCCGAAGGCACACAAACTGAACGTACGGTTTGATGAGGGGGAGTTGGAAACCGTTAACCGTTATAGGTCCAGGTAGGTGCGTGCACCGAAATGACCAGAAACGGCACCAGCCAAGCGCCAGCTCTCTACTCTACCCCTAATCCCCCCATGCCCCTGCCCAATGAGAAGGGAAAGCTGTAATGCAATGGACGTTCCCCTAGGCCCACCCTACTCTTGAGGAGCATTCAGGGCAGACATGCCCGTCAGAGCAAGACCCTCCGGCTGAGGGCTACTCGAGGGATCGTTTAATCCTCCGTTATTTGCTTTTCAAACGCACCTGAACCATGCAATAATACCGGTAGTAGCCGTTGTCACGATGGGCGAAGATGATCCATTCATTACGGATCGGCGCGACGGATGTCCTCTATCTTCACAGAGGAAGAGATTGAGAATGTACACTTTTTTTTGGAAGATATGATTGTTCATAAGAATATAGAAAGGAGCCAGTAATCATGCCAGAAGTTGATGAATCTCAAAAGGAAAAAGAGTTTTATGTGGACATTCCTGCTAAGTGCGAGGCTTTCTTCCTGAAAGGCTGCAACTCCGTCGACTGGGGAATGAAAAATCGTCTATCAAAAATATTCGATCCTAACTCAGGCAAAACGGTTATGCTCGCCATTGACCATGGGTATTTTCAAGGTCCAACCACGGGCCTGGAGCGTGTGGATGTCACTATCCTGCCGCTTCTGCCCTACGCGGATACGCTGATGCTTACCCGGGGTATCCTGCGCACAATTATACCTCCCACTTTCGGCAAGGGAATAGTGCTGAGGGCCAGCGGAGGACCCAGCATCTTAAGTGACCTCTCAAACGAGCAGATTGCCATAGATATAGATGAAGCCATTCGTTTGAATGTGGCAGCGATGGCTGTTCAGGTCTTTGTCGGCGGTAAAATGGAAACGCAATCGGTACACAACATGACTCGTCTTGTAGACATGGGCAACCGCTATGGCATTCCCACGCTGGGCGTCACAGCAGTGGGCAAGGAAATGAGCCGGGACGCTAAATACATGCGACTGGCTTGTAGAATCATAGCAGAGCTCGGCGTCACGTATGTGAAAACGTATTATGTGGAAGAAGGATTTGACACGGTGGTGGCCTCCTGTCCGGTGCCAATTGTTATTGCGGGAGGCAAGAAGCTTCCGGAGCTTGATGCACTGACTATGGCGTACGATGCTATCCAGGAAGGAGCAGCCGGGGTGGATATGGGTCGCAATATTTTTCAATCTGAATCACCTGTTGCCATGATTAAGGCGGTAAGAAAGGTCGTCCACGAAGGAGAAAAGCCGAAAGCAGCTTATGACTTCTTTACGACAGAGAAGAATAAGGCCAAACGAGGGTAGTGCCAGCATGCGTGTGGGAATGTATTACAACAACAGCAAGGTCGAGATAGAAGAGCTACTGATTCCCAAGGTCGGCAAAAGGGATATTCTCGTTAAAGTTATGGCAAGCGGCATATGCGGCAGCGATGTTTTGGAATGGTACCGTATTAAAAAAGCGCCTCTGGTTCTGGGCCATGAACTGGCCGGCGAAGTAGTTGAGGTTGGGGACGAGCTTACAAAATTCAAAAGAGGCGACAGGGTGTTTGCCACACACCATGTTCCTTGCGACGAATGCCACTGGTGCTTGAGTGGCCATCAAACTGCGTGCTCGGTTTTCCAGACAAGAAATAACTTTGACCCGGGTGGATTCTCAGAATACTTAAGGGTCTCCGGAAAAAGTATCGATACCGGTACGTTACTTCTGCCCGACGAGATGTCCTATGAGGAAGGATCATTTATTGAGCCTTTAGGGACTGTAGTCAGGGGGCTGAGAGTTGTTGCTCTGAAACCTGGCGACGCCGTGATAGTTCTTGGTTGCGGAATTGCAGGCTTGCTCATGATCAAGCTGGCCCGTGCTCTGGGCGCTGGGAGGATTATCGCAACGGACATCGATGATTACAGGCTGGAGGCGGCAAGAAGATTCGGTGCAGAAAGGTCGGTCCGCGCTGGAGGAGATATACCGGGTGCGATACGAGAGATAAATGGGGGCCGCCTGGCTGACAAGGTGATAGTGTGCGCAGGAGTATTGTCTGCTGGGCAACAGGCATTGGAATCGGTCGACCGGGGTGGAACTATTCTATTCTTTGCAGTGCCAAATCCTGGGGAGACACTCAAGATGGATCTCAATCCTTTTTGGAGGAATGACATAAGCCTTAAAACCTGTTATGGGGCTGCACCGCTTGATAATAGACAGGCCATGGAACTCATTAGAGCCGGAAACGTTGATGTAAAAGATCTGATTACACATAGATACAGACTGGAAGAGATTATGAAAGGATTTAGGACCGCCAGTGAGGGAAGAAACTGTCTGAAAGTTATCATGAAGCCGCACGAAGGATAATCGATCAAAAAAGGTCTAGGAGGAAGATTAAGCACTGGGAATGGAACATTTTGGAATAAGCGTTCTTGATATTCAGAGATCCGTGCGCTGGTATCAGGACATCTTCGGATTTCAAGTGGTCAAAGAATTTGAAAAGCCCGAGTTGCAGATAAAAGGGGCGGTCATGAAGAGAGGAGATCTCTCTCTGGAGATCTTGCAACCTTATTCACCTAAAGAATTACCTGCCGAAGATAGTTCTCTGGTTGCCCTGCTGCAAAGAATTGGAGCTAATCATTTCGCAATAAGCGCTGAAGACGTCAAATCGTTGTACAACGAATTGAAGTCCCAAAAAGCTGAGCTGGTTACAGAGCTGATAGAACAGAGGTTCTTCTTTTGCAAGGACCCTGACGGCACTTTAATAGAGATCAAGCAGTGTCAACAGCACGACGGCGTGACTGTGAGAGAAGACCGACAAACCAGTTCAAACACAGAGGCGAAGAAGGTGTCGAGCTAATGAAGGAAATGACCATTTTGGCTCAAAACAGAAGGAGGGATATCCACCTCAAAGATGCCTATTTTCTGTCCTGACAATGGGGGAGGTATATGGCATCACTCTTGTTGTAAAGGGCATTGCAGAATATCCCTCACATCTTCTTGTTGAAAGATGATGGGATGATGACGGAAGACTTACGTGTTGCGACTCTTGCGACAAGAATCGAAGGGAGGTCGGTTTGCTGGAAGAGTCTTTTTTTAATACATTCAGGGACATAGGAGAGGATATTTTCTTAAGGGGTTTAATTAGCTCCCATGCAGGGAATATGAGCGCGCGGACCGGACATAGTATCCACATTACAAGAAGGTCCGCCATGCTGGGCCATTTGAAACCAGGAGACATAATCGAAGTGGACCTTAAGAAGAATGATTACAGTTTACTCATGGCACCATCGGAAGTGTCTGTCCATAAGGCCATATACCACAACACGAGCGCCCTTGCAATTATACATGCCTACCCGCCTTATGCAACACTTCTCTCTATGACTGAAGACGAGCTGGTTCCCGTTGACTGGGAGGGTTTCCATGTACTTAAAAAAGTGCCCGTTATGACCCTAGAAGAGACCATCAGTTCAGAAAAGGCACCACGTATAGTAAGTGAACTTCTGAAGGATTACAAGATCATTCTCGTGCGAGGCCACGGCAGTTTTGCCAGAGCCGATATGCTTGAGGAGGTATATATGCTCACAAGCAGCCTTGAATCGTCTGCGTTTTTCCTTTACAACTTGAAGGGAACGGGTAAAGATATTCAAAAAAAGACAGGCCTGCCTCAATAAGTTTCGAGAATTTCAACCGGCCACAGACTAAATGAAGTCTTCCATGGCTTCTGTTCAAGGTGAGGCCGGGGACGTTGTTGAAACAAGATTCCTGAGAAGCAAACCCCTTTTCTGAAACGATTGATTTGTTAAAAGCATAGACAAAACGTCGTTCTTTGAAAAAAGGATGTCTTAACCGGGCCGAATAGCTCCAGACGAACGCAAAAA
>JBEKHB010000133.1:0-5293 GCA_050012495.1 Syntrophorhabdales bacterium
TTGAGTTTCCACGCCGAAGAGCTTTTGTTGGGGAGATGTTCGTTTATACATACAATAATCTACCATTGTATCCCATTTAATGCAATAGTTATTTCGGGAGTTACTTCTCAGGAATCACTTTGAACCAACGTCCCCCTAGTCTCCCCTTCCTTTCCTGAAGAGACTGCTCAATTCCTCAAAGAATGAGTAAAAGCTCCAACAATGGGCCCTGTTGCGAACAATGATAATCAAGCTTATACTATAACAGATACTGGAATAGATGGAGACAATACATGGGAAGGACCAAAGGCGAACCGGCAAAGCAGGATTGATGGCTTTCGGTGATGAGATGATGGGTTAAGAGGGATTAGTCTTGACAGCCCGTTGAAAAACTCCTCTTTTTCTGCACAAATAAATGGCTTCCCCTCCAATCCTCGACCCTACTCATGTACCTTTGAGCGAGTCGCCACTCGCCGTTATATTTTATTGAGCAATTGAGTTGACCATTACTAAGAGTCCAGATCCTATGAGAAGAAGGGTGAGAAGAAGGAGGTGCTTATGTTGTGGACGGAATTAGGCAGAATAGGCAGAGGTTTTGACCCATGGTACGATTTCGACTGGGAGACGAACCTTGTCAACCGGACTGCGCCTTCGATGGGGGCAAGCGATTTCCCACTGGTGAACGTCTGGGTGAACGCGGATGAGGCTGTTCTCACCACAGAGATGCCTGGAATCGACGCGAAGTCCGTGGAGATATCGATCGCCGGCAAGACGGTAAGCCTGAGAGGCTCTCGGGAGCCTGAGCCCGAGGCAGAGGAAAAGATATACCACCGCAGAGAACGCTGGTACGGCCAATTCAGCAGGACGATTGAACTGCCCTTTAACATCGAGTCGGCCGGGGTGGAGGCCCTGTTTCACAAAGGGGTCCTGCAGGTGACGTTGCCGAAGGCTCCGGCGGACAAGCCAAGGAAGCTCAAGATCAAATCGGAGTGAGCGAGGAGGGAAGCATGGCAGAGATGACGAAAGAACTACAAAAGAAAGAGGCGCAGGTGCCGGAACGGGTCGAGCGCACCCGGGCGAGAACGGTTTTCAGCCCTCAAGTCGACATAGTGGAGAAGAAAGAAGAGATAGTGGTTACGGCCGACATGCCGGGGGTCGATGAGAAATCGGTGGACATCAACCTTGAAAAAAACATACTGACCATTTTTGGAGCGGTGGAAGAGGACAACCTGCTTACGAAGCATCAACTGTACCACGCCGAGTACGGCATAGGGGACTACGAAAGGGTGTTCACCCTGTCCGACGAGATAAACCGGGACCGCATTCAGGCCACGGTAAGGAACGGTGTCCTCAAGGTGATTCTGCCCAAGGCGGAAGCGGCCAAGAGCAGGAAAATTGCCGTCAAGGCAGGGGCCTGACGAAGACGGGCAGCCGCCGTAAAATAGCGATGAAGTGGGGCCCCGAGGGCCCATGTCAGGGGGTGATCATATGGCACGGACAGATGCAGTGGTTCACAAAGGGACAGAAAAGGCTCTTGCCGAAAGACCGGGTCTCGCGAATCCCCTCAGCACATTCCGGCAAGAAATGGACAAGCTCGTGGAGAACTTTTTCGGTGGATTCGATTTCCATCCTTTCGGGAGACGATCGGTCACGTTCATGCCCCAGGTCGACGTAGCCGATACAGACAAGGAGATCAAGGTCTCCGTCGAGCTGCCCGGATTGGACGATAAAGACGTCGAGGTATCCCTCACGAGGGAAACGCTCACGATCAAGGGGGAAAAGAGGGAGGAGAAGGAGGAGAAAGGAAAGGACTATTACCGGAGCGAGCGCTCCTTTGGCTCCTTCACCCGCACCATCCCCCTGCCTTTCGAGATCGACGCTGAAAAGGCAGCGGCCTCCTTCAAAAAGGGGGTGCTCACGGTGAATCTCCCGAAGACGAAACAGGTGATCAGCGAGACGAAGAAAGTCGCCATAAAGGCGAAGTGACACCCATAGTGCGAGACGGGTGATGGCGCCAACCGTCACCCGTTTTCTCTTTCTTTCCTAAGTTCTCCTTGGTTCCCTTTCTCGTTGGCCAACAGCATGATCCGGATTGACGGATACCCACAAAAAGCGAACTTCGCTCTTGGTGATATTATCGAGGCCCAAGGGATGCGCGGGAGGGAAGGCGAGGCCTGGCATGACGTTTCACCGGAAGGCAGACTAGGCAGACCCCAAACAGAGTATACTGCGCGGGATCGCCAGGGAGAGGGCTCAGGAGGGATAAACGGAATGAACGGAACTATATCCCTATATCCATATCTAAAGTGTGAGCAAGCGTGTAACGAGCCACATGGAGCGTTCTTTGGATAAAGAGCTAAGCAGGCGGCTGGACCCGATCGCCGATGAATCGGGCTCCCGGTAGCCTTGTATTCGGCGCAATTACACAAGGGGGACAAAAGAATGGGCTATGATAGAGCAATTGAGAGGACGGACAATCACCTTCTCTCCGACAAGACAGCCGTCATTACCGGCGCCAGTTCGGGTATAGGACGGGCCACAGCTTTGACCCTCGCGCAGGCAGGCGCTGCGGTGGTGATCCAGGCTCGTCGTAAAGACAGACTGGATGAGCTGGCTTCGGAAATTTCCCAGCACGGCGGCAAGGCCCTGGCAGTGGTGGGTGACGCAAGCATTCAGGCAGACATTGATCTGCTTCTCAATCGTGCCTTAGTCTGGAAAGAAGGAGGGTGCAAGTATGACATCGCTGTGGTCAACGCGGGTCGCGGGCTGGCGGGCGGTATCCTCAGCAGCGATGAATCCCGGTGGCAGGAGCTTTACCAGATCAATGTTCTTGGTGCCGCCCATTTGATGCGCCGGGTCGGGCAGTATATGGCCCAACGAAAAAGCGGCGACATCGTAGCTATCGGTTCGGTGGTCGGACGCAACATCTCGCCCTTCGGCGGATTTTACGGTTCAAGCAAATTCGCCATTGCCGCAATTGCGGAAGCTCTTCGCCGTGAAATCTGCATGCACGGTGTGCGAGTTTCCGTGGTTATGCCCGGCATCGTGCTCAGCGAATTCCAGCAGGTGGCCGGCTACAACGAGGAAAACTTCGGCAACGCGGTTGCCCAGTTCGGCAAATTGGTTGAACCCCAAGCCATTGCTGAAGGCATTTACTGGCTACTCACGCTACCGCCTCATATCAACGTCAACGAAATCATGATTCGTCCTACCGGTCAGAATTATCCGTGACGGGCCATGAGGACCGGACCGAGCAGTGGTAATCGATATCATAGGGCGGGTACACGCCTAATCCCACTGATGGTAGGGCAGTTATGGCAAGAGTAAGGATTGACTGCTATCTTTCGCCGGAGTGCCAGGCTGAACACCCATTGCGGACGAATGTTCTAAAGGCGCTCGAAGGTCAAGGGTTTGATGCGGAGGCGAGAAGTCTCTTTTGCCGTGCGGGAACCGGGAGTGCCGCAGAAGGCGCCGCGCGGCCGATGGCGAAGGGCTTCCTATTTGGATTGCGATCTCGAAAAGTTCACTTTGATCCAACGTCCCCATAGTCCCCTTACATGCTGTGAAGGATGCTTTAAGTCAAGATAAAGAGTTGACCCTTGATCCTTCCCCTATATGCTATATTGTTTTGTTTTAGATGCACATCAGCCTTGAGAAAAATGGTCTTGACTGTCCGGGACTCGTCTATTATACTGGTTTATATGGCCACAAAACGGCAGACCGACACGGTGAGCGCTTTTGATGCAAAAACTCATCTCTCCCAACTCCTGCAAGAGGCGGAGCAGGGGAAGACCATCACTATCACGAGGCGGGGCAAGCCCATAGCCCGCCTGGTTCCCGTGGAGGCGGAACGAGAGTGCCTGGAGCCTGAAGAAATTGTCAAAAGCTTCAAAGAGATTAGAAGTCGCGTCAAGGGAAGGGTAGACGTCCGTGCGCTTATCGATGAAGGAAGAAAGCGGTGACGGAAAGATGGGTTCTCGACTGCTCCTTTGCTGCCGCACTCGCTCTTCCCGATAAATCTTCTTCTCGAGTTCAAGCGTTTTTTCTTAAACACTTCGGCACTGAGTTATGGGTTCCTACACTGTGGTGGCACGAACTTGCCAACGTGTTGAGCGTTGCCGAACGTCGACGCATTTTCACGCGTGCGGATGTCGAGAACGCAATCTCTCTTTACGGACAGTTCGCTCTCAGGACGGACAAGACCGAGAATATGGAGTATGTTCGCAGACTGTGCGAGATTACCCGTTTGTACGGGCTGTCCGCCTATGACGCTTCCTATCTCGAACTCGCTGTCCGCCAAAGGGCAGCCCTGGCCACACTCGACGGCCAGCTCTTGGACGCTGCAAAAAAGAGTGGCGTAGAATCGTGGAAATAAGGACAGCAACGGGGTCTGCCATTGACAAGGGACAAGATGAGCCCTCCAACACATGGAAATGAGAGGTGTTTTTGCGCAGGGAAGGGGTATGTCCCGTGTCAATGGCAGACCCCTCGGCCCTCCCTGTGTGTGTATGTGAGGACCCGGACACGCCCCGGCGACAAAGTTTGCCGCAAAAAGCGCCCGGCCCCCATCACTTAGAGCGACATGACCGCTACAGCGAGCATCGCCGCGGGATAAAAACAGGCCCTGTTGAACAACCCCATGGCCGCGCCGACCGACTTCTCCCTCATCCAGCGCCAGCCGGGCCCGACAAGGAGGAAGCCGCCGGCGGCGAGGGCGCCGGCCTCATAGAGCGCCACATTCGAGCAGGAGACGGGAATGGGAAGGAAAAGGCTGACGAGGACGGTGACGCAGAGCAGGAGAAAGGAGATGCGCGCCGATACGGACTTGCCGTAGCGGACCGGGAGGGTCCTTATCCCCAGATGCATATCTTCGTCCAGGTCGGTCCAGTCGTTAGGGATATTCCTGGCGCCTACTTCCCATGCGAAGCCCCAGACAAAGAGAAGGAGCACAAAGGCCCAGGGCGGCTCTCTTACCACGGCGAAAACACCCGCGAGGGCCCCTATCCCCACCATGCCCCCGGAGAGCAGGGTTTTCCAATGCGTCACTCTGAGGAGGGCGCAATACGTGATCTCCAGCCCGATGGCCGAGATCAGTATGAGGCAGCAGACCGGATTAAGCCTGAAGGCTATGCCTAAGGAAAGCATGCCCCAGAAGAGCACCCAGATAAGGCCCTGGGTGAAAGAGAGCGCTTTTTGGGCTATAGGGTGACGAAGGCCGAGCACGTCTATGTCAAAGTCGGTGAATTCCCTTTGATACTTCTCGATCCGTTCCGTGTCCACCCTGAAATCGATCAGGTCGTTGAGGGCGAAGACA
>JBEKHB010000134.1:0-5269 GCA_050012495.1 Syntrophorhabdales bacterium
CTCCTCAACTTTGTCTTTTTTCTTGCACGGCTGCAATAGAAATGGTAATAGTGATGTAAGTAGGCGGAGACGCGGGCGGTGTCTTAGAAGGTAACGAATGAAACAACGATGTCCCCACCGCCCCCCCCCGCGTGCCGTGTTCGCTCTTTTCCGGTTAGCGCTTGATTCTCCTTTTCGGCTCGTTTCTTGCGAAGTCCACATCAATCGAATGATGGCATCTTTTATGACAGTTCGGGCAGACCGCCGCGGCGTTGTCGATGGTGCCGGTGGATGTGCGCCACGGAAAGTAAGCAAAATCATACCGTGGCTTCATAAGGAGTTTATCATCGTTGCGAGTGGTTATCCTCAGAAACCGCGAGACGCGAAAAACAAACAGTAGCAGGTGCAGCCGTGTTTTCTCAGCATTAGGAATCTATCAAGGATCACCGAGAGTAGTCGTGAAGGTGGCAATGACCGGGGGTCAGTCACGGCCACGCCATTCAATTATTCGATTGACGGGACCGGCCCGTCCGATATATCTTCGCTGATATGGCTTAGGAAAGCCTGGCCCATGCGCAGGGGTTTTCGCATTATGTTATGATCCGGGGGATCGAACGAAAGGAGCATCTTCCGCGACGGCGGCATGCATGCCGGGAGAACGGGGAAATTACATTCGATAAGCAGTTCGAAAAAGGAGGAAAAATCGTGGATCCTCAGCACAGTCACGGGCCGGATTTCGTGGGCGAGACGGTTTTGGTCACGGGTGCCTCAAGGGGTTTGGGCAGGGAGATCGCCCGGCGTCTGGCCGAGATGGGGGCTTCCGTAGGCGTGAACTACGTAAGCCACTCGGCCGGGGCGAAAAGCCTGGTGAACGAAATACGCGCATCGGGAGGACAGGCCCTCGCGGTGCAGGCGGACGTCGGTGAGCCCTCCCAGGTCCGGCTCATGGTCGAAAAGGTGAGTGCGGAGCTGGGGCCCGTGTCCCTGCTCGTGAATAATGCCGGCGTGCTTTTTCGCGGCACCCTGGAAACTATCGATCCGGAAGACATGCAGCGCATGTGGCGAATCGACGTTGACGGAGTCGTCCATGTGACGCGGGTGGTGGTCCCCGGAATGAAGGCACGCCACTATGGGCGGATCGTCAACGTATCTTCCATTGCGGCCCACGGTACCGCGATGCCCGGCACCACATTCTATGCCGCGGCCAAGGCCGCCGTTTCGACCCTGACACGCCGGTTCGCGATGGAGCTTGGGCGTGAGGGCATTACCGTCAATGCCGTGGCTCCCGGCTTCATCCTTACCGACATGGTGCGCCAAGGCCTGAGTGAGCAAGAATATCAAGGGGTCGTGCAAAAATTCCGCGAGGTGGCCATGGTGGGCCGGGTAGGCGAGGCCGCCGATGTCGCGAACGCCGTGGCATTCCTGCTGGCGCGGGATTCGGGATTCATCACTGGACAAATCCTGACCGTCGATGGCGGCCGCACGGATTATATCGGCCATCCCTAGGCGGCCACAGGGAATGCCCATAACTTCATAACTTAGATGCAGCACACCCGCGCTTTCGCGGCCCGCACCGCGCAATCTTGTCAGTTTCGTCGAAGGAGAAGGGCAGAAGACAACTTCCTGGAGTGCGTAAGCTCTCCCTTTCGAGATCGGTGCAAGCTTTCAACCAGCATCTATGATCTATGAACGCTGCTTGAGGGGGCACCTAGGGGACATTGGTACAAAGTGAACTTATTCTTGAGACGCGACACGATTCAAAGTAGGATGCAACTATGCCTCCTCTATAGTGGTGCATCTGTGGCCCGCTTCCTCGGAGTGAGCACGTCTCTTATCAAACCGTATGGCGAACGAGGGGGAGATAGCCGACCTTGGTTCCTGTCTCGAAAGTTCACTTTGTACCAACGTTATATATTAGCGTCCCCTTTTGATGGGGGGTCCGCAGTTCGACTTTGAGCTTCCCTCTCCCCTTTACGAGGTCGGCCTCCACGGGGCTGGCATCGACGCCGTCGGCTCCACCCTTGCCGGCTATCCCTTCATCATGTTCGGCCATAACAGGAAAGCCGCATTCACCTCTACCGCCGGCGCGGACAACATCGAGGACGTCTTTGCCGAGAAGCTCAACCCGTCCAACCCCAAGCAGTACTTTTTCAAGGGCAAGTGGCGCGACATGAAGGTGCGGACCGAGGTGTTCCGGGTCGCAGGGAAGGCGGAGCCCGTGAAGGTGGATCTCTGCTACACGGTCCACGGCCCGGTATTTTTTACGGACGGGAAGACGGTGGCCTTCACGAAGCAGTTGAGCTGCAAGCCGGGTTTCCTGAACGGTTTGGCCTCTTTCTATAAGTTGATGAAGGCTGAGACTGTGGGCCAGTTCAATGAGGCGGCGCGGCTGAGCGACATGTCCATCAACTACTTCTTCGCGAATACCAGCAATGACATCGCTTACTACCATGTAGGGCTCCATCCCATCCGGGCACAAGGGGTAGACGACAGGCTGCCGACACCGGGGACCGGCGAGTTCGAGTGGAAAGGCTTCCTGCCCAAGGACCGAAACCCCCACCAGGCGAACCCCGGATGCGGTTATTTCGCCAACTGGAACAACCAGCCGGCGCCCGGCTGGAGGTCCGGCGACCTCGCCACGACGGACATCTGGGGAGGATGGGGGGCCGATAATAGGGTAACCGTCATCAGCCGCCTCGTGGAGGGTGACAAGAAGGTCGGCACGGACGAGTTGAAGAACATCATCAAGAATATAGCCTTTTACGATAAGCGGGCGATCAACTGCAAAGGCCTGTTTCTGGAAGCGATCAAAGACATGCCCAAGTCCGAGGCCGTCGCCGACGCCGTTCAAAAGGTACGGGACTGGAACGACCTGGACTGCTTCAAGGACAAGTGCTACGACCAGCCCGGCGCGGCCATCTTCGACAAATGGTGGATGAACGCGGTCGGGGCCACTTTCGGGGAATGGTTCGAAGGATGGAAAAATCCTTTCGGCCAGAGCGCGAACGACGTGCTGCAGTGCCGGTACCTGGGCAACACGCTGTTTTACAGGGCACTGAAAGGAAAGACGGCCGTAGACTACTTCAAGGGCAAAAAGGCGGAGATACTTTATGGAGCGCTGGAGAAAGCCGTCGCGGAGCTCGCGGGGAACTACTGCCAGCCGCCTGCCACCCAGGGCATAAGCGAATCTGACTCCTTTGCCCCCGTCACTGTCGTCGGTTACTTCCTCCGTCAGCCGATCACGAGCTCCGTTGCCAACCTGGACAAGTTCCCGCGCGTGGACCGGGGGAGCGAGAACCACATCGTTGTCCTCGGTAAGAGCGTCAAGGGGGAGAACGTGACGGCCCCCGGCGCGAGCGGCTTTATCGGGCTGAACGATGTGAGGAGCCCGCACTTCTCCGACCAGGTCGCAATGTTCGTCAATTTTACCTACAAGCCTATGCTCTTCAAGAAGGACGAGATAAACGGGGCTCTCGAATCTTCGACGACGCGTAAATACAGGTGATAGAATCGAGAGGCTGGGGCCTCGCGGCCCCGGCCTCTCACACCACCGTACCATGTCGCTCAGAATGCAGATCGGCACCTTTCGCCTGCTTGCGCTCATCCCGCTGCTTTTAGCCCAGGCATACCTTTTTCTCCGCGCCCGAAGCGCAATTCTGTCCTCGCTAAGACAAGGTCGATTTCGGTATGGGGTCATCATCGCAACGGGTCTGGCCATGGGCATACTTTCTGTCATGAATGCCGGTCCGGTCTTCAGCCGGACCACGTGGGTAGAGCCCTCGTGGGGGGCACGGACTTTCCTCTTTTATCTCCCGGCAATATGGGCCTTCGGTTCCATCTTCTCCGCCCTGCTTCTGGGTCTCACCCGTGCTGCGAGCATGCTGACGAAGACGGCTATCCGGCTCTATCGTAAAGGTGCCAACCGGGAGGCTGCCCCCGGTCCGGACCCTGACCGCCGCCGGCTCCTTCGAGCAGGTGTGGTTTCTCTTGCCGCGGCCCCTTAGCTTAATCGTTATCCTCTATTTCTCATGGCAACAATCTACCTCTGAGAATTTTTGAACGACAACAGTTGTAGGTGAATAAAAGTACGGACAACTTCCTGTAATCGGCTACGTCCCCCTTGTTCCCTCGGAACTACGTCCCCCTTGTTCCCTTACGTCCCCCTTGTTCCCTCTCTTGTCCTTGCTGATACGCTAGCCCATGCGTTGGACATATTGACAACGTGTGGAAGTGTTGTTATCCTTTCCAACATGGGCGCCCAGTTACTCCTTAACGAACGCCGCATCCTCTCAGAATCAGCGTTTGTGGAGATGGCGGTGTGGCGATTGTCACGGCCCCAGGCAGGCAGCGCTCATGGTCTCAAGTATAGACTGGCTCTTGTGGTGGACGGTTTATGCGTGCTGCGCTACGATAACGAATCAGGCAAGGGAGACCACAAGCACATAGGCGATAAAGAAATGGAGTATGTTTTTACGACTCCGGAAGCCCTGCTTGATGATTTCTGGAAGGATGTCGATAACTGGAGGTTTTGACATGAATATGGTGACGCTGGAAGTTGCTTCACGAGAAAAGAGCAATAGGCGGTTTCTCTCCGCTCTCAAGGGAAAGCCGGAGGGCGCATTCATCAGCTTTGAGTCGCCTGTCCTTCTTTTCAAGGTATTGTCGGGCAAGCGGTGGGATTTGCTGAAGGTCATGGCCGGTGCGGGACCAATGACCATCCGCGAGGCGTCGCGCCGGGCCAGCAGGGACGTGAAAGCGGTTCACGGCGATATACAGTCCCTTCTCAAAGCGGGAATCCTGGAAAAGACCGACGAGGGGAAAGTAGTCTTTCCTTTTGATGTCGTACATGTTGATTTCATGCTGAATGTGGCATAGCGAAGGAATACGAACTGGCGCGGATCGAATTCGGGAACCTCACCTGGAGGAACATTGTGTGGTTTTGACGCGGTTTATTCGTGGCCGCTGACAACATATTGGTCTTCCTGGAAGAGGGTTTCTTTTCAGGTACCCATGAATACAGGATTTCCAACGGAAAGCCTCAAATAGTTGTTGTAATCTTGCGGCATTTCTCTGATAATGAATGATAAGGAGATGGCAGTCGAAAAGGCTGAAACGCTGGTCCGGCGAATGAGAATGTACAGAAGGAAACAACGTCCCCACCGCCGCCCCAAACTCCGCGGCTGAGTCCTTCTGGGTGACCCCATTGACTGCACTGGAGATGTAGCATGAGGAAGCCGTCTCTAAAAAGTGATGATAAACTAACGGCTCTTGATCTGTTCTGCGGCTGCGG
>JBEKHB010000135.1:0-5212 GCA_050012495.1 Syntrophorhabdales bacterium
GAAGACAGCGGTAAATCCGGCAAAGGCCGCGAGCACCCCGAGTATAAGGGTAGGGAAGGGGGGAAATGCGCCCAGGACGAGGAGCGCCCCGAAGCCTGGATGACCGATATCGAGCACTGAGTGGGACATCCGTGAAAAGCCGAAATAGACCCTTATCCTCCTGGCGACCAAGCCGGTGTTTACCATCTTTGCCTCCCTTTGTCCGAAAGTGCAGCCCCGAGGTTTGCCAGGATCGCGTCCCCCCTCTCCCCGTCAGGATGCCGGAA
Organism: Syntrophorhabdales bacterium; assembly: GCA_050012495.1. Lineage (GTDB taxonomy): Bacteria > Desulfobacterota > Syntrophorhabdia > Syntrophorhabdales > WCHB1-27 > BOG-1155. Next base: position 267 of record JBEKHB010000135.1, read on the forward strand.
GGCGCGGCTGCAGCAGCGGCCTATCATGCTGCCGAGAGGAGGGGGGTTGTAGATAAGCGTGCGGATATCCCACGGCCATACAGAAATCGGGTCGTATCCTCGTTTAAGGCTGCCGTCCTCCAGGGCCTTCTGTTCGAGGCCGGTATGCGGCTGGACCGCCAGAAAGAAAATGACGGGGGTGACGCGGCCGGGGCCGAAGATTCCAGCCACCCTGTCGACGAAGTCAATCGTTTCCCTGAGCGTGTCCGGGGTTTCACCCGGGCTGTTCAACGAAAGGTCTATCTTGACCTTTCCCGTATAACCGGCAGACCGGAGCACCCGGAAGCCCTCCATTACCTCGTCCACGGAAAAGCCCATCCGAAGCCCGTCAAGCACAGGCTGGGCGCCCGAGTTGAGGGCGATTTCGATATCCCGCAAGCCCGTCTTCACCATCACTCGCGCAAGGGCCGGCTTGAGTCTGTTGATCCTCATATAGCCGGACCACGACAGGTCGAGTCTCCTTCCCGCGATGCCTTCGAGTACCTCCTGCAGATGGTGTTCATCACTCCCGTCGGAGAGGAGCTGGCTGTCGGCGAACCAGAAGCGTTTCACCCCCCACCTTGTGTGGTACGCCTCGATCTCCTTTACCACGCGTTCGGGTTCCCTCCGGCGGACCTGCCTGCCTTCAAGAAAGCCATAGAGACAGTAAAGGCAGTTGTGGGGACAGCCCCTCTTGGTCTGCACGCCGATTTCCGCGGTCCGGTACGCGGTCCATTGAGGGAAGAGGCGTTCCAGGGCTTCGAGATCGAGCATGGGCTCAAGCAGGTCTTCCGGGGCGGAGACCCCGAGAAGGGGGAAGAACTGCTCCAGGTCCGGAATCATGTGGACCCGGCCGGGCATGCGGCGGCGCAGGGGCTCCTCAAATATCCTGATACCCGGCCCTCCCACGGCAATGAGCGCCGATGGAGCGGTTTTGCGGGCCTCGCGAATGAGGGAGAGATTGCCCGAGAGGGCGCTGCGGTAGGAGCAGATATGGAGGAGCCCGGCGACGGCCGCCCGCGCTTTCCGGAAGGGGGAAGGGTCGTAGAAGAAGGTGAAGGCGTCCCTCATGGCCCCGTCCATGTCCTGCGGCGAGAAGACCTGCACGTCCCTCCACGAGAAGGCGACGACATCCGGCCGGAACCCGGCTATCGCCTCCTTCAGGCATTTCTTCCGTGAGGCGGGATCGATCAGGGCGAGGTCGAGCAGGCGAAGGGGCAGGAGGGGCGCCGCGCGCCGCAGCGCGGCAGCGACGTAGACAGGGCCTATAGGGTAAATCTTCCTGCACGGAAGCCTTACCAGGAGCACTCGGGGGTATGTCACCGAAAAATCGCCTCTTGTAAGTGTAGTTACCCGGCGGGCAGTCCGTCTTCGGGGGGCTTTATTCCGATGAGTCCGATGACTTAAGTGATGCCGACTTGATCATCTCGGAATACTTCTCCAGGCTGTAACCGACCACGGCTTCTTCCCCGACCTTGATGACCGGAAACCCCTTGATCCGGAAGCTGCTCATCTCTTGCGATATTCTCTGTTGCTCTTCAACCGAGGCAAGATCGTAGTCGATGTAGCTGTAAGGAATATCCTGTTCTTCAAAGAACTGTTTTGCCTGCTTGCACCACGGACAGGTGCTGAGACTGTACATGCTGAACTTTTTCATCGCCCAACCTCCAGGTCTTCACGTAACGTAGTAATAATATAAGTCTTCTGTTTTCAGTTGGCTTGTCCTTTACCCTATTTCCCCAGGAGCTTGCTCATGTCATCCATGGCGCGCCCGAACTCGGACCATTGCCCGCGCCTCAGAGCTTCCTCCGCCTGGTGGAATTCTTTTCGCACCCGTGCCAGCGCATCCTCTGAGGGCCGCGCCTGCACAGAGGGCACAGGGGTTCCCGCCGGCCCGGCGGCGACGGTGGGAAGACCGCTGAAGACGGCCTTGATCGCCTCGTCCAGGGTGGGCTGCATCACGACGCGGTTGCTGTAGGCTGCGATCACCCTGATCAACTGCGGGATATTCACCTCCTCGGCGATGAGGTAGACAGGCTCCACGTAGAGGAAGGAGTTTTCGATGGGGATGACGAGGAGGTTACCCCTGATCACCCGGGAGCCCCTCTGGTCCCACAGGGACAATTGCTGGGAGATGGTCGGCTCCTGGTCGATCATCGCCTCGATCTGCGTGGGGCCGTAGATGAGGCGGTCCTTGGGCAGACGGTAGGTGACGAGCCTTCCGTAATCCGGACGGTCACAGCCGGCCGCTATCCATGCGACCATATTCTCCTTCTTGAAGGGCGTCATCGGGAGCATGAGCAGGAACTGCAGCTTCTCCTGTCCCGGCAGCCTGATGAGCGTGTAATACGGGTCCATGGGGGCGGACTCTGCCGCGCGCTTCTGGCTGGGCAGGGCCCAGACATCTTCCCTGTTGTAAAAAACCCTCGGGTCTGTCATGTGGTACGTCATGAGCCTGTCTATCTGGATGCGGAATATGTCCTCCGGGTACCTGATGTGCGCAGTCAGGTCTTCCGACAGCCCGGCCAGCGGCTTGAAGACGCCGGGGAACGCCCTGGCGTACGCGGAGAGGAGCGGGTCATCGGGATCGCTCACATAGAAGGAGACCGAGCCGTTGTAAGCGTCAATGACGGCCTTGACCGAGTTGCGGATGTAGTTGAGACTGCTCGTGTAGGGGTCGGAGTAGGGATAGCGGGAGGAGGTCGTGTAGCAGTCCTGTATCCAAAAAAGCCTTCCTTCGCTCACTACCAGATAAGGATCAGGGTCAAGGGAGAGAAAAGGGGCGATGCGGCCGACCCGCTCCCGTACGGTCCGGTAAAGCTGAACCCTGCTTTCCGGTGTGATGTAGTTTGACATGAGGATGTTCGTGTCGACGAGCTGCCAGCCGAAGAGCAGTTTTCTCCAGAAGCTGCTGAGAGGGATGCCCCCCGTGCCTGCGTATCTCGTGTAGACATTCTTGTCCCCCTGAGGGTAATCGAATTCCTCGACGCCTGTTTTTACGATGCGGTAACCGGCCATGTGCTCCCCATAATAGATGGCAGGCCGGCTGATTTTGAGGAGCGGGGATTCGGGCGGAACGTCCTTGACCACCATGCGGGGTAAGTGTCCTTCCGTGGTCTCCGACACATAACACATGGCGAGGCCGTAGCCATGGGTAAACTCCAGGTACTGGTTAACCCAGGTGCGCGCCTGCTGGAAGACCTGCTCGCTCAGCTCCCGCCCTGAAACCATCACCTGGCGGTACCCCTCACCCGGGAGGAGATAGCGGTCGACGTCCACCTGGTAAAACCTGTAGTAAAGGCGCATCTCCTGCGTCTGCCTGAAGGCCTGGAGCACCGGCTTCCAATCCCAGAGACGGACGTTCTTGAGGGTATCGTTGTTTCGGGAGATCGCGCCGAGGGAAAGGTCGTTGACGGCGGAGAAAGGGCGCTCCTCAACCCGATCGAGCTGGTATGCCTGGCGGGTAAGCCTGATGTTGTGCTCCAGGTAGGGTTTCTCGAGGGCCAGCTCGTTGGGTTGCACGACATACGACTGGACCAGGGCCGGAATGATGCCAAGGATGACGACCATAAGGACAAAATAGACCGCGATGCCTCCGAGGACGACGGCGAGTCTCCTCTGCTTCAGGTTGACCAGCACGCACGCGGCGAGGAGCGCTGTGGCCGCGGCCATGGCCAGGAGACCGAGACGCACGACATGGTAGTCGGTGTAGCCCGCCCCAAAGACGGCCCCCCGCCTTTCGTAGAGGAGCGCGAAGATGTCGAGGAGGTAGCCGCTGCCCCATACGACGAGAAAAAGGACGAACAGGACTGACAGGTGGACGAACATCCGCCCGTTCTTGAAAGAGGCGGCACTCAGGCTGACCTGACGGCTCACCAGGTAGCCGAGGAAGGTGAAAGGCATTGCAAGGAATGTGAGCAAGGAGAGGCTCTTCTGTATCGCTTCAAAAGCGGGGAGACGGAAGATGTAGAAGCCGATATCCATGCCGAAGAGCGGATCCGGACGGCCGAATGGACCGCCCCAGAAGCACCGGATATAGGTATCCCAGTCCGCTGAAAAGGCGAGGCCGAAGAGGAGCGCGAGCACCAGGGAAATGAAGAAGCCGAGCAAACCTATCCTTAGCGGCCTTGCGCGGAATTCGTAGATGTCCGCATCTTGCGGGCCCTGCACGTGGAGGAAGCCGCTCCTTTTGCTGCCCTTGGCTATTTTGAGGTTGATCCAGAGATAGAGAAATACCGGCGTCCCGGCGGCCGCGAAGAGGAGGAGCTTTATCCAGATGAGGCGCAAAAAGAGGGGGCTGTAGCCGAGCTCCTTCATCCAAAGCCAGTCGACGAGCCAGCCGGAGGCCTTCGACACGAGAGCGAGGAGGAGCAAAAAGAGGACAAATGCCCCGAACAGCTTGACGATCCTTGGATTCGGCAGGTTCACGCCGGCACTGCCGCCTTCACCTCCGTTGTCCTTTTGTACGTATGCCACGACAGCCTCCTTGGGTTCATCGTTTTCGCGAAAGCCCCTTGCTAAACCACCTTCACAATAGCCAATAGTACTCTCTTGCGGAGGGGTTTTCAAGCAAGGAGCTTCTCTTCCGCCGACTTTTTTTGCGCCATCTATCCCCAGCTCTCCTCTTTTTGGCCCCCGGCACGGCGCCGGAGGCGGCGTGGGCCCTTTTTTTGCGCCTCGAACCGCCCAAGGTCTCCTTAAGGCACCCGCCCGACCCCTTTAGATTCCCTTCTCTTGCAGGGATGTTCAGAAGGGGGGTGCACGAAAGTGCACGATTCTGCACGGTTTCAGGGGGGGGGCAAAAACAATGTTGAATTATAAATTATAAATGTTGAATAAACGGCCACGGTCTGACGCGGGTATCGCGGCCGGACGCGAAAGCGCCCGGCCGGGTAGCACCGCCGTCGGATGCGGCTGTCGGGGTTCAA
>JBEKHB010000136.1:0-5173 GCA_050012495.1 Syntrophorhabdales bacterium
GGTTTTACGCTCATCGAGTTGCTCATCGTTATCGCGATCATCGGTATCCTCGCGGCTATTGCGGTCCCCGCATATACGGGCTACACGACGAAGGCAAAGGTCGCGGGGGTGGTCAATGCATTCGGCGCCATCAAGAATGCAGTGGCGGCGCAGTATGCGGCAAACGCGGGCGTTATCACGGTCGCAGCCGGGACAGATCCCACTGTTGCAACAAGCATCCCCAGCGTGTGCGGGGTAACCCCTCCGACGCAGTATGCCACGTCGGCAGGCTGGACCGTCTCTGCCGCCGGTGTCATATCGGCCACAGTACAAGCGACGAACAGCACCGCGGACGGCCAGACAATCACCCTCACCCCTAACTGGACAACGGGCGTATGGACGTGGGGCGGCACCGTGCCTGTGGCATTCCTCCCGCAGAGCTAGTACGGACGACACAGGAAGGAAAGGGGGCCTCAGGCCCCCTTTCCTATTAAAAAAGGCTTGCGCTGCCGCTTTGGTTGTCGTAGCATCTAGGCGAGTGATAATGTGACCGGATGAGCACCACATTTTTTTCCCTTCCTGCTGTGAGCGTGCTTTTTTTTGTCCTCGGGGCAATTGTCGGCAGCTTCCTCAACGTCTGCATCTACCGGATCCCGAGAGACGCGTCGATTGTGCGTCCCGGCTCCAGATGCCCGGCCTGCGCAGCCCCTATATTGTTTTACGACAATATCCCGCTCATCAGCTATATAGTCCTCCGGGGCCGGTGCAGGAAATGCGGCCAAACCATACCCATCCGCTATCCATTGGTAGAATTGATAACCGCCGCGCTCTTCCTCGTCTTCTACAGGGTCCTCGGGCTATCCCCTGAATTGCCCGTCTCACTCGTCTTTGCGAGCCTCCTCATCGTCATATCCTTCATTGACCTGGATCACTTGATAATCCCCGACATATTGAGCCTCGGCGGACTCCTTCTCGGGGTTCTCCTTTCTTTCTTCAGGTCCTCTTTCACCTATGCCGACTCGCTGGGCGGCGTGCTGGTAGGCGCCGGCCTGCTCTTTGCCATTGCGAAATCGTATGAGCTTATCAGAAAGAGGGAGGGCTTGGGCGGCGGCGACATAAAGCTCCTCGGCATGATAGGCGCCTTTTGCGGCATCGAGGGCGTCGTCTTCTCGCTGGTTTCCGGGTCTCTTCTGGGCACTCTCGCCGGCCTCCCTCTCATGCTGATCAAGGGGGAAGGCATGAAGTACGCGCTTCCCTTCGGCCCTTTTCTCTCCCTTGGGGCGCTGCTTTATGCAATTGCCGGCAATGAGCTTATCCGTCTGTTTTTCAGCCTTATTTCGAGATGAAAAAGTCTGCGCGTTGTTGAGGGGGCTATGGTGAATCGCATTCTGGACAAGTTCAATCCTCTTTATAGACTCGGTTTTGGGAAGCCCCGCCAGTTGCTGGGAGTCGATATCGGAACGACTTCCATAAAGGTCTGTCTTCTTAAGAAAACGAAAGAAGGGCGCTTCGCCCTATCCGGCCTGGCGTGCAGGTCCTATAACCATGACCTCCTTCATGACGGAAACATCATAGACCGTCCTTTTGTGGCCCAGGAGCTGAAAGACCTGCGCAACAACGGCTCGATCAGGACGAGAAACGCCGCCTCAGCCCTTTCAAGCTATAGCGTGATTACGAAGAGGGTAACTATGCCCTTTCTTGAAAAGGAAGCCCTTGAAAGCGCGGTAAAGATCGAGGTTGAAAATATCATCCCTTTTCCCTTGAAAGATATCTATTACAGCTATGACATCATGGGGGCGGACGAAGAAAAGGAAAGGATGATGAACCTCCTTATCGTGGCCGCGAAAAAGGAGATCGTCGAAGGTTACATAAAGACATTCGAGCTGGCCGGGCTCAACCTTTGCGTGCTCGATGTCGATATTTTTGCAATAACAAACCTGATCGAGCAGATATACAAGCCGGAGAGCCATTCGATCCTTGCGGCGGACATAGGCGCATCGGTGACAAACATCGCAATCGTCAAGGGAGTGAATATAGAGTTTACGAGGGAAATACTGGTAGGAGGGAAATATATTACCAGCGAGCTTGCAAAAACGCAAAGACTCACGCCCGGGGAGGCCGAAGAGAAAAAGCTGAAGAGCGATGACGATGCAACCGTGGTGTTTTATGATTTCATCGCGAACATATCCTCAGAGATCAATAAGACGGTCAACTTCTATGTGGCGACAAAACCCCGGGAGACAGTGGGCAAGATATATCTGACGGGCGGGTCTTCTCTTGTTCCGGGGCTGAGAAAGCAGATCGAATCGGACACGGGCATAGGTGTCGAATTTCTCAACCCCTTCCTTTATCTCGATGATAACGGCTCGATCGGGACGGAAGCACACCAGGAGTTCTTCATGCCTGTAGCGCTCTCCCTGTCAACGAGAAGGAACGAGAGCGTATGATGATAAAGATAAACCTTCTGCCGCAGAAGAGCTACGGACAACACGGCGCTCACCCTGATCTCGTTATCTTCCCGGCGATACTTGTGCTCACCTTCGCTCTCGTCGGGGGCGTCTTTTTGAAGAACAATAGAGATGTTGCGAGGTTGCGCATCGAGACGGCCGGCTTACGCACAAAAATCGGCTCGCTTCAGGGCATCTACAAGGAATTTCTCACCATGGAAAAAGAACGGAAGGAGATAGCCGAGAGGATAGCCGTGATAGACAGGATCAAAGAGGGTAGGGCGCTTGCGCCCAGGCTGCTTTACGACCTTTCGTCGCTGATGACGGACAATCTGTGGCTCAAGAAGGTGCGCAAAGTTGACACGCGGATCGATATCGAAGGCAGGTCCATTGACAATGAGTCGGTTTGCACTTTTGTGGAGGGCCTATCCCGGCTCTTCTACATGAAGAATGTCGAATTGAAGAGTGTGGAGGACGTGACGGAAACGGGGATGACAGTGAGGAAATTCATTGTCGAGGCCGGTGCGGCCTCATGAAGCTGCAAGTAAGAGCACTCACAATTCCGGGGAGATACAGGGTTGCCCTCATGCTCCTTATACCCGCAGTGATTATTGCCGCTGCCTATTTCCTTCTCTTCGATGCACAGCTCAAGGAGGAGAAAAGACTCGAAACTGAGGTAAAGGGCCTGCGGCAGGAACTCCTCAAAGTGACGGCAATGAAAAACAACATGGAGAAGACGCGTAGAGAGTACGCCGGTCTTAAGGCCGATCTGCAGCTCAGGTTGAGACAGATGCCGGAGGAAAAGGAAGTGCCGGCCCTGCTGAGACAGGTTTCTCTTACTGCCCAGGAAACGAAGACGCACATGAAATATTTTGCCCCAAAAGAATCAGGGGCTCGGGAGTTTTATTTGGAGCTGCCCTTCGAAATGAAATACACGGGGTCCTATCACAGCATCGGCTACTTTTTCGATGGGATCCGAAGACTTGAGAGAATCATCCATATCACGAGCTTTTCCCTGGAGGAGGCGAAAGGGGCGGGCCCAAAAGGGACTCTTGAAGGTTCCTGTCTCGCGAAAACCTATGTTTTTATGAAAGAACCGTTGCCACCCGCGAACAAAGGTGTGGCATCACCGACCGGTGCGGGGCGCCGGGCGTCTACAGCCGGGCCGCAACCGGCTAACACAGGTGGTTCAGGAGGAAAAGAATGAGCCCGTCAGGAAATAGGCTTCTTTCGGCGCTATTGTTCTTTTCCATCGTTTCTGTTCCTTTTGGCGCATGCGCCGGCGAAAAACAGGGGGCAACGGCCGCTACTGCCCAGGATATGGACCGTTTTTCCTATACCTCCAAGGACCGGCGGGACCCTTTCGAGCCGGTCTATCTGCTGAAGGCGGCCAGAAGAACATCTGTCGGGACAACCCGAAAGGAGGGATATGAGCTCGATGAGCTGAAATTCGTGGGGATGATGAAGTCAGGGAGCGTGACGTTCGCCCTGATGGAGGACATGCAGGGTAAAGGGTTGCTCTTCAAAAAAGGGGATTTCCTTAACAGGAACCTCTGGGTTTTCGATGCCTTGGAAGACAAAGTGATCCTGGCTTATAAGCTGAGGGGAGATATCCGGAAGATATCGCTGGATATTCCTCGAAAATAGGAAGGGTGACACATGAAAAAGTTTTTGCTTTTGCTCTCTTTTGCCATTATTTTCATGCCGCTGGTATGCCCGGCACAGCAGGCGCGGCAGGCGCCTCCGAAAATATCCTTTGACTTCATGGACGCGGATATCAGGAACGTGCTGAGGGTGATTGCAGAGGTCTCAAATAAGAACATGGTGATCTCCGATGACGTAAAGGGCAAGGTTACCATCAAATTGGAAAATGTCTCCTGCGACGACGCGCTTGAGGTCGTCTTAAAGAACAATGACCTGGCCAAAGTGGAAGATGAGAACATGGTCCGGGTCATGACGGCGAAAAAGTTCTACGAAGAAAGAGACAGGGGAGCAAGGGAAAGGCTTGACTTCATGAAGGAGAGGGAGGCGCGGCAGAAGCTGGAACAGCAATTTGTCACGGAGACGGTCTACGTCAATTATGCCGACATAGCCGATGTGGAGAAGATGATCAGGGGCGAGACCTCGGCCTCGGCAAGAGACGTGACGCAGGCGCTGCCGCCGGGCGCCCAGGGCGCGCCAAGCGCGCCGGGCGCCCAGGGCGCGCTCTTCGAAAAGCCTAAGGGCCTGCTTTCACCGAACGGCGTGGTCACTGTGGTCAAGTGGAACAACGCGCTCGTCATCAGGGACACAAGAGAGAACGTGGCCGAGGTGGTAAGGCTTATAAAAGAGCATGACGTACCCCCGCAGCAGGTACAGATCAACGCGCGCATAGTCCTGGCCACTTCCACGTTCTCGAAGGAGCTGGGTGTACAATGGGGCGCTTCCTACCAGACAAGGATACGGGGCGAGTCTGTCGGGTCTGCCGCGGCCAAGCAGGTGACGGGGGATTCCAGCTCCACCACGTACACGGCCCCGACAGGGAACCTGGGTATGAGGAACGGAGTCGTGTCGTTCCCTTACAATGTGAATCTACCCGCTACCACGGGGGTGGGCACGGGCGGGTCGATGGGGGTATACGTGGGCAGTCTCACCGATTCGCTGCAGCTCGACCTGGTACTTTCCGCTATGGAGGCCCACGACAAAGGCAAGGTTATATCCAACCCGAAGGTCATCACCTCTGACAACCGCGCGGCGCGCATCACACA
>JBEKHB010000137.1:0-5122 GCA_050012495.1 Syntrophorhabdales bacterium
CGGATTACGCTTACCTCTACAACAAGGATAAGGCCACGCCGCCACGATGGCAAGATGGCAGAGAGCGAGGTTCAGCCTTCCATTTCGCCCCACGCAGGGAGAAGACAGAGTGGCTATGACACCCACCATGGTCTGCGGCTATGCCAATGCGCATCACTTCTCCTCTACGCTCAGCGCTTCGAAGCCGGAGATGACGTCGAACAGTTCCAGGGTTTCCGTCGTCCCCAGCCGGCGATCTTTTCCACGGGCTTCAGTCCACAATCGTTTGATTCTACCGAGTCCCAGCTCGGCATGTGGACTCCGTCTCCGGTCGATATGTCATATTTTATCCCAATCAATAGTGGTTTTCTCGGAGGGCAGCGGTATGATGAAAACCGGCTTCCGAGTGCGTTCAAGAACCTTGACAGCCACGCTTCCGAGAAAGGTCTGCCTCAAGAATCCCTTTCCATGAGTTCCGAGGATGATGGCATCGCAACTTTCTTCATCCGCTACTTTCAGAATCTCTTCGACGGGATGGCCCAAGAGTACGAGGATTTTTGATACCAGTTCGACACATGCATGGCCGGCTTGAGGCTCTGCTTTCTTACAAAAGTCCTCGAGTCCTTTCTTGATTTCCTCGAGGTCCTTTTCGTGTTCCTCCCTTCTAGCGCTTTGTGCCAACCCTTCAACCATGGATCCTGCGTAAGATAGAGAATGGCCAGGTTCAACGGAATGTAAAATGACAATTCTTGCGTCATGTCTCTTTGCCATATCGGCTGCATAAAAAAAGGCATAGGCTGAGTTTTTACTGAGGTCCGTCGCATAAAGAAGTTTCTTGATTTCAGGAATCATTTTTCGCCTCCCTTTCTGCACACATCTTCTCCCACCCTTCTTTCAGAGTGAGGGAATGATGGAAGATCGTCGTCCTCGACCCTTACTATAAATATCTTTGCCATTTTCCTTTTCTCCTTTTTAGTTTATAGTTGGAACTTCTACTGTACCTTACATCAATGTTAAAGTTCCATGGAAAGTCGTCTCCCAACGTGAATTCTGGAGGGAAAACTCAAAAACCCAGAAACACCACTCTGCCGTCTTCTTAAAAATAACCCTTTTTGCGGCCCATTTCCAAATTGCGATGCGGTAAATCGGTCCGCGTCGTCCACCCGGCTCAGATCTTCTTGACGTGTGCCGCATTCGGGCCTTTCGGTCCCTCGACGAATCAACGGCAACGGGGCTTGCCCTTCCGATAAAGACTTAAGGCTTTCGCCCCGGATAGCTAAAGCGGTGACAAAGACCTCACGACCTTGCCAAAGATGCAAAAGAGTTGCTTCATTGATGCTCGAGTCTTACCCTCCCATTGACCATAAGCAATTTCTTTCAACCCTTCCCTGAGCTGCATGCGTATTCCCGCCGCGTCGCAAAGAGGTTTGGCCGTGGCTACGGCACGGCGCAGCGGACTGGAAAAGACGGCGACCCATGGAAGAGATTTATACGCATCGGCAAAATCCTCCGCCATCTGATAACCTGCCGGGGTCAAGTCCTGGTCGAGAGTTCCGCAGTAACCGCCTGTTTGGCTGGCAGTGGTTTCCCCGTGTCGCAAAAAGTAGATGATCAAACTCATAAGTCAACCCTCTCCTTCGCTTTAAACGTACGAGATCTGACCCTATCGGAAAACGGCCTTTGCTTATCCTGCGCGCGTGTTCACATTATTTTCCATCTCGGTCCCGTACCGGCCAAGGCGCGCGGCACTATTGCACCTGGCCCGATGATAGAGGGCTTGCTGCGCCGTGGCTGCGTTTGCGTGTTGACCCTTCCATATTTCCAGTGCGGGTTGCTGGATGGCGCGAGCAAAGGAAAACGCCAACGCCCAAGGCATCTGCGACTTGAATCTCACATTCATAGCATTCAAGCGGGCGGAGGCCAATTCATAAGGTTGACCCCCCGACAGGAAGGCGATCCCCGGTACGGCGGCAGGGACGACTCTCAGGAGGCAGGTCACGGTGGCGTCTGCCACCTCCTCCACGCTTTCTTGCCTGGGACAATCCTTTCCCGGAAGCACCATATTGGGCTTCAGGATCATACCCTCCAGCATCACCCGTTGTCTGTAAAGCTGGTTGAAAACCGTCCGCAGGACTTCCGCCGTCACTTCGAAGCACCTCTCCAGGGGATGCTCGCCTTCCATGAGCACTTCAGGCTCGACGATGGGGACCAGACCGGCTTCCTGACACAAGGCAGCATAGCGAGCCAACGCATGTGCATTGGCCTCGATACAACCCCGACCGGGAATGTCATCGGCGATGGTAATCACCGCGCGCCACTTGGCAAAACGGGCACCCATTCGAGAGTATGCCGCCAGGCGGTCGCGCAATCCATCCAGGCCTTCGGTTATTTTCTCACCTGGGTGAGCAGCCATATCTTTAGCGCCGGCGTCGACCTTGATGCCGGGAATGATACCCGCGTCGGTGATGACTTTAACAAAGGGAGTGCCATCTTTCCCGGACTGACGGATGGTCTCGTCGTAAAGGATGACACCGCTGATAAACTCGCCCAACCCGGGAGTGGTCAAAATCATTTCCCTGTAAGAACGGCGCGCCTCCTCAGTTTGAGGAATCCCCACTTTTTCGAAACGCTTGTTGCAAGTGGGGGTACTCTCATCCATGGCCAGAAGACCTTTGCCTTCAGCGACCATCGCCTCGGCAGTGGCTGTGAGCTCTTGTGCACCCATCGGTGATACCTCCGTATCTTTCCGGATCTCACGCGCCCTCGCGGTGTCTATAAGCTCTTGCGCATTCATTTGGGGTTGGCCCACTTCCAGTTCCGGATCTCCGGCATGTCCTGGCCGTATTTGTCGATGTACTGCTTGTGCTCGATGAGCTTGTCCTGCACCATCTGCTTCAGATAGGCCCCCCTGGAGCCCAACTGCGGCAGGCGATCGACCACGTCCTGCACCAGGTGGAACCGGTCCAGCTCGTTTTGCACCCTGATGTCGAAGGCCGTCGTGATCGTGCCCTCTTCCTTGTAGCCGCGGACGTGCAGGTTGCGGTTGGTCCGGCGGTAGGTGAGCCGGTGGACCAGCCAGGGGTATCCATGAAAGCCGAAGATAATGTGCTTGTCTTTCGTGAAGAGCGAGTCGTAATCCGTGTCGCTCAGTCCGTGCGGGTGTTCAGTTTGCGGCTGCAGCTTCATGAGATCGACGACATTGATCACCCGGATTTTCAGATCGGGCAGATGCTCACGCAGAATGGAAACGGCGGCCAGGATCTCCAGCGTTGGCGTGTCTCCGCAGCAGGCCATCACCACGTCCGGCTCGGCGTCCTGGTCGTTGCTGGCCCATTGCCAGATGCCAATTCCTTCCGTACAATGCACAATGGCGGCGTCCATGGTCAGCCATTGGGGCAGGGCGTGCTTTCCCGCAACCACCACGTTCACATAGTGCCGGCTGCGCAGGCAGTGATCAAAAACCGACAATAGGCAGTTGGCGTCGGGCGGAAGGTAAATGCGCACGATATCGGCCTTCTTGTTGACGACGTGGTCGAGGAATCCGGGGTCCTGGTGCGTGAAGCCGTTGTGATCCTGCTGCCAGACGTGGGATGCGAGCAGATAGTTCAGCGAAGCGATCTTCCGCCGCCACGGCAGCTCCAACGTTACCTTCAGCCACTTGGCGTGCTGGCTGAACATCGAATCGACGATGCGAATGAAGGCTTCATAGCTGTTAAACAGCCCGTGCCGTCCGGTGAGCAGATAACCCTCCAGCCAACCCTCGCTCTGGTGCTCGCTGAGCATCGAGTCCAGCACGCGTCCGGCGGGCGCGAGGAATTCATCAGTTTTTACTTCCCGGGCGTCCCACTGACGGTTGGTGACTTCAAAGACCGCGCCCAGGAGATTCGAAAGCGTTTCATCGGGGCCGAAGATCCGGAAATTGCGCTGATCCTGATTCAGCACGGCCACGTCACGCAGGAACGTACCCAGCACGAGCGTATCCTGGGCGTCAACGGCGCCGGGCGAAGGCACATCGACCGCGTGGAGGTGGAAGTCCGGCATGCGCAGGTCGCGCAGCAGCATGCCGCCGTTGGCGTGGGGATTGGCGCCCATCCGCCTGTCGCCCTTGGGCGCCAGCTCTGCCAGTTCCGGCATGAGCCGGCCATTCTCATCGAACAGCTCTTCTGCCTTGTAGCTCTTCATCCAGCTTTCAAGCTGCGTGACGTGATCGGGATGTTCTGAATCCACCAGGAGCGGCACCTGGTGGGCGCGGAAGGTCCCCTCAACCTGCAGGCCGTCAACGACTTTCGGTCCCGTCCAGCCCTTGGGCGACTTGAGAACGATCATTGGCCAGCGCGGACGGGTCGTGTCGTTTTTGTTCCGCGCATTGCGTTGGATTTGCCGGATCTCCTCGATGGCCTTATCCAAAACGGCGGCCATAAGTTGATGCATCTCTTCCGGGTCATCGCCTTCCACAAAGTGGGGCGTCCAGCCGCAGCCCCGGAAGTAGTGCTCCAATTCCTCATGCTCGATGCGGGCCAGCACGGTCGGGTTGCTGATCTTGTAGCCGTTGAGGTGCAGGATCGGCAGCACGGCGCCGTCGGCGATCGGGTTGAGAAACTTGTTGGACTGCCATGCGGTCGCCAACGGACCGGTTTCCGCTTCACCGTCGCCCACGATGCAGGCGACGATGAGACCGGGGTTGTCGAAGGCGGCCCCGAAGGCATGGCTGAGCGAATACCCCAGCTCTCCGCCTTCGTGAATCGACCCCGGCGTCGTCGGCGCAACATGGCTGGAAATCCCGCCGGGGAACGAGAACTGCGTGAACAGCTTCTTGAGCCCGGCCTCATCCTGACTGATGTTCGGATAGACCTCGCTGTAGGCGCCTTCGAGGTACGTATTGCCCACGAGCGCCGGGCCGCCGTGACCGGGACCGGCGATGTAGAACATATCCAGGTCATACTCCTTGATGACCCGGTTCAAATGCACATAGATGAAGTTCTGACCCGGTGTCGTGCCCCAGTGCCCAACCACCAGGGGCTTCACGTGCGACAGCTTCAGCGGCTCTTTCAGCAGCGGATTGTCGTACAGATAAATCTGCCCGACCGAGAGGTAGTTCGCCGCCCTCCAATAGGCGTTCATCAATCGCTGCAGATCGTCCGGC
>JBEKHB010000138.1:0-5069 GCA_050012495.1 Syntrophorhabdales bacterium
TCCGGCTTCCGCCGGAATGACGACAAAGAGATGGCTGCCGGGCCTGCCCCGGAAGGCTTGAATCCGGGGCCGGAATGACGGCAAAGGGTCCCCAAACGATTTTTTCACACGTTCTACCCCGCCTATGGCTCCATATTGCCCTGCTGGGTCGCGCATAAGATTCTCTCTTTTTTCTGCTCTCCTGTCAAAGTGACAATCAGGAGTGACAACCAGGAATGACAAGGAGGGCTAACGTCTACAGATTTATTTTTCTATTCTCATGCTTCTTCCGCGGTGAGGGATTAAGGTAGTGTTTCGATGTACGCCCTTATTTCGTCCCTCACGCGACGGTACAGACCCATTACCTCATCTTCGTTTGCGGACCGTGCTGCGAGTTTGGGTGGATCATCAAACCCGCGGTGAATAAGCGCCGTCTTCGCCGGGAAGAAGGGGCACGCCTGCTGCGCGTCGTCGCAGAGTGTTATGACGTAGTCGAACTCTATATCCGGCAGGTCAGAAACCGGTCGAGAAACGAGAGTCTTCTTGAGATATGTTCACCCATCGCTCAGGCCCCTTTCAGATTTGGGTTTTCATTGGCATTCCTGTCTTATCTCCTAGTTCCCTGAACAGCACCGATCAATCGGTATGGCCTCGCCCCTGCTCTTGAAGAATTCCTCAAGCCGCTTCCTGTCCTCTCTCAATGCCTTCCGGGGGATCTTTTCCATAATTGACAGGATGAGGAATCTCTTGAAGAGATCGGAGTCATCGATCTTGTAGTGCATCCACTTCCCTTCTCTCCTGTCCTTCACCAGCCCTGCCGCCTTCAATGCAGCCAGATGAAACGAGACCTTCGGCTGGATCATGTCGAATGCGGCGACAATCTCGCAGACGCACAACTCACCCTGCTCAAGAAGCTTCAGAATCCTGAGCCGCGTCTCGTCGGAGAGGGCCTTAAATATGGTCACCATTTCCTTCACCGGTTGCCTCCTTCCCTCGAATGTCCGGCAATGAACTCCTCGACCTTTTTCTTTATCTGTTCTCTTATTCCCCTTGTCTTCTCCAGTCTTTCTTCGTAGCTGCCGGTAAAACTCGCCGGGTCCTCGAACGACCAGCGGAGATAGGTTGCGTGGCTGGGAAAGAGCGGGCATCGCTGGGCGCTCGCTTCGTCACACACGGTAACCACGTACTTGTAAAGCCTACCCTGCTTAAAAAAATCGAAAACGCTGTTGGTCCGGTTCATGGAGATGTCGATGCCTGTTTCCTGCATCACTTCTATAGCAAGAGGATTGAGATCTCCCACTTCCAGTCCCGCGCTCTCTCCTTCAAACCGGTCTCCGCCCAGACGCTTCAAAAGTGCTTCTGCCATCTGGCTTCTTGCGGCATTATGGACGCAGACAAACAAAACACGGATTTTCCCGTTCTTTGCCTCGATACTCATTTGTAACCCTCCACGAGCACGCTCACCGCATAGTCCCGAATCGACTCACCCTCTTTGAGACTGGCCAGAATCGCTTTACCCAGAGGGTCCTGGGTGTCGGGGGTGTAGCAGCATGCTCCGGCCAACTTTACGGTGACCCCGGTCTCTTTCAGGCCGGATGCCCCCACCATCTTCTCGTATGCTTCCACTCGTATGGCGCCGGCAACGCAGCTGACGTACGCCTTGATGCTCTCGCGAAGCTTCCGGGGCAGGTCTTTCACGAGCGCCATGTCGGAAATGGCTACCCGACCGCCGGGCTTGAGGACCCTGTAAATCTCAGCGAAGACCTTCTGCTTGTCAGCCGACAGGTTAACGACGCAGTTGCTGATGACCACGTCGACCGCGTTGTCCGCCACGGGCAGGTTCTCGATCTCGCCAAGCCTGAACTCGACGTTGGAAAAGCCGCCATTCTTCGCATTCTCCCGTGCCTTTTCGAGCATGGCCGGCGTCATGTCGACGCCGATGACCCTGCCTGAGGAGCCGACCTTCGACGCTGCCAGGAAGCAATCGAATCCCGCCCCGGAGCCGAGGTCGAGGACGACCTCGCCTTCCTTGAGACTCGCCAGGGCAGTGGGATTGCCGCAGCTCAAGCCCAGGTTGGCTTCGTCAGGGATGACGCCGAGTTCCTCGTCGGAATAGCCGATCGACTTCGCGAATTGCTTCACATCGGGCCCACAACTGGTACAGCAGGAACTATCCTTGCCCTGGACAATTCCGCTGTAAGCTTCCCTTACGCTCTTCCTGATTTCCAACTCGTCCATAGCAGCCTCTCCTTTTATATTATATATCAATAAATGTTGATATAGTTTATACACTATATACCTGTATGTCAACATATGATACGCATTTAATATCAATACAAGTTGTTTTAGTCAGTTCCTTTAGGGCGCATTACGGAGGCCAGCGCGTGGCTGGAGAGTTAAGAGGGGCCGGAAAAATTAACGCACGCCAGGAACGAACGTCCCCACTGCCCGTATTGAGCCGTTTCGCTCCTTTCTGCATTCAATGTTTCAAGTAATTCACTCAATTTTTCAGCGGATGTATGGATGCTCGAAGAGCGAGGGCCCTTCGTGAGCTCTCCTTGCTTGCTCCTTTCGGATGCTCTATACTGTGTCTGTGAACCGGAAAGGGAGAGAAGAATTAGGGAAGACCTCGTTGATGTGGCAAAATATCTCCTGACCAGAACGGCGGTCGACTCGTTTCTGACAAGCAATCTGAAGGTGGTTGCCGCCCTGATCGCCTGTGCTGCATCCAAAACCCTGATTCTCATAGCCCATTAAATGAGGTAAAGGAGGTCTCCGATGCGCGCAATGAAAGAAATAATTGAAGACGCGGAATCTCTCCCTGTTGAAGAAAGGGTCATAGTCATCGATTCGCTTCTGAGGACCATAAACCCAACGCCTGCTGATGTGGAAGTCGAGTGGATGAACGTTGCCAAGCGCCGCCTTGCCGAGTTGCGATCCGGCACAGTGAAGGCCGTGCCGGGCACCGAGGTTTTCGCCAGGATTAGCAATCGCTTCGAAAAATGACCTTCTCATTTCATCCTGAAGCGGAGGAGGAGTTCCGTGCGGCAATTGAATATTATAACGAAGCAGAAAATGCTTACCGCTTCATGGCCGTGATAGCATAATAATTTCAAACATTTAAGAACTTTTAGGAACTTGTCGGAATGGGTAAAATCAATATTCCCAATCCTGATGTCGCGTGTTCGGGTTCATTGTAAACATGCCTACAGTTTCAGTCCCCGAGGGCGTAGCAAAATTCTTACTCATTGATGGTCAGCAACGTCTTACCACAGATTTTATTCTGCTGAGCCTCTTGCGCAACAAAGCCAGAGAGAGTCAGGGAGCTTTTTTACTGCCGCCACAACCAAAACAAAAGAATGTACATTGTGGCGGCTCGGATGGACGACGGCATGGAGGGGAGACTTTGGGGCCCTTTAGATATGCACTTTCAGCCACAATCATCGCGGAATCTCGGAGAGCAAAGCGCAAAACTGAAAAACGGAAGGGCGTCCCCAAAGTTCCCCTTGTGAAAAATGATGATATCGATTGACAAGCCCGGAAGCGCTCTGTACAATCCTGAAGAGGACCGTGTGTTTTTCGAAGAACTGAGGGCTGTGCGGCCAGACATTAGTCAGGGACGGAGGCATTGCCGCAAAATAAGCAAACTGGAAGGGAGGACTGCAATGGACGTTTCAGAGGCAATCCAGAAGAGGGTGACCGTGCGGCGGTGGAAACCGCAGCCGGTAGAAAGAGAGAAGATCCTGAAGGTATTGGAGGCGGGCAGGCGGGCGCCGTCATGGGGGAACACGCAGCCTTGGCGCTACGTTGTCGTTCAGGACAAAACGAAAATCGGGGAGTTGGCGAAGGCGGCGAGCGGCATGCCGCAGGTCGGCACCGCCCCGGTAGTTATTGTCTGCTGTGGTTTCGCCGAGGCATTCTCACGGAGGATGCACAGAGAGGCATTGATCCAGCTCCGTGAGTGCGGCGCGGCGGACTGGCCCGACGAGGTCATCGACAATGTGGTCCTGGAGAGTAATCTCTTCGCTCCCTATCGCCTCGGCCAACAGGCAATGACCATAAAGGCCGCTGAGCAGATCATGATATCTATAGCCTTCATGACCTTGGAAGCCCTGAACCAGGGGCTGGGTTCCTGCTGGGTGGGGACGGTCTCTCCCAGGGAAGCTCACGGAGTGATGAATCTACCAGACGGCCTTTTCGTTCACGATTTGCTCGCCCTGGGATATCCGGATGAGTTCCCGGCGCCGAGGCCGAGAAAAGAGTTTGACAAATTGATTTTTTGGGAGAAGTATGAATAGTTGACCCGTGCAAGAAGAGGCGGTGTGAAGCGGAGGGGAAGCAGGTGGCCGGGATTGCGTCGATAGGCGCCTCTATTCCAAGGTATAGGCTGAGCGGAGACGAAATCGGCAGGATGGGGAAGTGCTCCTCAAGTGCCCTCACAAGATAGCGATATTATAGGTGTTTGCTAAGACTCCTGTCCTCAGTCAAGGGCTGACCCCATAACCCCTCCCAGGTAGTAGCGAAATTCTTACTCATTGATGCTCAGCAATGCCTTACCACAGTTTTTATTCTGCTGACCCTCTTGCGCAACAAAGCCGGAGAGAGTCAGGTAGCTTTTTTACTGCCGCCACAACCAAAACAAAAGAATGTACATTGTGGCGGCTCGGGTGGACGACGCCATGGAGGGGAGACTTTGGGGCCCTTTAGATATGCACTTTCAGCCACAATCATCGCGGAATCTCGCAGAGCAAAGTGCAAAACTGAAAAACGGAAGGGCGTCCCCAAAGTTCCCCTGGTTCGCGGCCGCTTGCGCATATGTGCTCAGGAAGGGTGCACAAACAAGCGCAAAAACGGTCGTTTTTGGCGGTTTCTACTGCGTTTTACCCTCATTTTACCCTTTTCAGCACGGATTGTTCACTAACCGTCTCACCACCCCTTTGCTGATTCCCTTCTCTCGCAAGCCTTACAGAAGGGGTGTGCACGAAAGTACGTAGGGTCGAGGATTGGCGCGCCGGTTTAGGTTGAGGTTTGTTTTCCCGGTTTGCTCGCCCTTTCGTCCCGCGAGTGTCACACGATCTCAACCATGCCAC
>JBEKHB010000139.1:0-4897 GCA_050012495.1 Syntrophorhabdales bacterium
TCGTTCAGTGTCGCATAGGTGGTAGATAAACTCAGGCTTTTCTTTTTCTTCTTTGCTTCCTCATGCACGGAACGGGCACCAGGATGGAAATCCCGCTTTTCGATAAGCACCTCGATGATAGCCAGCCTTTGAGGGGTAAGCTTCAACCCCTTCGCTTTCAGCTGTCGTGCTATTGATTCTTTGGTTACGCTGGTCAATTAGGAACCATTCCTGACAATAAGTAGATTATAAGCCTCCTTTCTTCATCTGTCAAGGGGTCTTTCACATAACTCTTTGGAGGAGATGCACAGCACCCCATTCGTCAGGACTGGATCAGAATCGGGCAGAGATAAGCGTATTTTGGGCATAAGGGAGCGACCATAGGGACGTAATTGAAATTGTGACATTCGTAAAGGGCAGCGAGGGGGACATCCGTAAATAAATAACTCCGACCGCCGGAAAGAACAAGGAGACAGGCTACGTTATCGGTCCGTGCTCGCTTACTCCGCTCCCATCACATGCGTTAATCACAGCCACCAGTAATGGTGTATATCAAGAAAGACATTCAGTCGCTCCACTTCAGGAAGCCATGGATGAAGCCTGCACCTACGAAGCGAGCGCGGAACCATCTACTGGACTTTATCGATTACCAGTCGAAAGTCGCTGCCAAATTTGCTTGCAGAGCACTTTCCTAATAGTTGATACGATCATCACAGATTACCCCGTGACGGGACGGTTTGCGAGCGCGAAATATTGGGCCTATATTACCCTTAAATGATCGAAAGGCAACGGTAGGCGAAAGACTGACACCCTGTGCGCGAGTTTATTAGGAATCAAGGGAGAGTGGCAATGTCTTGCCGTCCAGCTACCGGCGAGTTTCTTCTGAGCCTCGTATCGATCAGCCTTTGTTAACCGTTTACGAGGCGTGTGAGAAAATATGTGGAAATAGGCGACGCAATGATCTATCTCGCCGTGGTTGTCGGAGCTTTCCTGTCCCCGTACCTGGTCGCCGCCCTCACCGGGTTTGAGTGCTTCTAAGAGGGTACGAACACCGAAAAAGGAATAAACGAAATGCATGGGCAAATCTGGCTTCCTTCCCTCATGCTTCTGCTGGCGGCGAGCATCGTCGCGTTCCCTTTAAGCCGGTACGTGGTCTGGATCATGGACGGAACATACCGACCGTGGCGTCTCTTCGGGTGGTTTGAGCGACGCCTCGACACCGGTCAACAGAGTTGGAAGGAGTACACCTCCTCCCTGCTCATCTTCAATATGGTCCTCTTTGTTTTCAGTTTCCTCGTCCTGACGCTCCAGCCATGGATGCCCCTGAACCCGCGCGGTTTGGGCATGCTCGCCCCGAGCACCATCTTCAACAGCGCGGTCTCCTTCATGACGAACGCGGATCTCCAGCACTACTCGGGAGACCAGCACCTGTCGAACTTCAGCCAGATATTCTTCGGCTTCACCAACCTCTTTTTGTCGGCCTCAGTCGGCCTGAGCGCCCTTGTGGCAATCATCCGGGCCCTGCGCGGAGATTCGAAGCTCGGCAACTACTTTCTCGACATGTGGCGCGCGATGGTCTATCTGTTCCTGCCGGTTGCCCTCATCGTCGCCTTCATCTTCATGATCCAGGGTAGCCCCATGACCTTTCAGAGCTTCCATAAGGTCCACACGCTCGAACCGGCGGCCATGGGAACGACAGACAAGGGCGAGCCGAAGCAGCAGATCATCGTGGTCGGCCCCGTGGCCGCCTTCGAGTCCATCAAAATGCTCGGGACGAACGGCGGCGGATTTTACGCCACGAACTCCGCCCACCCCTTTGAGAATCCCACGGGGCTGACGAACTTTCTGAACTGCCTGTCCATGATGATCTTCCCCTTTGCCCTCGTCTTCACATACGGCCGCATGCTTAACCGCATGCGCCATGCCTTCGTGATCTTTTATGTCATGCTCGTGCTGATGGTGGGCACCATCGTCCTATCGGTCTCCTTCGACACGCTTGCGCCCAACCCCGCGTTGACCGCCCACCCGGAAGCCCGGACGTATGAGTTTACGAGCGCGACGGCGCCGGGCGGGAAAGTGGCAGTGACACTGCCCGCTGTCGCGGGCCTGCCAATCGACCAGCACTTGGGCAACCTAGAGGGCAAGGAGATGCGTTTCGGGACGTCCGCGGGTGCCGCCTCTGCGGCGTTGACGACGGCCGTCACCGTCGGCGCGCCCAGCGCGGAGTTGGATAGCCTCAACCCCGCGGCCTCGCTCTCGCCCATGGTCGGCATATGGCTTAACTGTATATTCGGCGGCAAAGGCGTGGGGATGATTAACATGCTGCTCTACGTGGTAATCGGCATCTTCATGGCCGGTATGATGGTGGGCAGAACACCAGAGTACCTGGGCAAGAAGCTCGAGGCCCGCGAGGCTAAGCTCGCGATCATCGCCCTTATGGTCCATCCGTTCATGATCCTGATCCCCTCGGGCCTTTTTGTCGCGACGAACTGGGGACTCCAGGCCGTCAGCAATCCCGGCGCCCATGGCCTCTCTCAGATATTTTACCAGTTCTCCTCGGCCTCGGCAACCAACGGCTCGGCCTTTGACGGACTGAGGGTCGCCTACGGTTTCGCCAACAATGCGAGCCCGGCGCCGACCGCGGTAGCCTGGGACATAGCGACCGGCCTGGTGTTGGTCTTCAGCCGCTACGTGCCGATTATCGCGTCGATTGCCATGGCGGCGTCCCTCGGAGCGAAGACAGCCGCCCCCTTCGGCGTGGGGACGCTCCGCACTGACACGCCAACCTTCGGTGTCCTCCTCTTCGGAATAATCCTCATTATCGGCGCCCTCCTCTACCTGCCCCTCGCTGTCCTTGGACCGGTGGCGGAGCACCTGGGCCCCATCCCCTTCGGGGGCTGACGTGGGTGGAGGGGCGGTAGAGACGTTGTTTCCTAATGTTCATTATTTATTGCTTCCCGCCTCGCCGCCTCGCCTGCCTTCCTTTCTATAAAACAAATCACACTGGGAGACAACGTCCCCAACTCCCCCTCATATCCATGCCTTCCTTAAGCCGGTCCCAGTCCAGTTGAAAAGCATAGCCATGATGAACAACATGCCGGAACTTCCGAAATCCCGACATCGGCAAAACAAGGGACTCGTCAAAGAGGACAGGCAGGGTGCTATGGGGAGGATTGCAGAAATGCTTGAAGAGGGCAACGTGCCAGGTATCTCCGGCGGGGAGAGGGATGGAGTTGAAATAGCTGATTCGCTTCAGGATGTTTTCCACAACTCCCCGCAATTGGGCGGCGGTCATAGCAGAACTTTGCCGTTTTGCTCAATACGTCTCGTGAAGTCAGAGGGTGGGGTCAGAGGTACGACGTCAAATGGAACATCGAGCTCGTTTTCGAGTCTCGCAGCAAACTCGAACAGTTTCCAGCCGGGTATTCCATCACATGCCAGATCGACATCTCTTGCTTCAGACGGCCCCGTTGCAGCGCTACCGAACAGGATCAGTTTGGTTGCGCCGTATCTCTTTGCAAGAGACACGATTCTATCGATCTTCATCGCTTTCCCGGTAACAGTCATCTCGGATACCC
The DNA here is from genome assembly GCA_050012495.1 of Syntrophorhabdales bacterium. Taxonomy (GTDB): domain Bacteria; phylum Desulfobacterota; class Syntrophorhabdia; order Syntrophorhabdales; family WCHB1-27; genus BOG-1155. Next base: position 3,558 of record JBEKHB010000139.1, read on the forward strand.
CCTATTTCGTATTCTTGAAGGTGTCCTCAATTATAGCCTACCGCAAAGGATATGTCACCAGACCGAGGGAAGGCTCATGGGGTCAAGTCTTGCAATCATACATTTTTCCTCATCCTCTTCCCCGTTTGCTATTGAGAGCCTGTTCACCTTTGTCCTTCAATCATTACCACGTGTTTTTGTTTTCTTCAAGAAGAATATCGAGATCTAGCACTACAGGAAGCAGTGGTGGACGGGTCAGGGACGCCCATCGTCATTTTTTCCGAGGGTGCTTTGTGTCACTCCTGGTTGTCAGCCCCTCCTTCTCACCTCTGGTTGTCGCTTTGACAGGAGAGGCGGAAACGCGAGTAAATGTAGGTTTTTTCCCGCTTTCCATCCAGTTCGGGAGTGACGTGCGGGTCGCTTCGGCATAAAGCGTCTCCGGTGCAATATCTATTTCGTCCTGCCAGGTGAGGACCCCGAGGTCTTGATTTATTTTGAAGTTTTTGAAGAAAATAATATCCTTGAAACGATCGAAGACACCCCCTCTATCAAGGTATGATGAGAAATCGACCACTCCCCCGTTCCCGTCGTCAAAGGTTACTTCAATCTTATACCCGCCCTTATAGGACGCAGCGACTACATCATGCATCATTGCCGACCTCCGTCTATGCCAAAGGCGTGATGCTCTTCGGCGGCTTGTTCTTCTTTGCCAGGTTCCAATTATTCAACAATTCTTTCTGATGCTGAGAGGCCCATTCCATTGTAAGCCCCAGTGCCCGATGAGGGATACCTCCCTCCAATACCCTGAGAGAGTCGATTCCGATCGCTGCGCTGGCCTTGCCATACCGTGCATGGAAATGGGGTGGATTGTGGTCGTCGTAAAACATCGCAATTATAATACCGTAGAATCAACTAATCTCTGGCATCTTAGTATCTATTTTACCCTGCATTGAGCCTTATTTCAAACAGCGAACATAAAGTTTCCCCTTTTCCTTCTTCAATGATTCATCTCACCGGCCTGCTCGCTGTCGCATAATGGTCTTGCGTCACGGTGAAAGGTACCAATATCGCCATTCCAGGAAGCACTGCCCGGCAGCTCCCCATCGCCTATCGTCATTTTTTTCAAGACAACCGCAGCTTATGCCTTTTGTCACTTCTGGTTGTCATGCCTTCTTGTCAGTTCTGGTTGTCACCCCTCCTTGTCACTTTGACAGGAGAGGAGGAAACAGGGACAATATGATGAGACCGGGCGGTCAATTTTGATAGGCTGGAGAGATGACACAAGCCCGGCCCGTTTGAGCCGGTTTCGGGAGACCCCAGAGGCCGCGCCGCTCTTTGACAATTGATCCCCACCCACGCCC
>JBEKHB010000140.1:0-4801 GCA_050012495.1 Syntrophorhabdales bacterium
AAGGATCGCAAGAACCTGTTCACCTTTCTTCGCTACCCCGGGGTGCAGCCGACAAACAATCAAGCGGAGCAGTCGATCCGCTTTCTGGTAATCTTTAGGAAAATCATGTTCGGCACTCGATCTCAAAGCGGATTAAGAACGCATAGCATCCTGCCCAGCCTTGTACTTACCGCACTCAGGCAGGGAAGAAATCCACGAGAGTTTCTCCAAATCCTTCTTACGTCCGATACCGCCAAAGCCCAGGCCGCCCTGTATCAGAACACAAGCTGAGAGGCGTGGTGCAGGAAAGGGACTAAACTGTTACTATTCTTCGGTGTGAAGTATGAAGAGCATGATTCTTCCCGGCACCATCATAGGCGAGATCGAAAAATGATTGCACCCTTCTCATCGGTCCGGTAGACTATCAATAGATCATGAGCCTGAACATCGCAGCATACCAAGGGAGGGGTGCTTCATGAAGCCCATTTCAATCCTTTTCGCCGCCGTACTTGGCTTAGTCGCCGTCTTTTCCGTCGCACAGGTCCAGGGTGCCGAGAATGGCGCCTCGACCGTTCCCTTGAGCAAAGAGACAAAGGCCTGCATCGATTGCCACAGCTCACTTAACCCGGGGCTCGTCCAGGACTGGCTGGCCAGCAGGCACGCGAAGACTACACCCGACGCGGCGTTGAAGAAACCGGAGGCTGAACGGCGGATGTCTGCCCAAGCGGTCCCTGAAGCCCTCCGCACTGTGGCCGTTGGCTGCTACGAATGCCACAGCCTGAACCCGGGGGTCCACAAGGACAATTTCGTACACGCCGACTACAAGATCAATGTTGTGGTGTCACCGAACGACTGCAAGACGTGCCACACCACTGAAGCCGATCAGTATGGCGAGGGGAAAAAGGCTAATGCCCTTTCCAACCTCGATGAGAATCCGATATTTCATGCGCTTGTCAACACAGTGAGCAGCGTCAAGCGGCTGAAAGGCACACAGGTGATGAGCGATAAGCCTTCGGCCTCTACCTTGAATGAGACCTGCTATGGGTGCCATGGGTCCCGGGTGACCGTGAAGGGACTCGTGACAAGGGCCACCGACGTGGGCGACATGCAGTTCCCCGAACTGGCGAACTGGCCGAACCAGGGCGTAGGTCGCGGTAACCCGGACGGAAGCTCGGGGGCCTGTACCTCCTGTCATCCACGTCACCGTTTCGCAATTTCCGTCGCCAGACAACCTTACACGTGCGGCCAGTGTCACATCGACCCGGATGTGCCTGCCTGGAATGTCTATCAGGAAAGCAAGCACGGGAACATCTTCTTTTCCTCGAACCAGGCGTATAACCTTGACAATGTTCCCTGGGCTGCGGGCAGGGATTTTATTGCCCCGACCTGCGCCACCTGCCACAACAGTCTTGTCTCCAATATTGACGGCTCCCTTGTGGCTGAAAGGAACCACAACTTCGGAGCCCGACCGTGGGTCCGCATCTTTGGGCTCATCTATTCCCATCCCCAGCCAAGGAGCGGGAAGACCTACCTCCTCAAAAACAGGGACGGCTTGCCGCTGCCCACCACGTTCACCGGAGAACCGGCCTCTACGTTCCTGATCGACAGGGAGGAACAGGCGAAACGGCAGGATCAGATGCAGAAAATCTGCCAGTCCTGCCACTCTGGCAGTTTCATCAAGGGCCATTTTGCCGACTTTGATGCCTCGGTGCAGGAAGCGGACGAGATGGTGAAGACAGCAACCCTGTTCCTCTCCCGGGCCTGGGATATGAAGCTTGCAGACAAAGCCAACCCTTTTGACGAGCCCCTCGAGCAGAAGTGGGTGCGACAGTGGCTCTTCTATGCGAACTCGGTCCGGTTTGGCGCAGCCATGATGGGCCACGGCCAAGCCACCTTCAGGGAAGGCTGGTGGGATTTGACGGCGAACCTTGCAGAACTGGCCGAACGGATGAAGACCAGGAAGTGAGAAGGTGCCGAAGGAGTCGCGGGGCAGTATTGCTCTCAGACGAGGTCACGTTCTCTACGATCCATTTCGGGTACCCGTGGTCGATTGGACTTTTGATTGGGTTGGAATAGTTCGGCATTGGGTGAAGTTTCCACCTACAAGTCCACACTTTCCGCCTTTTGCATGTCGCGAGGAATACCCTCTGAAAGGTGGAAAAAATATTTTTGCGGCATGGTACGATTTCTCTTGACATTCCGTTAGACACTGTTTCAAGATACATCAAATCTGAGAAAGCCAAACCATGGGCGACTATGGGACGGAAAGGCACGGGTCTCAGACCTGCCCCAAGACTTTCATCAGCAGACAGCCGCGCCGCTGGATGGGAAAAAATTCTATCCATGGAGGTTTGGTATGCGGAAAACCTTGGCGGCGACATTGTCCGTTCTTGCGGTACTCTTCGTTTTCGGATTCGCACACGCGGAGCTTACGATCATCACTCCAGAGACTCTCATGCAGGCCCAGACCGCTGACGTATTGGCGCTGGAGACCTATGCCGGCATTGATTTCTCGACCGAGCTACAGTCCACCTACACGCTAGACACTGGCAACGGCAGCTTCTCGTACAGTCTGGTTCCCGGGCAAACCTACTTGGGGCAGCCGTTCTCGTTGAGCGGGTCCGGCACCTACGATGCAACAACGACCACCTTTAGCTGGGCGGATTCGGGTGAACTAGGCTCCGCTGTCTGGTCAGGTTCGGGCCAAATGCAGTGGACCGGCGATGATCCATCGAGCTTCACCAATATCAGCGTCACGATCGCCGGTGTTCGCTGTCTTATCAGCGGAACTAACAACACAACGCCTATCCGTGGTTCCAATCCGCCTGCCGGAACAAGTACAGGCCAAATAAACATCCTACCTCAGGGCAGCGCGACGACGCTCACCTATGATACCACCGATACCTATTCCAACGGCACATACTTCGTAAAGATCACATCAACGATCCCGGGAACAGGTGGAACCATCTCGTGGCAAGTTGGCAAATCCGTCGCGACATTCACGCCAGTGCCCGCGCCTGCCGCTATTCTTCTTCTTGGTCCGAGCCTCGTGGGTCTTGCAGCGACAAGGAGAAGGTTTAAGAAGTAGACGCTGGGACATGCTATGCAAGGGCAGGGTGGAAAACACCCTGCCCTTTTAGTTCTGAATTTTGGCGGTTACCGAATGAAACTTTTATAGGCAGACAAAATCTGGAAAACAACATTTCAGGAAGTTCGACTCGCCCAGGTGCTCCTCATGTTGCCCTCAAGATTACGCCCTCAGCCGCTGTCATCGCCGCTTTCACCATTTTTCGTGTGGCAACCGTCAAAGTTCGTTCATTTTGCGGGCACACGACGTCACCCGCAAAGCGCGCGTTCGGCCTTCTCGGACCGGGCAAGGAAGGCCAACAGAAACGACGATGTACAATTTTCTTCACGCGTCGCATTTTTCTTGACGAGCCGAGGGTGACGCGATACAAGCAATAACACAATCTGAAAAAAAGCAAACTGCTCGCGAGGGCAGGACGCAAAGCGAACGGGTCTCGGAATCGCCTTTCTTGATCTACATCTGTCAGACAGCCGTGCTGCCAGACAAGAAACTTATGCAAGGAGATCGATCTGATATGCGTAAGACCCTTAAGACGGCACTATTCATTCTTGTGAGCGGTTGCGGAAATACGATCACGACGTTCCATCCTTGAGCCGTTCCAATGGCACAGGCGCCTCTACGGGATAAATCGGATTGGCGAGAGTCCACCACCCCGGTGTCTGCTCCGCAGAGAACACGATGCGGGTAACATGTTTTGATCCTTTGTAGCCGAGATCATATGGGGAGACAACTCGAAGCGGGCTTCCCCGATCGAACGAGAGAGGTTTGCCGTCCATCGTTAGGGCCAACAGGCACTTTTTTGAGGAGTCGAGAAGCTTTTCGAGCGGCAGGCTTTCGACATAATGGTTTATTCCCTGGGCGGGCTCCGGTGTCTTACCGAGGGAATGGAAGACTACGTACCGAGCCTCCGGTTTCGGCCTCACCGCCTTGGCAATCTCCGCAAAACGGATGCCACCCCATCGCACACCCTTGACGGACCAGCCCTCAACACAGTGAAAATCTGATGATTGAATAGCCTGTGGAAGGGCCAGAAGGTCTTTGTAGGAAAAACGTTTAGATTTCTCCACCAGACCTTCCACAATTAACCAGTAAGGTTCTTTAACGCCGGGTCTGCTTTTCCAACTAATCGTTCCGTTGGCCGGGTCGAATAGAAACGCCTCTTCTTCGACGGTCCTGGTCCGGAATTCTTTTGCAAAGAAGGACAAGACGGCCTTGGGAACGGCAAGGACAAGCAAGAAAAATGCCGATGCCTTGATGAAAGACCTTCGGGCGAGGGCCGTGCCATATTCGTTAGTTGGATTGTCCGTGATGCTCCTCCCTACACCCGGCAACTCTTTTGTGCAAAGAATGCTTTTTTCAAATATAAGCGAAGCAGTCTCGTGCGTCAATATAGTTTGATTGGAGAATATGATTGTCAATCGGCCCTGGAGGGACGAGGGGGACGTAGGAGGACGAGGGGGACGTAGCTCCGTTCATTCCGTTATTTCTCACCCTCTTCATAATGCCCATCCACCCCTCCCATCCTCAACAACGCTCACCTTCCCCGCCAGAAAATGCCTCATCGCCCACAGTCTCCGATGCCTTCACTATTACCATTTCAAGCTGGGGCTAATAGGTCGCGGTAGGAACGCCGGTTGCCCGGCGTCCCCCGCACAGACCCGTACGTGCGGCTCTTCCGCATACGGTTCTTGCTTCAGGTAGTGACGCTGAAGCGCACGAGAGGATAAGGATGGC
>JBEKHB010000141.1:0-4783 GCA_050012495.1 Syntrophorhabdales bacterium
AATCCGGCTCAAACGGGCCGGGGCAATGCCCGGCCTGATAAGATTTTCCTCCTTTTCCCGCTTCCTGTCAAAGTGACAACCGGGGATGTCAACCAGGGGTGACAAGGAGGCATGACAACCAGAGGTGACAAAAAGCACCTGAGGCGGTTTTTTGAAAAAGATGACTCCACCATGGCCCCAGAGGGCCGGTGGCCGGACCCAGAGCTGTCCCTACCTTCTTCCTTACTCCTCAACTTTGTCTTTTTTCTTGCACGGCTGCAATAGAAATGGTAATAGTGATGTAAGTACGCGGAGACGCGGGCGGTGTCTTAGAAGGTAACGAATGAAACAACGTCCCCACCGCCGCCTGAGGGTGGAACCAGCGCCGGGTTCACCTTGCGCATCCGCTCATAAAGCACAGGGGCAAGGTCCCAGAGAGTGTTGTCGATGTCCACGATCAATGTTTTCATGACCCGTTATTATAAACCAGGATATGCTGGTGATAAAGGGATGAATGGATGTTTTTAACCCAGCCACAACTCCCAGGGGCTTCCTCTGCGCCAGCACCTTTTCCATGTTGTTCTCCAGACCTCATCCGGGTATAATCAAGCATGGCGAGGACAATCATCTGCGTCGACATGGACGCCTTCTTCGCTTCCGTCGAGCAACAGGACAACCCTGCCCTCAGGGGTAAGCCCATCGCCGTCACAGGCGCCGGGGAGAGGACGGTCATCACGACCTCTTCCTATGAGGCCCGTGCATATGGGGTCAAAACGGGGATGACGGTCTATGAGGCGAAGAGGCTCTGCCCGCATATAATCCTCGTTGTGGGCAATAACCAGAGGTATGCCCAGATCTGTGCCAGACTCCAGGAGATCTGCCTTAGGTTCACCCCAGATACCGAGACGTACTCAATAGACGAGGTTTTTCTGGATGTCACCGGTTCGCACCATCTTTTCCAGGGTCCGGAGAATCTGGCCCGTGCCATCAAGGGAACAGTAAGAAGTGAGCTGGGCATCACCTGCACGGTAGGTATCGGGCCGAATGTTCTCATCGCAAAGCTCGCGAGTGACCTCGCAAAGCCTGATGGTCTGCGCTGGATAGATGAGGATACTGTGCCATCCGTTCTCGATGCCCTCGCTGTGAAGAAACTCTGGGGCATCGGATCCCATACCGAGGAGAAGCTCCGTGCCATGGGCATCACCACCTGCGGCGAGTTGGGAAGAGCACCCCTTCCCCTTCTGACCAAGAAGTTCGGCATCATCGGGGAACGTCTCAAGGCGATGGGCAACGGAAAGTTGGAACGGCCTTTGGAGATAGTGCCCCAGGAACCGAAATCCATCGGTCATAGCACGACGTTGCCAAAAGACATATGGAAACGTGACGAGATGCTCCCCTGCCTTCTTGCCTTAAGCGAAAGGGTCGGGCGCAGGGCAAGACGGTACGGCTACAAAGGCAGGAAGATCGCACTTACGGTGAGGTATGCGGATTTCAAGACCTTTACCAGGCAGATCACCCTGCCTGCCTCCACGAATGATACAAGCGAAATCTACCGCTCAGCTGTGGCTATCCTCGATGGCATACGCCTGCGCAAAAGCGTGCGGCTCTTCGGCATTTCCCTTTCCTCCCTTGGGAAAAACGACACTCAGATGTCTCTCTTTCAAGACCCGGAGCAGGACAAAAGGGTCGCCATGGCAAAGGCGATGGATACCGTTAACGACAAGTTCGGCGAGCATTCGATCACCTTTGCGGCAACGATCGGCGAGGAAAAGGATCATAAGGTCATTTCTCCTGCCTGGCGCCCGGAGGGAGTGAGGAAGAGCGATGTGTAGCCGGATATCCCCCGGTGCCGACAGAACTCGCCACATTGCCGGTGGCACCCGGGGAAAGCGGTCACTTCGCCTCAAGTGAGAGCTGGTAAATGTCTATCCATATAATTCCAGTCAATAGACTCAGCCCTGAAGCCGTGCAGGGCGTTATTAGTGAATTCATTTCAAGGGATGGCACTGATTATGGTGAGAGAGAGGTTTCTCCGGAAACGAAGTTCAGACAGGTAAAACACAAACTTGAAAAAGGATTGGCAGTTCTCATTTTTGATGATGAGACTGAAACCACCAACATATTCTCGGCGGATAACCCTATTGTAAAAAAGATTAAGGCATTAGCCGAATGATCAGGTATCTTGTCATAGTAGAACAAATGTTCTATATTACCACTCATGCGTTCCCCCTACGATCCAGAACCGATAGAGGTTATCGCGCCAAAGGCCGTAAAGTTCAGGAACAGGCTGCTGCAGGTGAATGAGGTTGTCAACACCTGGCGGATAGACGACGAATGGTGGCGAAAACCGATCTCCCGGCTCTACTACCTGTTAGAGTTTACCACCGGGTCCAGGTTCACCGTCTTTCAGGATCTGATCACGGGCCAGTGGTACCGTCAGAACTGGGTCAAGTCATGACTCTTTGAGTAGAAATCCCCCTATTCCCATAAACGGGTTTATTCTTCCCCTTGAGACCACTTTCAAAAAGAGGCTGCCCGGACAGATCTGCTTCGGTACCGAGAGAGGAAGCACGACTTTTCGAGGAGGCGCTATGGCTATTTTATCTTTCTGACATTTGCCGCGGCCGGCCCCTTTTGTCCCTGGACAACTTCAAACTCCACCTTTTGGCCTTCCGACAAGGATTTGAAACCTTGCCCCTGCCGGAGATCGAATCAAGGTAGGAGTCATTAGCCCCCGGAGGGCAGTTAAGGCGAACCCCATCGCCAGTAGTAATATACCTATTCATTTCCTGAAGATCAAGAACACGGCGTCTTTCCGGCAAGCCTCGTGCACGACAGCGATTGGCATTCGTCGATGTTGCGCAGACCGGGTAATGACTTAAGTGGCGCATGCTTGCAGGAAGTTTGAGGTTCTTCTATAATGAGAGAGAGCTAACCGGCACCGGCTTTGACAGCGCGTGGGGTGGTGAACAGGAGCAGCGGAATTTCCGTGCTGCAATGTGGGTGAAGGACATGAAAACGAAAATGGGGCCAGGATTGAGGAAACTGACTATCTACAGGGAAATGGCACTGAAAAGAGGCGCAGATCACGCGGTGGTCGTGGATACCTCGAAGGTCTATACGGCGCCGTGGGTGAGGCTGAAGTGCAGGTTCGGATGCAGGCGTTACAACACGAGCCTCTGTTGTCCGCCCCGCTCGCCCACACCGGAGGAGATGCGAGCCGTGCTCGACTCATACACGATGGCGCTTCTTCTCCATCGTCGGGGGACGCAGGGCAGCGTCCCGTCCCTCAAGGACATGGCCGTCGATATTGAAAAGGCCATCTTTCTCGACGGGTATTACAAGGCATGGGCGATGGGCCATGGGCCATGCGACATATGCAAGGAGTGCAACGTGTCGGGGACCTGCCTGAACCCGGAAGCGGCAAGACCCTCTATGGAGGCTTGTGGTATAGACGTTTTCAAGACCGCTCAGGAACAAGGAATGCCGATCAAGGTCCTGACGAGTCGCACCGAAGAGCGGGAGTTCTATGCCCTTATCCTCGTAGAATAGCAGATGCTCACACAAGCTATCAGGAGGTACGGCGATGATTTACGTAGTTGTCTCCGTACGCGTGAAGGCAGGTGAGCTGCCGGAGTTCCTTCGGTTATTCGGATCGGTCGCACCCCTCGTAAGATAAGGAGAAGGGCTGCGTCCAGTATGTGGCCGCCATGGATTTCGACAGCGGCCTGCCGCCGCAGGTCTTCGATAAGGACGTGGTCACGATCCTCGAAAAGTGGGAGGACATAGAGGCGCTCCGGAGCCATCTTGCCGCTCCCCGCATCGCGGCATACTTTGAAAAGGATAAGGGTCTGACAGAGGGTAGCTCCATCAAAATCCTGGAAGAGACGTAGCATTCCGCAGGAGATTGTCGACGCATATCCGGAGCTGGAGAAGGCGGACATCAGCCAGGCGCTGCGTTATGCTGCACGGCTTTCTTCAGAAAAGGCAAAATCCCTTCCCATGAAAGGGGCAGCGGGTGCCTGAGCTTGCCCTCCTTGCAGAGTCCACTCAGGATCATCTGTGAACGGAATAAACGGAACCACGTCCCCGTCGCCCCCCAGACGGGCTAAGCGCGGAAAAAGTGAGGCCGATGGGCAGGATGCAAAAAACAAGACCTGACCCCACAGCAGGCTGACCCCACAGCAGGTGCGGAACCGGCCGGGAAAAGTGGCTGGACACACCATAATGTAGCAGAAATGATCTGCACTTTCAATCCGCCCGCGCAGGGCAGGGCCGGGCGCCCGGGTACCTACCCGACCGGCAGGGAGGGAAGGGTGCACAAACACGCACAAAAACGGTCGTTTCTTGGCACTTTTTACTGCGTTTTACCCTCATTTTGCCCTTTTCAGCACGGATTGTTCACTAACCGCCTCACCACCCCTTTGCTGATTCCCTTCTCTTGCAAGCCTTTCCGAAAGGGGGTTTACGATTGTGTACGAAAGTTTACGGTTTCAGGGGGGGGGGTAGGGTAAAGAGAATGTTGAATTATAAATTATAAATGTTGAATAAACGACCACGACGGGCAAAGCGGGCCAGGAATCTGGCGAGAACACGCGGGTGCGGCCCGCCTGTCGGAAGCTGTGAAAAATCCATTTTAGTCGTCACCCCGGTGAAAACCGGGGTCCAGGCCCTTTATAACCTACTGAAAGGACTGGATACCGGCTTTCGCCGGTATGACGGCAAAGGGTTCCCAAACGATTTCTTCACACGTTCGTACCCCCGCGCAACCACCTCGCTCACGAAGGAACCACCTGGGACGGGG
>JBEKHB010000142.1:0-4738 GCA_050012495.1 Syntrophorhabdales bacterium
CGCTTGTTTGTGCACCCTTCCTGAGCACATATGCGCAAGCGACCGCGAACCAGCGTAGGCGGACAAGAGCGTTCGCGAAGCGATGCTGCCGAACGCCGGGTACCCGCGACATCCCACCTGTGCGTGATAGGTACTACACGGCTTCCGCGGGTGGGCCGCTCAAGTTCTCACCGTCCGGCAGCAAGCGAAGGGACGCCGGGCGACCCAGCAAGGCAATATGGAGCTGGGTACCCCGCCAATGGTCGGGAGTGGAGGGCTTTGCGTGCGAGGGAACGGGCGGGCGGTAGGGACGTTGCTTCCTTCTGTACATTATCATTCACCGGACGGGCGTGTCAGCCTTTCCGACAGCCATCTCCTTGTCTCCATTATCAGAAAAATGCCGTAGGATTGCAACAACTATTTTCGGACTTTCCACCTAAAGGCGGTGCGCAGTATGCACGGGGGTAGCCTTGAAGGGCTGTTACCGTAACGGCGCGTGCCCGTGAGCGGAAGCGTAGTGACATTCCTTTGCGGCCAAGAGTTGGTGGAAACGGGGGCTTTACCTGAACGTGTCAGCAAGTCCTTGAATCAAACATGGCGATGAATCTCCGAATATCAGCATCCAGCATCCGGAAGGCCCGGACGGTCTCATTTGCCAGGTCATCCACTCTCTTTGGGATGAGATTGCTGAGATACCGATTTCTGAAGACGTGCCTGAAGCCTCTGAGATCATCAAGAATTGTGGACAGATCTGTGGAGATAATAGCGGGTCGCGCCGGTTCATTGGAAGAGCCGGCCCGTGCAAGCAGTTTCCGATGCCAATCTTCCCCAACGGGAAGTTGACCGTCGAAATACTTCACGAGGCCTTCAAGCAGTTTCTCGATACCGGTGTAGATGTCATGGACGAATGACGCCATAGCCCTCATGTGAGAATCGGCTATCTCCGCATCGATAGGCTCGGCGGTCCTGTACAATTCGATCTTTTTTTCCAGCCTGTTGATCCCCCCCTTGTTCTTCAAGTTCTATTTCAACGTCCTGGAAAACGGCTAACAAATCCTTACCCCCTGTTCCCGAATGCGATTTGTGACACGGCCCTTCGTATATTCAAGATAGACAAGATCAAATTCTTCAGTGCCGAGGATGTCCCCGATCTTCGATTCAACCGAATAGATATGTGTGAAAGGGAGACCGGAAACGGCTATGTCCACGTCTGAATGAAGATGAAAATCATCTCTCGTAATTGAGCCGAACAGGTAAACTTCTCCGGCCCCTAAATCGCGCAGATACTCACAAGCGCGTTTTGCTTTCTCCAGCAGCACGGCTTTTCGCTCGGCAAGGATTCTTTTGTCCGGTTCCCTCAATTCCAGCATCGGCATGTTAGATTATAATACAAAACTGAACGAATCAAAGCAAAAAAGCACTTGCCCAAGATTAAGCGATCCCCTATCCCTTCCCGCCTTTCACCAACTCATGCATTTCCTCATATTCGCGGGGAGTGAAGATTACTTCCCGAAACGGACCAATAGCGGAGCGCTTACCCCACTCCCTCGTTCTCTTCCCTCACTTTCCGAAGACTTCAGAAGTGAAATAGAAGTGACCGGCGCACTATGTGCGGGTGGCGGGGGCGTGGAGGTTGAGGAAATGAGCGTAAAAAAGATCCAATTACTATTGACAATACCTTTATCCGCATTACGTTAATGATTTAGTAACGTAAAACAACAGATAGGCTAAGGATTTTCGTCGTGCAGGCGTTTAATTATCGAGCGCACGCGTGTGGATAAGCCGCTTCGATGGAGCGAACAATGCTTTGGCAGCCTCATCGGGACGACCGGTATGAGCTTAGGGGGGGGTCGTAAAGACGGGCAAAAGTAACCCCACTGCAAAGAAGAACCATCGATAAGGAACAAATGATCGATCACAGGAGGATGCCGATGGCTGACATAGATTCAGAAAAGAGCAACAAGATTTCCACGGGCGAAGATTTGAAGATAGTCCGCAATGACGAAGACTTTAGAATAGTCCGCGGTATAACCCGCAGAAATTTCTTACTATATACGGTTGGAGCAGTTGCAGGCGGCATTTTCCTGGGCACGATGAATACCGGATGCGGGAGCGGCGGAAGCGGTGGGGGTGGGGGTGGGACCGCCGGATACCCGATTGATTCCCTTGTCGTCACGACTGTTAACCGGATGCTGTCATTTCAATACCCGGTTGCGGGGCTCTCTCCGACCCAGCTTTCGCTCGTGTCACAGTACGGTAACTACGGCTACGGCAACTATGCGTTCGGCCAGGGTCTCCCGATCGTCCAGCGGCTCGATCTTATGCCAAAAGGATACAGCAACCCGACGCCCGTGAGAGTTAAACAATTAGTGAATTTTTTTGCCATGACCGACATCCATATCACCGATAAGGAAGCTCCGAATCAACTGATCTATAACCAGCAGGAAGATTCCGTATATGGAGCGCCTATGACATCGCTCTACTCGCCGGTCATGTTATGCACAACTCAGGTCCTTGACGCCGCTCTACAGACGGTAAACGCTCTGCACGGGCAAACTCCATTCGATTTCGGCATCTCTCTGGGCGATGCGGCCAACAGCAGCCAATACAATGAGCTGAGGTGGTATATCGACGTCATTGACGGCAAAGTCATCACTCCCAGCTCCGGCGCCCACGCCGGAGCCGCCACCATCGACTACCAGAAACTCTACCAGGCCGCCGGGCTCAATCGCTCGATCCCCTGGTATCAAGTTCTCGGCAACCACGATCATTTCTGGCTAGGTTCCGTTTCTGTGGATGCCGACCCGACGCTCAATATTCAGCAGTCGTATATTAGCAGCAATGTCTGGGCCGTGGGGGATCTAATCGCACCTAATGTGCCGACGGACTTTCCATGCACACATGACACGACAGCCAGCATAAAGCAACATACTTACTACATGGGTGTACTCGACGGCTCAACCCCTACCGGCAGTATCATAGACGCCGGAACCGTCGCATCCATAAGTCCTCCCCCTACGGTTCCCGCCGATCCAGATCGTCGCCCGCTCCTGAGTGCCGAATGGATACAAGAGTTTTTCACTACAACTTCAACTCCGGTCGGTCACGGTTTCAACTTGGTCGCCCCCTCCTTTGGGAGTGGCTTTGCCTGTTATAGTTTCCTGCCGAAGTCGAATATACCGCTCAAGGTCATCGTGCTTGACGATACCCAGTCGGAAACCGACGGCTCTCACGATATTCACGGACACGCGTTTCTCGACGCGACGCGGTGGAACTGGCTTCAGGCCGAACTCGCTGCCGGTCAGGCTGCCAATCAGCTTATGGTCATTGCCGCACACATACCGATCGCCGTTGCAGCCATTGGCTCCTGCATGGAATGGTGGGAGTCCGACAACGATCCGAATGCGACGGAACAGAATGCCGTCTCCTTAACAGACCTGGTTGCGGTGCTTCAGAACACGACGAATCTTCTCATGTGGATCGCCGGACATCGTCATCTCAATACCGTTAAAGCATTCCTGCCGCCTGCCGGCGGTACTCCGGAAAACGGCTTCTGGCAGGTCGAAACTTCAGCACTAAGGGATTTCCCCCAACAGTTCCGCACCTTCGAGATCTACCTCAACAGCGATTACACCATTTCAATCGTGACGACCAACGTCGATCCCGCAGTCGCCGGAGGAACCCCGGCCGCAACATCGCGTTGTTATTCAATCGCGACGCAGCAGATAGTGCAAAACAACTTAACTCCGAATTTCCCCAATGTTGAGACGACGTATGGTGTTCAGGTCGAGACCATGGACCCGAGTCGAGCGCAGAACGGCTCCACAGATCCGACTATCCTTTGGCCTTCGGTGACTGGAGTTCCGTACTGTGCGTCGTACAACGCGGAACTGTTTAAGCAACTGAGTCCGGTAATGATCAGCGCGCTGCAGGTGCAGTTTCCGCCTCACTTATAAAGCCTAGGGGGACAGCCTGCTCACCGACGAGGTGTTGACTCCCACCTGCCATGCAATCTCAGCGGCGGAAGCCCCCGGTTCTCGAACACACCTTTCCCGCAAGGTCGTTCCCTGAAGGATCATTCCAGAAAGCCTGTGGTCAGGGAAGATAGAATGCTTTTGATGTCTTTCTGTCCATTCGTCAGAATATCGAATACCACCTCCTTGTTTACGGCAATATAATCGTGCCCGATAATATTCCAGAAACCAATCATTCTCTTTAGGACCTCGGATTCTTTTTCAGACAGGATGTCCTTCGCCAGGAGGATTTCAACCGCGTCATAGGCGCTATCGGGAAAGCCGAGTTTTTCATCAACAACGATGTGCTGAATTATATCGATGAGATGATTAACGATCTGAAATAGGTTGTATTCGCTTATGTCTTGCGCGTCCGGATCGGCGAGAAATTCCCGCCTGGTTTTTTTTGCGTGAATGCTGATCCGATCCAGGTGTCTTTCAATGGCCTCGATTCGTGGCGCAATAACGTTCTTATCGACCATGCCCGTACTGTTCCTTGATCCGCTCGATTCTCATCCTTCTTAAGGCGGCGCTGTCGTCGTACGCTCTCCAATTCCTGAAATAGTCTTGTTTAAGTGCTTCCCTGGTTTTTGCAAATATCAAAACACCCTTCGACATAGCTTTTGCGTCCAGAAAAGGCAGGTGTGTTCAGCAGGAGTTAGTCCTGCTATGGTAAAAGTCAGGAGCCATATAGCTTGGATGGCAGGGTCTGAGGGAAACCGATACCTTGAAGCCCATCGACAGCG
>JBEKHB010000143.1:0-4525 GCA_050012495.1 Syntrophorhabdales bacterium
TGAAAACCTGGGTCCAGACTGTCTGTAGTTGGCTGACATTCCTGGATTGCGGCTTTCGCCCCCGGAATGACGGGAAACGACACCGCCTGATTATTTCACAGCTTCTCGACTGCGGGCGCCCCCCATCGATGAAGCCGGCCGGACGCGAAAGCGGTTGGTCGGGTAGCGAGCGGACGCGGCCATCCTGACGGCCGGGTGCGACCCGAAGGGCGCGGGTCGAGGCTCAATTGTCAAAGAGCGACGCGGCCTCTGGGGTCTCCCGAAGCCGGTTCAAACGGGCTGTGTCATCTCTCCAGCCTATCAAAATTGACCGCCCGGTCTCATAATATTGTCCCTGTTTCCTCCTCTCCTGTCAAAATGACAAGGACGGGTGACAACCAGGCATGACAAGGACGGGTGACAACCAGAAGTGACAAAAGCACCTTTTTCCGTTTTTTAGGAATAATGACCGATGGGCGACGGGGAGCTATCCGGCAGTTCTTCCTGAAGGGCTAGATTTTACTCGACCGAGCCGATGGCGAGTGTTACAATTGGCAATGCTCGCAGGAACGGGGATATGAGACCTGCCAAAAGTAAAAATGCAAAGGGCGTCCCCCTTGTTTCCCCTATTTAACCGTCAACCATGATCTTGCGATCAGCCCTTGACCCGGACAGGGTTATCAGGTACAGTCTTCCGTGACCGGCATGTGGAGCAACCTTTGATCGAGAAGTCCTTCGATGTTCCTTTTATCGCTGATCTGGCCCTGCACGAGAAACAGATTCAGCAGAACTACCGGCCCATCATCGCCGTCCACAAATGGTTCGCCAGAAGGCCGGGCACGCTCTTTCGCGGCCTTCTCCTCTCCGAGTTTGTTACAGGAAATCTGAGAGATGAGTTCTTCAAGAACCAGGATCTCGCCGGCACCAGGGTCCTTGACCCCTTTATGGGCGGAGGCACCCCTCTCATAGAGGCGAACCGCATGGGATGCGAGGTGATCGGCTGGGACATCAACCCCATGGCCTATTGGATCGTCAAACAGGAGATGGACTATCTCGATACGGATGCATACACCGGAGCCGCACGGCGGTTCAAGGCCGATCTGGACGAACGGATCGGCAGAATGTACAGGTCGGCATGCGTTGTGTGTGGGTCTCCAGAGGCTCATGTTAAGTACTTCATTTGGGTTAAGACCATGCCCTGCAAGGAATGCGGCTCTTTGCTCGATCTCTTTCCAGGTTACGTGCTGGCAGAGAACCGGCGACATCCAGCCTATGTCTTCATCTGTTCCCGGTGTGGCGATCTGAATGAGGTCAAGGATCATACGAACCCCGGACACTGCAACAATTGCGGCACACAGCTTCGGACCAACGGCACTGCTGCCAGAAACCGGTGTATTTGTCCGCAGTGCAGAACAACGAACACCTATCCCGATGCCGAAGGTGGGCCACCGGTCCATCGGATGGTCGCCATCGAATACCATTGCCCCCAATGTAAATCCTCCCATCAGGGCAGATTTTTTAAGAAGCCCGATGCCGAAGACCTGAAGAAATACGCAGAGGCCTCGGGCCTCCTCACATCAATACGGACCGTATTCGTGCCTGACGACGAAATACCTCCCGGTGACGAGACGGACCGTCTTCATCGATGGGGCTACCGCAGGTACCGTGAAATGTTCAACGACCGGCAACTCCTCGGGCTTGAATTGAGTTGTCGAATTATTTCAACGGAGCGAGACGAACATATCCGAAATGCCCTTGCCACGAACCTATCGGACCTGCTCAGATACCAGAACATGCTCTGCCGGTACGACGCGATGGCCCTGAAATCGCTCGATATCTTTTCCGTCCATGGGTTTCCCGTCGGTCTTCTCCAGTGCGAGTCCAACCTCCTCGGGATTGTGAGCGACAATGGCACGAATGTTGGCAGCGGAGGATGGTCAAACATTATCGAAAAGTACGCAAGGGCAAAAAAATACTGCGAGAAACCCTTCGAGACGCGCCATCAGCAGGGCCGGAAGGTACCGGTCTTTCTCGGGGATGAATGGATAGGCGAGAGAAGGGAGACCCGCAATGGCCCGAAAAGACGACGGATCGAGCTTCATTGCGGGAGCTCGACGACCGCCCGTTTGGCTCCGGCATCCGTGGACGCCATTTTCACGGACCCGCCCTATTTTACCAACGTGCAGTATGCGGAACTGATGGACTTCTGCTATGTCTGGCTTCGGCGTCTGGCAACCGACATCGGAAATGTCTTCTACAAACCAACGACGCGGGATGAAGAAGAGCTTACAGGCAATGCAACCATGGGAAAAGGTATCCTTCATTTCACTGAGGGCCTCTCGGCCGTATTCCGGACAACCGCTAAAGCCCTTAAGCCGGGGGCGCCTTTTGCCTTCACCTATCATCACAACACCATCGAAGCGTATTTGCCGATAGCCGTGGCCCTTCTCGATGCAGGTCTCAAGTGCTCGGCGTCAATCCCCTGTCCGGCCGAGATGGGTGCATCGATCCACATAAACGGTACGGGATCATCTATCGTGGATACTGTCTTTGTCAGCCGGTCAAAAGGAACGGTTTCCAAGGGGATGCTCGCTTTTGACCCACCGCACATAGCTCGCCTGGTGGAAGCGGATCTTGCCAACCTAAGACGCGGCAACCTTAATCCCACTCGTGGAGACATCAGGTGCGTTGCATACGGCCACCTTGTCCGCATGGCCATGTGGACCCTTAAGGACGGATGGAACCCGAGCCTATCTGTTCAGGAAAAGCTCGATTCCGTGGCGGCTGCCGTCGCGGGCCTTGGCGGCTGGGCCGCAGTTGAGCAGTGCTTGACCCGGGAAATCGATGCTGCCGCCGGGGAACAGAGATGGGCTGTCATGGAAGCAAACAACGCAGCATATGAGGTGATCGCTGCCATATCCTTTTGAGGTATCCCCTGAAGACTTGCAGGCGGACATAGACACCTATGTGACCGGCGTGTTCTCCCTTTTGCAGTCGGAATTCCTTGTGCTGCCGAAAGGGGAAGGATTCGTCGATTACCCGACTTTCGAGAAGGGCTACGAGCTCCTGAAGAAGGGGACCGGCGAGTTTAGGACCTTTGATGCGCAAACTGTTGTTGACGCAGTCTCGGTAGACCCGATGGCCATGATAGTTGTGAGGGCCATGCTCGGTTTTACGCCACCGGAATGGGCATACATGGCAACTCAGAAAACGGACGTTGAGGTCACACAGGGCTTTGTGCGGAGCCTGGACCGCAACATTCGTATGGGGAAATTCAGCTTTGCCCGTACAAGCGAAACCTCTCGCACCCGCGTGCTTGCGCTGATCAGGACGGCATGTGACCTGCTCACGGCTCCAGCGCCCGTTACCGGAACCGACAAGCTCCATCGCCTTGAAAAAGCGGATACCAAGGAGGGGCTTGTCTCAATAAGATCCCTCGCGCGTATGGGCACTCCGTATGCGATGCTTCTCTATGAACGTTTCCTTGGCCGTCCTTTCGCGGGACATAGGGACTCCGTGTCGGAACTGATTGGGGATAGCCTGGAGTCTGCGGTGGAGGACGTGCTCGCAAAGGCGGGCATAAGCTACCGGAAGACCAAGCGGGCAGAGCGGGTCCCGGGCTTCGACCAGGCCCCCGACTTTATAATCCCAAGCGAGTTCAACCCCGAGGTTGTCATCGAGGCGAAGCTGACCGAAGATGACGGCACGGCAAGAGACAAACTCACCCGCATTCAACACCTGGCCGAGATAAGCCGTGGCAGAGGCTCTGGCAGCCCGATGTTCGAGGTTGTGGCCTGCATAGGCGGTCGGGGCTTCGGTGTGCGAAGGGAAGATATGAAGAAACTTCTCCTCGCCACGAGCGGCAAGGTCTTTACCCCCAGAACCCTGGACCGGCTTATCGACTGCACCGCTCTGCGGGGATTCAGGTCCCACTGAGCCCCGGAACGTAGTCTAGAATCGGTGCGATTACCTGTGGCGACGTTGTTATTTTGTCAGAGGATGGGGCCTCACAAGCCTGCTCCAATAACGGAACAAACGGACCCGCGTCCCCGCCGTCCGCGCCTTCTTATCCCCGGTCCGGGCCGATGTGGCCCCCCCATCGTCGTGTCCATCTGACCGTTTTGGTCCGGTTGTCAGTCTTCCACAAGCATAAAGAGCGGGAAGCAAAAGGGCAAAAACGGTCGTTTTTTGGCATTTTCTACTGCGTTTTACCCCCTTTTTACCCTTTTCAGCACGGATTGTTCACCAACCGTCTCAGCACCCCTTTCCTGATGTCCTTCTCTCACAAGCCTTTCCGAAGGGGGGTTTACGATTGTGTACGAAAGTTTACGGTTTCAGGGGGGGGGTAGGGTAAAGAGAATGTTGAATTATAAATTATAAATGTTGAATGAACGACCACGACCGGCGAAGCGGGCCGGCAATCTGGCGAGAACACGCGGGTGCGGCCCGCCTGTCGGAAGCTGTGAAAAATCCATTTTAGTCGTCACCCCGGTGAAAACCGGGGTCCAGACTGTTCGTACCTTGCTGAGATTACCGGATGTCCCGC
>JBEKHB010000144.1:0-4504 GCA_050012495.1 Syntrophorhabdales bacterium
TATATATCCCCCTTTTGCGATGTCCCGGTGAAGCGATGCCGGTCTCCCCTTCCAGCCAGGCGACGGCGGACGGAAAGGTCATGTCCCCGGCGACCTCGATCCGTTTCAGCAGATCGCCCTTCGGCCTGCACTTGTGACAGATGAAGCCCTTGTCCCCGATGGCCAAGTCCTGCGTCTTTCCCTCGTGCGGCTGACAGGCGGGACAGAAGAAGCGGCCCCTCTCACTCCTACGGAAGATCGATGGATTCCAGTAATGTTTTGATCCCACGCAAGCCTTCCTTCAAACGGGTGCCCGATGCGGCTATCTTCTTCCCCTTCGGGCGGGCTATGGTTTCGGGTGGTTTTGCAATGCCCGCTCTCCTTGGGCACAAAACCTCCCTGTCCCTTTCCTATCCGTTGAGGAAAGCCAGAGGTCCGACCTATACCCCATCGCGCGACTTCACGCCACGTATCCACGATGCGCCCATCTTGAGAAAATGTCAAGACGGTGGTGCTCTATGTGACCACTTCGCCTATTTCTCACAGCGCTCCCTTTTTACACAAGTAATACAAATTCCGCGTCTATCCTCACGCGCGCGCACGAAAGCCGACCCCTTGTCTGGTTCACATGGAGAGCAACAGTGAGCTATGTTCCAGGAGCCTATCGGCAGGCCCGCAGACGCCTCCAGAATCGTTTTTTGCGAAGGTACCCGGCCATTACCATTGCCTGAATGGAAAGATTTGTGCTGCAATTAAGTTATATATGTTAGTCTATCTCACAATGACACTCAACAAAAAGGGGAGGAGTACATTTATGAAACGTTCTAAGTATTTGGTATCGTTGATGGTTGTCCTTTCGCTGGCCTTTGTGTTCGTCGGTTGCGCAAAGCCTCCCGATGCGGAGAAGTCGGCTGCCCAGGCCGCGATGGGTGCCGCTGTGTCTGTTGGCGCTGACAAGTATGCTG
The DNA here is from genome assembly GCA_050012495.1 of Syntrophorhabdales bacterium. Lineage (GTDB taxonomy): Bacteria > Desulfobacterota > Syntrophorhabdia > Syntrophorhabdales > WCHB1-27 > BOG-1155. Next base: position 945 of record JBEKHB010000144.1, read on the forward strand.
CCGCCGATTTCGGGGCTGCCAAGACTCTCTGGGACACAGCAGAATCTCAAATGAACGACAAGAAGTACAAGGAAGCCAAGCAGGGCTACATCGATGCCAAGTCCGCCTTTGAGAAGGCTGCAGGCGGCGTCGAAGCCGGTAAGAAGGCTATGACCGATGAGGCCAATGCTGCCGTAGCCAGCCTTGAGGATGGCTGGAAGAACCTTGAAGCCATTGCCAAGAAGGTCGAGAAGAAGATGAAGGACAAGAAGGACGCCTGGGACGCGGACACCAAAGCCTTTGCGGAAGGCTTGAAAACAACCAAAGACATGATCGCTGCCGACCCGGCCGGCGTCAAGGCGAAAGCCGGTGAGCTTAAGACCATTATCGACAAGTGGGACGCCACCTTTAAGGAACTGGCTGCCGCCCGTGCTTGAACTGAAGCGTCAGCCCTGCGTTATCGAGCCAGGAGAGAGACTGAGGCAGTCGGCGCTAGGGTACTGATCTGAGGATAGGGTTATGCGCCTTGCGCGGATAGACAACCGTTATCTGCCCATTTTCCATCATCATTGGCGCCTTCCCCCTCACGAAGAGCCGGTACAGCTTCGGGGCATCGTAGAGCTCGAACCAGGCCCGCAGACGCCTCCAGAATCGTTTTTCGTGAAAGCACCCGGCCAATCCCTACCGGGAACTATTGACCAGGGCGAGCGTCTTCATGATCGTTACCCCCTTCGCCAGTTCCACGGCGGGACAGGATCGGCGTCAGCCCACAGACCCGCTTTCACTTTCCGTGCGTCCCTTTCCAGCGCTTCCAGTTCGATGTCTTTCTTTGCATATTGTCTATACCACCAGGCCGGGGCCCGACCGGACAAGTTCACGGTTCGCCGCCGCGTTGTGTGGTTCACTTTATGAACCAGAGGTCCTCTAATGTGGAATCTCATCCAAATCCCTAACAAGAATATACATAGCTGCTCCAACCCCAATCCAGAATCCCCAAGAATTATGAAGAACAACCGACACAAAAGCCCCCGCGCAGATGGTTGCAAAGACCGTTATTATAAGGTGTGTTCTCATATCATCCCTCCCTACCCCACTCTCCATCCGAAGAGGGTTGTTGCAATCCTAAGTTCGTGTAATCGTGGTGCTTCTCAGATACGCCTCTATCGCCTTCCGGTTGTGCTTCACGAGTCTACCCGTCCTCATGTACTCCGGCCCCTTCCTGTTGCATCGCCATTTTGCCAGTGTGTGAATACTGACCGCGATCACGGCGATCAGGACAATGATAAACGGGATTTTCACTTCTTTTCCTCCTGACGACTACCCTGTTTTCCGGGGGGCTGCCTATTCCTCCGACGGGTCCTGATGGGGCCGACAACGTCCTGCACCGGCACACATTAGTGAATTCGCCCTCTTACCCCCTTTTTCCACAGAAAATGTGCAAAACATGTATAAAACCCATGGGGGCATGGCCTTAACATCCCGTTATCACAGGCTGTTCGGCGTTATGCCTTTTCACTAGGCAGCGCGGAAAGCCCAATCGTTTCAAGCAGTATTCAGAAAGTTGAATGTCTTTATGCGCGGCGACGACCGTCCGGCCGTGAAAACAATAGTTAATATTATGGCATACTTGCAGTCAGTCCCTTTTTGCGCCACCGCCTTCCGGCCTGCTTTGCGGCTTTTCCGGGGCGTCTGTTCGGGGGATGCTTTTCGAACTGTCAAAACCAAGGACGCCGTCCCATCGGCTCCTTCTCCCCGTATTATACTCCCCGTGCGATGCGCTGCAAGACCTCTTTCGTCCCTTCAGGCGGAGAAGACCCTCCATAGCTGATCAAGGGCAATGTGATCCCGACGACGGGGGCAAGGTTGATGACCATAAGGATATTGACCGTAAACTGAATGAAAATAATCGACGCGATGCCGAAAGAGATTGTTGAACCGAGGGGCTCCGCGGTGTTTTGGGATATTTTCAGGCACGGAGGAATGGGGGTTTATCGGATCGGTCATCCTCTTTCTGCTCTTCATCTCCTTTATTTACCCCGTCACTGGATAGCGTTATATTGGCAGGCAAGTCAAAGAGATAAAGTGTCGCGGAAGGCTTGCCGTTACGGCGCTTCCATCAGGGCGCTTTCCACGGTGCAGGCAAGTTCGGTTATGGACAGCGGCTTCATGCCAAACCAGCGGATACCCGATTCCCGCGCCCTCGATTGTGCCTGGCCCTCCAACCCGGTGAGAAGAACGACCGGGACATCGGCGCGTACCTTCAGGAGTTTTTCTACCAGGAGCAACCCCGAGACGTCCGGCATGCCGAGATCGGTGATGATCAGGTCGAACCCGGCAGGATTATTGGAAAAAACGCTAAGGGCAGCCATGCCGCTCGTCTCCATCCGAACCTGGTGTCCCATGCCTTCAAGCATGGTGTTCACCGCCTCGACTATCGTCCGGTCATCGTCTACGAAGAGAATGCTTTTACCCATTTTTCCCTCTCCTGCGTCTTATGGAAGGATCGATAGAAATCGATTGAGCTTGTCTCTACCATCTTCGTCCTATGGATCTCGTATTGCTCCCCGAACATTGCATCCAGCCGAATGACATGATGGATAACGATGAACGTGCCCGACTCCCGGCAGCCATCTTTGCCATGTCGGATTCATCGATATTGCAGATGAACGCCCCCTCGTCGGTGGTCAATTGCATTGCGACCATTTTCGCTCCTGTGAGTTGGTGCTCGATCATGAACCCTCCTCTTGTTGGACCGCATGCATGGTCGAGTGGGCAAAAGCAGCGGCATATCACAGAAGATGCCGTCATTCAGCGTCCTTTGAGCCTTGTTCGAGAGATGAAACCCGGTTTGCCGAAGCACGGCACGATCAGAACACCGAGGCGTATCCGGGTGAGAGCTATTCCCAGCCGGTGGTGAGTCATCGCCGGGTTTCGATGTATGTAAGGTATTGTACCACGTTGCCCGCCACGAAGCAAACCTAAGTCCACCACCGCTTCTTCCCCCCTGACCCCCTATCGCCCCGCTCTTGGCGAAGACCCTGTAGGCGGCCAGCCATAAAAGCTCTGATGCGCTCCAGGTCTTCGGGGCTGATTTCGTCCTGGACAGTCTTACCTGACTTTAGGCGGCCCATTCTCTGGCCGGAAAAGCGAGGGCGGGCCTTAAAGTTTTGTTCCATGTACTCATCTTGATTCATACTGTTCCCCCCTGAGTATCTCCTCCGCGTTGATGAAACATCCTTTGCTCACCTCGGTTCCTCCGAAGACTGAAGGGGGATGAGACTGTAGGAAAGCGCCTTTCGGCCGCCGGTCAATCATCTGGTCACGTTATATTACAGTTATTGTCGCGTCTTCCTCTAAAAGTTCCTGGTGTTCTTTTGTGTTACTCACTGGACGGTGGGTAACGGGGAAACGCTCAGAAAAATAACAAGGGGAACGGTGTGTGATTCTTTTCCGCCCGCAGGGTGAATAGGGCCTACACGTCTGAGGGTCACGATTACCACAGCAAAGACTGGATATGTCCCTTGTCAGTGCCTGACCTCTGTCCCGCCCTTACTTTGGGGCAACAGGCCGGAAAGACCTGA
>JBEKHB010000145.1:0-4247 GCA_050012495.1 Syntrophorhabdales bacterium
CAACGTCATCATTCGTGCAAAGCCCGACGTGAGGAACTTCAAGAGCGACGTGTACTGGATACGCGACGGCATCACCGTTATCCCCAAAGGCACCGTCATCCCCTCCGGGACCGAGCTGTAGCTGACGCGGGAGCGGCTGAGGGGAGAAGGAGACGTTCTTAAAAAAGTAAATAACCTGCCCCTTGGGACTGTCCTTGGTGACCGAAATCGCCCCCACCGGACAGGAATCACGGCAGATACCGCAGCCGACGCACTCTTTCACGACGACTTGCGGGGTCAAAGAGAAGCCGTTCTTGAAAAAAGGGCACGAGGGCCCTTTGCCACCAGGGAAGCCTTCCCATGCCAATTCCCTCGTAGATGGTCATGGGAAACCTGTAGTCGGCTATTCTCAACTCCGGGATGTCGGCGCCGATGAGAGAGACTTCTTCAAGACGGGTCGGTCCGTGGCCGCGCGATGCCGCTGCCGCCGGCACGGGGTTCTGCTCCCACCCCTTTTACCATCCGCCCTACGGCGGCAACGATGGCAGGATGGGTACAGACGGCTTGCTCCGGACAACATATACTTCGTTGTTCACGAGCACCTCCCTGGAGTCATTCAGACCCCCCGGCCTCGCTCTTAAGAGGGGGAGTATTTCCTTTCTATCGGAAGGCGCCCTCAACCAGGTAACTTCGATACGGCAGAAAGTCTATTTTCAGGGGAAAAGTTTATCGAGGTAGTGACGATTCGACTTCCTGCCCGTGTTTCAAAGGTTCTTCGACGAGTTTTTGGCAACCCAGTCCGCGAACGCGTCCATGAACTTTATGAGGAATTCGCGAGTTGTCTCGTGAGCAATACGGCCATTCGCATCGAATAGCTGCGCAGCGTCCCCGATGTACGCCTCGGGCTGCTGCATTGTCGGGACGTTCAGGAACACAAGCGATTGCCTGAGATGATGATTTGCGCCGAAGCCGCCGATTGCGCCCGGTGAAACGCTTATCACTGCACCGGGCTTTCCTCCCCAGACGCTTTGGCCATACGGCCGCGATCCCACGTCCAGTGCGTTTTTCAGCACGGCCGGAACTGAGCGGTTGTATTCAGGTGTCACAAATAGTACACCGTCAAACGGCCTCACGCGCTCCCTGAATGCCGTCCACGGCGCGGGTGCTTTTCCCTCATCGTCACCGTCCTGGTCGTAGAGTGGAAGCCCACCGATCTCAATGATTTCAAGCTTCAATGATGCAGGCGCAAGTGTTGCGAGCACGTTTGCCATCTTACGATTGAAGGATTCCTTGCGAAGGCTTCCTACAAAAACTGCAATTTTCTTAGTCATTTCTCACGCTCCCGATTTTGTTCTTGATGAGATGCCTACCAGTGGTGCTTACAAATTACACTACAACCTCTGTGTTGAAAAAGCAAGCGATGGATAACCCGGCACGGCAAGGCCCTGTTCATGTAGCACGAGGGCTTGTCAAATCCGATGATCAGGAAGCTTGAAAACGATCTTCAGGAACATTTAAAGTAGATCTTCGTTAACGCCGCTTCTTACGCAAAATGTAAGCCCCGGAATCATTACTGTCTTCATGAAACGGCTCTTCTCGAGCCTCGTCGACTGCCGGGGCGCGATGCACCGGTCGTCAGGGGCCGAGGACCAAGGAAAGGAGATCATCCTTGACCGCCAAGGGAGTCTGGTGTTAGAGTTGAACCGGAGATGGGAAGGGGGGAAACAATGATTCAGGGGGGCTTCAGGGAAGACGAGAAGATGTTCCGCGACCTAGCCGAACAATGTCTGGTCGGGGTCTTTCTGTTCCAGGACGGCGAGCTGAAGTACGTGAACCCGAAGCTCGCCGCTATGCACGGCTACACAACTGACGAGGCCGCGGAGATCAGGCGGGAGGACCTGATTCATCCCGACGATCTGCCACAGCTCGATGAGCGCGCAGGCAAGCGGCTCTCGGACGAGTCCACGCCGGAGAAGCTCATCGTTCGGGGCATCAAAAAAAACGGTGGGGTCATCTACATCGAAATTTGCGATTTCTGCCTCACCACCTCTCACGGACATGCCGCCATCATAGGTACCGCCGTCGATGTAACGGAGAGCAGAAAGACCGAAGAGGAGCTGAAAAAGTATCGGGAGCAGCTCGAAGAGCTGATTGAGGAGCGGACCTCGCAGCTCTCCGAGCTCAATGAGCAGCTCCGGCGGGACATCCAAAAGCGCGTGGAGGCAGAGAAAGCCCTCGAGATCAAGTCGCTCGACATCGAGGAAGCGAACACGGCGCTCAAGGTCCTGCTCAAGCAGAGAGAAAACGACAGGCGAGAACTGGAGGAAAGCGTCGCCTCGGAAGTGAAGGAACGGGTGCTCCGGTTCATCAGGTTGTTAAGAGAGACAACGATGGACGCGAACCAGGCCCTTCTTGTCGATATTGTAGAGGAAAACCTCCGCGACATCATCACCACGTTCCCCAAGAGAATGAATACCTTAGGTTTTACACCCAAGGAAATGGAAGTGATCTTCCTGATCAGGGAGGGCACGACAACGAAGCAGATCGCCCAGCTCCTCCACGTGGGCATGGACGCGGTCAGCCGTCACAGGTACCATATCCGGAAGAAACTGGATCTGGGCGGAAAAAAGAGCAACCTCCGCTCCCACCTCATGTCCCTCGAATAGCGCCCGCCTCAACTTCAAGCTCAACCTCCCTCAATCTCCGCCTTAGCCACAATCCTGTCAGACGTCTTGTAATTTTGTATTGGATGAGATGGATAGCGGTATGGTCCAAACTTTATCATATTCCCATCCGGTTTAGATCGATGTAACATACTTACAAAAATTCACTACCGCGGAGGTGGATGTGCGGAAGACCCGGAGATGTTATTGAGCTCAGGGCGACCATTTCTGACTGAAGTTTATCCGGCCTTTTAGACAACGAGAGCCCTTCCCCCTCTTGCCCCCCTTTGTTTAGGGGGAGCGAGATTGGGAAAAGCCAAACGGGTCAAGCCATGGGACTGAGAAAGCTGCAAGAACGGAAAGCGAACGAACAACCGGAGTTCGCCTTGACCAATGCGGTCTATGCAGGCGCTTATACTTTACGGTAAAACAGATCAAGAGCGCTATATTGATTAGACCGGATGGTGAAGGAAACGAGTCCGCCACGGGCCCCGGTCAAAATGAGCGGTCCTGATCCATATTAGTAAAGGAGGCTTTTATGAGTGGAACTGAAGAGCGCCCATTCAAGGGCGACAAGGAACTGGCCCGTAAGATAGCCGGGCAGAGCGTCTACACCGGTGATTCCGTCAGGATCAACATCAAGGGTTACCAGCCGACTGCCCATCCCGTGCCGTACGGGACGAAGGTCGAGGGCATGCTCTTCGACGGCTATCCTCAGATCGTCAAAGAGGAAGAGGCAAAACCGACGTACCGGGTGAAAAACGAGAAGAATATCATGGTTCCCATGCGCGATGGCGTCCGCCTCGCCACAGACGTCTATCGCCCGGATGTTGAAGGGGAGAAATTCCCCGCCCTCCTTGCCTTCGGTATTTGGGGCAAGGACCTGCAGGAGGCCGTCGGCTGGCTCTCCGATAAACTTCAGCCCTACTACGACAGCCCCTTTTGGGACGGTTGCATGGAGGCGGGCGATTACAACTACCTGGTCCCCAGGGGCTATGTCCATGTGATTCCCGACCCCCGGGGCATAGGCGACTCGGAAGGATACGGGACATTCGGGATGTGGGACGTCTATGATACGATAGAATGGATCGCCGCCCAACCGTGGTGCAACGGCAAGGTGGGAATGATCGGACCCTCCTCTTACTCCTCCATGCAGATGCTCACCGCTCCTTTGAAACCGCCCCATCTCGTCGCCCTTCACCCCGATGAGAATATGTCCGGCTCGGGCGACTACTTTCACGGCATCTTCGACACCATCTGGTACCACATTGCCGTGGGCAGACACGGCAATGACAGCTTCTTCTGCTATCCGAACTATCCCTTCACCCCGATGCCGCCGGTGATGATGGGCCTACCCGACATCAAAGAGCGGATCGCCGAGGCACTCGAGCATCCGGACATCAAGTACAACAGCAAGTGGTATGCCCACATCAAGTATCCTTACAAGTTCCCCCATCTCTTTGATCTCCTCCTTGCGTCGCTCCACCCTGAGCCGGGCAAGTATGTCCACAGCCAGATACTGACGCGAGTGCCCGGCATCGAGACGGTGACGCTGCCGATCTACGAAGGCACGCCCTGGGTGACCAGATTCTACATCTGGTCGAC
>JBEKHB010000146.1:0-4191 GCA_050012495.1 Syntrophorhabdales bacterium
TTCTCTGCCGATAATCTCCCGTTGCTTCATTCTGGGAGCCCGGAACGTCTTCGAGAGAAGGGGGTCGTTACACGGGTTGGTCATAGAGGCGTGGGTCCTTTCGATCATAAAGTTAAAGAAGGGCTTCAACTGGGCGTAACGGAGACGGGCAGTCGATCTGGCTCGCCCTTCGGTGAGAAGAAGGAGAAACTGATAGAGGTCCTGAGAGGATATGTCCTCTATGGCAGAGTCGCCAAACAGGGCTTCCAGGTTTCGAAACAGATAACCGTAGCTTCCCCGGGTTTTGTCTCGCATGCCGTTTTTCTGATGGTCTTTGAATAACTCGATTGCCTCTCGCAATGTCATAGACACCTCCTGATATCGTGGTCCGGGGCCTCATAGCGTAATATGGGAGGTGTGGCGAGGAGGAGCAGAGAGAACCGAACTTCCTGAAATCGTGATTTTTCAATCTGACGCTCAAATGCAACCTTTCCAACGGTAATTGCTGTCGAGCAGATAGGCATGGACTCGCGCAAATAAGGTTCAAGGCTATGTTCGGACAAAACCCCTATAAAAACCGCCCCTCTTTCTATCTGTATTACCGACCATATACGACATCAGCATCAAGCAATTGGATATATATCCGTGCAGTTCTTGTTTCCTTTATCAGTGCTTCTCAATAAGATGTCGGAAAATAGGAGCACTTTGATCTTGAAGATTGCGTCTCCGGCAAATCTTGCTTCCTGTTGCCGATCCAATCCCTGTAGCAAAAAAGACGGCACGATCGTGCACAAAAACCCTACAAAATAATTGCTGGTTCTGCGACAGACACGAGTGATTGTCTGTTGTATAGTAACCTGACGGTAGTTTCTTTGCAATTTCCATAAATGCCGGACAGCGTTCATTCCACAGCCTCCGGCATGAAGGAGTGAAGTGAGATGACAGAAGAAAACGCGAGTCATGAAAGCCTAACGTCTCTTTATGACCTCCGCAAATCCGGCAAGCCGTTCTTCTTTCCCGTTGGTCTGCCGATACAAGTTGAAATCAGTGGGGTCGACTTCACAATGAGCAGTGTTTCCGTGGGTTATCTGGCGGACAATTTCCTGATAATAAAATATCCGTCTACCGGTGCTTTTGGCTCGATAGCAGGCAGGTTATACAAAGGCAACAGGCTTACCGTGCGATATATAAGCGGTGGCGATGTTGTTGGTTTTGAATCCGAGTTGCTCGGGACGATAAACGATCCCATCAGGTTGCTGTCCATCGCTTATCCGACGGTAATAGCCCGGCGCAGTCTCAGATCGAGCAGGAGACACGAGTGCTATCTTCCTGCCGAACTGAACATCGACAGGGTGAAGGGCCTAGATATTGTTCGAGACGGCATAATTACCGATATAAGCGGCACGGGATGCAATTTCAATATGATCAAAGGGTCGCCTGACCCGGTGCTGCCCGATGTGAGGACGACCAACACGATCATTCTCTGTTTGCACTTGCCGGGAATGGAGGGCAGAATCGATCTCTCAGGGAACATAAAGAATATGCAAAGGGACTCCCAGGGAATGCGCATGGGGATACAATTTAATGACATTGATGTAGAAAGGAAGACGAGAATAATCGAATATATCTCGACGCTTGAGAAATTCACCTGGGAAAAATAGATCGCGCTAAAAAAGGATAACCTGAGCTGGCATGTCTCACAACATCATGGACAAAATATTCGATCCCTTTTTCACGACGAAGAAGTGGGAGAAGGAACAGGCCTCGGTCTTTCCGTCGTCCATGGCATTGTGAAACAGCACAACGGCTTTCTCCTGGTAATCGATATAATTGCTGGGCTCTCTCCATTCAAACTTGGTAGGTGTTGTCAGTATCGAACACAGATGATCAGCGGCCTCGACAACACCTACAAATGGTCAATCCCCGATTGGTCAGGAAGCCGACGATTACTGATACAAATGTGCAAAAGAAAGAGGCAAAACTATCTCTGATTTTGCGTTCAATGAATCCCTTTTTTTGTCAACTGTCTTGCCCAAAGTGTCAGCCAGATGACGACAAATATTATGATTGCGGCACCGAGCTTATATGCCACCATCCCCCACAGCCAGATAGTACGAATTTCCGGCCACGTAATGCCTTCACCCAGGAGCCAAAGTATTCCTGCCGGCTGTCTGGTCATGATCAGCAAATAAGCGAGCCATTGAATCAGCAGGACACAATAAGCGATTAACAAAGTCCACCATCCAGCCACTGCTGCAGCCCGCACTTTTTTTGTAAATATTGCATCCATAACTTATCTCCTATATCTTTTTATTTCAATTTATTCATAAACTACAGTTCAGTCAAGCGTTCTTTTTCTGGACAATGTTGATATTCCAAGAAATGTTGCGTCTACCGGAAGACTTGAGAATTCTCTCTTACAGGAACGAGCGGGCGTCTCGTTCACCTACAAAGAGAAGGCCTCGCAAACCCGCAACAACCGAGAATTGCCGCTTGAAAGCGAGTATTATAGCCATTTCTTCTGAACATACGGTGGCTGTCTACATTCCCTACCTGTCCAGCACTTCTCTCACTTTCCCGAACAGCGCCGTTATCGAGAGAGGGTTGTCGCTTATGTACAGACCATTAAGACCGCACCAGGGTATCCCATGCCGAGAGGACGGGCAAAGGAATATTCAAGATAGCCACAATACAACACCTGACACACGTGCACGGCTGATTTCAGAACCTCTCAGAAGCAAACATCGGACGCTTCTTGCCTATTCTATGTGCGATTTAGCCGTCTTGACAGCGAGATTTTTATCCTTTGTAAAGAACCGCCACTGCATTCGCGAGGAGTGAATTCCAGCCGCCTTGTCTTGACCCCTGCAATAATACCAATGTCCGAAGCGCTCAACAGTAGAAAACGGATGATTGCCCGTACAGAGGATTCCGCAAGGATTAGTCTCCTCGAAAAAGATGGTTTCGTCGGGGACTTCGTCATAGAACAGGTCATCCGGCAATACGATTTGAGATACATCAACGTCTTCTGCCTCTTTCTTATCCAACCATTCTGAAATGCTCATTTGTTTGTTTCCCCATTCAAATCACCTCCTGGGTTCGAGGGGGTGCCATAGTATTTCAATCGCTCATGCCGTACTTAGCGACCGTGGAACGGGCAATGCCTGTTGCATGCTACACATCGTTCCGGGACCTGTAGAGATGTCGCCGAACGCAAGTTCCTCTGTCAGCCGGACCGGTAACTGGGGTCGTGTCATTAAGCAGCGACCTCCATAGGTCGCTGCTTAATATAGCCTGGAGCCGCAACCCACCGATAATAACGGATACGTTGTGCAACTGGTCCGTATACTTCACCGCAGCGACTGCATCCTCTGGACGGCGTCGTCCATCTCTTTCTTGGCCTCCTCGAAATACTTGATGACGTCAGACCCGGCTGCGGCCACGCCTTTCTCCATCCTCTCGCCCACATCTTTCGCCTTCTGGATGGCCTCTTTGCTCTTTTCGTCAATATGCCCACCTGCCCAGGTAAGGGCATCTTCGAGCTGCATACCGGCCGTCTTAAGGTACTGGCCGGCCAGTGACACCTCTTTTTTTGCCCAGGCTTCGGAAGCCTTTGAATGATAATACCGGGCCAGGGCGTACTCTGCGCGGGTAAAGCTCTCGTCCAAATCGTTCTCCGAGCTGATGGCCTTCTTCTCAACGCCATTGGCGAGCTTATCCAGGTCCTGCGCGGATTGGACAAGGTCCTGTTTCGCTTCTCCTGCGGCTTTTACAGATTCGCTTTTGAGGAATGACGCAGCCTGCCGTATCCCGGCCGCTGCGTCACTGAAGTCCCCTTTCAGGAAGTTCTCACGGGCCTTCTGAAACTGCTCCTGCGGTGAAGCAGCAACCTGGGTCTGGGCCGCACCGGTTACCACACAGGCCATTAAGAAAAGGGCCGAGACAATAATAGCGGTTAGGTGGTTACGTGACGCTTCGTACCTCATGATACTCCTCCTTCCCACGGGTAGATTACGAGGGCACCCCTCAATGGATGCCCTTTAGGACAAAATGGGCGGCAAGATAATGGCCGATGAAGCCGGTTCCGCCCGTCATCAGGACTTTCACTGCGCCCTCCTTGGCCCCATCTTTTTCGATTCAGCCGTACCGAGGACGATCTCCGCTTCCGCCAGCTTCTTGTAGACAGCTTTGATCTTGGCAGGGTTACCGGCA
>JBEKHB010000147.1:0-4130 GCA_050012495.1 Syntrophorhabdales bacterium
GTTCTTTGACAACTGAATCGCAATGGCCGCATCCGACGGCGGCGTTGCTCCGCTGTCGCGACCAGCCGCTACGCGGTGTCACCGACTGCACCGGAGCGCCTTGCCCGTATCACCCTCACCCCTCCCCTCTCCCCTCAAGGGAGAAGGAGCGCGAGCGTCCGTCCACCTCACGCTCGTCTTCGGCCGGAGCATACAATGGCAGGGGATACCGGAGACATGCTTCAAGGGTGATTTGTTTTCTGGCCGGAGGAAATTTCTATGATAGTACCACCCCCTCACAGGTGACTCCACTTACGAAGGGTGGTTGCTCGGGGGTGCCGGCAAGCCAACCTGGATCTTGTAACATGGAGGAGCCGCCGACCGGAGTGTACATAGGCCGGGCAGAACGTGTGAAAAAATTGGCCAGGTGTCGTTTCCCGTCATTCCGGGGGCGAAAGCCGCAATCCAGGAATGTCAGCCAACTACAGACAGCCTGGACCCCGGTTTTCACCGGGGTGACGACTAAAATGGATTTTTCACAGCTTCCGACAGGCGGGCCGCACCCCCGTGTTCTCGCCAGATTGCTGGCCCGCTTCGCCGGTCGTGGTCGTTCATTCAACATTTATAATTTATAATTCAACATTCTTTTTTGCCGCCCGTCGTGGTCGTTTATTCAAACATTTATAATTTATAACTCAACATTGTTTTTGCCCCTCCCCCTAAACCGTGTACTTTAGTGTACTTTCGTGCACACCCCTTAGGAAAGGCTTGCGAGAGAAGGGAATCAGCAAAGAGGTGGTGAGACGGTGAGTGAACAATCCGTGCTGAAAAGGGTAAAATGAGGGTAAAACGCAGTAAAAACTGCCAAAAAAGACTGTCCCCAAACTGGAGTGAGAAGATCAGGCGCGCTCTGACGCCCTTTTCTTCAGCAACAGGGAACAGAGTGCCCCTACGAGGGCGATGGCCGCGCAGAGCATGAAGGCATATTTGAAAGTTCCCGTCGCGTCCTTAATGCTGCCCCCCACAAAAGGGCCGAATATCTGGGCCGTGGCGAAAATCAGCGTGATCACGCCCAGAGCCGCCGGTGCAAGCTGCCCACCGACTGCGTCACCGGCAGCAGCCGCCATAAGCACGGGCACCGAAAAGGCTATGCCGAACATAATGGCCGAAAGATAAGGAACCACAGGCCCCCTGAAAAAACCCGGCAAAGCATAGGAGAAGGCAAGGACGAGGTAAATGAAGACGCAGGCGAACCTTCTGCCGATAACATCGGAGACGGCTCCCCACAGGAGACCACCGAAAATGGCGACGATGCCGATGATTGCAAATATTCTGCCCGCCTCGGCAGGGTCCATGCCTATTTCTTTCGTCAGGTAGGCCACGAAGAACGTCAAATAGATGATATAGGAAAATCCGAACATAAAATAGACGCAGCCAAGCTTCCAGATTTCACTCTCACCCATGACGCGCCGAAAGGCGGCAAAAAGGGTCATGACCTGAGGAGGGCTCTGTTCGCCGCTGCCGTCTTCACCATACGTCCTGAGTCCTTTTTCATGCGGATTATTTCTCACGAGCCCGTAGCACAAAAATGAACAGATGAAGACGCCTGCACCCATCAGATACCATGCATAGCGCCAGCCCTCGGGACCAAAATAGCTTATGCAAAACGGCAATAGAAGTCCGCTTAAGACGAGACCCATGCATACCCCGATGTTCACGATCCCAATGGCCAGGCCACGTTTCCGGGCTACGAACCAGGCAGCGGGTAAACTCATCATCGGTACGAAGCATCCTCCATTCCCCGCGCCCGTTATCAGTCTCGTTACAAAGGCGAAGGAGAAGGAATTGGAGAAGCCGGTAAGAAATAGGCTGAGGCCCGTAACGAGGAGTGATACCGAAACGACTTTTCGCGGACCGAAACGGGCCGCCAGAAAACCTCCGAAGGTAGTAAAGAGCAGGTAACCTATGAAGTTCCCCGTTGCGATCAGGCCGACCTGAGTATAGGTAAGGGAGAGGTTATCCTTCATGAATGGCAGTATTACGGAATAGGACATCCTCCCAAAACCATGGGCAAAGAGAACAACGAGCGCAGCAGTGAACGTGATGACCCAAGCGTAATGCATCCGCCTAACCAATCGTAGTCTTTCACGTGACAGAACAGTTGTCAATAAGAAGAATGGTGACCAGCCGTGCAGAATAATCAGGCGACATTTCGACATTTCAAGAGCTGTCCCTGTGTTCGTCCCGATATATCCACTGCCTGCTATTGAATTATCGAAGGATGTCCCGGTTTACCCCCACTCTTCGGACGGGTAAACGACAGGGACGTTCTTCACTCCTTTCACTTGCTGAGCCGTTGAGGTTTACTCCGTCCATCTATCAATTAGCATTCTATACTAGCGGAATGCAAGAAGAATCCGTAACGCACGATTGCAAGAAGAGCTGCCCGACAGGTCCTGGTTGCCTATCGTCAGTTTTTTTCAAGAAAACCGCAGGTTATGCTTTTTGCACGCATCAAGCGAGGGCTTGACAGAAACGCGAGCCTGGCAGCCAAGCGAGGCCGCCGGAAGCCCTTTCGATTCTCAACCCGCCGCTTTGATCAATCCCTGTGCCACCACTTCAGGCTGGGTAAACAGGGCCTCGTGGCTGCCTTCGATCTCCACTAAGTCAAATTTCCCAAGGCTTTGCGCCATCCCCAGAAACGCGCCTGGCGGGAGCGAGGCATCGGCTTTGCAGAACACTACCGCGCGGGGTATGGTCATTTGGTCGAATGCCGTGGTGTCCACTTTGGTCGTGAACAGGGGCAGTGGTTGGGGTGTCAGCCGAGCGAGTAAAGCGTTCTGCATATCAACCGACTCGCCCGCCATGAGCATATGTCGAACGAAATCTTCCATCACCGGCACGCTGTTGTCCGGCGAAGCACCGGCCGCCGCCGTCATACCCTGCGACGCGTCCGGGGGGACGAGATCGAACTGGGCTTTCCCGTTGGGAAGAATAAAGGCGTTGAGGAAAACCAGCCGCTCGATCCTTTGCGGGGCCTTGGGCGCGGCTGATTGAAGGAGAAAACCCGCGCTGGAGTGGCCGACCAAAACGATAGGGTGGGATTGGCGCTTCAGCGTTTCCACAATCTTATCCACGTAGGAATCAAACGTCACCTTAGAACGATCATCGCCCGGGTTTTGTCCGGGCATAGTGGGCGCTTCGGCAGTGTGTCCGGCCTTTTCCAGCGCCTTAATGACCCCCTCCCAGCACCATCCCCCGTGCCATGCACCATGAATAAGAACGAAATGTTTGCTCATACCCGGCCTCCTTTCAGTTGGATAAATGTGTCCATGTTTCAGCAGCGTCCTGTAATGCGGACAGGATCGCAATCAGCCCAATGGGATGACAGGTGGCCCAGGGGGTCAAATCTTTATCCTTGACTTAGTAAACGACGGGGACATTCTTCACTCCTTTCACTTGCTGAGCCGTTGAGGTTCGCTCCGCCCATCTATCTATTACCATTCTATAGTAGCGGAACGCAAGAACAATCCGTAAGACATGATTGCAAGAAGAGCTGCCCGACAGGCCCCGGTTGCGTATCGTCAGCTTTTCTTCAAGAAAACCGCAGGTTATGCTGTTTGTCAGTCCTGGTTGTCATCTCTCCTTGTCACTCCGGGGTCAGGGACGTAGTTGACCAACGTGACTTGTTCTCCCCTGCGGTAACGAATGCCACTTCAAATTTCCATCATTTTCACCGGTCCTCATGTCGAGCACTTCAGGAAGTACTGCTTGACGGCTCCCCGCCGCCTCGTCAATTTTTTCAAGAAAATCGCACAACATGACTCTTGTCATGCCTGGTTGTCGCCCCTCCTTGTCATGCCTGGTTGTCGCCCCTCCTTGTCATGCCTGGTTGTCACCCCTCCTTGTCATTTTGACAGGAGAGGAGGAAACAGGGACAATATTATGAGACCGGGCGGTCAATTTTCATAGGCTGGAGAGATGACACAAGCCCGGCCCGTTTGAGCCGGTTTCGGGAGACCCCGCAAACCGGCAGTGTTCTTTGACAACTGAATCGCAATGGCCGCATCCGACGGCGGCGTTGCTCCGCTGTCGCGACCAGCCGCTACGCGGTGTCACCGACTGCACCGGAGCGCCTTGCCCGTATCACC
>JBEKHB010000148.1:0-4104 GCA_050012495.1 Syntrophorhabdales bacterium
CCTCGAACGCCTTTTTCAGGGTCAGCTCCTCCGGCTTGATCTTCAGGACGTCGATAATGAACTCCGTCACGTCCTTGACCCTCGACTCCAATTCCCCGTACCTCTTCTCCTGCTCCTCGTTTTCGGCCAGATACTTCTTGTAGTCTTTCAGCGTGGAGCTGCACGTGCCGCAGGCAGTGACGATATAGTCGACGTCCTTGAGGGCCTTGACGTTCTCGTCGGCGAGGCGGCGCGCTGTTTCGAAGTCGCCGGAAAAGAGGATGGCGGCCCCACAGCAGTTCTGGTTTTGCGGCACCCTCACCTCGACGCCTCTACGGGTGAGGAAGGTGATGAGGCTGAGACCGAGCTCGGGATAGACGAAATCGGTGGCGCATCCCATAAAGAAGGCGACCGTCATCTTCCGGGGGCCGATGGCCGGGTACACCGGCTTTACCTGATCCCGGAGGAACGTCTTTGCAAGCTCGGGGAAGTTCCTGCTGCCCAGGGATTTGATGAAGTCCGGGAGGTGGCGGACTTTGCCTTCCGTTTTCGGCATGAGCCACTGGAATGTCTGCATGAGTCTCGCATAGCGCCCCATTGCCTTCCTATTCGCCATGGCCCTGCGGAAGATGAGGTTCTTGATGAAGCCGAGGCCCTTCTCCTTCACCATCTGGGCGCGGGCTGCCACCACCACCCTGTCGATCTGCGTCTTCGAGGGGCAGTTGGCGACGCACCGCTTGCAGAGTAAGCACTTGCCGAGGATCTCGCCCATCTCGGGGGTGAACTCCTGCTCGCCCTTGATGATGAGCTTCGCCAGGTAGTTCTTGCCCCGGGCCACGGAGGTCTCCGTCCGCTCCTCCTGATAGACGGGACAGAAGAAGCTGCAGAAGCCGCACTTCATGCACTGATCTACGTATTGCTCGACTTTCTTAAGCTCGCTTAGATCTTTCACTCGACCGCCCCCCCTAATCCCAGATCTTGCCGGGATTCATTATGTTGTTCGGGTCCAAGAGCGACTTGATGCCTTTCATCATGTTGACCACAACGGGGTCGGTCACCTTGTTGAAGAATTTCTGCTTCTCCAGACCTATGCCGTGTTCGCCGGAGAGCACGCCCCCGAGCTCGACGGCCCCTTCGATGATCTCCTCTATGGCCTTGACCGACCTCTCGTAGTGCTCCTTGTTCGCTTTATCGGTCAGGGCCGACGGGTGGAGGTTGCCGTCCCCGGCGTGGCCGAGCACGGTGATCTCGACGTTGTATTTCTTGCCTATCTCCTTGCACTTGTTGATGAGATCGGGGATCCTGCCCCTCGGGACAGTCACGTCCTCCGAGAGGACGGTCTTTGCCTTTCCGAAGACAGCGGCAAAGCCCGCGCGCCTGGCGAGCCAGTACTTGTTCGCCTCATCCGCGTCTTTGGCGACCTTCACATCCCTTGCCCCGTACTTCTTCGTGATCTCCACGATCCGTTCCGTCTCCTTCTCCACGGCTTCAGCTATGCCGTCGCACTCGAAGAGCAGGACCGCGTCGGCGTCCTTCGGGAGACCCATGGGCATCATCTCCTCTATCCTGTTGATCACCCAGTTGTCGATGAGCTCGATTTTCGCCGGGATGATCCCGTTCTCGAGCACCCGGTAGACGCTCTCCCCGGCTGTTGCCATATCGTCATAGACGGCCACGGTGGTCTTTCTCGCCGGGGGCACCGGATTGAGCTTCAGCTCCGCTTTCGTGATGACGCCTAAGGTCCCTTCGGCGCTGATAAAGATATGGAGGAGGTCGTACCCCACCACGTTCTTCAGGGTCCTGCCGCCGAGGCTCACGATTTCGCCCGTGGGCAGCACGACCTCGATCCCCAGGATGTACTGCTTGGTCACCCCGTACTTGACGCAGGCGGGGCCGCCCGCGTTCTCGGAGATGATGCCCCCCATCGTAGCGCCTAAGAAGCTCTGCGGGTCGGGCGGGAAGAAGAGGCCGTCTTTCGCGAGACGGAGCGTCAGGTCCTGGAGCACGACGCCGGGCTCGACGGTAGCGGTCAGGTTCTCCTTGTCGATCCTCAGTATCTGGTTCATCTTCGTCATGACCAGGGCGATGCCGCCCAGCCAGGGGACGGAGCCGCCGCTCACATTGGTGCCGCCGCCTCTCGGCGTGACCGGTATCTTTTCTGCGTTGGCGAGTTTAAGGACGGCCGAAACCTGACTCGCGGTAGTCGGGAATACCACGACGTCCGGCTCTCGTATCCAGTTGGTGGTGCCGTCATACGAGTAGGCCTTCAATGCCTCAGGCGACGTGAGTACGTTCTCTTTGCCGACAATGTTCTGAAATTCCCCGATCAGGGATTCTTTGATCATTGGGTCCTCCGTTTTAAGATTTCCTGAATTCCTTTTCCATCGCGTCCTTCGCAGGCTTGACATAGATGTCTCTCAGCTTGGGCTTCTCGATCTTGCCGGAGGGGTTCCGCGGAATAACGGCCTGCACGATCTTCTCGGGCCATTTATACTTGGCGAGCCCCTGTTCTTTCATGAAGCTTATTACCTCATCGTCCGTCAAAGTCTGACCCGGTCTCACCTGGATGATCGCCATGACGATCTCGACCAGCCGGGGATGGGGATAGCCGAGCACCGCAACGTCCTGGATTTTCTCGTGCTTCCTGAGGGCATCTTCGATCTCGGCAGGGAATATGTTCTCCCCACCCCTGATGATCAGGTCTTTCGCCCGGTCCGCAAAGAAGATGAACCCTTCCCCGTCCTTATAGGCGAGGTCTCCCGTATGGAGCCAGCCGTCAGTGATGGTTTTTCGCGTCATTTCCGGGTTGAATGCGTATTCTTTCATGAGCCTCGGTCCCTTCATCAGAAGCTCTCCCACCGCGCCGGGCGGCAATTCTCTGCCCTCGGAATCGACTACCCGCGCCTCCATAAAGGCGGTCGCGATGCCGATGGAGCCCGGTTTTCTCATGATGTCTTCGTCGTAGCAGTTGGTGAGCCCGCCGCCACCTCCCTCCGTAATGCCGTAGATATTGGCGATGGGCAGGCGGGGGAATATCTTCTTTGAATCCTCGAGCAGCGCGTAGGGCACCGGCTGTGCGCCTATCTCGATGTGCCGGAGAGCGGAGAGGTCATAATCGGCGAGGTTGATCTGGCCCGACTTTATGGCGGCCAGGAGATCGGCCCACGTGGGGACCGTATTCCAGCCGCCCGTGCACCGCTCGTCGGCGATCGACCTTAGGTAGTTCTCCGGCTGCAGCTCCATGGGCATCAGGATTCGCCCCGCGGCGATGTAACATGGGAACGACAGAAAAAGCGTGCCGCTGTGGTAAAAGGGGTGGGGAGAGAGGTAGACGCTGTTGTAGCCTTCGCTGTAAGTAAGGGCATTGCCGATGCCGGTCCAGAAGAGCGTGCCGTGGGTGTGAGAGACGGGCTTCGGCGCACCCGTCGTGCCGGAGGTGAACATCAGCTCCGCCGCATCGTCGTCGGCCGCATCCACAAGGACCGGCGACCCGTCGCCACTCTCGATAATCTCCTTATATACCTTCATGGTCGCAGGCGACGTGCTTCCGACGGCCACGTAGTGCCCGCAGTACTCCATGTCTTTCATGATCGGCTCGACCCTGGGCACGAATGTCTCTCCCAGAATGAAGACCTTGCTCCTGGTGACGTCGCAGGCATACTTGATATCATTGCTGGCAAACCGGAAGTTGAGGGGGCTGACGACGGCCCCCGTCTTGAGCACCGCCATGTAGGTGACGTACCATTCAAGGCTGTTCAGGAGGAGGTGCTGCACCACGTCGCCCTTCCTGATGCCGCACTCCTTTATGAGGTAATTCGCGACCTTGTTCGTCTGCTCTTCCAGGTCCCTCCACGTCAGAACCCGGCGCGCCTTTTTCGACGGATAGCTTTCGATCAAAAACTCCCGCTCCGGGAATTTGCTTGCATTGAGACGGCAAAAACGCGCAAAATTCATGTCTCCCCCTTTTTTGAAGCCGCGGTAATCGAGCCGGCTGTGTTATGCGCCTAAAGCCCCTTCTTCCCCTTCTCGAAGGCCGTTATGTTCAGCCCGTGGAGCTTCTTCGGGAGAAGGTCCGTAAGGGCGCTTGTCCACATGGCGTCCTTTATCTCGGGGAAGAAGTTGGAA
>JBEKHB010000149.1:0-3576 GCA_050012495.1 Syntrophorhabdales bacterium
TGCGTTCGTCTGGAACTGTCCGGTCCGATTAAGACGTCCTTTTTTCAAATAAGGACATTTTGTCTATGCTTTTAACAAATCGACCGTTTCAGAAAAGGGGTTTACTTCTCAGGAATCACTTTCTTAAGAACGTCCCCTTCTCCCCCCCCCATTTTTTTCATGACCGTGCGCGATCGGCGTCGTAGCTTTCACGCCCATGCTGTCTTGACCGGCCCTCACTCATTGTACCACCCTCAGGGTTAGATCTCCAACCGATCTCCCCCAATAAATGTCCCAAAACCCGCCGAAGTGCGCTCCGTTATGACCACCGCCCTTTCCACAAGAAAGGTGTAGAACAACTGCAGAGGGTAAAACATCGACTTGTTGGTAAGGCTTCGCGAACCGCCGTATACGGCGCGTATTTACGGTGGTGCGGGAGGGCGAAGGTCGTGAGGCCTTCCCCTATCGCTGATCGTCGAAATCTAGAAAAAGCTTGACAAAAAAATTAGGATTATTCATACTAACCCATCATTGAACGATATTAATATTTGAAGACAATAGTTCTGTGTCACTATCGAAGAGGAACAACCGTGGCCAACGAGAAACGGAAGGCTATACTTGATGCGGCCGAATTGCTTTTCGCAACGAAAGGTTTTGGGCCAACCACGATGTCGGATATTGCTAAAGAGTCCGGCGTTGCTCACGAAGCATCTATTTATTCTCAGTTCAAAAACAAAAGAGATATCTTGTTCGGCATATATGGGTCCCATCTCCAAAAGGCAAGCAAAAGCCTCAACGCTCATTTTCAAGGCATGAAAGAGCCTGGACCAAAGTTTAGAAAGGCAATCTGGCATTATTTGGAGGACATGAAAGAAAATCCTAATTACGCCAAGGTCTTGATGATGGCGCAAAGAGAGAATCCGGATTTCTATGCTTCAGAGCACGTGCAGCATCTTGAAACGTACATATCCCTTGTTTTAGGGGCGATTATTGCCGGACAAGAGGACGGGACGTTTCGAAAAGACATCAGCCCACGGTTGATCCGAAACATGGCTATGGGTGCGAGCGTCCACTTTGCCTTTTACTGTACCGCTCGCGATCAGTACTATGATCCCAACGAAATCTCTGATCAAATCTATGTACTGGTTAGTAATGCGGCCCGAGTTGAAACACCTTTTTTGAAGACTAACAAGAAAGGATTCCGGGGTGGGAGGGTCGAGTTTCGCAAATCCCAGATTCTTAACACTGCCACCAGAATTTTCGCCAACAAAGGCTTTTCAAATGCAACCATTTCTGAGATTGCTAAACAAGCCAATTTGGGCGATGGAACTCTTTACGAGTATTTTGAGAACAAGAAAGCGATCCTGTTGGGTATCGCCGAAAACCATCTGCAGGACCTATGTCTGGATAAATGCGATGCAGCGCCTTTTGCGAAAGAAGAGAAGGACCTACGCAGGCTCCTATGGCGCTGGTTATGGCTCATATACTCCGACGAGGATTTTGCCCGAATTCTTTGTCTGGAACTCTTCCGGAACATAGATTTCTACTCTAACCCAGTTTACGAATGCCTGCTGGGCTTCCTTGCGAGAGTTAGCGAAACCGTCCAACTGGGCCAGACGGCAGGGGTCTTTGTCGAAAAAGTGCCGCTTTCAATCTACAGCCATATGATTACGGGCACCTTCGATCAGTATCTTATTTCACAATTTCTATTGAATAGGCCTGCTCCGGTGATCAGCAAACTGAGTGCCATGGTCGATGCATTAGTGCGCGCAATTAGGGTCAGGGAGGTTTGAGGAGTTTGATTGTGCCTCCTGGGGGATTTTGCGTAACTCTAGGAGCCCGGGGGATTGTGTGGACGACGGGCGCACAATAGATTCAGGTGGGTTTGTACTTGACTCAGGTTGCGTCTCTGTATAAGGGTGGTCTTGACACGCAAGGATACATCCATGAGGTTGCCGTCCTGAAAAGAAGGAAGCAACAGACCTCAGAGTTATTTCCGGACGTGCACGGTATTGTGTCGCTCCTCAAACGGTGGGTGATGGGAAATCACCAAGGTGCGGTGAGCCGCAAGCATCTTGACTACTGCCTGGATGAGTTCACCTTTCATTTCAACCGTAGAAAAGCTGCGAGTCGAGGCGGGCTATTCTTGCGGTTAGTGGAACAAGCTGTTGCCGTCGAGCACACGGTCTGAGCATACCGGACGTGTAACGGAGATTGTCGATCCCGATCTCAACAGTATGGTACCTGGGTAAGGATGGATCGGGAGGGCACCGTCGAATGTCGGTGCCGGGATGGATTAGGAGTATGAAGAATACCCAAGAAAGGGAGGACAAAGCGATACACACAATGCATCGACCCATTGTGAGCCAAGCCATCTGTCGTGGGAGGAGAAAATGAATCGGGTTCTGGGTAAAATCGCAATCGTAACAGGCGCGGCCAGCGGACTGGGTAAAAGCATAGCCTTAATGCTGGCTAGGGAAGGAGCCAAAGTCGTAGCGACTGACGTCAACGAGACTGACGGCAAGGCGATAACACAAAGCATCCGAGATTTAGGAGGGGAAGGCATCTTTGTCAAGCAGGATGTGACCAGCGAAAACGATTGGAAGGAGGTAACAAAAACGACCATGGAGAGCTTTGGCAGACTCGACGTTCTAGTGAATTGCGCCGGAGTCTTTCTCGCTGCAAGCGTAGAGGATACCACGATAGAAAAGTGGCGCTGGGTGATGAGTATCAATCTAGATGGAGTTTTTCTAGGCATCAAGTATGCGACTGAAGCCATGAGAAAAAGCGGAGGCGGTTCCATTATCAACATGTCTTCGGCCGGCGGCCTCGTTGGCACAGCGAATACATCGGCTTACTGCGCGAGCAAGGGCGGGGTAAGGCTCCTCACCAAAGCTGCCGCCATTGAGTTTTCCAAATCATGCTATGATTACAAGATCCGGGTGAACTCCGTTCACCCCGGCGTCATTGAGACTCCGATGACGGCTCCTCTCATCGGTGATGCGAGGAAGGAAATGTTAGGGTGGCTGCCGATTGGCCGTTTTGGTCAGCCGGACGATGTCGCTTATGGCGTTCTCTATCTAGCGTCCGATGAATCCAAGTATCTGACGGGTTCCGAATTGGTGATCGATGGAGGATGGACAGCCCACTAAGACAAGCTTACAAATGGGAACTTCATAAGATAAGCGGTTCTTGCCTCATGTGGGCTCCTGGGTTCCTGGCAATGGCGGTAAAGGCTGATCGGCCTGATGCTATTTCCACGGACCTGATGGAATTACTTTGGAGTTTATTAAAAAGGAAATCTAAGTGGCGATGGATCGAAGCACCATCGAATGAACTACCCCGCAGAAAGCTGTGGGGTACCAGAGGTGAAAAACACTTTTTATGACACGCCAAAGACCACACTCGGAGCAAAGCTTCGAGGAATCTTTACATTGAATTTATTAGCCTCGACAACAAAAACAGGAGGTCTATAAGTGCTATGGGTAGAGTAGAGGGTAAGGTGGCTATCGTAACTGGTGGAGCGGCGGGAATAGGAAAGGCAACCTGTATCATGCTCGCAAAGGAGGGCGCCAAAGTAGCCGTGCTGGACATCAC
>JBEKHB010000150.1:0-3527 GCA_050012495.1 Syntrophorhabdales bacterium
GCTACGCGGTGTCACCGACTGCACCGGAGCGCCTTGCCCGTATCACCCTCACCCCGCCCCTCTCCCCTCAAGGGAGAGGGAGCGCGAGCGTCCGTCCACCTCACGCTCGTCTTCGGCCGGAGAGATTTTCGATGCATGGCGCGTAATCGTGCTCGGCCCCGCACGCAAGTGCTGTACACGAGCCTTTCAGGGGCCGGAGAGATTTTCGATGGATGGCGCGGAAGCCGGCGAGGGCGGGACCCGGAGCATACTGCGTCGTATGTGAGGAGTCACGCCCTCGCCGGCGACCACGCCAGGCGCGAAAAGATCCCTACCCCCCCCTGAAACCGTAAACTTTCGTACACAATCGTAAACCCCCCTTCGGAAAGGCTTGCAAGAGAAGGGAATCAGCAAAGGGGTCGTGAGACGGTGAGTGAACAATCCGTGCTGAAAAGGGTAAAAAGAGGGTAAAACGCAGTAAAAGATGCCAAAAAACGACCGTTTGTCTCAATCTTGTGGGTAATAACAATTGCTCTGACGTAGTAGCTGGTATATACTATGGGATATATACCGGAGAGGATGGTGGACTATGCACACGGCCAAGATATTCAGGAATGGCAAGAGCCAGGCAGTGAGACTGCCGAAGGAGTTTCGACTGGAAGGGGATGAGGTCTACGTCAACAAGGTAGGGGGCACCGTGGTCCTGTTTCCGAAGGAGAACCCATGGGCGTCATTTTTCGAGAGCCTCAGCCGATTCTCTGATGATTTTATGACGGAGCGAGAGCAGCCTCCCGCGGAGCAGAGGGATTTCTGATGCGCTTCATGCTCGACACAAACATCTGCATCTACATAATCAAGAAGAATCCCCCACAGGCAGCAGAACGAGTCCGGGCCCTGAGGCCGTTCGAGATCGGGGTCTCCTCGGTGACGCTTGCAGAACTGGAGTATGGCGTTGCAAAGAGCGGCAGGCCCGAGCGGAACAAAGAGGCTCTGACGAGCTTTCTCGCTCCCCTTGAAATAGCCCCATTTGACGATTTCGCCGCTATTCACTACGGGGAGATCAGGGTGCATCTGGAAAAGAGCGGCCTTTCCATAGGGGCCATGGACCTGATGATTGCCTCCCACGCGAGAAGCCTCGACGTAGTCCTTGTAAGCAACAACCTGAGAGAATTTCAGAGAGTACCGGGCCTCAAGGTCGAAAGCTGGGTGTGAGCCGAAAAGGGGGAAGCTGTGCTTCATTCGCATTACCGGGAGTTGCCTCAGACACTGAAATCAGCGATTACCGGGATCTAGTTACCGGAATATTGGCGCAGATGGTCGAGGGTCCGGCGGAACGCGTCGGCTGTATCATCTGCTCGCCACCCCCTCAGAGATTTTATGCTAAAGCCATGGCCGGCATTTGGATACTCGACGACTTCCAGCATGACTTTGCCTTCACTCGCCTTAGCCGCATCGGCCAGCTTCCGGGCCGTCTCAATTACACAACAATGCAAGTAGGTATCGCGAACTCCAGCGAACATTAGCGTCGGCACCTTGATTTTTGAGACAAAGTCGCGTGCATCCGTAATGTAGTAGGTGGCCGGGTAGTAAACCACGACCGCTGAAACCAGCTCCGGCAGCCGTGTCGCATAGGTGAGGGAAGAGGCCCCACCGAGTGAAAAGCCTACGACCGCCACCTTGCCCGGCAGAGCGTGCGGCGACTGTTGCGCGCGGGTAATGACGCCTTTCAGGAGAGCCTCCCCATCTGATGATCCTCCGCCGCCCGCTATCCAGAAATCGTTACCGTTCACAAGAACTGCATAATAGCCCTGCTCGGCAAGGTCTTTTGCGACGTACGCATAGTTGCCGGGACCCGTTTGTCCTGAGACGACAACGACCACTCGCCCTTTCCCGTCCGGCGGCTCATATTCCGTCTGGGAAGGCAGAAATGCTTCCGCGTAAGCCGCACTCAGGCAGACAAAAAGCATTATTGCGATGACGCGGCCAATTGTTCTCATGGCGAGTTCTCCTCTGATAATCTATCTTCGGACATTGTGAACGGACGGGATGTTCTTCATAATGATTATCATCCGAAAGAGTGCGTGTCAAGGGGAATTCAAGTCTAGTTAACAAGGCTCCCGGCCGCCATTCGAACCGTACGTTCATAAGGTGAACAAAAGACGGAATGTTTGCCTTTTCTCAGACATGGACTACAATGTAGAAGGACGCCCTGATAGGGGAGAGCGCGGAATGAGGCTCAGGGGAGGACGACATGGCTCCAGGTACTGACATGCGCGGGACAACTGCGGTGATTCTTGGAGGGGGAAAGGGTTCAAGACTCCTTCCTCTGACCCTGTACAGGGCCAAACCGGCGGTTGGCTTTGGGGGAAAATACCGTATCATCGATATCCCATTATCGAACTGCATCAATTCGGGGATCAAGCGCATCTTCGTTCTCACGCAGTTCCTTTCGACAAGCCTTCACCGTCACATCATGCAGACGTACCGGTTCGATCAGTTCACCGAAGGGTTCGTCGAAATCCTCGCAGCCCAGCAAACCCAGGCCGGGGAGGACTGGTTCCAGGGTCCTGCCGATGCCGTTCGCGGCACCCTCGACCATACCATGTACTATAGGTCCGATCAGATACTCATCCTGCCCGGCGATCAACTCTACCGGATGGACTATGCCAACCTGGTCCGCTTTCATCGCGAAAAGAAGGCTGACATTACAATCTGCCTCCATCCCGTCGACCGGACAGAAGCCCGGAGGATGGGGCTTGCGGAAGTGGCTCCCTCCGGTCTTATATCGCGGTATGTGGAGAAGCCCCATGATGTGGACATCATTGATTCATTCCGCGTCCCTCCATATTTCAGCCAGGAAAATGATCTGCGCGAAAAGGTTCTCGCATCCACCGGTATTTACGTTTTTGAGCCGGAAGTTCTCTCAAAGATCCTTGCGGGCAGTACCGTCAGTGATTTTGGCGCCGGCATCTTTCAGTCGGCAATTCAAAAACTCAAGGTCGCTGCGTACCTGTTTCTTGACTACTGGCAGGATATCGGAACAATCGGGGCCTTTTTCGATGCAAGCATCGCCCTTGGCAGCCGACATTCGCCGTTCAGGTTGTATGCGCACCACTGGCCGCTCTATACCCGAACCCGTTCCTTGCCGCCGAGCCATATCACGGCTTCAGAGATCCGGGACACCCTGGTTGCGGAAGGTGTCTTCATATCCGGTGCAAGGATCGAGGAATCGGTGATAGGGGTCCGCAACGTGGTCCGTCAGGGCAGCGAACTGAGACAGGTAGTCATGCTGGGCACAGACTTCTATGAGGGGGAGCAGTTTCTTGCCGGAGAGACGACCCGGGGGGATGCCACTCCTCCTCTCGGCGTAGGGAGAGGCTCGGTGATCGAGCGTGCTATCATCGACAAGAACGTGCGGATCGGAGACAACGTCATCATTCGTGCAAAGCCCGACGTGAGGAACTTCAAGAGCGACGTGTACTGGATACGCGACGGCATCACCGTTATCCCCAAAGGCACCGTCATCCCCTCCGGGACCGAGCTGTAGC
>JBEKHB010000151.1:0-3498 GCA_050012495.1 Syntrophorhabdales bacterium
CGTGTGACACTCGCGGGACGAAAGGGCGAGCAAACCGGGAAAACAAACCTCAACCTAAACCGGCGCGCCAATCCTCGACCCTACGCATACCCCTTCGGAAAGGCTTGCAAGAGAAGGGAATCAGGAGAGGGGTTGCTGAGACGGCCGGTGAAAAATGCGTGCTGAAAAGGGTAAAGAGAAGGAGGAGCATCTTTTCCGGCCCGGCCGGCATCTCTCCCCTCCCTCGACGTATTGATCTTTGTAGCCGTTCACTCTATAGTATGGCCGATATGGATAAGATATTTTTGGAGATGCTCCCCGTGACGAGCGAGGGCGACCGGGCAAAAAGGTGGGAGGAAGAAAAGGGTGAGTTTGCACAAATCTGCTTCGGGGAAGAGGCCCGCCATATCGCGTTGTTCACGCTAAGGAAGGGGTTCTGGCGGGGTATGCACTATCACGAGAAAAAGGAAGAGATATTTTACGTGGTGGTCGGCAAGGTACGTGCGGTGTTTATCGATATGGACACGGACGAAAGGGTTGAGCACCTCCTGACCAAAGGGGCGAGGCTCCGCGTGAAGCCGCGCTGCTGGCACATCTTCTATGGAATCGACGAGGCAACTGTTGTAGAATATAGTCCACAGGTCTATGAAAGCAAGGACGCCTACAAAATCGATATGGGCGGGGTGTAATCGTGGCTAAGATAAAGAGCGCCATAGAGCTTGCCATGGAAAGGACGAAACACCTTGTCATGGACGAGAAGGAGAAAGAAGAGTTCGCCCGAAGGGGTCTGAAAGACAAACTGAGGGCGATCATGCGCCGGTTCCTTGAAGGGATGATAGGGCGCGAAGAGCTTCTGGATGAACTGGGGGGCATGAAGGCCGGGAAGCGGGAAAAGAGGCTGCTCTTGATCGATATGATCCTTGAGGAATTCAGTCTTCCCGGTGATAAGGAGAGGCTTTTCGACCTTCTGGAACTGGTGGGTGAGGAGGCTGGAGTTGGGCTTGCCGGTGATGCGAGGAGACTGAAAGACCGGTTCCACAAAGAGCTGAAAGCCAATCTCGCCGGCGTCAGGGAAGAGATAATGAAACGTCTCGGACGCATGGGGATCTCGGGCAAAAGCCTGGAGCCCAATAGTGAAGAATGGGAAGAATGGAAGGATGCGGCCCAAAAGACCGGGAGTCTCTTCAAAAGGTGGCTCTACGAATGGAAAAACAAGGCTGAAAACGCCCCTGCATAGCTTTTCGAAAAACACGTCTATACCGAGTTGCATTCAAAGGTCCATCGAGGCGGCTTTGATGCGCCGACGCAGGCGTACATAGTTAGTACGTCAAGGAGAGCGACGAGGAGCCAACAAAGATGGGGCGAAGAAGGTGACTCGGTATGAGAACCAGGAAGGAAAGCGCCATCAATTTGCAGCGAATATATGAGAGGGAAAAGGAGGGGCTCGCCGCGCTCGTGGGGAATGACCCGGTCGCCTTCCTGCACCGGTTTACCGACCCCAGAGACATCGAGGCGGCCGGTTTTATCGCCTCGCAGTTCGCCTACGGCCGCGTGCAGCAGGTCACGCGCTTTCTCGCGGGTCTCTTTCTTGCAACGGGGGGCAGTCCCTATGCGTTTATCGCTTCCGGTGACTTTGCAACGCTTGGCGACCTCTATTACCGCTTCCACAAGGGGCCCGACATCATACGGCTCTTTACTCTCCTTAGGGGTATCGTGGAAAAACACGGCGGCATCGGCAGCATGATCGAGCACTATTACGAAGGGGATTTGAGGAAGGCCGTCTGGGCGGCGCGCGCCGACCTGATCGGCTCATCCGACGATCTTCTCTTCTTTTTCCCCCGATGCGCGCCCGCAAGCCCCTTCAAGCGATGGAGCCTCTATGCGCGCTGGATGGTGCGCCTCGACGAGATCGACTTCGGTCTCTGGACGTTTGTGGCGCGGCGCGACCTGGTTGTCCCCCTAGACGCGAATATTTTCAAGATCGGCAGATGTCTCGGCTGGACCGCCCAGAAGACGCAGAACTGGAAAGCCGCGTGCCAGATCACGGACGAGCTGAAAAAGCACTGCCCGGAAGACCCCCTCAAGTATGACTTTTTTCTCTGCCACGTGGTCGGCATAGGCGGGGGCTGCAGCGGGGTGAGAAACGGCGATTGTGCAAAAGGGTGCCTGCTCCATGAAATATAGGATTGTGAGTCTCGGGTGTCCCAAGAACCTTGTTGATTCCGAATATATGGCCGGAAGGCTGGAAAGAGCGGGCCATACCCTCGCGGACGATGCGGGTCTGGTCGTCGTAAATACCTGCGCGTTTATTGCCGATGCGTGCAGCGAGTCGATAGAAGCCATACTTGGGGAGGCGCAAAAAAAGAGGGACGCCGGCGCGAAGCTGGTAGTCACCGGCTGCCTCGTCGATCGCTACGGCGACGAATTAGCCGGGCTCCTGCCCGAGGTCGACCTCTTTGTGGGGAAGGACGCCTCCGGGAATATCGAGGGTCTTGTCGCTGAAAAGGGTTTTTTCAAAAGCTGCGGGGAGAGAGAAGGCCCCACTTCAGGCGCCTGCGCTCCAAGGAAGGTCCTGACCCCGCCCCCGACGGCCTACCTCAAGATCCAGGAGGGGTGCAACAACCGCTGCAGCTATTGCACGATACCTTCCATTAAGGGGCCTTTGCAGAGCCGGCCGCCTTTGCTTGTCGAGGAAGAGTTCCGGGAACTCCTCGCGG
Organism: Syntrophorhabdales bacterium; assembly: GCA_050012495.1. GTDB lineage: Bacteria > Desulfobacterota > Syntrophorhabdia > Syntrophorhabdales > WCHB1-27 > BOG-1155. The sequence continues at coordinate 2,697 of JBEKHB010000151.1, forward strand.
GAGGCTACAGGGAGTTTAACGTGATAGGCCAGGATATTACCTCTTACGGCAGGGACGCGGGCACGGACATCGGGAAGCTGCTCAGCCGGCTCCTCTCGGTAAAGGGCGACTATTTCATCCGGCTCCTCTATATGCACCCGAAAGGCATAGACGATGGGCTCCTTGACCTGATGAGGAGCGATGACCGGATCCTCCCATATCTCGACATCCCCATACAGCATGCTGAGGACAGGCTCCTGACCTCGATGAACCGGGGCTATTCCCGCAAAGCCCTCGATCGTCTCTTCGGAAAGATCAAATCGGACATGCCCGATGCCGTACTCCGCACCACGGTTATGGTAGGATATCCGGGAGAGACGGAAGACGCGTTTATGAGCCTCTGTGCCTTCATTTCCGCGTGGGAGTTCGATAACCTCGGGGCGTTTATCTATTCCCGGGAGGCGGGAACCGCTTCCGCCCGCGTGAAAGGTCATGTGCCGAAGAGCATCAAAAAGCGGAGATACCAGAAGGTCATGGAGCTGCAGAGGGAGATATCGGGTAGACGGCTAATGCGGCTCAAAGGACGGGAGATGCCGGTCGTGGTCGAGGCCCGCGAGGCGGACGCAATGACAGGGCGCCTCCTTCTCCAGGCCCCGGACGTGGATGGCATTGCCTTTATCAAAGGCGACTGTGCACCAGGAGAGATAAGGACGGGCAAGGTGACGGGCACGACCGACTATGATGTGATTGTAGAGGTGGGAGCAGCGCTTTTATGAGGGGGGAGACTCCATGAGCTTGCTCATGGAGGGGGCGCTGAGCCCCA
>JBEKHB010000152.1:0-3472 GCA_050012495.1 Syntrophorhabdales bacterium
TGGTCTCCGGCATGATCCGGCCCGAGCAGCTCAACATCGTCGTGGATGCCCTGAAAGAAGAGGACTATATCCTCGGCATGACCGTCACCAGGGTCAAGGGGTTCGGCAAGCAGAAAGGTCACACCGACGGAGGCGGGGGCGCAGACGAGATCGTCTTCGTGCCTAAGATCAGGGTCGACGTCGTGGTGAGGGAATGGGACGTCCAGGCGGTTATGAGCATCATCGGGGAAGCAGCCCGCACCGGCGCTGTCGGGGACGGCAAGATCTTCGTGACCGACGCATCCGAGGCCATGCGCATCCGCACGGGAGAACGAGGCATCGAGGCGCTCACTTGATGAGCATAAGCTTTACCATAAGGAGGGTACCATGAAAAAGATAGAGGCGGTAATCCGCCCCACGAAGGCAGGCGATGTCTACGCGGCTTTAGGGGGTACGAACTGCCCCGGTCTCATGATGACGGAGATCGAGGGTCACGGGAGACAGAAGGGCGTGGAGCAGGAGTTTCGCGGCAAGAAGTACAAGACGGGGCTCCTCACCAAAGCAAAGATCGAGATCGTGGCAAACGACGAGGACGTGGACAGGATAGTCAAGGCAATACGGGATGCTGCCCTGACCGGCAAAGAGGGGGACGGCAAGATCTTCGTCTACACCATAGACGATGCCATCCAGATCAGGACAGGCGAGCGGGGCAAAACGACCATATAGGAAGGAGAGGAAAGATGAAGAAGATAGAGGCAATACTCGATCCATCGGAGGTCGAGGTGACGCAGCGCAGCCTCTCGGTGATAGGGGTCCGGATAATGACCGTCACCGAGGTGAAGGGTTTCGGCGGCAAGGGGCAGACGCAGGTCTACAGGGGCATGAGATTTGAGCCGCCCTACCTTATGGAGGCGAAGGTCGAAGTAGTCGTGCCGGATGAAATGACGGAGAGTGCCGTCGCCCTCATCCGGGAGACAGCGAAGCAGGACCCGTCGGGGCAGAGCAGGATCGTCGTCTTTCCCATGGAGGAGATCGTCGGGAAGCGCGTGGGCAGGAGCGCCGCGGCGTAGGGCGGGGGGCCGGGCGCTTTTCGCGCCTGGCGCGGTCGCCGGGGCGTGTCCGGGTCCTCACATACACACACAGTATACTCCGGCCCGGACGCCGCCCCGGCTTCCGCCCCATCCATCAAAAATCTCTCCGGCCGGGGAAAGGACGTTACGCATATCACCTGCAAAGTCTTGAAAAAGGCAACTGTCCGAAAGTGACAATTACCACACTTAATCTTCACATTCAGAAAAAAATTATTTACAGATGCCACGACCAGCGTCGGTATTTTGCTTGCACCCGTACTTTACCCCGGCGTCTGTACCACATTCAAACCGGCTTATCGCTTCGTGTGCGGTATGCGATGACAAGTGCCCGGTATCACAATCCCTCGAAAACCGTCACTGTAATGTGTCTCGCCTGTCGGTGCTAAAACTCCACTTTTGTGTGTGAAGCGAGTATCCGGGCGTAAATCTGCCTGTAGCCGTCCACAGGGGTTATGATATCCCCTGTCTTTAAGAACAGAGGTTCTGATGAACCTTCTCAGAGAGACCAACGAATACTAAGGGGACAGGCATCCTTGCAATTCGAGGGGGCCTCTTTTCCTTCAAGATATTCGATGCGTTGGTCCCATACGTCGACCGAGTAGAGATGATCCCCTTGTCGCGCTACAATAGCGTCAGGAATATCTAACTTCAGATAATATTCACCCTTTGGAAAGGCTCCCAGGTTTCTCCAACAATGAGGAGGAGTCCAAATGTCGCAACACCATGGCTCCAAATCAGTAAAATACCAGCCTTGAACCGGGCGCACCTCGTCTATAGAAGAAGGAGCAGAAAAACGCAGGTGCCTCGTGCGCAAAAACTCATCAAACGTATTCCTGGCCGCATAGTGATACAGAATCATCGGCCCATCCCCTAAAACAGGCAGTTTGCAAGCCCCGGAATGTCAAGACTTCCGTTGTTTCCTTCAGACCTCACCTCGCGGTAACAACCCTTGCGGTTCGGCTCACGGTTACCGCTCACAACTGGGTGATCGGGGGCCCGTAGAGAACTTACAGCCCCAAGTCAGACCGCCCGCACGGGGCCCACCAATAAGAGGCGGTATCCCGCCCCCCGCCCTAGCCGTTTGTTGCTAGTGGGTCTTTAGATAATCAAGACAGAACTTCAAGGCCTCATCCCCCGGCAGGTTCTTCGCCTTCATGGTCTCCACATATTCATCCAAGATGGGCTTCACTGCGGTTTTCCAGCGGGCCTCTTCCGCCTTGCTGAGCTTGATTATCGTGGCGCCCTTCTTTATCATGAACGCTTTGCCCTCTATGTCAATCTCGTCCCATGCCTTCCCATATTTCACAATGAACTCTTCATTTATCTTTTCAATGGTCGTCCCTGTGCTAGGGGACATACGTGCCCATTTATTCTTGTTTATGACGACAAAGAATGCCGTTGAGTGGGCAATCGCGTAATCCTCGGTACAACTGTGTAAAACCTCGCCTAATTTGAAACCCCACATGGCCTCGTAGGGGCACGTGATCCCATCCGCCACCCCTTTGGATAGGGCATCATAAGACTCGGTCATAGGCATGCCGACAGGGACGCCGCCAAGGGCCTCCACCACTTTATTGCTCAGGCCGGTGGAGCGGATCTTCATACCTTTCATATCTTCCAGGCTTGCAACCGGCTTTCTTGTGAAAAGCAGCCCGGGGCTATGGGCATGAAAGAAGAGAACCTTGACCGCATCGAACTCCCTGGGTTTGAACTTCTTGTAATACTCGTTCACCAGGTTCGTAGCCGCCACACCGCTCCTGTAACCGAGAGGAAGATCAATTACTTCCGAGAGGGGGAACTTCCCTCTGGTGTATGCGAGGGCGCTCATGCCGATGTCGCAGATGCCGTTCACAACCGAGTCATAGGTCTGACCGGGGGGCGTGAGCGTTGCGCCGTGGAAGACTGTCACCTTTACTTTGCCGTTTGTTCTTTTTTCAACCTCTTTTGCCCATTCCTCTGCTAACTGGCTCATCTTATGGGGCGCCGGCCAAAAATTGGAAAAGTTCAGCGTCATTACCTTGTCCTGCGCGAAGCTTATCGAAGCAATAAAGCATGCCGATACCACGAAAACCAACAAAACGGCTTCCCTCATAAACCTTTTCATGACTACCTCCCTCTACCTGGTTTTTTGTGCGATACCGGAAGATGCGTCTCTGAAGAAAAATGGGGGTACCCCATAGCTTGGCCTGATTGTCAACAGAGCATATAATCGGCGCTTATTATTCACTGGTTGCCGACCCGGAACAACTTGTGGAGACAATGGCCCTTTTCACGAGGCTCTTGATAATCTCGATCTTGTAGGCATTCTCACTCAAAGGCTTTGCCCCCTCTACTGCCAAATGCGCTGCTGCCTCAGCTGTTGTGCCGTCAATCTGCCGTTCCGCGAGGAATTTCTCGGCCGC
>JBEKHB010000153.1:0-3248 GCA_050012495.1 Syntrophorhabdales bacterium
TATGTTAGCGCTTATACCCTTGAGGGGAGAGGGGCGGGGTGAGGGTGATACGGGCAAGGCGCTCCGGTGCAGTCGGTGACACCGCGTAGCGGCTGGTCGCGACAGCGGAGCAACGCCGCCGTCGGATGCGGCTGTCGAGGCTCAATTGTCAAAGAGCGACGCGGCCTCTGGGGTCTCCCGAATCCGGCTCAAACGGGCCGGGGCAATGCCCGGCCTGATAAGATTTTCCTCCTTTTCCCGCTCTCCTGTCAAAGTGACAACCGGGGGTGTCAACCAGGGGTGACAAGGAGGCATGACAACCAGAGGTGACAAAAGGCACCTGAGGCGGTTTTTTGGAAAAGATGACTCCACCATGGCCCCAGAGGGCCGGTGGCCGGACCCAGAGCTGTCCCTACCTTCTTCATCGTAGGTCTCCTCCTTTGGATTATCAGGAATAAACAGCTGCAATGAAGGAGGATATCCTTGTTCATCCTACGACTCAATCATGAACTAGAATATAGCAAGCTACTCCTCACTTTCAAGAACGGGTTGTTAATAGACCATTTGAAGCGGCAATCGTTAGGTCGAGGGCGACAAAAAAAGGCAGGGCCATTGCCGGGACACTCAATAGGAACGCTTTCCTTAACTTTTTCCACCGCCATTGCGATATACTTGTTGAAGCAAGTTCATTCTCGCAGGTGCCTCATGATGGAGACAACCGTATCATGCCGCGCAGCTCCTCGGGGTATAACCTACCTGCGCTTGAGGCGGTCATGCCCAACAACAGATATTGTGCGGTAAGGCTAACTATAGAGGTGGTGCAATGAGTGGGGGCGGGTCAGAACGGCGGCAGAGAGAAACGGAGCTTTCCAGGCTCAACAGAACATTGCAGGCATTGAGCCGAAGTAGCCAGGCGATGATGCGTGCCAGCAGTGAAGCAGAATACCTGGAGGCTGTATGCGGAGTCATTGTAGAGTGCTGCGGCTACTCCATGGTGTGGATAGGTCTTGCAGAAGAAGGTGAAGCGAAGAGAATTGTACCGGTGGCGTTTGCAGGCTTCGATGAAGACTATGTGAAGCGACTCAACGTGACGTGGGCGGATACGGAACGAGGCCGTGGCCCGGCAGGTACCGCCATCCGAACCGGAAAGCCGACCATTTGCGACGTTCTCACCGATCCGGACTTCATGCCATGGAGACAGGAGGCGCTCAAACGAGGGTATGCCTCTGTTTTGAGTCTTCCCGTCATAAACAATGACCGGGCTATAGGGGTCATAACACTATACTCACAGGAAACGAATGAGTTTTCAGAAGAAGAGGTTACACTACTCATGAGACTGAGCAGCGACCTCGCCTATGGCCTCACAACGCTCAGGTTGCGCGAGGAACGTGCGCGGGCAGAAGAAACCCCGAAGCAGAGAGAAAAGATGCTGAAGACATTTTTTGACGCCGTCCATGAAGGCATGGTGCTCATTAACACAGAAGGTACAGTAGTTTTATCAAATATTTCGAGTGCCCAAAGATTAGGCACAAGTGTCCCGGAGTTTGTGGGAACCTGCCTGTATGACCATTTCCCACCTGATGTAGCACGGTGCAGAAAAGAACAATTCGATAAAGTGGTTGCCACAGGTGAGCCGGCTTATTTTGAAGACACAAGGGAAGGGAGATCTTTCGAACACTATTGCCACCCTCTTTTCGACGAGGAGCGGAAGGTATCAGGGGTAACCATCTTTACGCACGAGATAACCTTGCGTAAGCACGCCGAGGCAATGCTTCAGGAGAGCGAACAACGTTACCGGCGCATCACCGAGGGGCTCACCGACTATCTCTACACGGTGCGCGTCCAGGACGGGCGGGCTGTGGAAACAACTCACAGCGAGGCGTGTGTGTCAGTGACAGGATACCGATCGGAAGAATTCGCAGCCTTCCCCTATCTCTGGCTAGACATGGTTGTGCCTGAAGATCGTGACCACGTTATTGAATATGTGAAGGGCATTCTTGCCGGTAAGCAAATGTCCCCCATCGAACACCGGATCATGCGGAAGGATGGACAGATTCGTTGGGTGAGTGATATGCCTATTGTACAGGTTGATTCTCTGGGGCGTCTCATATCCTATGATGGGGTGATCCGGGACATCACCGAGCGTAAGCACGCGGAAACGGCTCTCCAGGAAAGCGAAGAAAAGTTCAGGCTCCTCTTCGAAAAATCGGCTGACGCCATACTCCTTCTAGACGGGGACACCTTCGCAGACTGTAACGAGGCGGCCCTCAGGCTCATGGGCTGCTCGAGCAAGGAGCAGCTCACCGGACTCCACCCGTGGGATATTTCCCCCGAACGACAGCCTGACGGTCGGCTGTCATCGGAGAAGGGGAAGGAACTGATCAGCGAGACCATGAGGCGGGGAATTAATCAATTCGAGTGGATGCGCCGTACCTTCGAGGGAGAAGAATTCTGGGTTGAGGTTTCGCACACGGTTATCCCGATACAAGGAAGACTGCTCATGTACACCATGTGGAGGGATATCAGAGAGCGCAAGCATGCCGAAGCGCAACTCCGGGAGTCGGAAGAGCGCTACCGTACGGCGATTGAAAGCTCCAATGACGGAGTTGCCCTTGTCAGGGGAGATCGCCACATCTATGTCAACCGGAAGTTCCTGGAGATTTTCGGCTATCGCAGCCTTGAAGAGGTGGTAGGAAAGACACATTACCTTACCGTCCACCCTGACGATCGGCAAAAGGTTGTCAGCTACAATCGCAGGAGGCAAAGGGGCGAAGCAGTCCCGGACCGCTACGAGTTCAAGGGCTTGAGGAAGAACGGCGAGATCGTCTATATCGAGGCATCGGCCACGGGCACGACCTATCAGGGCGAGGCTATCTCCCTCGTCTTCCTGAGGGACGTCACCGAACGTAAGAGCCTCGAAGAGCAGTTGCTGCAGGCCCAGAAGATGGAGGCCATCGGCACCCTCGCAGGGGGGGTTGCCCATGACTTCAATAACATCCTCATGGCCCTCATGGGCTATGCCAACCTGTTACAGATGCAGATGGGACAGAACGATCCCTCGCGGGTCTATGTGGACCAGATCCTTGCCTCCACCGCCAAGGCTGCCAATATCACCCAGAGCCTGCTCGTCTTCGGAAGGAAGCAGACAATGGAGATGAAACCCCACAAGATCACCACCATAGTCAAGGATGTTGAGAAGCTGCTGCAGAGACTCATGCCCGAGGACATCGAGCTCACGATAAAGCTGGGCGACGATGCGACCGTCAGGG
>JBEKHB010000154.1:0-3075 GCA_050012495.1 Syntrophorhabdales bacterium
GCTATCATCGAGGTGCTTATCGAAAAGCGGGATTTCCATCCTGGTGCCCGTTCCGTGCATGAGGAAGCAAAGAAGAAAAAGAAAAGCCTGAGTTTATCTACCACCTATGCGACACTGAACGATCTCTCCCGCCTGGGCATCATTAAAACGCTGCAGTTAGATTCAATGGAGAACCGCTACGAAGGTAACCTTGAAGAGCACCTCAATCTGGTCTGCGAGCGCTGCGGTAAGATCCTTGACTACGAAGTACCTCCTGTTGCCGACCAGCAGGAGATAGCGAAGAAAACCGGCTTCTCGGTCACGGATACCAGGCTGGAGTATTATGGGTATTGCAGGGACTGCCATGCAAAAACAAAAGAGGGCGGGGATAAGCTTGTCAAGGAAGAGAATGCCTGACGGCCCCTATGCCTTTCTCTTTTTTTGGCATCGGTTTCGTTCATTAATTGTTAGCTGGATGTGCAGCGAAACTATTATTATTCATAGCAGCGCTGTTCAACAATTCACACAGAGGTAAGGAGTAAATATCATGGATGAAAAAGAAACGGGCAGATTTCACGAACATATTGCCGGCGGCGGCACGACGAACCGGGACTGGTGGCCGAACCAGTTGAACCTAGATATCCTGCACCAGCATTCCTCCAAGTCCAATCCGATGGGCGAGGGTTTCAACTACGCTAAGGAGTTCAAGAGTCTCGACTTGGAGGCCGTGAAGAAGGACCTCCGTGAACTGATGACGAAGTCGCAGGACTGGTGGCCGGCGGACTTCGGCCACTACGGACCTTTGTTCATCCGTATGGCGTGGCACAGCGCCGGCACCTACCGCACCGGCGACGGCCGCGGCGGCGCAGGCCACGGCAGCCAGCGCCTTGCTCCCCTCAACAGCTGGCCCGACAACGCGAACCTCGACAAGGCACGCCGACTGCTCTGGCCGGTCAAGCAGAAGTACGGCCGGAAGATTTCCTGGGCCGACCTGATAATCCTCACCGGCAACGTCGCCCTGGAATCGATGGGTTTCAAGACCTTCGGTTTCGGCGGCGGGCGTGAGGACATCTGGGAACCTGAAAAGGACGTCTACTGGGGCGCAGAAATCGAGTGGCTTGGAGACAAGCGCTACACCGGCGACCGGGAACTCGAGAATCCCCTCGCCGCCGTTCAGATGGGCCTGATCTATGTGAACCCGCAAGGCCCGAACGGCAACCCGGACCCTATGCTTGCGGCGCGGGATATCCGCGAGGTCTTCGCTCGCATGGCGATGAACGACGAGGAGACGGTGGCCCTCATCGCTGGTGGCCACGCCTTCGGCAAGACCCACGGCGCAGGCGACAAAAAGCATGTGGGACCAGAGCCAGAAGCAGCTCCGATCGAGGAGCAGGGCCTGGGTTGGAAGAGTAGTTTCGGCACGGGCAAAGGCAACGACACGATTACCGACGGTGAGGAAGTCATCTGGACCAATACTCCCACGAAGTGGAGCAACAACTTCTTCCGGATCTTATTCAGCTTTGAATGGGAGCTGACAAAGAGCCCGGCCGGTGCGTACCAGTGGAAGCCGAAAGGTGGCGCAGGCGCCGATACCGTGCCGGATCCGCACGACCCGTCAAAGCGTCGCGCGCCATCGATGCTGACCACGGACCTCGCCCTTCGGTTCGACTCTGTCTACGAAAAGATTTCCCGGCGCTTCATGGAAAATCCGGATCAGCTCGCGGACGCGTTCGCCCGGGCGTGGTTCAAGCTGACGCACCGCGACATGGGTCCGCGTACACGCTATCTCGGCCCTGAGGTTCCGGCAGAAGAGCTCATCTGGCAAGACCCCATCCCTGCCGTCAAAGACAAACTGATCGATGCACAGGACATCGCCTCACTCAAGGGCAAGATCCTGGCTTCCGGCCTGTCAGTGTCGGAGCTGGTTTCGACTGCTTGGGCGTCGGCGTCCACCTTCCGTGGCTCCGACAAGCGCGGCGGTGCCAACGGTGCCCGCATTCGTCTGGCGCCGCAGAAGGATTGGGAAGTCAACCAGCCTGCCCGGCTGGCGAAGGTGCTCAAAACCTTGGAGGGCATCCAGAGCGCGTTCAACGGCGCGCAGTCCGGCGGTAAGAAGGTATCACTGGCCGACCTGATCGTTCTGGCCGGTTGCTCAGGGCTAGAGCAGGCTGCGAAGAGTGCTGGTCACGAGGTAACGGTTCCCTTCACGCCGGGGCGCATGGACGCCTCGCAGGAGCAAACCGATGTGGAGTCATTCGCCGTACTCGAACCGGCTGCAGACGGGTTCCGTAACTATCTAAAAGCTAAATATGCAGTAACGGCGGAGGAACTGCTGGTTGATCGTGCGCAATTGCTGACCCTGACCGCACCCGAAATGACAGTGCTCGTGGGCGGAATGCGCGTCCTAAAGACCAACTTCGCAAGCGTCCAGCAAGGCGTCTTCACCAAGCGGCCAGAGGCGCTCACCAATGACTTCTTCGTGAATCTGCTCGACATGAGTACGACGTGGAAGGCAACCGCGGAAGACGACGGCGTATTCGAGGGTCGTGATCGCTCAACGGGCGCACTCAAGTGGACCGGCACACGTGTCGATCTAATCTTCGGTTCGAACTCCCAACTCAGGGCCTTGGCGGAAGTCTACGGATGTGAGGACTCCCAGGAGAAGTTCCTGCACGACTTTGTAGAGGTGTGGAACAAAGTAATGAACCTTGACCGTTTCGACCTCTCCCGATCATAGCATAAACGTCTTGGTACTGTCCTAATTTGATTCAGGGGAGGGAGGGGTATGGGGGCACCTAGGGGCCGTTGGTACAAAGTGAACTTATTGTTGAGACGCGACACAATTCAAAGTAGGATGCAACTATGCCTCCTCTATAGTGGTGCATCTGTGGCCTGCTTCCTCGGAGTGAGCACGTCTCTTGTCAAACCGTATGGCGAACGAGGGGGAGATAGCCGACCTTGGTTCCTGTCTCGAAAGTTCACTTTGTACCAACGTCCCGAGAGCGCCGATGAAAACCGGCGAGGTGTCGTGAATGAAAGAGTCATACGGTGAAGGCATAGCGGGCCACATCGGCCCCGAGTCATGCGCCGGGGTCT
>JBEKHB010000155.1:0-2778 GCA_050012495.1 Syntrophorhabdales bacterium
TACACGTTTCCAGAACTCGTCGGACACTTCCCATGAGCGGATCTTTGCCATACCCCACCTCCTCGTCAAAGTGTAGTATGGCTACGAATTTAAAGCAAGGTAATTACGGATAAGTCCTTAATAACTCAAGAAACCATAGAATCAAGCATGGAAATGATCTTGAAAGTTAAGAAACCCGATTATTTAGGTGACTCAAGATGGGAATTTAAACACGAAAACAGACCCATTCCCATGAAAATCTTACACATCGAATGGCTAACTGATTTTCAGAACCGGCAGGTAGACGTGCGTCCAGGTGATTCTATAAGAGCAAAAGTGCAGGTCATTGTGAAGTATGGCTATGATTTGAATGTCGTATCAACTCATTATAATATCTTGGAAGTCATAAAGGTAATTCCATTCACATCTTCAGAGCAAAGCCCATTATTGTAATAGAGAAATAATGTCTTTTATATCCCATACATGATCCGTCACTCATGCGGCCAGAAAGAAAACCGGCAAAAGGCTCCTTGTTTCCCCTGCCCCTCATATCTGAGTACTTCTACGTTGACTCCCTGCATTTCTCTTCCAGTGCATGAGGCGAGCGCCGCACGGCCTCTGCAATGAATGTGAGCGGGCCAGATCAAAACTCTCTTTCTGATATTTCGGGAGACGAAGCCCTCTCCTCTGCTAACACCCTTGCTAACTTCCCGTCTCCCCTTTGACCGGACGTCCCGTACCTTGCGTACCCTCGGTAATGTAGCGGATAGCGACACCATTCGCCCACTATACAATTGCCAAGCCATTATTTATGAGACCTTGGTGTGTTAATATAACAGCATCCGCTCCAAGAGGCGCTGACTTGGCTCGAATGGCGTTGTGCATCTCGGCGTTATCACCTGGCTTAAAACCATTAACTGTCACCGAACCAAGTTCCACATATGGTTTTGCTGGTCGAGTCATCAAGATTTCCACATCATTCGGATTCGTAGGATTATACGCTCCCTTTACCGTCTTCGTCACATCTACGGTTCCCGCACACCCGGCCAGAACGAAGAAAATCAACGCGACCGACAACGTTGTTACCCTCATGGTCTACCCCTCCCTTTTTGCTTTAGTTTCGGTACTTTATTGCCGTCCCTGTTATGCGGGTGTAGGTATGACTCAACGAATCGGACCCGGCCCATTCCTCTCCATGCGAGTACAGACCCCCGAGCGTGGCGACTATCACAGCATCAGCGCCGATTTCTGCGGCTTTACGCCTCATATCTTCCGGCGTTTCTCCACGGGATTGGAAATCCGCTATCACGTCGTAAGGCCGCGTCGGACATTCCCGTAATATCTCGACTTGGTTCGGTTGTTTCGGTGGGTACCTCGTATTTCCGTAATATCTGTTTGCAATGTCAGAGGCACAAGAAGAAACAAAGAGGCATATGAGTACGAACACCGATAAGCAGGCTATGGTTTTTGAGCCGCTGTAACAATCTATCCGATCTTTAAAGCCCATCGCCGTTCCCCCATTTACCGAAATAGCCTTTTATGAGCGGGCAATGATGTTTCTGCCCATTCTACCATCGCCCATGTGATTTTTACAGAGAAATCGACAATTTTCCAGTCCAGGCGAGCGGTGCTATCATACCCCGCGTTGAGATATGTGTTAATTAACAAGCCCACACGACAAGGCCCCGATGCCCCCCGCCCCGTGCTCATTCTTCCGCGCGGGAGCGGGGAGGCACGTTGCCCGTGGACTTGGGACCCCTTTTGCCCGGTTGGATACCCCCCGGCACGCGTCACCGATGATCAGACGATATATGTCGCCCTTAGTAGTAGTCCCGCTATAAAAGGCTTCCTCATTGTTTCCGGGCCAAAAAGTCTCGGTCCTCTTCATCTCGCCTCTCACGGATCACGGTCAAAACCTGAACGAGGATATTCACGTCGAACCCCGGCATTTCCCCACGCAATAAAAGGGCCTTGTCGCACGCAATCCCGCTAATGGTCATTTTATGCAGAGAGGTCGGCCAATCCTTTCTTTTTGTCCGTCACTTCCTCGACTACCTCCGGCACCACCAGATATTTTTTCACGGTATGCGGCGACCGCCCCAATACGCCCGCAATATGATTGAACGTCCGCCTCTCCGTGTGAAGCATCTTCGCCCTCTCCTGTTCTTCGATGGTCAATGATTCACGCCCCATTAATTCACCCCTTTTCTGGCCGGTCTGTGTTGCGCGTTAGGGTGTTGCTCTCTATCCTGCTTGAGAGCCTTAACTTCATCCTCAAGAGTGCCAATTTTATCCTGAAGTCTCTGGATCACGCCCCGCAGACCGGCGATGTGCCCTTTAAGCTCCCAGTATTCCAAATCGCTCTCTTTACTGTCTTCATGTCGATCCCTTGAAGCCTGTTCAAGAAATTCAATTCTCATTGGCAGGAGTTCGACTGTGTCCTGAAGCTTTTTAAGGCTGTTCTGAAGATCGTCAATCTCTTTTTGCTCATCGCTTTTTACCCCGGCGAGATCGTAAAGCTGCTGCTGCCGGTAAGAGTCGGGAGTCATCCCGTTATAGTGTTGGGCATAAAGGGGCAAGGGCAGCAGAAGCACCGCCAAAAAGATAATGCACAATGCCGTTTTCATTTCATCCCCCTTTCACCACGAGTTTGAACCCCGGCATCCTCCATCATTATAACTGATCTTTAACAGTTGCCAAAAAATAGTTTAGCTATTTCAGGCAGATAGGTACGTTGAAAAAGTTCTTGGCACCACAAAGCGTTCTTTGTACCCCTTATCAGCATCATGATGCCTCCCT
>JBEKHB010000156.1:0-2661 GCA_050012495.1 Syntrophorhabdales bacterium
AAGAACCCTGACCCCACTGAAGAGGAGATACGGGAGGCTCTCTCAGGCAACCTGTGCCGCTGCGGCACCTATCCTCAGCACCCGAAGGCAGTGGCCGAGGCAGCGAAGATTCTCCAAGGAGGTGCGGCCGATGAAAGAGCCTGATCTCGATTATGAAATCAAAGATCAAGAATTCAGTGCCATCGGAAAACGCGGTATACGCCGCCTTGACGGCTATGAGAAGGCAAGCGGCTGTGCGATTTATGCGGCGGACATAAAATTGCCAGGCATGCTCTATGCACGAATTCTTGCCTCCCCGCACCCCAATGCAAGAATAAGAAGCATGGATACCGCAAGTGTCGAGGCATTCTCCGGTGTACGGGCGATACTGAGATACGATGATCCCGAGATCGAAGAGAAGGTTGTCCCGGGAAGTTATGGGGCTCCGTGGTATGTACTCACAGGCTGCGCTTCATGGGAAGGGGAACCTGTCGGTCTAGTTGTGGTCGGAGAAAGCACCCAGATATGTGATGAAGCGCTCAAGCTGGCGAAGGTGGAGTGGGAAATCTTTCCCCATGTCATAGACGAAGAAGACGTGTTGAAACCGGATGCTGTAACATTGCATGATAAGGTCCCAAACGAAATCTTCGACTCATCCAATGTGAATAATCCCTACGCAAGCGCTTTCTCCGGCGTCTTTCGCATTGCCGAAGGCCGGAACATCTTCCAAAAAGGCGATGTTGAGAAGGGTTTCGCCGAGGCCGATAAGGTCATTGAGTTCCCAGCGCGAAGGTACTGGCATACTTGGGCTGAACCGGAACTTCCCAGTGCGCTGTGCAGGTGGAATGGAGGATATCCAGAGCTGTGGATCAAACACCAACACGTATACGAACATAAACAGGTGATGTCGTACTGGTTCGATATGCCGATGAACAAAATCACGACTCATGCCCCTTATCAGGGCGCAATGTTCGGCGGTTGGAATTGGATGAATTGGAGTACCATCACGCACTACATCACTGCATTGCTCAGTAAAAGAACGGGCAGGCCCGTGAAGCTTGTCTTCAATAGACGAGATGATTTCTACGGTGGGGCCCTTGATTGTGCGGTTCATCACTTCAAGGTAGGTGCGAAGAAGGACGGAACTATCACGGCAGTCTCCATACGAAGCGTCTTTGCGAACGGGCCAAAAGCGTGGGAGCCCCACATGGGGATCGGTCACTTTCTTGAAAACAGCTGTGTCCACAATCTGTACAAGGAAAACTATGCGGGAGTGGTGAATAAGGGACCGGTTACGGCAGTGCGTTGTGAACAGCTGCCTAATACGTTTTGTTTTAACATGGTCTTCAGCCATGTGGCGGCAGAACTGGGGCTGGATCCAACCGAGGTAGCCCTCAGGAACGACGGCTACGAAGGAAAGGACACTGCGTATCTTGCTGAATTTAAGCGTCATTACGGAAAGCCCGAAAGAGACAGCCTCAGGGAGTGTATCGAAGCGGGGAAAAAGGCCATAAACTGGGATGAGAAATGGCACCTGCCCGGCACGGAGAAGCTTCCCAATGGAAAGATGCATGGTATCGGATTTGGATGGACCCACGAATGGAATAGTAAACGAGGATCAGGTTCTGTGGGGTTGCTATTCGAGCCTGATGGATCCGTCAGCCTGTTGGCGCAGCGTTCCGACGTAGGCCTTGTTGCTGAAACCGCTTACTGTCAGATCGCGGCGGATGAATTGGGAATGCGGTACGAGGATGTAGTGCTTAGGCCTCACAAGGATACCGGTTTTGCCCTGATGACCCCCGATGGTTCATGTAACCTTTGCACCAATGGCTGGGTCGTGCGGAGAGCAGCCCGAAAGGCCAGGCAAGAGCTTCTAGAGTTCGCTGCCAACGGATATCAGGAGAAAACGCTCTCGTCGCCCCCTGCTTTTCCAGGCTATCAGCCGGAAGATCTGGACGTCAAGAATAGCGTAATCTACGTCAAAAAGGATCCGTCGGTGCAAAAACCAGTCAAGGATGTAGTGAGGGAAGTACAGTGCGTGCAGTGGTGGAGTCACCCTCAGATCTTTGCGCGAGGATGGAAGCAGGCAGGGAGTTGGACCGATCCAACTGGTAAGGCGTCTGAACAATTGGTCGACTACAGCAAGCGGCCACACCTCTGTCGACAGGCGCATTTCATGGAGGTGGAGGTCGATACCGAGACGGGTCAAATCGAGATAACAAAGGTGGTGAACGCGAACGACGTGGGCAAGGCCATCAATCCCGAAGCCGTCGAAGGTCAGCAGTATGGCGGTACCTTTATGGCTGCCAGCAGGGGGCAGACCGAGGAAGTAATCTGGGATAAGGGTACCGGAGTCATGCTCAATGGAAACCTCCTTGACTACAAGATTGCGACTATCCTTGACTGCGGCCCCATCGAGCCGATCATCGTAGAGACTGCTCTCGGATACGGTCCTTATGGTGCAAACGGTATTGGCGAGGACGTTGCCGATCTTGTAGCGTCGCTCCTGGGTCCTGCGGTCTTTAACGCTCTAGGAGTTGCGGTGGACGATTTCCCCATTACCCCCGACAAGATCCTGAAAGCCTTGGGGAAGATATAGGAGGAACAGATGAGGAACTTTGCTCATGTGAATGCGATGACGCTCGATGAGGCAGCTTCAATCCTGAGGCGGTATGGAAAGAA
>JBEKHB010000157.1:0-3715 GCA_050012495.1 Syntrophorhabdales bacterium
GGTTCAGCACCCCCTCCATGAGCTTGCTCATGGAGCCTCCCCGCTCACAAAAGCACAAGTGTTACTCTTTTCTCTTCACTACCTTCGCCTTCCTTGCAATTATTGGGGTTCAGCACCCCCTCGTCGGGCAAAGCCCGCCGAGCCTCCCCGCTCAACTCGCTTCGCTCGTTACTGGGGCTAGCGTCGTCCCCTTGTTACTCTTTTCTCTTCACTACCTTCGCCTTCCTGTCCCCTGAATGGCTGTGGAAAGTCCTCGTGGGCGCAAATTCGCCCAGCTTGTGGCCCACCATCTCTTCGCTCACAAAAACGGGGATAAACTTCTTTCCGTTATGGACCGCGAAGGTCACTCCTATAAATTCGGGTGTAATGGTGGAACGCCTCGACCAGGTCTTGATGACCTTCGACTCCCTCGATTCCTTCGCATGCTCCACCTTCGCCATGAGACTATCATCGACGAAGGGCCCTTTCTTTAAAGACCTTGGCACGGAAAACCTCCTAACCCCTCTTCTTGACGATAAACTTATCGGTTCTCTTGTTCTTCCTCGTCTTCAAACCCTTGGCCAACTGTCCCCACGGAGAGCAGGGATGCCTGCCTCCCTTTGTACGACCCTCTCCGCCACCCAATGGATGGTCAACCGGGTTCATCGCGGTCCCGCGCACGGTCGGTCTCACGCCGCGCCACCTTGACCTGCCCGCTTTACCCCAGTCCACGTTCTCGTGGTCTATATTGCCTACCTGGCCGATTGTGGCCGTGCAGGAGAGATTAATAAGCTTCACTTCCCCCGATGGGAGCCTCAGGTGACCATAACTGCCCTCTTTCGCCACAATCTGGGCATAGTTCCCGGCGCTCCGTGCCATTTGCCCGCCCTTGCCGGGCTTCATTTCCACATTATGGACAAACGTGCCGAGAGGGATCATCTTCAGGGGCAGGGTATTCCCTTCTTTAATCTCCGTATCACCCTTCCTGCTCGAAACCACCGCATCTCCAACCCGGAGGCCCGCCGGCGCCAGGATATATCGCTTCTCCCCATCCACGTAATGAATAAGCGCAATATTGGCTGACCTGTTGGGGTCGTACTCGATGGACGCCACCTTGCCGGCCACTTCCAGCTTGTCCCTCCGGAAATCGATGGCCCGGTACTTCCTCTTGTGGCCTCCGCCGATATGTCTCGTGGTGATCCTGCCCAGATTGTTCCTGCCGCCTGTCCTTTTCGCGGGACTTATGAGGGATTTTTCCGGCCTATCCTTCGTGACTTCCTCGAAAGTCGCCACACTCATGAACCTTCTGCCGGCCGAGGTCGGCTTATATTCTCTCACTCCCATCACGCACCTTCAAAGAAAGAAATTTTATCCTTCCGATTCACCTTGACAATGGCCTTCCGCCAGTCGGGACGTTTCCCCGAGAACTTTCCGAGGCGCCTCTTCTTGCCCTCCATGTTCATGACGTGTACCGATATCACCTTCACCTTGAAGAGCCGTTCCACCGCCTTCGCTATCTCGATCTTGTTCGCCGTCCTCGCAACTTCAAACACATACTGATTCCCTCCATCCTTCAGGAGAGAGCTCTTTTCCGTTACTATCGGCCTTACTATCACGTCATACTGGTTCATAATGACAATGCCTCTTCTATTCTCTGAAGCGCTTCGACGGTCACGACGAAATGTTCGTGCCTCATCACGTCGTAGACGTTGAGACCTTCGACCCTCAGCACTTTCGTGTAGGGGATGTTGCGCGCCGACTTCTCCAACACGTCATTCTTCCCGCTCACCACGAGCAGGGGCTTCGAGAGACTGAGCGTTTTCATGACGCCGGCGAAAGCCTTCGTGCTGATCGCGTCCAGGTCCAGCGTATCGAGGACCTTTACGGTCGCATCCAGATAACACTGGCTTAGCGCCGAGCGGAGTGCCGCCTTCCGCACCTTCTTCGGCACGGACACATGGTACTCCTTCGGCTTCGGTCCGAATACGGTCCCGCCGCCGACCCACACCGGGGAGGTAGAGCTTCCCGCTCGTGCCCGGCCTGTCCCCTTCTGCCGCCACGGTTTCTTTCCCCCACCGCGCACGTCTCCCCGGGTCTTCGTCGAAGACGTGCCGCGACGCCTGTTCGCAAGCTGCATCACCACCACATCATGCATCAGATAGGGCTTTATATCGGTTGCCCAAATGGCATCGTTCAATTCGACTTCGCCCACCTTCTCACCCCGAATATTTACGACATCCGCTTTCGCCATAAAAGACTCCTACGACTTGATCTCCACATCGACGCCGGCCGACAGCTCAAGCTTCATCAGGGCATCCACCGTCTGCTGCGTGGGCTCCACGATATCTATCAGTCTCTTGTGCGTCCTGACCTCAAACTGCTCCCGGGATTTCTTATCTATATGGGGCGAGCGCAAGACGCAGAACTTCTGGATATTTGTAGGCAAAGGAACCGGTCCCACGACCTGGGCCCCGGTCTTTTTCGCCGCGTCAACGATCTCCTTCACCGACTGATCGAGCAATCTATGATCGAATGCCTTCAGGCATATCCTGATTCTCTGCCTCATCTCATATCCTCTTCTACTCTATGATCTCCGTGACGACCCCTGCGCCTACGGTCTTGCCGCCTTCCCTGATGGCAAAGCGCAGCTCCTTCTCGAGGGCGATGGGGGTCACGAGATCTCACCACGCCGGTCACGTCGGTGGTGCGCAGGTAGAACTGAGGCCGGTATCCCGTGAAGAAGGGGGTGTGGCGGCCTCCCTCTTCCTTGTTGAGCACGTAGGTTTCGGCCTTGAACTTGGTATGGGGGGTAATCGATCCGGGCTTTGCAAGGACCTGCCCCCTTTCCACCTCGTCTTTCTTGGTGCCCCGGAGGAGGACGCCGATGTTGTCGCCGGCCTGGCCCTGGTCGAGGATCTTCCTGAACATCTCGACAGAGGTGGCCACGGTCTTCTGGGTGGGTCTGAAACCGATGATCTCCACTTCTCCCCCGGGTTTGATCACGCCCCTCTCAACCCTGCCCGTCACGACCGTGCCGCGGCCGGAGATGGAAAAGACGTCCTCTATGGGCATGAGGAAGGGCTTGTCCGTATCGCGGACAGGCTCGGGGATGTAAGAGTCGCAGGCGTCCAGGAGCTCGAAGATGCTCTTGCAGTGAGGGCAGTCAGGCTTCCCGTCGCCGCATTCGAGCGCCTTCAGGGCAGAGCCCTTGATGATGGGTATCTTGTCTCCGGGGAACTCATAGGCCGTGAGGAGCTCCCGCAGCTCCAGCTCGACGAGCTCGATAAGCTCAGGGTCGTCCACCATGTCCACCTTGTTGAGATAGACCACGATGCAGGGGACACCCACCTGGCGGGCAAGCAGGATATGCTCCCGGGTCTGGGGCATGGGGCCGTCGTTCGCGCCCACGACCAGGATCGCCCCATCCATCTGGGCGGCGCCCGTGATCATATTCTTAATGTAGTCGGCATGGCCCGGACAGTCGACATGCGCGTAGTGGCGCTTTGCCGTCTCGTACTCGACATGGGCAGTCGCAATCGTGATGCCCCTTTCCTTTTCCTCGGGGGCCTTATCTATCTGATCGAAGGGGATCCACTGCGCCATCCCCCTGTTCGAAAGGCATCTCGTGATTGCGCTCGTCAGGGTGGTCTTCCCGTGGTCGATATGGCCTATGGTGCCTATATTGACGTGGGGTTTCGTCCGTTCAAACTTTTTCTTAGCCATAGAGAGCCTCCGT
>JBEKHB010000158.1:0-3116 GCA_050012495.1 Syntrophorhabdales bacterium
CTCCCCTTCGGGAAGGCTTGCGAGAGAAGGGAATCAGAAAGAGGGGTGCTGAGACGGTCGGTGACAAATACGTGCCGAAGAGGGCAAAAAACAGTAAAAAATGCCAAAAAAAAGTGTTTTTGATAGAAAAACATAGAGAAAAGTCCAGGTGCGCAGCACGGTGAAAGGGGGTTATATGCGGCTGTTTGTCTGGTTTGCGCTGCCCCCGACATCCTCAGCGCGTTTCCCGTTACCATGAGGCTGCTTGCGAACATGGCGCATACCGCGACGAGCGGGTTGAGCAGACCCGCGGCCGCGACAGGGATGGCAACCGGAATGAGCACCCAGGATCGAATCTTTAGTCGAGGGCGGCCCTGATGGTCGCGATGCTCTCCGCTTCATCGGCAGGACCGTAAAAGTCGGACATTCCCATGCAGCCCAGACCGATGGCAGACACTCTCGATCCCTTTGAACCAAGCAACTTTGTATTCATAAGCGATCTCCTTTTCGGGTCAATGTTTTGTTCCTATGCCCGTCACAAAGCCGGCCGGGCGAGTTCCTCTCTCACGGCCGTTTCTATCTCCCCGACGAGGCTCTCCCTGTTCTCCTTCGTGACCTGATAAATGCGTACATCGGCCCGGTTCTTGATATGATCGATAATGCCCCCGCCTCGCAGGGCGATTGTGGCAACGACCATGACGGGGCCATCGAGGAGATCGACCACCAGCCGTGCGAATTTCCCGGACAGAAACTCCATCCTGCCGATCTCGTCTACGACGACAAGGTCTGTATAGGGTGAGAGGAAGGGCACCGTATCCAGGTATCGCTCGAACCCTGCCACATCGACGCCGTATTTGCCTACCCTCTGTCTTCCCGGTATATCGACGTGGGAGAGAAGGGTGCGGGCGCCGCGAAGGTCGACTATCTCGAAGCCTGATCTCACCCCGCCGGTCCGTATCTCTTCGGTATAGAAACCGGCAGCCTTCACCCCTTTGAGCTTTTCGACAAGCCTCATGACCAGGGTGGTCTTTCCCGTGCCCGGAAGGCCGGTGATCAAAAGATTGCGCTCCACAACTCCATTATACACCTCAGCACCTCGGTTAGCGGGAGACGATTCTGAATCCCACATTTCACGGTAAGCGTTCACATAATTGACTGTCGCCTTGGGATCTATCCCGAAATAATACCGACAGAGCTTCTTGTACAAAAGAAGGATTGCGGGGTCAAAGCAGAAATCAAGAAGGCCGTCGAGTAAACGTTCTATAGATTGAGAATCACGGAAAGAGAGAGGTTAATACGGCAAGATCGGCCCGAAATACATAGGCCTCACTCCTGGACTCCATTATGCGCGTACTGATGTTGCCCGTGGAATCTATGTTACTGAATGATGATTCGTCTTTGCGCATCGTCCGTTGGCCTATGGTCAATAGTTTGGTCAACTTCTTCCTTTTTTTCGGCACCCTTCAACAGTTCTTTTATAACTTTTTTCGAAAAGCCGTACCGCACGCCGCTTGTCAGCCGAAGAACGGTTCCCCGGTGAGGAGACGGCCCTACACCTTGAAGCTCTGAACAGCCCCCTCCAAACGTCTCGACAGGTCGGAAAGACCTGCCGCTGCCCGGGATACCTCCTCCGAGGAGGAGAAGGTCTCCTGGGTCACCACCGAGATCCGGTGTATGTCATGTGCGATCTCGTCGGTCGTGGCGCTCATCTCCTCGGTGGCGGTCGCTATCTGGTGTACGCCGTTGTGCAGGCGGTTGATGCATTCTACGATCCCTTCCAGGGCGGTCGATACCTGCGAGGAGTATTCCACCCCGGCGCCCACCCTATCTTTCGCCGTGTCCATGGATACCACGGTTTTTCTTACCCCTTCCCTGATGGTATTGATCATAGTGGCTATTTCCGTCGTGGAGATGGAGGTCCTCTCTGCGAGTTTCTTCACCTCATCGGCAACAACGGCAAAGCCCCTGCCGTGCTCGCCTGCCCGCGCCGCCTCGATGGCGGCGTTGAGGGCAAGGAGATTGGTCTGGTCGGCGATATCGTTTATAGCCGTGACAATGTCGCCGATCTTCACAGACTCTTCACCCAACTCCCGCACGAATCCGAGGGCCGTTTCCACCGTCTCCGCTATCAGGTTCACTTCCTCGATAGACTTATCAACCACGTGCCTCCCTTCCGCCGCAACGTCGACCGCCTCAGTGGCCGATGTAGCGACCTGGGTGGAGGTTCTCGCGATATCGCCCGCGGCCTGGCTCATCTCTGTCGAGCCTGTTGCCGCCAGATTGGCCTTCTCCACCTGCTCCGTGGCCCCTTGCGAGAGCTTCTCCGCCGACGTGGTCAACCGGGTGCTCGCGGAGGCCACGTTTGCTGCCGAGGCCGTCACTTCTTTGAGCATCTGCTTGAGTCTGGAGTTCATCACCTCCATGGAGCGGGCGAAAATCCCCATCTCGTCCTTCCTTTTCAAGGCGTGCTCGGAGACGGGGATGGAGAAATCGCCCTTGGCCATGAGGTCTATCTGAGTGGAGGAGCGGACGATAGGGATGGTGATGCTGCGGGTGATCGCCCGGGATAGCCCCACACCCACCAGAAGGGTGATGATCCCTACAACGAGAGAGACCATGCGGGCCGTAGAGGCGTAGCCGCCCGGAGGTAGGCCGCAGTGGTAGCAGCAAGTCCCCGAAACCCCTCCGATGCCTCCTCCCCATTCCCTGCCATGGCGAGCTCTATGAGCCTGTCGTTCGCCTCCCGGCCTTTGGCCACCTGCTCCTTCAGCGCTGCGAGGATTTCTTTTCCTTCTTGATTGGGTTCGAGCCTTTCAACTTCATCCAGCGCCTTCTTGTAGCCGGTACGGGTCTCCTGGATTTTGTTTCTTGCCTCTTCTTTCACGCTGCTGTCCCGGCTCGTGACGACCTCGCCTATGAGGAACGACAGGTCGCTCAGCGATGCCCGGACATCGTGTGCATTTTTGAGCCTGACGCTGTTGACGTCTGCTATGTACCGAACGTTGCTTTTGATGCCGCTGAGGTAGACTACTCCCGAAACGGCGATCACCCCCATCAAAGCCAGGGTGATGCCGAAGCCGACTGCGAGCCTGCGACCGATCTTTACGTCAGTGAAAAGCTTCATCCCGTCCTCCCTC
>JBEKHB010000159.1:0-3205 GCA_050012495.1 Syntrophorhabdales bacterium
GGACGTTGTTTCATTCGTTACGTTGCTCTTGACAGCCCCTCCCTCGTCATAGTAAAGTGGCCTTATGCCACGTCATGCCCGCCTGGATGCAACCGGAGCCCTCCACCACATCATGTTGCGGGGTATCAATAAGGGCGACCTCTTCGTTGACGACGTCGACCGGAAGAAGTTTCTGGACAGACTCGGCCAGGTCGCAGAGGGCGGCAGGTGCACCGTCTACGCCTTCGCCGTCATGAGTAGCCATGTACACCTCCTTATTCGATCAGGGGACATGGGCATATCGGCAATTATGAGGAAGCTTCTGACCTGGTACGCCCTTTATTTCAACCGGCGCCACAGAAGGACAGGCCACCTCTTCGAGAATCGCTACAAATCAATCCTCTGTGAAGAAGAGCCCTATTTCCTTGAGCTGGTGAGATATATCCATCTCAACCCGGTGCGGGCAGGCATGGTGACCGATATGGCTGGATTAGACTCTTATCCATAGACAGGCCACCGCGTTATCGTAGGCAAAGCAACCTCCCCGTGGATAGACCGGGATTTCACCTTGCTGCTGTTCGGCAAGACGAGAAGAAAGGCACAAGCGGCCTACCGGAGCTTTATCTCGGCGGGTTTCTCTATGGGTCATCTACCTCATCTCGTGGGGGGAGGCCTTGTCCGCAGTCTCGGGGGATGGTCGAAGGTGGCCTCTCTCAGACAACATGGTGCACCGGAGAAAGGGGATGAGAGAATCCTCGGAAGCAGTGCATTCGTCATGACGGTACTCCGGGAAACGGAAGAGACGCAGCGCCGGCAGGTAAAGGCGGGGTCCGCCGATACCATGCTTCATCTCATTGATGAGGAATGTCGCAAAAGGCAGGTCGACACCCGGGAGGTGCAAAGCGGCGGCAGACGCACCAAAGCGAGTGAGGCCAGGGCTGCGATCGCCTACCGGGCAACCACAGAGTTTGGCCTTCCTGCAGCGGAGATTGCCCGGAATCTCGGGGTTACCACTGCGTCGATCACGAGGGCGGTTCAAAAGGTTGATAAGAGGTCCCATGAGTGAGAAGAAGGTACAGAATGAAACAACGTCCCTAGCGCCCGTCCGAATCCTACGCGGCCCACCAGTTTTTATAAGTGTTGACATGAAAATCTGCGGTGCTATACTATTCATGGAGAGAGTGATAAGTCCGTTGCGGGCTGCCATGATGTTCCCATCCATCGGTTGGTCAGAGTCATGACACAACGAGCCCGTGAGGCACGCTCTCCTCTTTTTTTATTCTGCCAGGTAGACGGTGCGGAAGGCGACCTTCTCCTTGAAGACGTTGAACCAGTCCCACCGTTTTCTCTCATAGCCCTCAAATATCCCGTAGCTGAACATATCGACCGCCTGGATGCCTCCGTGCTCTCGTGAGTCATAATGGCTGATGTAAAAAGGTACCGTCGGGTATATCCTCGCTTCGAGCTGGTTTCGGATGTAGCTGTTGAAGTCCAGGATCTCCAGCTTGTCTTTTGATCTGTCGATGACCAAGTCAACCTTCACCATTGCCTGATCGAGGGGAATCTTTTCCAGAAGGACCCGGGAGACGTAGTTATAAACTCTGGCCTTGTTATCCGCAAGGGAATTGAAGACACGCCTCTTGTTGAGGATGATCGTGTAGATTTTGAAATCGATGTCCTGCACCTGGTCATAGAAGTAACGCTTCACCTGGAACGTGGTACCGGTACCTTTCAACTCCTCGACAATCCTTCTCTGGTGGCCAGGGTAATTAAGCTTTCTCCGGATGGTCTTCTTGACCCCTTTGATAAGCCGGCGGTTATCGTCGTGACCCTGCACGGCGAGCACGGTGACGACAAAGTGCCTCGACGGCTTCTTATTCACAAAGTCAAAACCGAGATCGCCCGATTCGTCAAGGTAGAGAAAAAGCATTTCGCATTATCGCCCATGAAGGAAGAAAGGGTCAATAGTCAAGGAGTTGAGTCTCAAATGCTTGCCATAGAATACTTTACTGCAACCGGCACACGGCCCGCTTTCGGCCCTGGTCAATACCCTTGGGACAGGTCCGAAGTCGCGCCCTGGGAATGCAACAACATGCCGCTAAGTGGCTGTTTTTGCTTGAATGGGCTAACTCCTCTTAATCAGGAGGTCGTAGGTTCGAATCCTACGCGGCCCATCATGAGTTACCAAGGCATTTCAGGGCTTTTCGGTACATCACCGCCCAAAACAGGTAGTGAAAAAATAGGGGAAACCTTCCAGGCGGTATCCGGAAAAAAGCTATTGCAACCCCAGAAACGCCCTCGCGACAAACGCAGCCATCTGGTCCCTGGGGACAGGCTCGTCAACTCCGTAAGTCCCCGTTACGTTGGTGATGCCAAGGTCCTTCAATCTCTGGACATAGGAAAAGTAGGTGCTGCCTGCCGGAACATCGGTGAAATAAGGCGTCGTCGAATACGTGAAACTTTCTGTCGGCAGTCCTGCTTCGACCTGCAGCGCCCTCACAATAAAGGCGGCCATCTGCCCCCTCGACACCTCTTCGAGAGGCGAATAGGTGCCGACCACTGTCGTAATGGCGAGATCCCTCAGCCTCTGGATATAACTGAAGTACGGGTACGTAGAAGGGACGTCGGTGAAATAAGGCGTCTTGGTATACGTGAAACCTCCTGCCGGCTGTCCTGCTGCGATCTGCAACGCCTTTATGATGAAGGCAGCCATCTGGTTCCTCGGGACATCTTCCGAAGGACAGTAGCGACGGTCTATAGGAGAGGCATTCTGCACACACCCGGTGGCGATGCCGGATGTGAAGATGGCGTCGATGTAGGTCTGGTATAGGTACCCGGGCGGCACATCGCAAAAGTCGATCCCTGCGGGCTGGAAGGTGGCGCCGAGGGAGGTATTGCCCGTCAACGTGAGGTCACAGGTCCCATAGCCCGAGCAGGGGGATGAGGATGATACCCATCCGATGAAGCAGGAGCCGGATTCGGCGGTACCGGTAAGGACAAGAGCAGTGCCCGAGGCAAATGAGGCATTGCAGGTGGCGGCGCTGCAATCGATACCTGAAGGTACGCTCGTGACAACGCCTGAGCCGGTGCCGGGTTATATCGGTTTCGCCCTCTTCGGCCTGGAGACAATCGCCTTTGTCAACCTCCTCGAAGAGAGCCGTTTCCTCGGAAAGCCCCGATGGGGCGCCCTGTTTCTCGCGCTCGTTTTTGCGGTTGTCTCCTTCTT
>JBEKHB010000160.1:0-4057 GCA_050012495.1 Syntrophorhabdales bacterium
CCTCCTTGGAGAATCTTCGCTGCCTCGGCCACTGCCTTCGGGTGCTGAGGATAGGTGCCGCAGCGGCACAGGTTGCCTGAGAGAGCCTCCCGTATCTCCTCTTCAGTGGGGTCAGGGTTCTTGTCGAGCAGTGCTTTTGCGGTGACGACGAAGCCGGGTGTACAGTAGCCGCATTGCATGGCGTGATGCTTGACATAGGTTTCGATGAGGGGATGTTTCGCTGCGGCAATACCCTCTGCGGTCTCTATCGTCTTGCCGTCACACTCGATGGCGAGCGTCATACAGGAGAGGACCGGTCTCCCGTCCATAATGACGGTGCACGAACCGCATGCACCCCGATCGCAGAACATTTTGACCCCTGTGAGGCCCATCTGGTCATGGATCAGGTTGTAGAGGGTCGTATTAGGCTCAACCTGGAGCTCGTAGCGCTGGCCATTGACGGAGAGATTGATCAGTCCGTGTGGGCGCGGTAAAGGCATTGTTCCGTGTTCGTCAACAACATGGGCCTTGAGACCGTCAAAGGCATCAAAGGTCGTTGCACAGTAAGGGCACACGTATTTAGATTGGGTGCTCATTGCTCCTCCTTATCTCAGGGTCCTTAAGAAGACTGACTGCTTGATTCGGTTCTCGTAATCGTTCCTGAAGTACTTGAGGGTATCGAGTACCGGGATGGGAGCCGCCTGACCGAGACCGCAGAGGGAGGATTGCATCATCAGCTTGGAGAGCTTCTCCAGGGTCCCCGTGTCTTCCTGCATCCCTTCGCCTCTGGCAAGTCTTCCCAGGATCTCTATCATCACCTCTGTACCCTCCCGGCAGGGAGTGCACTCTCCGCATGATTCCTCGTTGAGGAACTCCATGGTGCGAAAGACGAAGTCGATCACGTCCCGTGTGGTGTTGAAGACCGTAATGGCCCCTGAGCCTAACACTGTCTCATAGGCAAGGGGGGTCTCGACCATAGAGGCAGGCACAATGCCGCCTGTGGCGCCGCCGATCTGGACCATCTTCACATCTTTGGCGCCGGCGCTGTTAAGCAAGTCGGCGAGGCTGCTTCCCATGATGAGTTCATAGACACCAGGTTTTTCGACATCACCGCTCACAGAGAAGACCTTGGTGCCCGCACTCTTCGGGGTTCCTATGGAAGCAAACCAGGAGGCCCCCTTGACAATGATGGGGGGTACGTTCATAAGAGTCTCCACATTATTGATAACGGTGGGCTTGCCGAAAAGGCCGCTCGTGGGAGGGAAGGGGGGACGAAAGCGAGCCTCTCCGCGCCTGCCCTCGATAGAGTTCATGAGGGCCGATTCTTCACCGCAGACATAGGCGCCCGCACCTTCCCGTATTTCAACGGGCAGGTCCAAAAGCCCCTTCTTGGCGGCCTGATCGATGGCGCTTTTAAGACCATCGAGAAGATAATGATACTCCCCCCGAAGGTAGATGAAGGCCTTTTTCGCCCCAATGGCAAAGGCGGCGATGGCTATCCCTTCAAGAAGAGAAAAGGGATCGTGCTGGATGATGTAGCGGTCCTTGAAGGTTCCCATTTCGCCCTCATCAGCATTGCAGATCAGGTACTTCTCATCCCCTGAAGTGGATCTGGCAAGTTCCCATTTTGCACCACAGGGGAAGCCTGCGCCTCCTCTACCCCTGAGGCTCGATGCTTTTATTTCGGCAATTACTTTTTCGGGGCCCATTTTACGGGCCTTACTCAAGGCCTGAAAGCCGCCCCGACTCAGGTACGTGGCGATATCTTTCGGATCAATAACCTCACAATATTGAAGAACGATTTCCTTCATGGCTTACCTCCCTTCCCGATAGGACTTCAGGATATCGGCTATCTTCCCCGGTGTGAGGCTGCCGTGGACCTTATCATTGATGAGCATGGCGGGGGCCTCGTCACAGGCCCCGATGCAGTTGGTCAACTCAAAGGAGAACCTTCCGTCGGCGGTGGTCTGGCCCGGTTTGATGCCGATGTTCTGAGAGACGCTCTCCATGATCATGGGGGCGTTCTTGAGATAACAGGGAAGGCTTTTGCATATCCTGATCACATTCTTGCCCTGAGGTTTGGTCGAAAGAAAGGCATAGAAGCTTGCCACCCCGTAAACCTCGCTGAGGGGAAGGTTGAGATCGCCTGCGATCCCGGAGAGGGACGCTTCCGAGAGGGAACCGTCGGTCCGCTGTCTCTCCTCGAGGAGGTTGAGGAGCTTCTCTCTCGTTCCATTGTCGGTCACTTTGCCGGCGGTCTTGGCCTTCTTCTTGGCGGTCGGGGCGCCTTCTCTCTTTTTTACCCCTTCAGGCCACATAAGGGCGCTCGTCGGACAGTATTCGATGCAGATACCGCAGTCCTTGCAGACCTCTTTGTTGAGGGGGACGTCGAAATCGACGACCACCTTGGAACCAAAGCCCCGATAGGCCATGCTATAGACGTTCTGGCCGGCAACCTCCTGGCAAGCCCGGATACATTTTCTACAGAGAATGCAGCGGGACATATCCCTGAGCACGTAGGGGCTTACATCCTCTACACCGTAGAGACGGGGTCTTTTGACATGAAACCGCGGGGGACCTACCTCCAGGTCGGAGGCGAGCTTGTGGAGGGTGCATTCCCTGGCCTCAGTGTCTGTCACACAGGTCCCCGTATGGCCCGTAAGGAGGAGTTCTATTGTTGCCTGGCGCGCCTCTAAGACCCTGGCGGACCGGCTTTGGATGACCATGCCTTCAGCAATGGAAGTATGGCAGGAGCCGACGAGCGTTCGGGAACCTTCCACCTCCACCACGCAGATCCGGCAATTGCCTGAGGGCTTGATCCCCTCCTGATGGCAGAGTCTCGGGATTTCGATACCCGCCTTCTCAGCGGCGTCGAGGATGGTCGTCCCCGGAGAACCGCTCACCTTCACGCCATCAATCGTAACCGTTACATTTTCCATTGTTTACCTCACCTATTTCGTTGAAGTAACCTCTCAGACAAGTCCAGACCCTGTCCGAGCAGCTACCCACACACGTACCAACCGCGTACACCCCTAAGCCTATAAAACTATCGTTGTCCCGAAATGCGGCAGCATATGGCATCCCTTCAACCATCACCGAACAAACCAGAGCCAACATAGCCACAGTTCACCAGGCGCCATCTACTGCTGGTGCAAGCAAAAGCTACCGTATTCATTAGTAGTATACCGTATACCAGACATCAAAAGGTCATGTCAAGCTTTTTTTGTGCGCTCCATGTTTTTTCCACCAAACTCTTAAACATTCCTGCTGTCACAGCCACTAAACCACAATTCCATCCGGCCTAACAGGTTCCAGAGAGTGTTATTCCGCCCAAGGCCTTCAAAAAGGACCGAAAAACCACGATGCTGCTATAGTACACTGTATACCAGACATTGGAAAACCATGTCAAGATATTTTTTGTTTTTGATGTTTAACGCTCCAAGCGACGCAACGATACACAAAATTGAATGAAGCTTGTGAAACTTTTCAATATGAAAACATAGAAACAAGCCAGTTGCTCACGGATGACAATAGGAGTAAGTTTCAAGGCCCGCGCCCTCCCATATTACTACCGCTACGGCAACATAGACGCCGGCTCCTGAAGTTTTATCAGCGACATAGCGCCGACATATTCAGGCCAGGACGGCCCGGTTGCTCCCGGTTGTGATTCTCCACCCTTCACCGATGGTGCCCCACGTAGGAGATCGGCAGGACCGTTTTTCGCAAATATAGTACCGTAGTGGGAATGTAAGCACCACGCCTTCATAGGACTCCACCACTTCTTTAATGGTGACGATACCCCTGTCCTCTCCGAGTCACTCCATGGTTCCTTCCTGCTCGAGTTCCAAAGAGCCTCACCTGTGACAACTACCATATCAATCACACCCACGGTCCTATGTCACCACACCTGTGCGCTCCAAAAAAATATGCAACAAAAGTGTTGACATGTTCTTTCGGCGTGTGGTACACAGTATACCAGCATCGTGCGGTGAAGATCAACTGCAACATGTTGCGAGCGAGGTATTTCATGGTAGAGATAAGATTCTTCGGAAGAGGTGGTCAAGGGGCTGTGGTGGCT
>JBEKHB010000161.1:0-38075 GCA_050012495.1 Syntrophorhabdales bacterium
CCAAGGAGATGAGGTTCACCGGCCGGGTGGTGAGCCGTGCGAGCCGTCAGTCCCAGCAACACAGCCTTACCGTCGACACCCCCAAGGGGCAGCTTACCTTCCGGGACGACTATGCGAGGTTTGCGCAGGAGTACAACGAGGCAAAGGGCATTCGGATTGGTGCGCCCGTTCAGGGAACTTACAAGACGGTGAACGATATCAATTATCTCACATGGATCCGCTACACGGAATAGTAGAGTAGTACCACCGAAACGGATAAAAAAGGGGGAGTGCCCTCCTCTCCTCACCCGTTCCATTTGCATGAATCCTTTCCGGACGACGTGCCTGTCTCTGAGGGCGCGGCCACAAGGTCCGTTCCATAGGTTCATGCAGTGGACAAACACCCTTTTCCCCTGGGTGAAGTGTCCCGCCCCGAAAGGGCGCGGCACTTTTAGTGTCTTCAGGAACGGAGGGGCTATTTCTTGGCTTTCATCATAGGGGGAAGCAAATTGCAGGGAGACGAAATGCGATGAGGATAGTGGGATTTGTTCTGAGGCGCCCTTATACCGTAGTAGCGGTCCTGATCATGATCTGCCTGCTCGCCGTGGGGGCCGCAAGCCGGATGCCGATCGACATCTTCCCCGAGATCAACATCCCCGTGGTCAGCGTGGTGTGGACTTACAACGGCATGAGCGCACCGGACATTCAGAACCGTATTCTATCGCTGCATGAGCGCTCGATAGCCTCGCTTGTGGACGATATTTCGCGCATCGAAGCCACCAGCTACCAGGGTGTGGGCGTGGAGAAGATCTATCTCCACGAGGGGGCGGATGTGAGCCGGGCGGTGTCGCAGTTGGCGAGCAGCGCGCTGGTCGTACTGAAGTATATGCCGCCCGACATCACGCCGCCGCTCGTGCTGCGCTATGACGCCACGGACGTGCCCATCATTCAGCTCAGCCTCTCGAGCACGTCGCTCCCGGAGAGCAGGCTGAACGATCTCGGGCAGAACATCATCCGGCCGGATCTCGCCGTCGTGCATGGGGCCGAAGTGCCCCAGCCTTACGGCGGCAAGCCCCGCGTGATCATGGCCGACCTCGACGAGTCCGCCCTGAACGCTCGCGACCTGTCGCTGTCGGATGTGAGCGAGGCGCTGCAGCGCCAGAACGTCATCCTTCCCTCGGGCGACGTCAAGATCGGCGCCAGGGACTATACGCTGACGATGAACAATAGTCCGAACGTAATCGACCTGATCAACGCCTTCCCGATCAAGGAGGTCGATGGCCGCACCGTGTTCATGCGCGACATCGCGCACGTGCACGACGGCTTCCAGGTACAGACCAATTCGGTTGCCGTCGACGGCCGCCCCGGCGCCCTCATCACCATCCGCAAGACGGGGGGCGTGTCGACCCTCGCCGTCATCGACGGCATCCGCAGCGTGCTGCCCGAAATCGAGAAGGTGATCCCCAGGAGCGTCTCGGTGAAGGCGCTCTTCGACCAGTCCGTATTCGTCAAGGCGGCTCTGAACAGCGTCAAAATAAGCGGCTTGATGGCGGCGGCCTTGACCGCTCTCATGATTCTGCTGTTCCTCGGCAATTGGCGGCTCACGCTCATTATTCTGGCGGCGATCCCGCTTTCCATCGCCACCGCGGTGCTCGTGCTCTATGCCGGGGGACAGACGCTCAACACCATGACCCTGGGAGGATTTGCGCTGGCGGTGGGGATCCTGGTCGATAACGGCACCGTCGTGATCGAGAACATCGAACGCCACGTCAGGCTCGGCGAAGGCCTGGAGCAGGCCATCATGGATGGCGCCGGTGAGGTCGGCGGGCCGACCCTTCTGTCGACCCTTTGCATCTGCATCGTGTTCGTGCCGGTGTTTCTCCTGCAGGGTACGGCCAAATACCTGTTCTCGCCGCTGTCCCTGTCGGTGTGCATCGCATTGCTGGCAAGTCTCGCGCTCTCCTTCACCATGGTCCCGGTCTTGTTCAAATACTTGATGCGCGGGGCGGGCGCTTCACACGGCCCGGATGGCGGCGCCCCGAGATGGTCTGCGCCTTTCGTTGCCGTTCAGCAGGGGTTCGAACACCGTTTCCAGGCGTTCCGGGAGTCCTACCGCGCGCACATCGAGTGGGCCCTATCGCGACCCGCTGCAACCTCGGCATTTTTCCTCGCGCTGATGACGGCTTCGCTGCTGCTTTTTCCTCTCCTGGGGCGCGATTTTTTCCCCCAGGTCGATGCCGGCCAAATGCGGCTCCACGTGCGGGCGCCCGCGGGCACGCGCATCGAGCAAACACAGGACGCGTTCGCGCAGGTCGAAGCGGCCATCCGTAAGCTCGTCGGGCCCGGAAAGACCGATACCATGCTCGACAACATCGGCCTGCCATACAGCGGCATGAACATCGCGCTGAGCGATTCAGCCACGGTGGGGCCCATGGACGGCGAGATCCTCATTTCGCTCAAGGCACGGCATACGCCGACGGCCAGGCTGGTCGCCAAGCTGCGCCGCGAGCTACCCAGGCGCTTTCCGGAGCTGCAGTTCTTTTTTCAACCGGCCGACATCATCGATCAGGTGTTGAATTTCGGCCAACCGGCGCCGATCGACATCCGTGTGTCAGGGCCGAGCAACGATGAGGCCTACGCGCTGGCCGTCCGGCTCACGCGCGATATCGGGCGTGTGCCGGGCATCGTCGATGCGCACGTATTCCAGGTGCCGAGCGCACCGGCCCTGTCCGTGGACGTCGACCGCGCACTCGCGAGCCAGGTAGGCTTGGACCAGCGCACAACGGCGAATGACGTACTGGTCGGCACCAACGGCAGCGCCCAAACGGCCCCGAACTTCTGGGTCGATCCGGACAACGGCGTGAGCTACCCCCTCGTCGTGCAGGTGCCGGCTTACAAGATCACTTCCGCCCAGGACCTTTGGTCGCTGCCGGTAACGGCCGGCGGGCCGGAGAGGGCGCACCAGCTCTTGATGAATGTCTCGTCCTTCGGCCGTCGCACTGTGCCGCTTGTCATGTCGCAACTCAATATCCGGCCGGTGTTCGACGTCGATGCCGACGTACAGGGCAGGGATCTCGATTCGGCGGCAGCCGGGATCGACAAGGTGATCACCGCCGATCGGCCCGACCCGGCCAAAGCCATTACGGTGACATTGAGCGGCCAGGTCGAAACCATGCGGGAGGGCTATGCCGGCTTGTTCGGCGGCATGGCCCTGGCCGTGGTGCTCGTCTACCTCTTCCTCGTGATTAACTTTCAGAGCTGGATCGATCCACTGATCGTGCTGATGGCCGTACCCTTCGCGCTCGGCGGCGTCATGTGGATGCTGTTCCTGACACAGACCCACATGAGCATCCCGGCGCTCATGGGAGCGCTCATGTGCATCGGGCTCACCACGGCCAACAGCATTCTGGTGGTGACCTTCGCGAAGCAGCGCATGGCAGTCGGCGACGATGCGGCAACGGCGGCGGCGGCGGCGGGCTACACGCGGCTGCGGGCTGTGCTGATGACGGCCGGGGCAATGATTTTCGGGATGATCCCGATGGCCTTAGGGCTAGGGGAAGGCGGCGAGCAAAACGCGCCGCTTGCCCGCGCCGTCATCGGGGGGCTCGTCTTCGCGACGCTCGCCACCCTCGTCCTCGTGCCCACCATGTACCGGCTGCTGCACCACCACGAGGCGCAGTCAGCCCCAGGACCGACTGAAGGAGAACCTCATGCAATCACGTGATCATGATGCCTACGGACGGGAGACATGGCAGCGGCCGCCGGGCGCCGAGGCAGGCGCCGGCGCTCCGCCGTTCTCGCGCGAGCCCGCGCGCATGGATCGGCGCATGAAGCGCCTGGCCATTGCCGTGTTTTTAGTGTTCTTGACCGCGTTCGTCGTCGTCGAGGCGGCGCGGTTCGTCTCCGCCCGCAGCCTCACGCGGGAGACGGCCGCCCTCGCTGCGGCGCCGACCGTGGTCCACGCCGTCGTTGCCCGGCCGGCAGCCACCGGGCCAAGTCTAACCCTGCCCGGTGAGACGCACGCGTGGTACGAAAGCACGATCTACGCGCGCGTCACCGGGTATGTCGCGAAATGGAACGTCGATATCGGCGACCATGTCTCGAAGGGGCAAGTCCTGGCCGAAATCGAGACCCCTGAGCTCGACGCGCAGCTCGTTGCCGCGCAGGCGAAGCTCAAGGCGACGCAGGCCGATGTCCGGGTACGCGAGGCTGAAGCCGAGTTCGCGCGCACCACGTATGCGCGCTGGCGCGAGGCGCCCAAGGGCGTGGTTTCGGAGCAGGAACGCGAGGACAAGAAGGCCGAATTCGACAGCGCGGTCGCGCGTCTGGCGGCCGCGCGCGCCCATGTAGCCGTCGACCAGGCCGACGCCGACCGCTTTGCGGCCTTCGAAAAATTCAAGCGCGTGACCGCCCCGTACGACGGCACGATCATCGAGCGGCGTATCGACATCGGCAATCTCGTGAATGCCGGCAGCTCGAGCGGGACCATGCCGCTCTACCGCATGGCGCAGGACGATCCTATGCGGGTCTGGGTCGATGTACCGCAGGCCGCCGCGGGCGATTTAATGAAGGCCGGCGTACCGGTCGGCATTGTCACGAATCAAGTTCCGGGCCGCCGGTTCGAAGGCAGGATCGCGCGCACGGCGCAGGCCATCAATCCGCAGGCGCGGACCTTCCGGGTCGAGATCGATGTGCCCAATTCGAACGGATCCCTGGTGTCCGGTATGTATGTGCAGGTCGTCTTTACGCTGCCCGCGGACGGGCTTTTGCAAGTGCCGGCCGCGGCCCTGTCCTTTCGCGCCTCGGGGCCGCAGGTGGCCGTCGTGGGCGCCGACGGCTGCGTACACCTGCGCAGCGTCGGTATCGCTCGCGACGATGGCGGCACGTTGCTGCTCGCAACGGGCGTAGCGTCCGGCGAGAAGGTAGTGCTCAACCTGAACAGCCAGGTGACCGAAGGCCAGAAGGTCGTGGTGAGCGCAGATAGCGATATGGAGTCGAGCGTCGCCGCGGCGCCGGCGCATAGGCGGTGACCGCAATGTTCCGAAGCGCGATGGATCCCGTTCGATGCCTCACCGTGGCCGCACTCGCAGCGATGCTCTCTGCCTGCGCAGTCGGGCCGGATTATCATGCTCCCCGGCTGGCGGTTCCGGAAGCCTTCGACGCGGCGCCCGCCCCGGCGCCGGCAGTCGGAAAGAGTCCCGCCGCGGCCATCGACGCGCGCGCCTGGTGGCGCTCGTTCGGCGATCCTGAGCTGGATTCGCTTGTCGAGCGAGCGATCCGGTCGAATCCGGACATCGAGATCGCCCTCGACCGGCTGCAAGAGGCGCGAACACAAGAAGCGGTCGTCATGGGCCGCGCGATGCCGGAGGCCGGCGCGAGCGCGGCTCAGGGCTATGGGACAGGCAGCGATTTGACCCGCGGGCGGGTCGCCCCTCCGTTGACCGCGGCGACCGACAGCAGCGGCCTCCACCACATCGAGGAGGCGGCGGGTTTCGACGCCGGCTGGGAGATTGACGTCTTCGGGCGATACCGGCGCGAGATCGAGGCGAGTCGCTACGACGCGCAGGCCGCCGCCGAGGCTCGCGATGGTGTGCTGGTCACCGTGGTCGCCGATGTAGTGCGTGTTTATTTGGACATGCGCGGCTTGCAAATGGAGCTCGCCGCGGCCCTCCGGGGCGTCGACACCGCGCGGCAGACGCTGGATTTCGTGCGGGCCCGTTACGAAGGCGGGTTTACCAACGCGTTAGACCTCACCCTCGCGCAGAGGGAGCTCGCCACTCTGCGCGCGCGGCTCGCGCCTCTGGCAGCCCGGGTGAGGGCAGCGCACTATACCATCGCGGTATTGCTCGGTCAGTATCCGGAAGCACTGGCCGGCGAGCTCGAATCACCCCGAGTGATCCCGCCCATTCCCCCACTGGTGCAGGCCGGATTACCGCTCGACTTGCTGCAGCGGCGCCCCGACATTCGCGAGGCTGAGCGGCGGCTCGCCGCGGCCACCGCGCGCATCGGGGTGGCCACTGCCGAACTGTTTCCGCATCTGGCCCTGACGGCAGCCGTAGGCGTCCAGAACCCGGGCCTTGCCGCGTCCCCCGGCGGCGGCAACATCTGGTCGGCAGGCCCTTCGGCGTTCTGGAATTTCCTGGATTTCGGCACCCTTGACGCCTTGGTCGATATCGCCGATCTGCGCACGCGCGAGCAGTTGGTCGTCTACCGGGCGACCGTCATCAACGCCGTACGCGAGGTCGACGCGGCAATCAGCGCGTACACGGCACAGCGAGATCGGCTCAATAATCTGGGCGATGCGCTCGCGGCGAGCCGGCAGGCGGAGGGTTACGCCTCGGAGCGCTACAGGCGCGGGCTGACGGACTTTCTGAACGTCCTCGATGCGCAGCGCCAGGAATACGACCTCGAGGACCAGTACGCCGCGGCCCAGAGCGCGACGGCCGATGCTTTCGTTACCTTGTACAAGGCCCTGGGAGGCGGTTGGGAGAATTATCGGTCCATTCCCCCCATCCGCCGGCCGCAGCCGGCAATTGTCGCCGCGTTCACGCGCCTGTTCCGGGCGCCCGTTGATCCGCAGAAGTGAGGATCATAGCGCGACCCACTCGATGCGCCGGAAGCATCGGGCGGCCCGCCGTCGATTTCACAATGCCTTAGGGAGGGGTTATCACAATGAACAAACGGATGAACGACAGTTGCGATTCAATGGAGGTCAATCAGGAAGCCGTGCGCCTGAGAATCTATGTGGGCGAAGATAAGCGCCATGGCGAACTGCCGCTATACCATGAAATCGTCGCCAAGGCGCGAAGATTGCGTCTTGCCGGAGCCTTCGTGGTGCGCGGCACGGAAGGCTTCGGCCATTCGACTCGCCTGCATACGTCGGACGTGCTCTTCTCCGAGGACCTGCCGGTGCTGATCGAAATAATCGACAGCGCACAAAAAGTCGATGAGCTCGTATCGGCCCTGGACAAGGTAGCCGATATCGGCCTCATCACCTATGAGCGCGTGACGGTGCTGCGCTGTTAGGTGATAAGGCAATGGCCCCGGATCCGAATCGGGGCCTTCCGGGGCCATTGCCGCTTTCCCTGCCCCCTCCACGGCAAGCCGCGAGGAGACGACAGGGACGATCAGAATGGATAATAACGGAAACTCACCATGACGGTATTCATTTTCTCGGCCGGTAAGCCGAAGATGCTCAGGTTCGTGTAGGAATCGGACAAACCGACGCGCATCAACCCGTAGATGCCTTTGTAGAAGGAATACCAGGCCCCGATTGTGGCCTGTTGAACGCCGGAGGCCTGAACAAGCGAGGAGCTTACCGTGGAGCCCTCCGTCAGCAAGGCTAAGGGGGCATAAGCCGGGTTGCCGAAGCCCCCTGTCGTGCCCTGGATATCCTTTCTCGACGCCTGCTCCATGCCCGCATACCCGTAAACATCGAGGCGGTCGTTGGGATGGGCGACCAGGCCCACCAGGGCCAGCACCTCGGTTAAAGGATCGAGCTTGCCGGTGTTGGGGTTGACCACGACGTCGGAGAACCCGGCCGATCCATAGCGGCCGATGCCCTGGCCGGCGAGCACGCTTCCCTGGAAATCGAGCAGCTTGGGTACAACCGGCAACAGCATCGCGCCGCCCGCGCCCCAGCCGAAGGTCGTGTTGTTGTCGCGGGTGCTGCTTATAAGGGTTCTGTCGCTAAAAAACCGCCCCACGCCGTACGCCTCATAATGGCCGAAGCCGGGGTCAACAGCCACCTTGCCCACGATATCGGGATATTGATCCAGGGACATGGTGCCGGGCATGTTGGAATTGTTGGTGGTGCCGGTGACGTCGGCAAAATTGGCGGGGTTGGCGAGTTTGTACGTGTAGTTTGCGGTGCTGCCCGACGCCAGGCCTCCTCCGGTGATGATCGTCTGAGGCGCTTCGACCGACAGGCCGACCGACACCATGCTGCCGAAGTCCCTGACCAGGCGCACCTGGGGGTTTCGCGTCCACGTGAAGCCGGGTACGTACTGCGCGTCGATGGTCAGGGGTATATTCTCCTGGCGCGGCACTATGCCCGCCTTATTCATCGTGATGAGACTCCAGCTCTGCCCTGCCAGGAGGTGCCAGCCGTCCTTCGTGTCATAGGTTCCATAGAGATGGCGAATGCGGGGGGTGTAGCTGTTGCTTTCCTGGGAATTTGCCGAGGTGCCGGTGCCGCCTCCGAGGAAGTCAGCCTCGAAATAGGCCGCGAGCGCCGCATAATCGTCCTGCCCCTGGGCGAGGAGCGAGATGCGCGACTGGCGTGCGGTGCCGCGGAACTCGTCCTGGTAATAGTTGGGGGAATTTGGCAGCGGAAGGCCCCCTCCCCCGAGGTTCCACTTCGAGTTGACATCCGATCCCGTATAAAGGCTGCGCTCGATGCCCGCGGCTTCGATGAATCCTCCGAGGGTCACCTTCACGGCGGTTTTGTTGACGAGCGTTATCCCGCTGCCCGGCGTGGAAGGGGCTGGGGATGGTCCGCCCGCTGCGGCCGGAGCGGGCTGCGCTGCCTGCGCAGTCCTAAGGGCGTCGACCTGCTTCTGAAGAGCCTCGATCTGAGTCTGCAGAGAGTCGACGGTCGCCGGGCTTTGCGCCCGGGCGGAACCGGCCGGCATAAATAGAAGACAGCACAATCCGACAACGAACACCGGGACCTTTTGCGGGATACGGCCCGCCGCACCGTACATCCATGTTTTCATTCCTCATCCTCCTCGATTGAATTTTGTAAATTGTGTCTTCAGTATCCGGCTTCCATGTTACGGTGGTATGAGGAAATGGTTAATTATGTGTTAATAACCCTTGTGCCGCACCCGGGGTAGCCCATATCCTTTCGCGTTCATGCAGCCAACCATGAGAAAGAGTATCCTTTCCAGTCACGGAGTGACGGAAACCAGTGTAGGCGGCCGGGGAGAGGTCCCCGATTTTTCCTTTTTTTTGAAAGAAGAAGACCTAGTACAGCACGCAGCGGACGCGATGGCCGGGCGCCACTTCTCGCATATCGATCTCGCCTTCCCTGCACACCGGCGCGACGTGGGGACACCTGGACGCGAACCTGCAGCCCGGAGGTGGTTTGACCGGGGAGGCCGGCTCGCCCGCAAGCGGCGCGAACCCCCGCCTTTTGGCGGGGTCAAGGGAAGGGATAGAAGAGAAGAGGGCCTGTGTGTAGGGATGCAGGGGGTGCACGAAAAGCTCTTCGGTCGCGGCCTCTTCCATCAGCTTGCCGATGTACATGACCGCGATCCTGCCGGCAATGTGGCGCACCACGGACAAGTCGTGGGCGACGAACAGGTAGGAGAGGGAAAACCTCGCCTGGAGGTCCTCGAGGAGGTTGATGATCTGCGCCTGTATGGAGACGTCAAGGGCCGAGACAGGCTCGTCGCAGACAAGGAAGGAGGGGTTCACCGCCAGGGCCCTGGCAATCCCTATCCTCTGTCTCTGACCGCCCGAGAACTCGTGGGGGTACCGGGAGGCTGCCTCCTCCGGGAGTCCCACGACATCGAGGAGCTCGGACACCCTCTCCGCAACCCGGTCCTCCCCCATGATGAGAAGACCCTCGCCGACGATATCGGAGACGGTCATGCGGGGGTTGAGCGACCCGAAGGGGTCCTGGAAGACCATCTGTATCTTTTTC
Source organism: Syntrophorhabdales bacterium (assembly GCA_050012495.1). Classification (GTDB taxonomy): domain Bacteria; phylum Desulfobacterota; class Syntrophorhabdia; order Syntrophorhabdales; family WCHB1-27; genus BOG-1155. The sequence goes on from JBEKHB010000161.1 coordinate 9,629, forward strand.
CTGTAGCCTGCAAGCTCCTTCGGACGCAGGGCCGCAATATCGTCCCCTTCAAAGAGTATCCGGCCCGCTGTGGGCGCAAGCAGCCTGACCACGCACTTTCCCACGGTAGTCTTTCCGCAGCCCGACTCGCCCACGAGTCCCAGGGTCTCCCCCTTCCCGACGGCAAAGCTCACCCCGTCGACCGCCTGCACATAGCCGCCCACGCGACGCAGGAGGCCGGCTACAACCGGGAAATACATTTTCAGGTCCTTGACCTCAAGCATAGGCTACCCCTCTGCCGCCCGGACCCAGCAGGCGGCCCGGTGACCGTCGGCAACCGCGACCAGCGGCGGCTCATCGAAGGTGCATCGCCCGACAGCCAGGGGGCAGCGGGTATGAAACCTGCATCCCGGGGGAAACATGAGGGCGGACGGCACCGTGCCGGCTATGGTATAGAGCCTCTGCCCCCTCGCGGTCCTGCCCGGCAGGCTTTTGAAAAGCCCCTCCGTATACGGGTGGCAGACAGAGGCAAAGATGGACTCGCAGGGGCCGTATTCAACGATCTTGCCGGCGTACATGACGGCCACCTCGTCGGCCATCTCGGCGATTATCCCGAGGTCGTGCGTGATGAGGAGGACGGCCGAGCCTGTCTCCTCCTGCATCTCCTTCATGAGCTTCAGTATGCCTGCCTGGATCGTGACGTCCAGCGCGGTGGTCGGCTCATCGGCGATCAGGAGGGCGGGCCGCAGGCACAAGGCCATGGCGATCATCACCCGCTGCTTCATACCACCCGAGAGCTCGTGCGGGTATTGCGACATCCTCTGCCGGGGCGCCGGTATGCCCACCTTCGCCAGGTACTCGATGGCGATTTCGCCGGCCTCCCGCCTCCGCAAGCCGATATGGATGCGCACCGCTTCCACAATCTGCGACCCGATGGTGAAGACAGGATTAAGGCTCGTCATCGGTTCCTGAAATATCATGGACGCGAGCTTTCCCCTGATGTCGCGCATCTCGATCTCCGGCAGCGCCCGTATCTCTCTGCCCGCGAGAGTGATCCGCCCGTCGACTATCCTTCCTTGAGGCGCCGGCACGAGCCTCAATATGGAAAGGGCCGTGACCGACTTGCCGCAGCCCGACTCACCCACAAGCCCGAGGGTTCTCCCCTTTGCCACGGAGAGGGAGACGCCGTCCACGGCCCGGGCCACACCCTCGTCGGTGAAGAAGTGGGTCCGCAAGGCCTCTATACGCAATACTTCTTCCATATCAGCCTGACCTCAGGCGCGGGTCGAGGGCGTCCCGCAGCGCATCGGCAAAGAGATTGAACGCGAGCACGAGGAGGAACAAAAACACCGAGGCCCCTGTCAGGTTCCACCAGATGCCGTTCGGCAGCTCCCTGTCCGCCGTCATGATCATCCTCCCCCAGCTACCGGTACCCGGCTCGGCCCCCAGACCGATAAACGTGAGCACTGCCTCCGACATGACAAGCCCCGAAAAATCGAGGGTCATCTCGATGATGACCAGATGCATCACATTCGGCAGTATGTGCCGGAAGAGCAGCCGGCTGTCGCTCGCCCCTAGGGCGCGGGCCGCCTCTATATACTCCATCTGCTTCACCTTGAGGGTCTCCCCCCTGATAAGCCTGCAAAGACCTACCCAGGACGTGACGCCCAGGGCCACGCAGAGCTGCCAGAGTCCCCTTTCCATCACCATCAGCATGGCAATGAGGAGGAGTATGGCCGGAATGGACGAGAGCACCTGGTAGACGTACTGGATCACGTCGTCGATCCAGCCGCCGTAAAAACCTGCGAGCAGGCCGAGCAGGATGGCGAAGACTGCCGCGATCACCGACGGGACTATGCCGATGATGAAGGCCGTCCTCACCCCTTTGAGGGCGTTGTAAAACACGTCCTCGCCAAGGTTGTTCGTCCCGAGGAGGTGGCGGGACTTGAGCGGGAACTCCTGTCGGTTCAGGATGCCGGTGCGCGCCAGGGGCGGCGAATAGGATTTTTCCACATCCTTCCGGAAGAGCGCGTCGAGGGCCGTCCTCCCCCACCTTACGCCGCCTGCGTCGGCCGCCGGCACCGGCACCAGGTCGAGAAGGGCCACAAGCGCGAAAAGGCATACCACGCAGAGCCCCGCTTTCGCGAGTGAGTCTTTCTTTATCCTGCCTATTGCAATCGACAGATGCGATGACGCCACGGCTGCTACCTCATTTGAACGTGATCCTGGGGTCGACCAGGGTATAGCTTATGTCCGTCAGGATGCTGCCCCCTATGTAAAGCAGGGAATAGACGTAGACCAGGGTCCTGATGACCGGATAGTCATGATTGGAGATCGCATTGAGCATCATATTGCCCATGCCCGGTATGCCGAAATACATCTCCAGCAGGAGGCTCCCCATGATCAGGAACGGTATGGAGAGCACCGTTACCGTCAGGATAGGGATCATGGCATTCTTGAGCACGTGCTTGAAGAGGATCATTTCCTCGCTGACCCCCTTTGCCATGGCGGTCCTCACGTAGTCCGCCCGCACCTCGTTCAGCATGACGGTCCTGTAGAAACGCAAGCCCCCTCCTAGCGCGGAAGCAACGGCAATGATTACGGGCAGGAGCACGAACCGCCAGGCGCCCAGGCCGAACTCATAGCCGTAGACCGGGAAGTACTTGAGGACGATGCCCAGGAAATACTGGCCGAAGATGATGTAATTCAATATCACGATGCTCATGAGGATCACGCAGACGAAAAGCGCCGTCCTGTCGAGATAGGTGCCCCGGTAATAGGCGATAAAGAGGGCGAGGGGCAAGGTGATGAGAATGGAGAGCAGGAAGGCGGGGACGGTAATGGTCAGGGAGGGCACGATCTTCTCTTTGAGCAGACTGCTCACCTTTTCATGGAGATAATCGGACTCGGGAAACTGAAAGAGCACGAGCTCCTTCATGTGGTTCCAGAACCTGCTGTCGAAAGGATGGACGCCATTGTCGCGGCCGCGCTCGAAGTTAAAGAACATGGGCTTGTCCATGCCGTGGCTGCTGATCCACGTCTTCACCTGCACGGGGGTGGGGTTCTTCCCGAGCTGTTTTCTTGCGATCGCCTCGGGAGAGGCGAATACGTTAAAAAGCAGAAACGTGAAGAGGCAGACCCCCAGCACGGTAGGGACGGCAAGGAGAAGCCTGCGCACTATATAGTAAGCCACTCTACCTTCTCCTCCTTCTGTAGTTGACGACGACAGCGGGCAGGGAGAGCGCAAGAAGCAATATCAGGCCGTAGACCGCTATTCTGTAATCGGGCCTGTTCTCGGCCTCCCGATAGGCGCGCCGGCCGTGAGCGTCAATCCTCAGGTATTTCCTGTAATTGCCCGAGATGCTGTGGTTTTTGCCGTTTTTGTACCACGAGTGGCGCAGCACGTAGGAGGGGGTATGGACGTTGAATATCCAGGGGCACTCCCCGACGGCGATCTCCACCATCCTGTGGATCAACGCGAGCCTTTCCGGCGTGTCCTCCATCGTCTTTATCCGTTCGTACAGCCTGTCATATTCCGGGTTGGAGAATGACGCGGAATTGGGGTTAGGCGGCTTGTTGGGCCCGTAAAGGAGCTGGAGGAAATTCTCCGGGTCGGGATAATCGGCGAGCCATCCGGACGCCGTCATCTGAAAAGTCCCCTTGATGGTCCTCTCGAGGTACTGCGAGAATGTATTCACCTGAAGCTTCATGGCAATGCCGAGCTGCTCGAAGCATCGCATGTCGAACGTGGCGGCCTCTCTGGCCCGCGTCGAGTCGGAGCCTATGTCATAGGTGAGCTCGAGCCGCCTCCCCGTACGCGCGTCAATGCCGCCGGGATACCCGGCTTTCGCGAGAAGCCGTCTCGCCTGCTCGAGGTCGTGGGTCTCGAAAGGATTGCGGAAGGCCGGGTCGTTGCCGAAGACGCCGGGCGGCAGGGGACCCTGGGCGTTTATGGCCCGGCCGTTGAGGTATATCTGGTTGTACAGGTCGCTGTCATAGGCAAGGGAGAGGGCCTGGCGAAGGTACGTGTTCTTTCCAAGGACGGGGTCGCGCATGTTGAAGGTGATGTAGTAAACGTCGAGGTCGCTCCCGATCTCAAGGGATATGCCCTTTTTCGTAAATGCATCGGACAAGTCCAGCTTCTGCGTGATCACCCTGTCGAACTGCTCCTGGGGGATGCCCGAGGAATCGAGGTACCCCTGCAGGAAGAGGAGCCATACGGGCTGGGCCGTGGGAATGATGGTGTACCGGATCTCGTCGAGAAAGGGCAGTTGCCTGCCCGCGTCGTCGAGGAGTCCCTTCTCCCTGTCTCCGGGCGCCCCCGCGCGTGGGTAATACTCCTTCCTGAAGCTGGGGCTCCGCTCCAGAACGATCCTGTGCTGCCTCTCCCACGACTTGAGCCGGTACGCGCCCGTGCCGACCGGGTGGCGGGAAATGCCCTCCCTCCCTGGTGCATTGTAGTAATCCACGGCCTCGTGCGCCACCGGCGCAGTATAGGGCATGCTCATGACATAGATGAAGGCGGGGTACGGCTCTGTCAGGGTGATCTTCAGCGTGCGGTCGTCGGGCGCGGAGATCCCCTCGATATCGAGGGTGTAGTCGGCCTTTCCCCGGGCCGCCGCCTTCTTGAAAAATGCGTCCATGCCTTTGATCTTCCCCGCCACAAGCCAGTATCCCGTCGATGCGACCGCCGGGTCCGCGAGCCTCTTGATGGAGTAGATGACGTCGCCCGCGGTCACGCGCCTCCCCTTCCCTTTCGGGAAGCACGGGTCGTCCTGAAAATAGATGTCATCCCTCAGCTTAAACAGATATTCCATCCTTGCCACCCTCTTCACGACCCCCAGCTCCGGCACCTGCTCGTAGAAGATGCGCTTCGCGGGATAGCCTGCCGCGAGCGCCGGCTCTACCCTATAGGGCCTGTCGAGGTAGGCGTTCTGATAGAGGGAGTCGTAGATCTGGTCGAGTATCTCCGCCGACGTCGTGTCCGAGACCTGCGCGGGGTCAAGGGTCCTCGGGTCCTCCGCAAGGGCCGTGTAGTTTATCGACTTGCCCTCTTCCGCCCGATAGGGGTTGTTCCCGCAGGCAGTCAGACCGGCGGCAAGCACGCACAACAGGGACACCAGGATCGAGCGTTTCAGAAGGGACATGCGCGGTGGGGGTAGTGTATCAAACGGGGCAGCCAAAGTAAAGGGGGCGGGGCGGGGCGGCCGGGCGCTTTTCGCGGCAAACTTTGTCGCCGGGGCGTGTCCGGGTCCTCACTTGCCACCCAGCCAAGGCAATATGGAGGCTGGGTCCCCGGCCTATGTATGCTCCGGCCCGGACGCCGCCCCGGCTTCGTGCTCTGCATCAAAAATCGCCTCGGCCCCTTCGATCTGGCGGCGGCGTCTGAGGCGCATCTTTGGCGTTGTGCGGCGCGGAGTGGCATTTCGACGTACGACAGAGTACGCCTGCATGCCCCTCACGCTTGCGCGCCTAAAATCTGCATGTTCATACTTGCCGCCCGGAAAAGTGAGATGGCCCTAAAAAAAACAACGAAACACACAATGAAGAAAATTCTTGACATCTTTTTCGGAAAGTGGGTCGCAATCCCTTCTATCTGAGGTCTGGTTTCCAATAAATGATAAACTCGGCATCAGTGAGTGCATATTGGGGTCGCAATCCCTTCTATCTGAGGTCTGGTTTCCAATCGAGAAAGTGGCGTCAAACCATTCTCGGCCCATAGAGTCGCAATCCCTTCTATCTGAGGTCTGGTTTCCAATCCAGGAAGAGATGATCGTTATTCTTCGCGACGTCCTCGTCGCAATCCCTTCTATCTGAGGTCTGGTTTCCAATATACAAACTGCGTGCGAACTTAGTTCTCGCCAGGAGTCGCAATCCCTTCTATCTGAGGTCTGGTTTCCAATCATGAACAAAATAACAGCACGGGCGATAGCGGCGAGTCGCAATCCCTTCTATCTGAGGTCTGGTTTCCAATACGGATGGAGGGCGGAACATGAAAACCAAAAATCGTCGCAATCCCTTCTATCTGAGGTCTGGTTTCCAATTGTATGCGAACGTCACAACAATTATGGTCTCGATGTCGCAATCCCTTCTATCTGAGGTCTGGTTTCCAATAAGTTGCCCCTATCGACATATCCAAGCAGGGTGTTCGTCGCAATCCCTTCTATCTGAGGTCTGGTTTCCAATTGCAAAGCAAACCGCAAAGCAAACCGCCGAGAGTCGCAATCCCTTCTATCTGAGGTCTGGTTTCCAATTGCCGCGTTTCGCTCCTACGACGGCGATTGGGGTCGCAATCCCTTCTATCTGAGGTCTGGTTTCCAATTTCACACTACTCGGCGTATCATATTGACTGTTGTTGTCGCAATCCCTTCTATCTGAGGTCTGGTTTCCAATATGAGCACGACGACTTATCATCGCCACGCTACGCGTCGCAATCCCTTCTATCTGAGGTCTGGTTTCCAATACATGAGGGCGAGACAACAACCGTCACGAGGGGTCGCAATCCCTTCTATCTGAGGTCTGGTTTCCAATATCTTGGCAAGAACGTATGAGGACTTTACCAAGGTCGCAATCCCTTCTATCTGAGGTCTGGTTTCCAATGCATGACAAGTATGGTTACTTGTTAGACTCTAATGGTCGCAATCCCTTCTATCTGAGGTCTGGTTTCCAATATCTGCCAGCACGAGCACGTGCTCATGCAGCCTGGTCGCAATCCCTTCTATCTGAGGTCTTGTTTCCAATGGAGACGGTTGCCGAGATGTACGCATTCCTGCCGTCGCAATCCCTTCTATCTGAGGTCTGGTTTCCAATGTGCAGTGAGAGGTATATGAGCAAGGCGGGTTTGTCGCAATCCCTTCTATCTGAGGTCTGGTTTCCAATAGCAACAATTTATGATGACTCTGGCAAAAATGGAGTCGCAATCCCTTCTATCTGAGGTCTGGTTTCCAATGCAAACACCAAAAAGGAGACCGAGACGATGGACGTCGCAATCCCTTCTATCTGAGGTCTGGTTTCCAATGCGCATATGGCGGATAGTGTCAACACGGTTTTGGGTCGCAATCCCTTCTATCTGAGGTCTGGTTTCCAATGGATAGAAACCCGAAGGTACTTTCCTCGGAAGGGGTCGCAATCCCTTCTATCTGAGGTCTGGTTTCCAATATTGTCGAGGACCACAACGCACACGACGCGCTGTCGCAATCCCTTCTATCTGAGGTCTGGTTTCCAATGCAGATGCATGCCGGATACTGAGCGCAAACGCGGGTCGCAATCCCTTCTATCTGAGGTCTGGTTTCCAATGATAAGACCTCGCGGCGAACGTGGACGGAAGGGCACGAGTCGCAATCCCTTCTATCTGAGGTCTGGTTTCCAATTATGCGTGGCCGCAACATAGATCTACGTGCTGCGTCGCAATCCCTTCTATCTGAGGTCTGGTTTCCAATTGCGATTAATGACGGGACTTACAAAAAGGTCAGGGCGTCGCAATCCCTTCTATCTGAGGTCTGGTTTCCAATAGCCAATGCCGCCTCCGGTCTCCCGCCGCTTAGCGGTCGCAATCCCTTCTATCTGAGGTCTGGTTTCCAATTGCGTAACAGGCAGACATGGCAATTGGGACGGTGTCGCAATCCCTTCTATCTGAGGTCTGGTTTCCAATTCAGGGAGGCGCATAGCCTCTATTACCGCGCCTGCGTCGCAATCCCTTCTATCTGAGGTCTAGTTTCCAATGGAGAGTGTTCAACAAATATTCTCCAATATGGCGTCGCAATCCCTTCTATCTGAGGTCTGGTTTCCAATAAAATAAATAGGTGGGAATATAAGCCGACCGTTCGTCGCAATCCCTTCTATCTGAGGTCTGGTTTCCAATGACCATTGATCAAGTCATCATGGAATGTTTCACGTCGCAATCCCTTCTATCTGAGGTCTGGTTTCCAATGAAAAGTTGATCAAGGAGAGAAACGATGCCCTCAGTCGCAATCCCTTCTATCTGAGGTCTGGTTTCCAATCCTGTTCAAGAAGCCAACTTAGCTCACGTTATTGGCGTCGCAATCCCTTCTATCTGAGGTCTGGTTTCCAATGCCGTCAGGGAGTCGCATCGCCTCTGTTACCGCGTCGCAATCCCTTCTATCTGAGGTCTGGTTTCCAATTTTAGGGGTACAACAGGACACACGGATGAACAGGGTCGCAATCCCTTCTATCTGAGGTCTGGTTTCCAATGGAGAGGTGTTGCCGCTCGATATTTAACTGATCGGTCGCAATCCCTTCTATCTGAGGTCTGGTTTCCAATTTATTTCAATGATCGAAGACACCTTTCCCTTGCCCTGTCGCAATCCCTTCTATCTGAGGTCTGGTTTCCAATATCTTTATGTCGATGACGCCGGACTGGGGACCATTTGTCGCAATCCCTTCTATCTGAGGTCTGGTTTCCAATCGATAAGACCGCCTGGATTGTTGCCAATGGCTCCGTCGCAATCCCTTCTATCTGAGGTCTGGTTTCCAATGGATAGGAGGAAAGACGATGAGCGACTACACTGTGTCGCAATCCCTTCTATCTGAGGTCTGGTTTCCAATTCAGTTGCAGCCGAGGCGGTCGGCAAGGATGTTGTGGTCGCAATCCCTTCTATCTGAGGTCTGGTTTCCAATCTAATCGGTGCAGGTAGCTCACCATTCCGCCCCGCGTCGCAATCCCTTCTATCTGAGGTCTGGTTTCCAATGACAAAGGCAAGTTACGACGGGCTTTTCAGGTGGGTCGCAATCCCTTCTATCTGAGGTCTGGTTTCCAATACAGCAAAGGGTGTTAGGATCGAGGGGAACGTGAGTCGCAATCCCTTCTATCTGAGGTCTGGTTTCCAATCCCCGCCCGAAGCGCGGCCCGTCGTTGACCTGGCGTCGCAATCCCTTCTATCTGAGGTCTGGTTTCCAATAGACGGCCGGAATCGTGGCCTGGTACGTAAGGAGGGGTCGCAATCCCTTCTATCTGAGGTCTGGTTTCCAATCCGCCCGAAGCGCGGCCCGTCGTTGACCTGGCGGGCGTCGCAATCCCTTCTATCTGAGGTCTGGTTTCCAATACAGAATAAGGCGATGGTTCTTCTTGTGCGACGTCGCAATCCCTTCTATCTGAGGTCTGGTTTCCAATGGATAGGAGGAAAGACGATGAGAGAAATGAGAGAGTCGCAATCCCTTCTATCTGAGGTCTGGTTTCCAATATAATAGAAGTAGCACATCAGCCGGACTGAAAGAGTCGCAATCCCTTCTATCTGAGGTCTGGTTTCCAATACCGCCTTGGGTCTATAGCCCACAGGCAAAGGGTCGCAATCCCTTCTATCTGAGGTCTGGTTTCCAATATGCAAGTTTATAAAGACCATAAGATTACAAAGGTCGCAATCCCTTCTATCTGAGGTCTGGTTTCCAATGGGAATACGTTCTCGATTACAAGCCAAAAATGGGTCGCAATCCCTTCTATCTGAGGTCTGGTTTCCAATTTTTACAGTACATACAACATTACGCTAGCGATGGTCGCAATCCCTTCTATCTGAGGTCTGGTTTCCAATTCCAAGTAATGAAAGTGATGAGATGCAATTTCACAGTCGCAATTCCTTCTATCTGAGGTCTGGTTTCCAATCATTGTCACGATAAAGGAGAAGTTGACAGGGACAGGTCGCAATCCCTTCTATCTGAGGTCTGGTTTCCAATAACAAGATGGTCGAAACGTGTTCTGCAATAAGTCGCAATCCCTTCTATCTGAGGTCTGGTTTCCAATCGACAATGACTGTGACTTTCAAGATCCTGGAGTCGCAATCCCTTCTATCTGAGGTCTGGTTTCCAATGATGGTTCAGCTGTGGTTCATATGGCAGCAGAATGTCGCAATCCCTTCTATCTGAGGTCTGGTTTCCAATGGAGATAAACCATGAAGACGAAAACAAAACGGAGTCGCAATCCCTTCTATCTGAGGTCTGGTTTCCAATAGAGAAAAATGGAGATCAAGGTGCAAAAAAATGTGTCGCAATCCCTTCTATCTGAGGTCTGGTTTCCAATAATGTTCTGGCGATTGGTCAGAAATCAACACCGGTCGCAATCCCTTCTATCTGAGGTCTGGTTTCCAATGCAGAAGACAGAGTACATCATTATCAGTGCGAGTCGCAATCCCTTCTATCTGAGGTCTGGTTTCCAATTGAACAAGATGGTCGAAACGTGTTCTGCAATAAGTCGCAATCCCTTCTATCTGAGGTCTGGTTTCCAATTCTCGAATGAGAGCTGAACGAATCCCGGCAAGGCGTCGCAATCCCTTCTATCTGAGGTCTGGTTTCCAATACTTGCCCACGCCAAGAAAGCACTTGAAGAAAGTCGCAATCCCTTCTATCTGAGGTCTGGTTTCCAATGCGGCCCGTCGTTGACTTGGCGGGCGAATTGCGTCGCAATCCCTTCTATCTGAGGTCTGGTTTCCAATGGTAGTAAAAACAGTGATAAGGGGAGAAACGCAGTCGCAATCCCTTCTATCTGAGGTCTGGTTTCCAATAGCGTAGTTGTAAGGGAACAAGCGGTAAAGGTGGTCGCAATCCCTTCTATCTGAGGTCTGGTTTCCAATCTGATGTTTAATGGCATTGACACTAAAGCCAAGAGTCGCAATCCCTTCTATCTGAGGTCTGGTTTCCAATGGAAGAGGATGAGCGCAAACAGAATGGCGGTAGGTCGCAATCCCTTCTATCTGAGGTCTGGTTTCCAATCCGAAGAAACAAAGGCTAAAGAAAAAGCCGCGCAGGGTCGCAATCCCTTCTATCTGAGGTCTGGTTTCCAATCCGGGCAAAAGGAGAGAGACGATGGAGATCAAGGGTCGCAATCCCTTCTATCTGAGGTCTGGTTTCCAATTGCAACCTGTTAGGGGTAGAGTGCCGTTCGATGTCGCAATCCCTTCTATCTGAGGTCTGGTTTCCAATGTTCTGATTGCTCAGGAGCAAATCAAAATGAGGGTCGCAATCCCTTCTATCTGAGGTCTGGTTTCCAATGCATAATCCTTGTGCACAACCATCCCAGCGGAGAGTCGCAATCCCTTCTATCTGAGGTCTGGTTTCCAATCAAAACGGACGTGCGAATCGCCGTCGCCAAGCATGTCGCAATCCCTTCTATCTGAGGTCTGGTTTCCAATACGCATACGTCAGGGCTATCCTCAATACCAACGTCGCAATCCCTTCTATCTGAGGTCTGGTTTCCAATTTTCCAGGATGCGCGGGGTACACATGTAGTGCCCGGTCGCAATCCCTTCTATCTGAGGTCTGGTTTCCAATAATATAGCCCGTGTGGAATGGAAACAACGGTTCTGTCGCAATCCCTTCTATCTGAGGTCTGGTTTCCAATACAAAGCCATTGATCAGGTCATCATGGAATGTCTCGTCGCAATCCCTTCTATCTGAGGTCTGGTTTCCAATGGACATCATTAACAAGTTGGCTGGCCTGTCCGAGTCGCAATCCCTTCTATCTGAGGTCTGGTTTCCAATCTACGGCGGTAAAGGCATCGCGGTGTGTGATGGTCGCAATCCCTTCTATCTGAGGTCTGGTTTCCAATGATTATCGAAAGACGGGATGATTTCTTTGCTCTGTCGCAATCCCTTCTATCTGAGGTCTGGTTTCCAATAGAGGGCGAAGATCGAGCTCGGAGAAAATTGGGGTCGCAATCCCTTCTATCTGAGGTCTGGTTTCCAATGAGAAATATCATCGGATTGATATACGCCTGAGTCGCAATCCCTTCTATCTGAGGTCTGGTTTCCAATGAAGGGATATGACGCGGAGATAGGCTGGCTCACGTCGCAATCCCTTCTATCTGAGGTCTGGTTTCCAATCGCGGAGATAGGCTGGCTCACGAGCGATGGAGAGGTCGCAATCCCTTCTATCTGAGGTCTGGTTTCCAATCGCGCGACCTGCTGGACACACAGCGCCAGCAGGGTCGCAATCCCTTCTATCTGAGGTCTGGTTTCCAATGACGTCGATCTCTCTACGCTCACCCAGGCTGAAGTCGCAATCCCTTCTATCTGAGGTCTGGTTTCCAATATCAGGGATTCGCGCAACGCAGAAGAGGAACTGGTCGCAATCCCTTCTATCTGAGGTCTGGTTTCCAATAAGACGACAACCATACACCCGAAACGTCGCAGGGTCGCAATCCCTTCTATCTGAGGTCTGGTTTCCAATATTTTCCTTAGTATGAGAAAAAGAGGAAACTGTAGTCGCAATCCCTTCTATCTGAGGTCTGGTTTCCAATTCATCCGAGAGCTGAATGAATCCCGGCAAGGCGTCGCAATCCCTTCTATCTGAGGTCTGGTTTCCAATAAAGTGGGTGAACTTATATCAAGGGCCAAGCGGTGTCGCAATCCCTTCTATCTGAGGTCTGGTTTCCAATAGACGAAAAACAAAGAGGATGAGAGCCCCGCCCGCGTCGCAATCCCTTCTATCTGAGGTCTGGTTTCCAATCTTAGAGAGAACGACGCAGCAAGGCGAGGCACAGGGTCGCAATCCCTTCTATCTGAGGTCTGGTTTCCAATATTATCACCACCCCCGCGCCCGGCCGGGAATGCCGTCGCAATCCCTTCTATCTGAGGTCTGGTTTCCAATTATCCTGTAGAAGCAGTGAAACCATGAGCAAACGTCGCAATCCCTTCTATCTGAGGTCTGGTTTCCAATTCCCGCCCTCGCTGGCCGCTCGGTCTTTCTCTGTCGCAATCCCTTCTATCTGAGGTCTGGTTTCCAATAGAGCTTTTTAACGCAACATGCGGCGCAGATTACGTCGCAATCCCTTCTATCTGAGGTCTGGTTTCCAATTCCGGAAGAGCATCAACTCATCTTCGCGACGCTGAGTCGCAATCCCTTCTATCTGAGGTCTGGTTTCCAATGAATGGCGGTAGGCGATTATGATGGCAACCTGTGTCGCAATCCCTTCTATCTGAGGTCTGGTTTCCAATGGACACTATGCCCCAAAGATCACTGGCTGGAGCGTGTCGCAATCCCTTCTATCTGAGGTCTGGTTTCCAATCGCAGCAAGGCGAGGCACAGGAGTTCACAGCCCTCGCGTCGCAATCCCTTCTATCTGAGGTCTGGTTTCCAATCGCGGATAGGAGGGTAAGAAGATGAATCTTAGAGGTCGCAATCCCTTCTATCTGAGGTCTGGTTTCCAATAGCACCATAGCAAAATGTCGATTGCTTTCGATACGTTTTGCGGCGGGGTGTGCAAACTCACGCCATGCCGATACGGAAGCAGTCGAACGCTTCAAGTGATCATATTCGGTTGTCAAAGAACCGACACAGCAGTGGGGGCAACACCCTAACATTACCCCTTTTTTGCCATCAGCGCAACTCATATTTGCCGAGCCCAAAACTCGTTCCTTTCCCGACGTGAAAGATCGCTCCGGCTTTGAGGATCGGAAGGAACCGGTCAATTGCCCCTGAGTACCTCACCTCCCCAACAACCCCTCCCATTTTCAGCCGTGTCTTTTGGCGAGACGAATAGCGCTCCCAGTCCCACCATTTGAGGTCATTTCTCGTGGTGACAACCCCCGTGGCTTCTCTTATGAGTTCTTTGTGGTCCCAAGGCGGCGTTGATTGATCGCAGTGAAAAGCGGCGAGGAGAAAGAGGCGCCTGAGGAGCGCTGTCGTCAAGACCTTGAAGGTGAGATCGGCCGTAAGGCTTCTTTGAAACATGATCCGCGCAGGGCTTTGAAAGACAAGGCTTGCGCTTGACATGATGCCATCTCCTCCCTTGTCGTCGTCCCAGGAGACGTCCAACCTCTTAGGGGTGTCCGGCTTAAGGACTTTCTCTTCGGCCTCGTAGATCTGCTCGTTGTTAATCTCGATCCGCTCCAGGCGATATCGGCCGCGTCCTCTCCCGATGCCCATTTTTCCCAGCTCTTCAAAGGCGTAGACGAAATAGGGCAGATAATCGTTTCCGCGCCCTATCAAAATAAGATTGAATGATAATGATTGCCCGGGTTCGTAGACCCTTGTTTGTTCAAGAGGAGGTTCGATGACGAAAGGATGCGGTGCCTTCTCGTGCGTGCCGGCCCGAAGCACTTCCGTCTGCCTGTCGGGGAAAGTTTCGAAAATGTAGGCGTATGGGCAACGCAATCGCAGGAGACAGGCGCCGCATTCGGTCCTCCTGAGGGCACAGACCACTTTCCGAAAAGCAGCGCCGAATCCACCCCGGAAAGCCGATCCCTTATATGCGGGCAGATGGATTTCGTCCTCGGCCTTCAGGGTGAACTCATAGGTTTGATAAGGTATGATCATCGGCTCTTTCACTATAGGAAGAGGTTGACCCCGTCCGGCACGCGGTCGCCGCACCCCAGGACCATTATTCTCGGCGCCGCCGGCAGCGGATATACGCGCACATCATCTTCCCTTTCATCGATAATGTCTTGCAGCCGCCTCTTCAATTCTACCAACTCCGGCCACGTTAGTCTACAATGAAATACCGAATACTGAACGTGGATGCCTTGCTGTTTCATGAGGGCGTACACGCGCGTGAGCCTTCTTTCGTCGGCTATGTCGTAGCACACAAGGTAATTGGCTTTCATCGGCCGCTGTCCTCCTCATAGACGCCCATCCCTATTTCCCGTATAAGCCGGAACAGGTCGTCGATCATTGCTTCGATCAACCGGTCTACCGTCTTCTTTCTCTTCTCAAATCGCTCGATGACGGCCTTCAGGCCCTCCTTCAGAATGATGGAGCCGTCCGTAGAGCGCCACGAGACGCCTGTGTAGTGGGCGGCGTTAAGAAACCTGATCGTTTGCAGGTCTATCTCGCCGCCCAGAGCCCACGCGAATTCAAGGGCCAGCGCGAAGTTGTGCCTCCTGTTCGTGATGCCGAAGTGCGGATCGAGGTCGGCTCGCAACAGGGACCTGATGATCATTTCATGAAAAAGGCCCTCGACAACCGTCCGCGCTGCGCGCCATTGTTGGTCGCCGTCAAAGAGCAGCGATTTAACGATGTCTTCGTAGTCCCTTTCCCGAAACCCTATTTTCGAGAAGACCCGCGCCTTGTCGTCTGACAGGTACTTCAGCGTTTCCAGTTGGTTCGAGCGTCGCACGGCGAGAAGCCACTGCGTGAAAAGCTTCGCATGCTCCTCCGTCCTGAAGAGGACCTTCTGCTCCTCATAGTGCCGGGCAAGACGGTGGTTGTAAGGCATACACACGGCCAGTTCCCTGCCCTGCCTGTTCAAGAAGGCCACGGGGATATTCTCCTCCGTGAAGAGCGAGATGACGCCCGCATCCATCCTGATATTGCCCATGATGACCACCCTTCCCACGAGTCGGGCAGGTACACGATAACCCGCCTTGCCCCGCTCCCTGACCCAAAGAGAGGGACCGTCGCGCCTTATTTCCACGCCGTGTTTTTCACTCAGGTACAGGGTTCTCTCCATATTCATTTCCATCCATGATCCTCCGTGCAAGGTTTCGCACATATTGGGTGAAGGAGGGCCTCATTGCCGAGCCCCATTGTTCATAGAGCTCGTAAAACCGCTGTCTCCCCGCCTTCTTGAGATAGCAGCCCTGTTCCTCCCCATCTCGGGTAAAATCGCGATCCGACAGCCCCCTGTCGGCGAATGTGCGCCACACGAACCGGTCAGCCGCGGGACGAAAACGCTCGACAAGGTCGCAAGCGAGGGATTCCCGGCCGTATTCGAACTCGTGATAGAAACCGATGGTGGGATCGAGACCGATCATTTCTGTCTCCCGCAGCAGTTCATGGTGGAGCATCGTGTAGGAGAGGGAGAGCAGGGCATTCACCGGGTCCCTGGGTGGACGCCGGTTCCGATGGCTGAATTGGAGCGCCGGCGGGAAGAGCCTGGTGTAAGCGGAGAAGTAGTGAGCGGCCGCGCTTCCCTCAAGGCCGCGGATGGTGCCGGTCTCACGGCGCTGACCGTCTCTCAGGCGTTCGAGTATCACCTTGAGTGTCGCAGAGGCCCTTGTGAGATCGAAACGGAGATCGGGCCGCGTGTCTATAGCTTCGGTCAGGAGCTGGAGCTGACCCTCGATCTTGCGGCTTACCAGTTCCTGGTTCCAGACGACGCCGAATCCCGCGAGGAGCTTTTCATACTGTTTCACGCGGAGGAGGCCGTTGTTGTGGAGACTGCCCTGGAGTCTTCCACGAAAGCGCGTGTGGCGCCCGGAGAGGAAGAGGACTGTCACCCCCGCGTCTGCGAGATGATGGAGCACCGGTGTTTCAATGACCGCCGCGCCGACCACCACGACCCGGCTCAGGGGATTGACGGGTGCAATGCCCTCGCGTACGCCGTTGGCGTAGAAGGCGAGGGCATTGCCGTCGAGCTTTACGTGGATGTTCTTCCGATCGATGTAGAGGGTTCCCATGCGTTCTTTTCACCCTATGTAGAAGAATTGAGGGTCGCGAGGCTGGACGGCCATGCCCATGGTGTGAGTTGTGCTCCGGCCATCCATGACGAATACATGGACCCTGTCTTCTGCTTGCTCGATGAGATGGTTCAGCTCATCCGTCACGATCCGCAACTCCCCATCCGTGAGGAAGCATTCGTAGACGGACTTCTGCCCGCCCGAGCTATAGCCCTTCAGGAAGCAGCGCACCTGGTTGAGCCGCCGCCCGTCGGCGATGTCGTAGGCGATAACGTAGAGCGTTCGCTTCATGGGAAAAGAATACGGGATAATCCGCGATGAGTCACGGAAAGAAATGTTGTGGAAATGTTTTTGTACTAGCCCGAGAGGCCCGATGCTCAATCCGGCGAATGGTCAAAGATTGTCGTGTCGCCGGTGACCGGCGAGCGGTAGATGAGCTTGCGTGCTTTACCGTTCCTTCACAACGCCATTTCCGGAAACATAGGGGCATCTGCGCCTTCAAGTGTGCCCAGACCGAGAACGAAGTCCCTCAAGTCTTTATACGTGCTTTCTTTGGACGATCCAAAGCCGTGGGCCAGATACGAATAGTTTCGGGCCTGTTGAACATTGAGGAAGCGATGAATGTTTTCGGCAAACGTGCAACCAAGCGGGTCGTTCAGTGCCGCGAGCAGCTCGAAGGCCGCCGCTTGGGGTATCTTTACCTTTCCATCCCTGGGGTTTTTGTACTTGTCCACTATTGCCTGTCTGATGGCATGAGGCAACCTTGTAATCTCCACATTTGATGTGTCGATGGCGTGACGGACGAGTAGGGCTTCCTGTGCCATCATTTCTACAAGCCGATAGAGCCGGAAGATCGCATCGTCGATCTTTCCTTCCCTGATTCGCCTCTCGGCATTTGAATAGAGATCGAGGAGCAAGAGTCTGGAGGGTTTTGAGATTTCTTTTGTAAGGTTTTCGAGAAAAGCGACGCTGTGCTGTGTCTCCTGCGCGAACTTCCGCGCGCCCCGGTCCTCTCCTTCAATGATTTCGTCAATCCTCGCCTTTCCGAATCGTTCAAGAGCTTGCTTGTGCCGAAAGAGATCCCACAGGTAATAACCTTCGACGAGAAAGCCGACTTTCCTGAAAAGTGTGCGGTGTCGTGTGCTCCTGTTGGCCAAGCTGTCTGCCAGTTCTTTCGCGGCCTTGTACTGGCACTGATTGAAAAGCAGGCCTATCTTCTTTTTTTCCTCGATGCCGAGCAAGTCCCATGGATTCACGCTTTGATATACCCGTTCCTGACCGTCAATGACCGTACCGGTCCCGCTTTTCGTTCTTTCATCTCCTCCCACGTAGGAGAAAGAGAAACCGTGTGTTATGGCGGCGAGGGCCAAGGCCACTGACATGTTCTTTGTGCCCCCGGTATAGTCAACGATTACGTCATCCTTGTGATGCCCTTTCACCGAAACCCGCCGGACCGCTTCTTCTGCCTTGTCATTGCATGTCAGAAGGTCGTTCACGTCATCCACCAGTGTCATCTCGCTTCTGAAGGTGACCCCATTTCGGCCTGTTTCCGACTTGATCGCCGTCACTTGATCTGCCGTATCCTGCGAAGCGAAGAAGACCACGAACTTCGGCTTGAAGTGCCCGATTGATTTTACTATCGGTGCCGGTGTCCCTCCAACTGAGACTATCATCGCGTCTGCCATGGTCTCTCCTCGATGTCAGGTTCACTGCGTCGTATACATAATCATTTTGAATAAATCCCCCTCAGTCCCCCTTTGAAAAAGGGGGATGACAGTACAATGGCCCCTTTTTTAGGGTTTGCCTAGCACCCATTTGCCTGCCCCTCAATCCCCCCTTCAGCCTCTTCTCCCCTCTTTTGCAAAGAGCCAGCCTCTTCTCCCCTCTTTTGCAAAGAGGGGTTGGGGGAGATTTCATTCCTCAAGGCAAGCAATCCCATATCCTCTGCAATACTCCACCGATGTCCTCAAATACTTCCCTATCCGAGAACCTGAGAACCTTGAGTCCTATGGTCGCCAGGGCACTGTCGCGAGTCCGATCTCTTTCTTTCCCTTCCTCTGTGTAATGCTGTCCCCCGTCGATCTCGATCACGAGACATGCCGCAGGACAGTAGAAATCGACGATGCATCGATGGAGGGCTTTCTGTCGGTAAAACTGGTATCCCTTGATCTGTTGACGTCGGAGCTTTGACCATAGGAAAGCCTCGGTGTCGGTCATGTTGCTTCGCAAGGAGCGGGCAAAAGGCTTGAGGCGTGGGTCGTAGGTAATCATTTGAGTAAATCCCCCTCAATCCCCCTTTGAAAAAAGGAGATGACATGAATACCGACCATTTGCCTGCCCCTCAGTCCCCCTTTGAGTCTCCTCTCCCCTCTTTCGCAAAGAGCCAGTCTCCTCTCCCCTCTTTTGCAAAGAGCCAGCCTCTTCTCCCCTCTTTTGCAAAGAGGGGTTGGGGGAGATTTCACTACTCGAAAGTATTTTCCACGTCTGAAATCGTGCCCACGGTCTTTTCCTTCCTCTCACGGCTTTCGTGCACTTTATCCGCAAACTCGAGAATATCAGGGATTCTGGTTTTCACCGTCACGATATTTTGCCAGTTCACGTGAAGATACTGGTGAATCATCTCGTTGCGGTGCTTCGCCAGGGGCGCCACCTTCGTGGCGGCGTCGCCTACGAACTCGTAGCAGGCGAGGAGGGTTTGTCGATACGTCTCGGGAACCGAGCGATCATGGCCTTTCAGGCATTCCTCGGCAATGTCGACCATGCACAGAATGATGTCGTTAATGGCCTTGTCGAGTATGTAGCGGATGTCACGGTCCGCGGTGTAGCGGTCTCTGTCGACTCCCTCTACCCTGGAGAGGAAATACGTGACGGTCTCGGCCAGGTACCTCTTGAGCTTGGTGAGCTTATTGTCCACGCATTCCTCTCTTGAGCCTGATGCTCTCGCTCTCATGAAGAGCCCGGTCGTACACCCGGTAAAGCGTCTCTTTCTGCGGTTCGACGAGGTGCTTTCCTTTGAGGGCCTCCTGAACAATAAAAGGCGATTCGTCCGCATCGTCGAGGCGAAGGATCGATATCTCCCTGTCGCTCGACACAAGGACCCGGTCGATGATTCCAATCTCTTGTGCTTCGTTCGCGGCATGGACATAGAGCGCCAGATCGACGTCCGACCGGACATGGGGCGTCCCGCTGAAGAAAGAGCCGTACAGAATGGCGATGAGGACGTTGCCCTCGGCCCGCAGCTCCTGCAAGACCGCCTTGATGGGTGCCAATTCATTCTCCATATCAGGGGTTGCTCTGTTCATCTTGGCGGCGTCAGTTTTTCTTCAGGCTGTTCAGGAGCCGTTCTTTCATCCCGATAAGGGTCAGGCCCACTACTTCGTTCGTCGCTTCGACATAGCGGACGATCGCCCCATCGCCAATATCGACGCCGACAGCCTTCTGCGGTTCGCCCATGCTAATGTACAGCACATCAGCTTCTTCATCATAATCCCAGTTGAGGTTTTCTTTCTTTTCAAGGATTTTTATTGCTTCCATTATTTGCTTAGTGTACACCCGCTACGGGATTCACACAAGCGGAGATGCTCTTTCCTCTTATCTCCCCTCTTTCGTAAAGAGGGGTTGGGGGAGATTTCTTCAAGGGATAGAGGCATCATGACTCATCAAGTACCTGAACGATCTTTAAGGCGTTACCCCTCGGCAGAACACGGATAGCGGCCTTGACGCTTCTCTTCTTTTCCAGTTTAGGCCATAGGGATTCAGGGACAAAAGACCGGTCCGTGATCCTATCGCTCAGCGCCTTCTTCCCTTCCACCGTTGCCATCAGCGTCTGACTGCCTGGGTTCCATGTTACAACGACGCCTTCACATAAGATCGGCTCAATTGCTCGTGGGGCGGTTATGTTAGTGACGTGATCATCCCGTGTTTCAATGGCATCTTCGTTTACGGGAAGGTGGGGGCTGACATCCGAGGTTCTCTCCCGGAGAGAATAGATGCCCTTTTCGACCTCAAACGGCACTGCTCTGAGCATCGCCCACCCAAAAGGGACGAGACCATCTCCCGTGGATGGTTTGCTCGTCTCAGAAGCAAGCCAAAAGGTCGTCGCTCGCGTGAGCATCAGAGGACTTTGATCGCGACCCTGCAAAATCTTGATCTCCCTGTTGCCCTCGATGGTGACAGCCTCTGCGCCGGAATGTCTGCCTATTCGGATAAGCAGCCACGAGTGGGCCTCGTCGCCAGGCGCGGCCGCGAGTGTGAGAGGTTTCAACCCTGCTTCCGTCATGTCCTGTGCGTCCTGTCTGCCTATTTTTCCATAATGCTCGTTAGCGGACGCGAAGAGCACCTCTTTTGTGATCGGATGCGCTATGGTTCCTTCTGGTTGCTCGATATTTATGGCACCTTCGAAGGTACTGCCGGCTTCCAAGACTTCGAAAATCTGTGGAGGCCCGCTCTCCGCCCTTGAGGCCCTGTCGCTCTTTCTCTTTTTTCTGTTCACCCCGTAAATGATCCGTGTCTTCACCTTCTCGAAGGGCTGGAAATCCGACACTTTGACCATTCTGAAGGGATCGCTGTCGAACGTACCGCCGAGGAGGCTCGCCTCAAGTTGCCTTGCCTCCCCTTTACCTCCCTTTATGTCCTTGATGCCCTTGACACCGGCAAGATGACTGAGGTACGCGGTTCGCAAGGCCCCTTTGATAGATGTCCCCGGTACGTAAGGCTGGTTCGTCTGCGGGTTATAGGCTGTCTTGTACATGGTGAACTGGTTTATGACGGCATTCTTGTTGTAGGTCGACATGTTCATGACGTCTTTGTAGTGGTTCACAAGGCCGGTAGCTACGGCTGTTTCCGTCCGGGGAATGTTGGGACTGAAAACCCTTCTCACAAATTTGAAAATGGCGAGCAGGTCCTCGTCGGCGCAGAGCCGCAGGAGTTCCGTCCTTTGCGAGGAACTCAGCGTCTGCACAAGATGCATCGGATCAAACTCTAAAAGAGCACCCTTTTTTTCGTCTATGACAAAGCTGGTCGGTTCATACACGTCGTCGCAACCGATGTGTATCGGAGAAAGCACCTGGAGTATAAATTTTAGCGGAGTCTGCATCTCAGTCCTCCATTCTTACCGGGATGTAGAGAGAATATCCCTGGGTTACCGCACCAGGGATGGCTTTTGAGACACCCCTTACGGCAGACCCGATGTACGGCTTGTCAAAGGCGGCGCCGGTTGCTGCCACAAAAACGGCTCCCTCATCGGCCATAATGACGGGGTTTTTGAAAGGGTTGGACGATTTGGCCAAGACGTCGCCGTGTCTACCGAATCGAGTAAAAGGTGTAAAGTACATGGAAGAGAACGCGTGGGCGGGTGGAACACATGGTCCCAGGGTGTAGCAGGCGTCCGGGTTCTTGCTGCCGAGAGCCGCCAGATCGATCTCCTGAATTCCTCCGACTTCGAATCTTCCGAGTCCCGTCGAGGCATCCTTTCCAAATCCCAGTTCGCCCATACGTCTGAACCCTGCGGCAATCTGCTCGATATCGATCTTTTTGTGTGCGCCGACAAAGATAGCTAATTCGGCACCCGGGAAGTATGCGTGCTGTTCGACCGAATATGGCGCAAATCCGCCCTCGCCCGTGGTGTTGGTGAGCCGGTTGATGGTGTTGTGAGGTTGTGCGAAGTCAGCTACCACGGCCTTTGTGCGCCTCCGTGTCGCCTTCTCCATAGCTGAACCGGCGGGTGGCCCGGCAAGGACGTCAAACAACTCCGGGCTACCCAGCAGGCCAAGGTCACGCAACGATTCCATCCTTTTCCCGGCTCCCACGAGAATCCATTTCGCAGATTTGAGCAGTTTCCTTTGTCTTAGGAATTCTTTCTTGTTTTCTCTTTTCAGCTCCATGAACTTCTCAGCGGGCAGATCGGGTCGCTTCAAGGCATACTCGTTTTCTCCGTCACTGCGCTTTTTCAGATATGCCGAGGAGACCACCACAAAAGGGTCCGTGAGGTAATCGGACAGAAGGTCGTCTATGGAGGCGCCGAAAAGGCCAGGATCGTAGACCGCCTGCCAACATAGTTGGCCGAAAAGGGTGTCGCCCTTGAGAGGAGTGGCAAAACCAGACAGTGGCTTCATGGTAATGATATAGGTTTTCAAAAGCCCTCCTTTACCGGCCATCCAGCTTAGAACGGATTCAGTGCCCTGAATTTGTCGGTGATATCTTCTCCGCCGTTCAGTATGAGCGCCGAGAACTGGACCCTGCCATACCCCCTGCTCCCATTTCCGCCTAATGCGTCCATCTCAAGGAGTTTGAGGCCCTTGAGGAGGTAGTCTGTGAAAAGGCTTTCGTCGGATGAATCGAGGATTTTGAAGGTAACAAGGAAGTCGAATTCCGTACCCTCTGGCACCCTCTCGATAAACCTTGGGTTCTCGGCTGTCCCTTTGATCCTGTTGATGCTGTTCTCGGACTTTACCTCTGAGAGACTCCATCTGTTATCGTGCGCCTTCTTTTTCCACTCGGTGTTGAGGTAGCAGTCGCTGAAGGATGCGCGGGTAGGCCCGAACCCGGCTTCATCATCCTTATCTGCACCGCTGCTGCCGAATATTTTCAGGATTGCCTCGCACTTGGCGGATAGCGTGGCGTCCCCCTTGACTCTGTCCGTTTGGAGCGTCTGACTTGTCACCACACCCCCTTGAGTAAGAATCATGAGGCCGCTCTCCATCTCCAGCAGGGATCTGACTTTTCCTTTGAGGGAGGAACCAGGGATATATGGCTCCAATGTATGAGGGTGTTTGATCACGGGGCTGTCGGTACCACCTATATGCATTTCCATGTTTCCCGAGCCTATGTGGAGCCCGCTCCGTAAAGTCAGTTTGCCTTCAAGTTTCTTGATCGACATTAGTCTCATTTTCTCACTCCCCCGCTGAATTCAGCTCTATGCTGCTTTGCTGCTATTTTCTTTTGCTCGTACAACAACTTGTAGAAGCCCATGAATGCCTCAAAAAAACTGGCAAACACCTCAAAGTCGTCACGGTCATTGACCTTTTCCAAGGAACGGGTAATAAACTCCCGAAACCCTTGTGATATGAGCGGATTACCACCGCTTTCCCTTGCATGGGCATATGCAGCTTTTGCATTGAGCATCTTTATGTACGGTATCAGTATGTCAAACTCCTCAGGGTTTGTCTTGACAATGCTATCAAACCGGACGACTTGATCGTAAAACTTCCGTATTTGAGTGGGAGCGTTTGTCCTGTCATTACTCTCCGAGGCGACGGCACGCGCGAGATCTTCGGCATGCCCAGAAAACAACTCCGGGTCAATTAGTTTCTTGCTCTTGTCCCTCCAAAATTTAATCTCCATCATTTCCTCCTATCTGTGGTTATAGATTATCTGCCACAAGGGTATCTTCATCGTACCCCCGAACTCGTCAAGCCACATGACCGCGCTCAATACCTCGTCAATGACCTTGCCCTTCTCTTCCCCTTTCAGTTTCCGTCCGATGTTCCTTGCGACCGTGTATTTCAATTGTGACCGCCACCTGAGGCAGTCCATGTCCTCCATGGACACGGCCGCTCCGGAACCCCTCAGTTCCTTTTCCTTTTTTGCCATTTCCAACAAGTCATTCAGCCGGAAAAGCATCGCGCTATTGATAGTGCCTTTCTCATACCAGGCTTCAAGGATGCCCTTGATCTTTTGGAGCCTATATAGGTCGTCCCACCTCGTGGTCTCACCGAAAATGGTTATTGCATCCTTCCCCGGGTCCCTCCCGGATTCGTATGGCTTGCGATCCTTCGACATCTCCAGCGCTGTTTCCGCACTTTCTGACATACTACCGATAGGTTCTCCGGGTTTGTGGACGGTGATTCCGGCCGAGATCGTTACAGCGGGGTTGTGGCACACATATTCCGTGAACCTCTCTTTCAGAAAGCTGGCGAAGTCGATGATTCTGTTCCAGGGGCCGATCAGGAAGAGGTCGTCACCTCCGGCGAAGACCGTATAGATATTGGTGAACCTGGAGTCGGTCTTGAGTAGGTGCGGTAAATACACGGCAAAGAAGTGGTTCATCTGCCTGCTTAACGTGGCAAGCCGGGAGATCGTGAATCTCTCCTGCCGGGTCCCGCAGGAAAAGACCAGCCCCAGGTTGTCCACGTCCGCCTTCAGCACGGCGAGTGCCTCGATGCCGGTGAATTTGGCCGGTTTTTCAGTGAAGTTCAGGGCGGTCTTCGCTATATGTAAGAACGTTTTGGGTATTTCCCTGCCTGGCTTCAGTACTTCAACTAGTTCCAGCGTGGTGTCTGTCTTCTTCTTGCCGTAAAGGAGTCTCTCATCGAAGTTGTCTTCTTCAGTGTATTTCGGGACATAGCCGTTGATGAATTTTGCCGTAATGTTCTTGGCGATGTTACCGTCGCCCGGTATCCCGATGTCCCAGTACTTCAGAAGAAAACCGGACCTGGAAAGCTGGCTGAGCTTCCCTCCAACGTCAAAGGATATCTGGTACTGACCAAAAATGGGTTCGAAAAGCTTGTCTCCTTTCAGGTCAGCATTAGCCGTGGTGATAGCGACACGCTCCTGCTTCACCAAATGCTCTCCTATATACGCGTGGTCGCGGCATATGCTGCAACTGCCCTCCTTTTCTTGACCTATGTATGCGTCCACGTGCGCCGGTCTTTTGCCGCAGAAAGGGCAGAGTGGATGGTCCAACTCGTTGTTGAATGAATCGAGGTAGCCAACCACCGTTCCTCCGTGTTTCTCCAGGTCTATCTTCGAGTACTTCTGCCTGTCAAGAGCGGATTGGAGTTCTTCCCAAAGAGAGTGGAAGTTGCCTCCCACAAGATCGTGGCAGGAAGCCTCAACTGTGCACACACCGATAGATGATTGGCCGTAGTAGTTTCTGAGTAGCCACTCGTTAATCGTATCCCGGACCCCCTCAATTGCTGAATACGTGCTCTTGAGGTTAGGGGCAAGGATCGTGAACTTGCCTGCAGCGTTCAGGATGATCGATGATGTAGGCAAATCCAGCTTCCTGCAAAGCATGTCGGCTGCAAGTTCGCTGATGAGCGATACGGCGAAGGACCGACCTCGGAGGAGTTTCGCAGCCGCTTTACCCGTGCTTCCACCTTCCGCAAATATGAAGTCCTGAATCCCGTAGAGATCACCGCTCACAAAGATGAATTTCTGATCGTCATAGTCTTTTACGTGTTCAACGTCCAGAGTACCTGAAGCCTGATGATATTTGTAGATGGCAGCAGCAAGGGCCGCCGTAGTCCGTGAATGGTCGTAAAGGGATACGTCCGGCACGACCCTGCCCACCGTTGCGGCCGGCACGTGCGAAGCATAAATGAGGAACAGACTGTCGAAATGCTCAAACCATAGCGGAATGTTCTGTTTATGGTCCAGGGTTTCAAGGGCGTTCAAGAAGCCAAGAAAAAGCTGGTCGTATTCCTCGCCCGCGTCCTCACTGTCGCCGGTCGAAAGGTCACTCCGCCTTACCGGAAAAATGTTCTCGGGTGACAGTTCCTTAAGCGGGTATCTGTATCCATATGACTCAAGTGCGTCATCCATCCACTTGTCATTCAGCGAGAGCCCTTCGAACAAGGTGAGCAACCGGGTCTTCTTGTAGTCCCGGAGCGGCACCCCCTCCCTATCGATCTCGCTATTGTAGCTGTCAAACTCCTGTCTGTCGAAGCCACTGCTTACCCTATCTGCCATGGTGACAACCCACTGGAGGGGTGTTTCGGGCCTGTGGTGACCGGCGGCAAGGTTGATGAAGGGGTCCCCCAGCCCCCAGCTTGCCTTGTTGAATTCGGAGGGGAGGTGTATCTCGACGTGATCAATAAAAGCAGCGGTATATATGGCGTGCCTGTGGGTGTGCCTGTTTTGTTGCGTGTTGTATGGCTGGTACAAGTCGGCGTTGCTGTTCACAAATTCTGGGTCTGCATGAAAAGCCGTTCCCGCCCGTTCTGCGAACTTTCCGATGTCGTGGAGAAATCCCGCCATAGCAATTTTGTAGATCGTGTTATCCATCAAGTCTCTCCTCATCTGGCCCGCGTGAATTTCTTACTCAATCCTTATTCTTCCTTTCTCCGCACGTATCCCGTACCTCGTGTCCCCATAGCGCCTGATGGAGCTGATCGTATAACGGGGAGTGAGCGTGGTATCACGTAAACCTTCCCCAATCGCCCGATTTATCTTGCTCCTGTTCTGCCTTGCGGCCTTCATGCCGTCACTGCCTCTCCAGTGGTCAAGCATCTCGTCGGCCTTGCCGGGGCTACTCCTGTAGATTGACTGGTAATCGAGGCCCATTCTCGCGAGGCTCGGCTCCGCCACCATCTCGCCAAGGGCCCGAAAGCAGTCAGTGCAATCGAAGCAGTAAGGCTGGGAAGGTCTCTTACACGATTCGACCTTTTCTCTCAGGAGGGCGAGGTAAAGCATAAGGTGAACAGGTACCATTTCAATTGTGTGTCCTCCGATACACACGGTTCTCTCTGTAATGTTGACAACCAAGTCTGGGTGGACGATCGCCGTGTCCAGGTCCGCCTGACCTTCCGCAACAAGCTCTTCAAACCCTTTGCCCCGCAAATCGAGCTTCTCCCTCAGTCTGATAAACGGCAGCTCGGCGAGGATGATCTCCGCATCATCCGTGTTGAGCCGCTTCACCGAACCATCGGGCATCTTCTGTTCTATGATCCTGCTTTCCTTTGGCTTGTAGAAGAATTCAGGTCGTGACTCGAATTCGGGCGTCACCAGCACGTGGTAAAGCTTGTCCCATGGTCTCCCGAAAAGCTGGAGGGCCGCGCCGAGATAGAAGGACATGGTTTTCCTGCCGCCTGCGAGACAGCAATGAAGCCGGTTTAACGGATCTTCCGCCAACTTCCTGATGAGTGAAGCTATCGCGTCTCCTGTATGTCTGTTGTCTTGTTCGCTCCTGATATCGTCAATCTCTTTGCCGCGATCATCGCTGATGAGTATGAACGACGAATTTGTCAGTTCGACGGGACGGAGGTCATATTCCTGAAACAGATCTCCTATTAAGCCGTCCTTCAAGAGGCCGTTTTCGATTTTCTTTCTTCCATGAGAAGTGGTGATGACGTAAACCTCGTCCGGTTGTACGGGTGGGTCTTCTTGAGAGAGGGCATAGATCGTTTCTGTGATGATCTGAGGGGTGGAACCGATCACGAAGACGACGATCTCCCTGAACGTCCTGTGTGGCATATCACATTCTATTAGAAAGATTTTTCATTGGCAACAAAAGAAACATTGCTGAAATGTTTTTTGTCACTCCTGGTTGTCATGCCTCCTTGTCAGAAGCTGTGAAAAAATCGTTTGGGGACCCTTTGCCGTCATTCCGGCGGACGCCGGTAGAGCGAAGCGGGCCTTAATCCCGCGCAGGCGGGACATCCAGTCTTTTCAGTACGTTACAAACAGCCTGGACCCCGGTTTTCACCGGGGTGACGACTGAAAATCAATTTTTGGGAGGACGAGGGGGACGTAGTTCCGTTTAGGAGGACGAGGGGGACGTAGTTCCGTTTATTCCGGTATTTTAGGAGGACGAGGGGGACGTAGTTCCGTTTATTCCGGTATTTCTCACCCTCTTCATAATACCCATCCATCCTCCCATCCTCAACAACGCTCACCTTCCCCGCCAGAAAACGCCGCATCGCCCACAGTCTCCGACTTCTTCACTATTACCACTTCAAACCGAGTTGTGCAACAAGAAAAACAAAAATGTGGATAACGGGAAGAAGGTAGGGACGGCTCTGGGTCCGGCCACCGGCCCTCTGGGGCCATGGTGAAGTCATGTTTTCCAAAAAATCGCCTCAGGTGCTTTTTGTCACCTCTGGTTGTCATGCCTCCTTGTCACCCCTGGTTGACACCCCCGGTTGTCACTTTGACAGGAAGCGGGAAAAGGAGGAAAATCTTATCAGGCCGGGCATTGCCCCGGCCCGTTTGAGCCGGATTCTAAAGGTCCCCGGCAGTGTTCTTTGACAACTGAATCGCAATGGCCGCATCCAACGGCGGCATTGCTCCGCTGTCGCGACCAGCCGCTACGCGGCGTCACCGGCTGCACCGGAGCGCCTTGCCCGTATCACCCTCACCCCGCCCCTCTCCCCTCAAGGGAGAGGGAGCGCGAGCGTCCGTCCAC
>JBEKHB010000162.1:0-4008 GCA_050012495.1 Syntrophorhabdales bacterium
GAAGGGCGATCTGCTGAAACGGATCGAGGTCGCCGGGGACATGACCTTTCCGTCCGCCGTCGCCTGGCTGGAAGGGGAGACCGGCATCGCTTCACCGGGACATCGCAAAAGGGGGATATATAGTGATAAGGGCCGGGGCGAGAAAAACGATCCTGGGGCATCCTGGAAGGCTGCGGACGGGGCCGATCCTGTCAAGGTCATGAGGCCTTTATCCGATCCCGCCCTAGATCAATGGCAAAAAGAGAAGAACGTCGATGTGAGGAGAACATGAACGCAGATCATGAGATAATACCAATTGTTGAGGAGGATCGGGGCGGGGGGCGGATGGACCCGCTTCACCAGGAGGACTTGAATGATCTTGAAAAGAAGCTGAAAAAGCAGGCGAAGAGAGAAACACAGATGCGACATGCGAGAAGGAAATGACGGGTCTACCTAAAAATTAGGGTATAAGAATAGGCCGGACAGTGATGCCTGCGGACGCCGATCCTGTCAAGGTCACGGGGTTCGCACCTGATCCCGCCCCATATGAAGCCTTCCTGTCCGCCTGTCGCCCTGTGCATGGCAACGCCTTGGACTGGCTGACGAAGGACAAAGGCATCGCGCCGGAAGTGGTCGTCGCCCTCGGGCTTCGCTTCTGTGATCGAGAATACCCTGATCATGAGGGCCGGCCCTGAAGGAACGCTTCAGGGAAGACGCGCTTCGGGTCGCCGGGGGCGAAGAACTTCAAGGCCGCATGGGTCGAGGGCTTCCGGGGCCTTCAAGACGCGGGCGGACGGTCAACTGTTTATCTGGTCCTGGACGCGGATAGAGCGGGTGCCGAAGGGTCGCTGGTCATCGCGGACCTTTTCCTGAAGGCCGGGCTTCCGGTCCCGCTGCAAATGATCCTTCCGCCGGGAATGGATTTGACGGACTTCATGAAGAGAGGCATTACGGAATGACGGACAGACGGAACGGAAAGATGAATATACCGTTTGTTATGAAGCTGGTCTGGGCCGCGTGCTTCCTCGCGCTCCTGCCCGCACAAGTCTACGCCCTCACGCCCGCCCAGGTCTTCGACAAGGTCAAGGACGCCGTCGTCGTGGTGAAGACACTGGACGCCCAAGGCAGGATGAAAGGACAGGGGAGCGGGGTGCTGCTTCCTTCCGGCCGGGTCGCCACCAACTGCCACGTGGTTGAAGGGGGTGCCTCCTACCGGGTGAGCCGGGGCAAAAAGCTTCTTCCTGCCACCCTCTATGCGGAAGACGGCGACAAGGACATCTGCCTCCTCGATGTCAAAGGCAGTCAAGGGAAACCTGTCCAACTCGGCAAGGCGGCACGCCTCAAGGTGGGGGATCAGGTTTATGCCGTGGGTGCGCCGAAGGGCCTGGAGCTCTCCCTTTCCGACGGCGTCGTTGTGCAGCTCCTGGGCGGACCCCCACCCTTCATTCAGACCACGGCGGCCATCTCCCCCGGTTCGAGCGGCGGAGGCTTGTTCGATAGAGAAGGCCGCCTTGTCGGCCTGACCACCTTTTACCTGGAAGGCGGACAGAGCCTTAACTTCGCCATGCCCGCGGAGTGGATAGGCGAGGTCAAGCCGGGCCGCGTACCGGCTGCAGAGGGTCGCGGTCACGCAGAATGGTTGAAGCGCGCCGCTGCCTTGGAAGCGGCGAAGGACTGGCAGGGATTGCTTGAGTGGTGCCGGAAGTGGACGAAAAGCGAGCCGGGAGATGCCTGGGCCTGGTACAACCTCGGAATCGCTTACGGCCATCTCACGCACTACGACGACGCCATCGAGGCCTTCCGCCAGTCCATCAGGATTGATCCGGAGCATAGCTGGACCTGGTTCTACCTCGCTTACGCTTACGGCCTCCTCAACCGCTACGACGACGCCATCGAGGCCTACCGCCAGGCCATCAGGATTGATCCGAAAGATGCCGACGCCTGGAACAACCTTGCAGTCGCTTACAGCAATTCCGGCAACAGAACGGCCGCCCTGGATGCCGTCCGGGAACTGCGACGCCTCGATCCGGCGAAGGCCGACAAGCTTTTCAACTGGATCGTACCGCGCTGATGCAACGGAAGATGACAAAGGAAGGAATGACATCATGACGGACGGAAGGAATTATGGCATCGGCAGCAGCGCTCAGGCAGTGGTCGCCGGATAGTGTCCGGCCTGAAGATGGCCACTACCAAGGCCGAAACCAAAAACAAGGAGGGTGTCATGGAAAACGTTTGCGGAGATGGCTTACCGACGATGGAAGAACGCTGCGAGATCGCGTTTTCATTCGCAGGCGAGGACCGGGAAGATCCCATCGTCATGATCTCCAGCTATCCTCCGCGGCTTTGCGGCATCGGAACCTTTTGCGAAGAGGCCCGGGAGTTTATCCAGAAGCGGAACCCCGACCGGGAGGTGCTCGTCATTAGCCATACGGACGGGGCCGGAGAAGGCGTTTTCCCCCTCATCGACATGTCACGCCATGACTGGTGGAAGCCCGTGGCCGAGAAAGTGGAGAAACTGAAGCCCTACGCCGTTCACATCGAGCACGAATACGGCCTCTACGAGTTCTATGACGACCGGGGGAAGGGGGATGAAAACGAGGGTTTCATCGATCTTTTAACTGCGTTGGGTGACTGGCCCGTCGTCGTCGAGCCCCATACAATCCACGGACGGATGAGGGACGTGGAGGCAGACTTCGTGTACAGGCTGTGCGAAACCGCCGACGTGGTCCTCTTCAAGTGTCACTACCAGAAGTGGCGCCTCGACTGGTGCTTCTCGGGGAGGGGCTGGAAAACGCCGCTGAACATCATGGTTGTGCCCCACGGGGCACGGCCGGACAGGCGGTGGGGGCTCCATGAGATTGCCGGCTTGCGTGCGAAGATCGGACTGAATGAACTCCCCCACATCGGAAAGCACCTCGTCGGCCTCATCGGATGGATCCAGTCGAATAAGCGATGGGACATCCTCACCTCCATGTGGGAAGGGATAGAACGGGAAATCAAAGAACGAACAGGCGACCACTGGGATATCCTCGCCGCTGGCGCCATGAGGGACCCGAGCGACCTTCACGAGTATGAGAAATACAAAATGGAGCTTGAGAGTCTGGCGGAGAAAGGGCTGGCCCGTTACTACGAGTTTATCCCGAGGGGGGACGCCTATTACAGGGTGATGGCGATATGCGATTTTATCGTCATCCCTTCTCTCGACGAGACCCAATCCGGCACCCTCGCTCGTGTCATCGCCCTGAATAAGCCCTACATTACGACGGCGCCCATGGAAGGGCTAACGGCGCAGACCCTTGAGAGCGAGGGCGGACTCCTCTTTACGAGTAAGGAGATGCTCCGGTCAAAGGTGATCCGTCTGGCCTGCGACGAAGAACTCCGTCTGAAACTCGGGGAGAACCTCAGGCAATACCTGGAGAACGTGGTATCCTGGGACAAGGTGGCCGGCCAGTACGATGAGGCTTACAGGCTTGCCCGTGAGGCGAAGCGGACGGGAAGGGCCGTGGAGCTCCCGTTGGAGTTCTAGCAAAGGAGGCAGCAAAAGAGAGTGCAGACAGAACCAGTCAGGCCCATCTCCCGCCATCCCGGATAACCCTATCCTCAACTGACCGCGCGGGAAACGTAATTCCATAATGACGGCATGACGTAATAACGGAAGGGAGGCACTATAGCAACAGGAAAGAAGGCGCTGGACATCTTCCAGCCGACAACGGGGCCGAAAGCTGAGATCGGCGTCGAGGTCCCGGAACGGATCGAGGGACGCCCACGGGCTGCGGAACCTTAATTAAAGGGCCACGGTCATTTTGTATGAACGTCAAACTGCCCCGCCGCTGTCCTACGCACGGCGTTGGCATGTCCCTGCTCAGCAAGTTCTTTGCGGAAACGGCTTTACTATCGAGCGGAAAAGTTCCCGGCTGAACAAGGCCGACGCAAAAAGGATAAAAAAACAGCTATGGTCCTTGATAGAAGGCAATTTAGAGAAGGGAATGACCAAAAAACCACCGGAGGAAGACGAGGCTTGCTCCTTTC
>JBEKHB010000163.1:0-3874 GCA_050012495.1 Syntrophorhabdales bacterium
CCTTGCCTTCGCCATCTCCGCGCCCGCCCCATGCTTAATCATTACCATCTGCATCTTTCAACTTCAAGGAAAATCTCACGATCCTCTCTTCCAGGAAGATACACGTACTTTACTTCACCTACAAGTTCACAATCGCGCCCCTTTAGACTCAGTGAAGAGTTCCGCTTGAAAGCTGCAAGAAGTATTTTTGCTCCATAGTGCGATTTCTCTTGACATTTTGTTTTACAGTGTTATAGATTGAATCAAACTAATTCTGATAAAGCCAAACCACCCGCGAGGGTGGGGCGGAAAGCCAAGGGCCTCTGAAAGTTTTTCTTGCGTCTTCTCCAGCAGACAGCCGGGCTGCCAGAAGAACCCACGAATCTTATGCGTGAGATCGTGCGGGGAAGGCGTAATGATGTCGGGCGCAATGTCTCTCTGCTCATTAAGGATGCGAAGGCGCAGAAGCCTTAAGCCGGATCAGCAGCAGCGAGTCTCTCGGCAACGTGAAATGCCTCTTTAGAGAAAAAGGGTTCGCGTGAGGGAGAAACACATGCGTGGAAGCAATCCTTATTTCGGCTCAATGCGGTCGCCACCGCGGCCGGGTGGAGACTGGTTTTTTTGTTTTCAGGGGAACGACTCGGAAGGACAGGATCATATGACGGCATGACAGGAACAAAAAGGGAGGGTCTATGACTTCCGTTCGTAAGAAAGCTGTGCTCAATCACGGATTGAAGGAGGCGACCTCATGAATAAAATAAAGCTTTTGTCCGTATTGCTGGCGGGCATCGTCCTTGCGGGTTTTCCTTTGAGCGTTCGTGCGCAGGAGCTCACGGGAGGGGTTGCTGTTTACACCACTTTGACCCTGGATACAAGCGGCTGGTATATCGTGCAAAATCCCTTTCCTAATTATAGCACAATAGATATCACAAGCACCGGTACGCTGGAAAACAAGTCAGGCGCCTCGCTGATCAACGAGACCTACGGCGCGTCGTACCCGCCGGCCTATCTGAACAATTCAGGCACGCTGACCAACGACTCCGGCGCCTACCTGGGTCTCACAGTTCGGCCTAGCGCAGACACGATCAACAACTATTCCGGCGCCTATCTGAACAACTACGGCGCCCTAAGCAGCGCCGGCCAGATAAACAACTACGGCGCGATTACCAATTATTCCACCGGCACGATAACCAACTCCGGCACGCTGGAGAACTACTCAGGCGCCACGCTCACCAACTACGGCACGATAGGCGAAGGAGTCGGCCACACGATTGTTAACGACGTCAACGCCATAATTACCAACAACGGCACGCTGAACCCTGGCGCCGTCGGTTATATCAACAACTACGGCACGATTACCAACAACGCCCCCTACGTCTCGGCGACCACAGGCGGGTTGGTCAACGAGGGCTGGATGACCAACGAGTCCACCGGCATCCTGAACAACAGCGCCACCGGCACGATTACCGACATGGGCATGATTACCAACAGCGCCGGCGGCCGGATAAACAACTACGGCACGCTGAACAACATCAACCACACCTCCGAAAACACCGGCGGCTTCCCGTACAACGGGCTGGTCAACAACCTCGGCGGCACGATAACCAACTACTCCGGCGCCACGCTCACCAACTCCACCGCCGGCGGTATTTACAACTACGGCACGATTATCAACAACAGCGTCTACAACTCGTCAACCGGCATGGGCGGGATGACCAACACCGGCATCTCCAACAGCAGCCCCAGCGCGCTGTACAACTGCTCCGGCGCCTTGATAGACAACTGGGGCACCATGACCAACTCGGCAGGCGCCGTGCTCTACAACGGCACGTGGGTGGGCACCAGTTTGAGCTCCAGCCCCATCTCGGGCGGCACGATCACCAACGAGTCCGGCGCCTATCTCTACAACGGCGCCTCCGCCGGTGAGGGCGGCACTATTTCCAACGCAGGCGCCACGGCCGCGATCAACAACTACGCAGGCGCCAATCTAATTAACTACGGCACCCTCGAAAACGCCTTGGCCGCCACGATCAGCAACAATGGTTATATCGAAAACGACGCCGCCCTCATGAATATGTCGGGTGCCATAATCCTCAATAACGGCACGCTCATCAACGCCTCGGGCGCCCAGCTGTCAAACAGCGACTTAAATACCTCAGGCGGCACGATTAGCAACTATTACGTGTTCACCAACAATTCCACGGGCGGCCCATCGAGCAGCTACGGCCTCATCAACTATGCAGGCGGCACGATTAACAACTACGCCTCCGCCACCTTCACCAACAACGGCGGCATGAACAACAACGGCGGCATCGTGGAGAACAAGGCGGCAGGCACGTTCACCAACAACGCAGGCGCAAGCATCGAGAACTCCGGCACGATTACCAACGACGGCGCCCTCCACGGTGGAGGCACCGTCAACGGTGGAGGCAGCGCACCTGCAGGCGTGCTCAACAACTACGGCACCATCACCAACTACTACGGCGCCATCAACAACTACGGCACGCTCAACAACTTCGCAAGCGGCGTCATCGGCGGCGAGTATAACAACTTCGGCGGCACGCTCAACAACTTTGCAACCGGCGCCCTCAACAACTACGGCACCATCACCATCAGCAACGCAGGGACCCCTGCCGCGCTCAACAACTCCGGCGCCCTGACGAATGCTTCCGGCGCTTATCTGTACTACTGGTCCGGGTCCACGCTGACAAACGGCACGTCCACCAATTCCGGCGCCACCTTCACCAACAACGGTACGCTGCAGGGCAACGGCATCGTTTACAACTACGCCACGATTATCAACTCAGCCACCTTCACCAACAACGGCGCCTTCGTCAACAACGCAGGCGCCACACTCACCAACAACGGCGCCATGACCGCCGCCTACGGCTCAGCCGTGACAAACAACGGCGTCGTCAACGGCACAGGCAGCTTCCAGACCGGCGGCACAACCACCAATAACGGCTCCTTCAGCCAGGCATCCATCAATATCCAGGGCGCCACAGGCATCTTCAATGAGCAAGCCGGGGCCACGATCCAGGGCGCCCTCCAGAACAGCGGCAAGGTAAATGTTGCCGGGGGCACGCCCACCGCATTTGCTACCTTCGGCGCCTCGGTGGCGAATAATTCGGGCGGAGCCTTCAACGTGGGCACTGCCGCGAATGCGGCCTACGTGAACTTTATGCAGGCAGTGGCGAACAACGCGGGAGCAAGCTTTACCATTACCAACTCAACGGTGAATTTCGAGGCAGGCGTCACCAACAACGGCACCTGGATCACCGATCCCTCCACCGTCATCTTCAACGGCGCGTTCACGAGCACCGGCTCCTTCTCCGCCTCGAGCACCGACACCTATGAGTTCCTGGGCCCTGCCGGGACAATCGATGCGATCAACCTCGGCGGCAAAACCGTCACTATCGCAACGCTCGACTTGGAATCTGGTGTGACCCTGGACGTCACGGACGGCACGCTCATCGCCACCTCCCTCTTCGATTCGACGGGGACGAATCCCCACATTCCGAACGTTACGGGTGCAAGCTATGGAATATTCAACCCCGTGCCTGTCCCCGGCGCGCTATGGCTCCTTGCCCCAGGCCTCGCCGCACTCGCGGGAATCAGGAGGAGGATCCGGAAGTAGGCTTTCAGTCAACCGCACAGGAGGCAGGGATACCGAAAGTGTCCCTGCCTTTTTTCTGATTTCATCTTGACGATTGCCAGCTAAAAGGCGACATCTTCAAGGCAGATAGAAATAAACAACATTACAGGAAGTACTACTTGACGGCTCCCCGCCGCCTCTCGTCAATTTTTTTAAGAAAATCGCACAACATGACTCTTGTCATGCCTGGTTGTCATCCCTCCTTGTCATGCCTGGTTGTCGCCCCTCCTTGTCACTTTG
>JBEKHB010000164.1:0-6092 GCA_050012495.1 Syntrophorhabdales bacterium
GGGGGCCAAAGGGGACGTGCTTAAGGGGGCCAAAGGGGACGTGCTTAAGTAAGTAAATAACTCTTGACATTCTTCCCTTACCAGTGATACCATCCGTCATGCCTCGCCGATCCCGTCTCGACGCTCCGGCTATCCTCCATCATGTCATCATCAGAGGAATAGAAAGGCGACCCATCTTTGGAAGCCTTGCCGATAGACGGGACTTTTTTAGACGGTGCGGCGATCTTTTTCCTGAAACCGGGACAGTCTGTTACGCATGGGTGTTCCTTACAAAACACGCACACCTGCTGCTTCGCACCGGTACAGTGCCGTTGTCTACGGTTATGGCAAGACTTCTGTCCGGATACGCCGCCAGTTTTAATCGCAGGCACAAACGTTCCGGACATCTCTTTCAGAACCGCTATAAATCGATTATCTGTCAGGAGGACGCCTACTTCAAAGACCTGGTGCGCTATATCCACCTCAACCCTCTCCGCGCCCGGCTTGTGCCGGATCTCAGCGCCCTTGGGACCTACCCGTGGTCGGGCCATGCGCCCCTTCTGAACAAAAAGAAATGCCCATGGCAGGACACGGAATATGCCTTATCCTTCTTTGGCAGCGCCAGGGCTTATCTTCAGTTCCTACGGAAAGGCATTGGTCAGGGGCAAAGGCCCGATCTCGTAGGCGGCGGACTAGTCCGTAGTCATGGAGGATGGGCGGAGGTAAAGAAATCGCGGAGCCTCATCAAGGGCGATGAGCGCATCCTTGGCGATACATCTTTTGTAATGAGCATACTGGCCGATGCAGAACAAAACCTTGAGCGCCGTTACGCCATGAAGCAGGCGGGCATCGACCTCGATGCCGTGGAGAAACGCGTCTGCGATCTCCACGCCCTTAAACCGGACGATCTCTATGGACAGGGAAGGCAGAAAACATTGGTAGAAGCGAGAAGCCTCTTCTGTTTTTGGGCGGTGCGGGAGCTGGGAGTACCACAGAAGGCGCTTGCGGAGCGCTTTTCCCTGACAGAACCGGCGATCAGCTATGCCGTCAGGAGGGGGCAGAGAATCGCCCGGGAGAAGGGGTATAAGCTATTGGAAAAAGGGTAAGGGGAAAGTTATTTACTTTATTAAGAACGTCCCCTTCTCCCCTGTCGGTCGCTGCAGAACTGGCCTTGATGTGGGTAGATTGTACTCATATTGTGGACAAGGAAACGTATAGACAAGCTCTTGAGGTAGCCTTACACCGGAAAAGCTACAGGCTGATAGAAAATCTTACCGCCGCCCTTAAATACGTCACGAAGTACACCGGGAAGCTCTCTGACGCTCACCTTGAGGACGCCGGCCGGGCCTAGGGAAGGATAGGTGATGCCCCTCAAGCCGAGCCGATCATAGAGCCGATGACGGATTCCGAAGACGCGTGATTTCGTCGGCTCGCGCGGCGGTCGCTTCGAAAAGGGAAAAAGGTCACTTTCAGGGCGCGGAGGTTCAGGAAGACTATAGCAGATCAGGGCCGGGATACGTTCATATACCTGAGCGTAGAGAGTCAAAAGCGAATAGTAACGCTATCAAGGGTTCTTGCACGAAAATAAAGGCGGTTCATCCGGTTGATGCGTACTGTACTCCGCACATTTCAAATTTCGCTTGAAGTGCGCTATTACGAGTCGTAATTCTTGCAGCGACAAAAGCAAAAAACCGGCAGGACCATCTCTGACCCTGCCGTGATATTCGAAAAACCAGAATCTACTTCTTGAACCTTCTCCTCACTGTCGCGAGCCCCGCAAGGCCCGCGGCGAACAGGAGCAGGCCCGGGGGCAGGGGGACCGAGCTATAGTTCTGCAAGGCGGTGAGTTCTAATTCCGTGCCGGTATCGGTTTCCTTGAAGAGGGACAGCGGCGCTCCGGTGATCGAGGCGAACGTCCCGCTTAACTCCCCGCCCCCGATGGCCTGAAGGATAACGAAGTCCTCGTTCTGGTTGACGACGGCACCGGGAAGAAGGTTGATTTGCAGGGTGCCTCCCAACACGGTCACAGCCGTACCGTTCACCTGGAGCTGGCTGTAGCCCGTTCCCGGACCCCCTGCCAGATTGAGGATGTCGATGGCGAGGGTGCCTCTGTTGGCATACGTGCCGTCTATGGTGAGGACACCTGGCGAATTGCCCGGATGCACGGTAGCACCGGGGCTTACCGTCACACTGCCCGTGATAGTACCGGTTCCGCTAAGGATACCACCTTGGATATTGATAGATGTTTGGCTCAGACTGCCGTTGTTTGTGGTTTGACCGGCAGTCTGGGTATAGTTGCCTGTGCCGGTAATGGCACCGTAATTGTATACGATACCGTTGTTGGTAAAGGTACCGTTGTTGGTCAGTATGCCGCCGGCGTAGTTGTTCAGTATGCCGCCGGCGTAGTTGTTCAGCGTGGCGCGGGCGTAGTTGTTCAGCGTGGCGCCGAGGGTGTTGAGCATCGTGCCGTAGTTGTTCAGCGTGGCGCCGGAGTAGTTGTTCAGGGCGCCGGAGTTGGTCAGGGTGGCGCCGGAGTTGCTGTTCAGGGTGGCGTAGTTGTCCAGGGTGCCGAGTTGGTTGTTCAGGGTGCCGTTGTTGGTCAGGGTGCCGTTGTTGGTCAGGGTGCCGGGGAAATCGACCCCCGGAAACGGGACCCAGCCATTCTCCAAGTCGTAGTTGTTGATCAGGGTGCCGTTGTTGGTCAGGGTGTAGGAGTTGAGCAGCTCGGAGTTGTTGGTCAGGGTGCCGGAGTTGGTCAGGGTGCCGTAGAAACCATATGTAATATCTAATCCGGTGTACAGGTAGGCGCCGGAGTTGTTATTCAGAGTGCCGGAGTTGTTCAGGGTGCTCAGGTTGTACAGGTAGGTGCCGGAGTTGTTGTTCAGGGTGGCGCCGGAGTAGTTGGTCAACGCGCCGTAGTTGGTCAGGTAGGCGCCGGAGTTGTTGTTCAGGGTGGCGCCGGAGTTGTTGTTCAGGGTGCCCACGTTGAGCAGGTCGCCGGAGTTGTTGTTCAAGACGCCGTAGTTGGTCAGGGTGGAATAGTAATTGTCCAGCTCGACGTTGTTGATCAGGATGCCGTGGTTGGTCATGGCGGCGTAGTAGTTGTACAGCTCGGAGTTGTTGGTCAGGGTGCCGAAGTTGATCAGGGTAGCGCCGGAGTTGTTGTTCAGGGCGCCGGAGTTGGTCTGGCTGTATCCTGTCAGGACGGTCAGGGACGCGTAGTTCTGGAGTGTGCCCCCGGCATTAAGGTTCACGGTGCCTGCGTTGGACGCGCCGAAGGTAAAATCGCGCGAGAATTGCAAGGTGCCGGTATTAGTGAGGGTACCACCGGTGAAATCGTAGGAGCTGCGCGCTGCGAGCACGAGCGTGCCGGAGTTGGTCAGGGTGCCGTAGTTGTTCAGGGTGGCACCGGAGTTGTTGGTCAGGGTGGCGTAGTTGTTCAGGGTGCCGGAGTTGGTCTGGCTGTATCCTGCCAGGACGGTCAGGGACGCGTAGTTCTGGAGTGTGCCCCCGGCATTAAGGTTCACGGTGCCTGCGTTGGACGCGCCGAAGGTAAAATCGCGCCAGAATTGCAAGGTGCCGGTATTAGTGAGGGTACCGCCGGTGAAATCGTAGGAGCTGCCCGCTGCGAGCACGAGCGTGCCGGAGTTGGTCAGGGTGGCGTAGTTCTCCAGGGTGGCACCGGAGTTGTTGGTCAGGGCGCCGTTGTTGACCAGCTTGACGCCGTTGGCCAGGGTGCCGGAGTTGGTCAGGGTGCCGGAGTTGGTCAGGGTGCCGGAGTTGATCAGGCTGCCGTTGTTGTACAGGTAGGCACCGTAGTTGTTGGTCAGGGTGCCGTTGTTGACCAGGTCGCCGGAGTTGGTCAGAATGGCGCCGGAGTAGTTGATCAGAATGGCGCCGGAGGTGTTGCTCTGGATAGCGTAGTTGTCCAGCTCGGAGTAGTTGGCCAGGGTGCCGGTGTTCTCCAGCATGCCGTTGTTGGTCAGGGTGCCGGAGTTGGTCAGGACGCCTGGCTTCAAGTTGTTCAGGACCGCACCGGAGTCGTTGGTCAGGGTGCCGGAGTTGGTCAGGGTGCCGTAGTTGTACAGGGCGCCGGAGTAGTTCTCGACATAGAAGTTGTTGGTCAGGGTGCCGTAGTTGTACAGGGCGCCGTGGTTGGTCAGGCGGGCCGGGATGGCAAGGGAGCCGTTGATCAGGCTGCCGTTGTTGTACAGGGTGCCGGAGTTGGTCAGGCCGTTGTAGTTGTCCAGCTCGGAGTCGTTGGTCAGGGTGCCGAAGTTGATCAGGTTGCCGTTGCCGTAGATGGTCAGGGTGACATGGTTGGTCAGGTAGGCGCCGGAGTAGTTGTACAGGGTGCCGGAGTTGTACAGCTCGTTGTAGTTGCTCAGGGTGGCGTAGTTGTCCAGCTCGACGCTGTTGTACAGGGTGCCGACGTTGTACAGGGTGCCGGAGTTGCTCAGGGTGCCGGAGTTGTACAGGCCGGCGCCGGAGTAGTTGTACAGGGTGCCGGAGTTGTCCAGCAAGCCCCAGCCGCTAGTGGTGGTGATGTTGCTCAGGGTGCCGTAGTTGAACAGGACCGCGCCGGAGTGGTTGGTCAAGGCGCCGTAGTTGGTCAGGTAGGCGCCGGAGTTGTTGGTCAAGGCGGCGCCATCTTCGTTGGTTAGGTAGGCAATCCCGTTGATGCTCAAGGTGCCGTTGTTTTCAAAGTCTTGCCAGTTTCGCGCATCATTACTGTCGGTCCAACTGGCGATAGTAATGGTGTTGCCCTGCGGATTCGGATTCGGCCCGATCTGGTAGTCAGCCTGCACCGCGAGGGGCATACCGGCGAGGGCAAGCGCTGCAACAAAAAGCCATGCTTTGCGGAGATTCATATCGCCTCCCTGTCAGGATTTGTGGCTCTTTCGGTTCTTGTTCACTTTTGCCGCCCTTAAAGTTGTGAATAATATCAAGTCGTTTCGTCCTTATAAGCAGAAGATACTGGGATTCTCTGCTACGCGTGCCAAGACCCTCCTCGGAAAACACCCTCGTCTTTAGAGCGCTGTAGGCCTGACAGCCACCACAGTGCTCATATGGCCACTGTGTTTCGAAATTGATAGGACAACCCTACGCCTCAGTGTGGCTGGTCTCCTTTTTAATGACGTTATATCCTAATGATTGCAATGCTCCTCGCGCTTCACATCGAAAAGTACGCTTCAACCGGATGAACCCAGAATAAGATGTTCCTTGATAAGATGCTCCACCCGTTGCCAGGCTGAAGGACACAATGTCCGCCGCTCCAAATGTTCGGCTAGAGGCAGGGGTCACGTTGTTGTTAAAAATAGCAGTGGCCGACGCAAGAGACACCGGGTTGAAAGTACCGGGACCGTCCGAATACGAAGCAATGAGCTCCGCTTGTGCTGCCCCGAAGCCCAAAAAGATCATGAACACGAAAAGGGCCGCCGTCAGAGTTTTCCGCATATCGACCCCCCGAATGAAGATTTTCCCTATCCGGCGGCTGGGCTGTCTTGCTGATGAAGATCGCAGTGGGCTACGTCTGAGACCCGTTGGCTTTCCGTCCCGCCCTCGCGGGCGGTTTGGCTTTTTCTGATGGTGTCTAATGTTATGCCGTGTTGTACTCACTTGTCAACAAGAATCTTTAGCTTGAATCTTTAGCTTGTGAAAACAAATTCTTGTGGCCTTCGAGTGGTATTCCTTGCTTGGTGCAAAAGGCCGAAAGTGTGTAGTTGGTAGGTGCTATTTTGATGAAATCCTCTTGGAATTTACGCAGATCAGCGAACGAACTGGTGTGGCAGGGGATGTCTGAAAAAAATGGGAGCGCTTTTCCCCGGCCGGAGGGATTTTTGATGGATGGGACGGAAGCCGGGGCGGCGTCCGGGCCGGAGCGTACTTCGTGTGTACGTGAGGACCCGGACACGCCCCGGCGACCGCGCCAGGCGCGAAAAGACCCCGGCCGCCCCTACAGCTTCATCCTACCCCAGCACCTGCACATAGACAACCGATCCCTCCGAAAGATACTCCTGTCCTTCAGGTATCGATGCCACTGCCGTGGCCTTGG
This sequence comes from Syntrophorhabdales bacterium, assembly GCA_050012495.1. GTDB lineage: Bacteria > Desulfobacterota > Syntrophorhabdia > Syntrophorhabdales > WCHB1-27 > BOG-1155. The sequence continues at coordinate 6,035 of JBEKHB010000164.1, forward strand.
CTATGGAGCTCAAGCGGCTGCGTTCCTTCAACGGATAAAAGGTCGGCAGCCCCTCGTC
>JBEKHB010000165.1:0-14051 GCA_050012495.1 Syntrophorhabdales bacterium
GCGACAGCGGAGCAACGCCGCCGTCGGATGCGGCCATTGCGATTCAGTTGTCAAAGAACACTGCCGGGGACCTTTCGAATCCGGCTCAAACGGGCCGGGGCAATGCCCGGCCTGATAAGATTCTCCTCCTTTTCCCGCTTCGTGTCAAAGTGACAACCGGGGGTGTCAACCAGGGGTGACAAGGAGGCATGACAACCAGAGGTGACAAAAAGCACCTGAGGCGGTTTTTTGGAAAACATGACTCCACCATGGCCCCAGAGGGCCGGTAGCCGGACCCAGAGCTGTCCCTACCTTCTTCCTCAACTTTGTCTTTTTTCTTGCACGACTCAAATAGAAATGGTAATAGTGATGCAGGCAGGCGGAGACGCGGGCGGTGTGTTGGAAGGTAACGAATGAAACAACGTCCCCACCGCCGCCTAATGAAACAACGTCCCCACCTCCCCCCCCCCGAGCGGTAATGGTGACAGGCAATACGTTGTAGCCCGCGTCACTAAGATCGGTACGCCAATTGACAATGACCGTTTGATGCTCATCCTATACGATGAAAGTAAGCTGAGCCGCTCTGCCGGCAAGCTCACCTGAGGGAGTCCAAGAAGGACTCAAAGGGGAGACGCACAAGAAATTTATTAATTTTATTCACGAAATTTACAGCCATCATTTTTCCCTTGACAACAAGTTTGAAGGGGGCTACTTTGACATCATATACTGACCGGACGGTTGAGGCACGCAAATGCACGCAAATATGAAAGAAAAGCTGATCGATGAGGGCATCAAATTGTTTGTGAGAAAAAGTTACAAGGGCACGCCAATAGAAAACATTACCGGCAAGGCGGGTGTCAGCAAAGGAACCTTCTACTGGCACTTCAAAAGCAAAGAAGATTTACTTGTGCATATATTAGAACAATACGAACACGGTTGCATAGATTGGGTTATCAGTGAGTTGAGCGCTACTGAGGGCGATTTCCATAAGAAGTATAAGTATTTTCATAAGATCAGCACTGAGTTCGCCTATCGAAACAGGGATCTCTGTGTAGTTTTTACGACCCTTGCCGCCGAATTCTCAGGAAGTAAAACTTCAGCGGAAAGAAAGATTAAAGCGATTTACCAAAAATATCGTACTTTCCTTCGGGGTCTTATCGATCAGGGGAAACGGGAAGGTTGTGTAAGGCAAGACCTGGACAGTGAGATAGCCGCTCATCTGTTGAATGCAATGAACAGCGGCAATCTGCTGGAGTGGTATATGAACTACGATGATATTGACGGACAATTACTGGCGAAGACGTATAGGAACGTAACGCTGTCGGGAATACTTACTTGCGAGGATAGGGAGCGACAATCAGTTCTCACTTTATAAGAGAATAAGGCAACGGGCCTGGGGCGTGTAACTAATGACGAGCCCACGGCAGTCACCGTCGGTAATTTGGTGTGGTCCTTAATCAACTGACCGGTTAGTTAGGCAGGCCACCTGAGAGTCGAAAAGGATAATGGGTTGGCAGAGGTCCTGACGACAGCCGGGCCGCAGTCGAGAGCCGGGCTGTAATAGGAAAAAAAAAGGGGGGGGTTGATCATGAAAAAGTCTCTTGCCGTAAAGTTTTTTGTAATCATGTTTCTGTCTTTGGGCTGTCTTGCCGCCAAGGCTGGCCATGCAGCAGAGAAGGTCATTACTCTCAGGCTTGCCAGTTATGTGCCGTCTACCACGCTTGAGGGCAAGACGATACAAGATTGGGCGAACGAAGTGCAGAAGAGGACCAGCGGACGGGTTAAAGTCACTGTTTATCCAGCCGCCACATTGATGCCGCCTCAGCAGACCTACGATGGGATAACGAAGGAAGTTGCCGACATCGGATACGGGATTTTTGCCTATCATAGAGGCCGCTTTCCCCTCACCGAGGTCATAGATCTCCCTCTCGGGTATAAGAATCCCGGCGTTCCCACAAAGCTCATCAACGCGTATTACAAGAAGTTCAAACCGAAAGAGATGGACGATGTGAAGGTGCTCTTCCTTGAAGCCCACGGCGCCGGCATTCTGAGCGCGAAAAAACCCGTTGCCAAACTTGAAGATCTAAAGAGCATGAAGATACGGGCGAGTGGTCTGAGCGCCAAGATCGCGACTGCTCTAGGGGCGTCGGCTGTTGGTCTCCCCATCACGGATGCCTATGATGCGCTTTCAAAGGGGGTTGTGGACGGTCTACTTCTCGACTGGGGAGGCACTTATAATTGGAAGCTTGGGGAGGTGCTCAAGTACCACATTGAATGCCCCGGCATCGCGTACTCGACAGCCTTCTATACCGTTATGAATAAAGACAAGTGGAACACCCTTCCCGAGGATATCCAGGAAATCATCGACAAACTGGATGAAGAATGGATCGACAGGGTGTCGAAGAAATGGGTAGCTTGGGAAATGATGGGAAGGACAAACCTTCAGAAGATGGGCAACAAAATCATCACTCTCTCTAAAGATGAGAACGCCCGTTGGGCAGCAAAGGTGCGACCCATTCTCGATGAATATGTGAAGAATACTAAGGGGAAAGCATTGCCGGGAGATGAGGCACTCAAATTCTGTCTCGATTTCTTGAAAGCAAATGACAAATAACCGGAGCGCAAAGTAATGCTCTTGAACGTTAAAAGATCTTATGGACTATCAGACCTATGAGAAGTGCCGTGGAGGAGGCGACCCCGATTCCTATCGGCACAGTTGTTAGCGCCGGAGAAACTAAATTAGGAGCAAAGCGACAAGAAGGGGTGTTCCAATTCCACGAAGCCTGGCTCGTGGAGGCGGTGGCGTGAGCCCCGGAACTAGGGGGAACCATGAAACGGTATCTTACTATTATGCTTGCTATCAATAAAGGTATGGACTGCGTTGCAGGCACATCACTCGTGCTTATCATGCTTCTGACATCGCTCGACGTGGCCCTCCGGTATTTGGGTTATCCAATCCAGGGTTCCTACGACATGGTATCCATGGGAGGAGTTTTTGTGATCGGGTTTGCTCTTCCTAAAACCTCTTGGGACAGGATGCACATCCACGTGGACATCCTCACAGCCAAGCTTCCCGGTCAAAAGGTTCTCTTCGAGCTCACGACCCGGGTGATTGCGATAGCCCTGTTTATCCTTATCGGCTGGAACTTGAGCAGGCTGGGGGCCAGTTTCTTTAAGACGGGGGAAGGTACCCTTACCCTTGGTATCCCCCTGTATCCCGTTGCCTATGCCTTGGGAGTGAGCGCATTTGTCGAGTGCCTCGTGCTCCTGGCAGACATGGTGAGGGTATGCTACGAAGGGGGACAGCATGAGTGAGATTACCGTAGGCGCTATCGCCCTCTGTTTCTTGCTGCTCTTTTTCCTTACGGGTATCGAAATGGGTTTTGCCATGACTATCGTAGGATTTGTGGGCTATGCCGTACTGGTTTCCACAAAAGGTGCTATGACGATGATCGCAAAGGACTTCTTCGAGACCTTCGCATCCTACGGACTGACCGTGATACCGCTCTTCGTCTTTATGGGGCAAATTTCTTTCAATGCAGGCATCGCAAAGCGCCTCTATGACGGAGCAAACAGGTTTGTCGGCCACATCCCGGGAGGGCTAGCCCTGGCCACCGTAGCAGGGGTAACGATTTTTAAAACCATATGCGGCTCCGCTGCGGCGACCAACGCCACCTTCGCTTCAGTGGCCATACCGGAGATGGACCGATTTGGGTACAGCAAAAAGCTCTCCACAGGCATCGTCGCCGTGGCGGGCACGCTCGGGGTACTCCTTCCCCCTAGTGTGGTCCTCATCATATTCGGGATGGTGACGGAGCAATCGGTGGGAAAGCTGTTTCTCGCAGGACTCGTCCCGGGCCTTCTCCTTGCCGCATTGTTCGTGGTCGTGATCATAGGCTGGTGCAAGATTAACCCTTCAGTGGGTCCGAGGAGTAGCCGCCACACCTGGAAGGAGAAGATGAGCTTCCTGCCGGAGATTGTGTGGCCTCTCCTGATTTTTGTGCTTATGATCGGCGGACTCATGGGAGGGGTCTTCACACCGACAGAGGCAGGCAGCGTGGGCACCCTTGCGGTGCTCCTTCTGACCTTGTTCAAGCGGGACCTCGATTTCAAGGGCTTCATCAAGTCGGTGATCGAGTCGCTACGAACCGCGTGTATGGTGCTGACCCTCATTGCAAGCTCGGCAGTGCTCGGCCATTTCATCGCCGTAACCAACATACCGTCCGTAACCGCCGAATGGGTGGTCTCCCTGCCGATTCACAGGGATATCATCATGTGCCTGGTCTTTCTCATCTACCTTCTCGGGGGCTCCGTCATTGATGATCTTGCCTTCATGATCCTTGCCACACCCATCTTCTTCCCTGTCATCACCACGCTAGGATATGATCCCCTCTGGGCCGGCATCATGGTCTGTCTTACGGTAGTGGTAGGCGGCGTTATTCCTCCCGTGGCGATGAACGTATTTATAGTGCGGAACATCACCAAGGTGCCTATCAGCATCATTTACTCCGGCGTCTACCCTTTCCTGATCTCCATGGTAGTCCTGATAATCCTTCTCTTCCTCTTTCCGCAGATCGCAGTCTTTCTTCCGCACGCGCTGATGAAGTAGGAGATATGGGACTAGCTTCGGATGAATCAAATACTCATGAGAAAAATGGGAGCTATACAGGCCATCGCAACGGCATAATTACTCAAAAAGGAGAAAACGATATGGCAGCAAACAAAACAAACCAGGTGAGAAAACCGGCCTTCGGCGCCCAGCTCATCAACCTCACGATAAACGGGCAGGCTCATGACCTGCATATTGGCAATAGACCCGGAGAGATTGAGCCCTTTCATACATTGTCCAACACGCTCAGGGAAACCCTCGGTCTTACCGGTACGAAGATCTCCTGCGACCAGGGGGCCTGCGGCGCCTGTACCGTGATTATTGATGGGAAGGCGGTTCTTTCCTGCAAGATTTTGACAGTGGAATGCGACGGAGCAGCCGTCACCACTATCGAAGGCCTGAAGAACCCGAAGACAGGGGAACTTGATCCCCTTCAACAGGCATTTGTTGACCATTCGGCGTTTCAGTGCGGCTTTTGCACACCAGGAATCATTATGACTGCCAAAGCGCTTCTCAATGAAAATCCTCACCCTACCGAGGAAGAGGTCAAGGATACCCTGTCCGGCAACTTCTGCCGGTGTATCAGCCACTACCAGGTGGTCAGAGCCGTCATGTCAGTCGCAAAAAGGTGAGGTGAAAGATGGGCGCCAGTTACAAATATATAGGTAAGGTTGCACAACGTAGAGATGCTCATGACATCGTGACAGGAACCGTACGCTACACGGATGACCTGAAATTTCAGAACCTCCTCTATGGAAAGGTGCTGAGAAGCCCTTACGCCCACGCACTTATCAAGAGGATCGACAAGAGCAAGGCTGAAAAGCTGCCCGGTGTCAAAGCCGTACTTACCTATGAGGACATCCCCGATTGGAGAGGGGGCACTCCCCGCACCGTGCGCATCCTTGATAAGAAGCTCAGGTACATGGGTGACGCAGTGGCGCTGGTTGCTGCCCAGACTGCAGAAATCGCAGAAGAGGCTCTCGAGTTTATCGATGTAGAGTATGAGGTGCTGCCGGCGGTCTTCGATATGGATACGGCCCTCAAACCCGGTGCGCCCTTGGTCTGGGATGAGTTCCCCGGTAACATTATTCCCGGGGGTACCATCCTTTACGGACCGAACTGTCTCAAGGGCGTGGTAATGGGTGACGTCGAGAAGGGGTTCGCAGAGGCGGACGTGGTTGCCGACGGCACCTTCGGATACGAGAACATACCGAACGCATTGCCCCCTGAAACAGTGGGGGCAGTGGCACTCTGGGAGGAGCCGAATAGGGTGACCATCTGGGGGACCAGTCAGGCGCCCTACATGGACAAGGTGACTCTCTTCCATTTCTTCAACAGAGAGGTAGAGATACGATGCATCGGAACTCAAGTCGGCGGAGGCTTCGGAACGAAAATTATGTGCTGGCAGGTTCAGAGCTATGCCGTCCTTTTGAGCAGGGCCACCGGGCGGCCTGTGAAGGTTATGTTTACAAAGGAAGAGCACATGGCAGCCTTTACCCTAAGGATCAGCTCCCGTATCAGCGCCAGGGTGGGCATGAAGAAGGATGGAACATTAACGGCCATAAAGGGCACGTGGTATGTGGACACTGGGTACTATTGCTGGTCGACCCAGGCCCAGGTGGCAATTGGCTCCGGTGAGCTTATGATCATGGCTCAATGTCCCAACTGGGATCTGCGGAATGTCATAGTGGCCACGAACCGAAACGCATCGGGCGCTACGAGAGGATTTGGCGGCCAGGAACTGAAGAGCTCCTTCATCCCCATCCTGTCTCTTGCCATGGAGAAGGCAGGACTCGACCCTTTCGAGGTACTTAAGAAGAATTTTGTCAAGCCTGGTGGAGGCTATTTTTGGCGAGACGGAGAGTGGTACAAGTACCGGGGAATCGATTTTTCGAAAGCCATGACCAAGGGGGCCGAGGTCTTCGAATGGAAGGAGAAATGGAAGGGGTGGCTCAACCCCACGGCGACGGATGGCTCAAAGCGGTGGGGCATAGGCGTGGGTGTCCACGGAAATGCGGATATTGGCGAAGACGCTGCCGAGGCGTACGTGCAGCTCGGCTACAATAACACTGCCACGATCTTTCTCTGTATGGTGGAGCATGGGACCGGCCAGAAGAGCAACTATCCCAAGATGGTTGCCGAGGTGCTACAGATACCACCGGAACGGATCTCCATGACACCTGCCGATTCGCTCGTGACCCCTTTCGAGTTCGGACCGGTGGGTTCAAGGGGGACCTATGCGATAGGCAGCGCCGTCATTAATGCCGCAGAAGACGCGAGACGGAAGCTTCTGGAATTTGCCGCCCCAAAGCTGGGCGCAGACCCCCAGGACCTGGATACGGCTGACGGCGTCGTTTTCGTGAAAACCAATCCGGAAAAAAACATGAAGTGGAGGGCCATAGGTAATGACCGGACCATACTCGGCTATGGACGTTTCGAGCCCGATTTTACCATGTGTAACTTCATGATGAGTTTTGTCGAGGTCGAGGTCGATACAGAGACAGGGAAGGTCACTCTGATCCGCGTGGTGAATGCTACGGACGTGGGTCAGATCATAGACCCTCAGGGCCTGGAAGGCCAACTCAACGGATGTCTCGGTTCCGCCGGCATAGACAGTGCGATCTTCGAGGAGACTATCATTGACCGCCGGACGGGACATATCGTGAATGCAAACATGGTCGATTACAAGTGGAGGACCTTTTCCGAACTACCGGAGGTTGAGCATGTAGTGCTTGAAACACCCTTTCCCAGCCATCGGTTCCATGCAGTAGGGGTCGGGGAAATATCGACGTCCCCCGGACCTTCGGCGGTACTCATGGCCGTCTCCAATGCCGTTGGCATCTGGTTGCACCGGTATCCGGTGACGCCCGACCGGGTACTTGAGGCACTGGGCAAGATCAGCAGTTCACCCAGCTCAAACCCGAGTCAGGGAGGTGCGAAATGAAACCTTTCACGCACCGTAACGCGCGCTCGATCACGGAAGCGACCAGACTCCTTGCGGCCCACAAAGGAAAGGCAAAGGTCAATGCCGGAGGTACTGACCTCCTGTGTGCTATGAGAGAGGGGTGTCTCCCTCGGTATCCTGAGACGGTGATCAATATAAAAACTATTAATGGTCTGGACTACATCAAGAAGAATAGGAGCGAGCTGAGGATAGGCGCGCTTACCAGGCTGGCCGACATTGCCGCGTCGCCGGAAGTCAAAGAAGAATACGGCCTCCTTGCAGAAGCGATTCACTCGGTTGCCAGCCCGCACATACGAAATATGGCCACGCTGGGCGGAAACTTGGCTCAGGATGTACGCTGCTGGTACTACCGATATCCGCGGCAGATCGGCGGACCTATCGTCTGCCTCAGGAAAGGCGGCAAGATCTGCAGTGCCCTTGCGGGCGACAACCGGTATCATTCGCTTTTCGGGGCCGCTCGGCTTAACGAATATCCTTGTTCAAGCCATTGCCCGGCCCACACCGATATACCCTCCCATCTCAACGAGGTGCGAAAGGGCGATCTCGCCGGGGCGGCGCGGATACTGATGAGCTACAATCCCATTCCCGCGGTCACCGGCCGGGTCTGCCCTGCCTTTTGTGAGCCGGAGTGCAATCGGAACCAATTCGATCAGTCGGTGGCGATTAACTCCATCGAGCGGGGGATAGGAGACTACATCCTAGAAAAAGCAGATGAGTTTTACGTGCCGCCCAAAAAGGAATCCGGCCGAAAGGTTGCCATTATCGGCTCTGGACCGGCAGGACTTACTGCCGCTTTTTACCTGAGAACGGCCGGCCATGAAGTCACCGTTTACGAGAAGCTTCATGAGGCGGGAGGCATGCTTCGCTACGGCATTCCACCTTTCCGTCTGCCCAAGGAGGTGGTGAGGAAACAGATCAAAGCCCTGGAGGGCATGGGAATTACCTTTAAGGTCGGGATAGATGTCGGCAAGGATATACCGATGGATGATCTTCTGGGCCGCTTCGATGCCGTCTTTTTGGCCGGCGGAATGTGGAGGAGCCTGAAGCTGGGAGTGCCCGGTGAGAACGCCAGGGGTGTCCATCATGCCCTGGACTACTTGAGCCGTATTAATTCCGGAGAGAAGATGCACTTGGGCCAGACGGTGATTGTCATAGGCGGAGGGAGTGTCGCCATAGATGTCGCGAGGACGGCGAGAAGATCAGGGGCCGAGGAAGTCCATCTCGTCTGCCTGGAGTGCCGTGACCTCACCTCCAAGGATAGGATGCTTGCCCTGGACAGAGAAATCCTGGAAGCAGAGGAGGAGGGGGTGACTATCCATTCTTCTTTTGGAGTAAAGGAGATTGTTACCAAAGACGGGAAAGCAATCGGTCTGGAGACGATGACGTGCCTTTCGGTCCGGGAGCCGGATGGTTCCTTTAATCCCCAATATGATACTACCTGCACGGCCCGGCGCCTCCGGGCCGACAGTATAATAGTCGCGATAGGCCAAGGTGTTGATCAGTCTCTGCCTGGAGCCGGGTTTACCCGCACCGCCGGGGGCACAATTTCGGTCGATCCGCAGAATTCTGCTTCGGCCGTAAAGCGTGTTTTTGCGGGAGGTGATATTGTAGCCGGCACGTCAACGGTGATCCAGGCAATAGCCTCGGCACGGCAGGCTGTCTACGGCATAGAGGCGTTGTTCGGGGCAGACCGGACTGTCGACGTGAAGGAGGAAATAGACGCTGATTTCAGCGAGTCCACCTTCCGGGATATACCACGGGTCAGGGTCCATGAGGCGCCCGTATCTGAGCGGGTCAACACTATCGATGTCGAGGATATACCGGGCCTCGCCCCCAGTCATATCGAGCGGGAGGCCAGCCGGTGCTTCAACTACGGATGCCTCGCAGTGGGACCGTCCGACATTGCTATGGCTCTTGTGACGCTCGATGCGCGCATCATCACCTCAAAGAGGAACCTCCCTGCCCGGATGTTCTTCAACGCCAGTGCAACCACCTCGACCGTCCTCGATGCTGACGAGTTGATAAAGGAGGTCCGGATTCCCAGGGCGCTGGCCGGGGCTGTTCAGCGGTACGAGAAGTTCACACTGAGAAAACCGATTGATTTTGCAATTGTGAGCGTCGCATCGGTCATGGCTGTCCATAAAGGGGTCTGTGTGGATGCCCGTATAGTCCTTGGCGCAGTGGCGCCTGAGCCTTTGCGGGCACGGGCGGTTGAAGAGTTCCTTAAGGGGAGACATCTCGACGAGGATACGGCCGGGGAGGCCGGTGAATTGGCGGTCAAAGGTGCCCTACCCCTCAGCAACAATGCCTATAAGCTTGAGATTGTGAAGGCCCTGGTGAGAAGGGCCATAGTGGGCAAACCATAGGCACAGGGAGGGCGTCGTATACCGATGCAAGCTTATTATCACCCTGCTCCATGAGGTGGCAAAAAGGATTCTGCAGCGCCGGAGTGCGGCGCTTCGTGCCGGAGGAGGCGAAGGATTTCCAGTAATTGTCGGGAGGCTGTAACGTGCTGTATGTCGCCGGGTTCCGCCGAAGCGAACCGGGCAAGGGGGAGGAATATGAAGACGTTGATGAGCAAGTCCGGCTGGGAGATTGTGGAAGAGGAATGGCCGGATTTCAGAGGTAAGATCTTCAAAGACAGGCCCCATAATGTAGTGGAAATGCTGGAAAACACCGTGAGCAAATATTCTGACAAAATAGGTTTTATTTGCGGGGATTGGCGGTTGACTTACAAGGAATTCGATGCGCTGGTGAACAGGATGGCTGCAGGACTGGAAGATCATGGCGTAAGGAAGGGTGACCACGTGGCCGTGCTTCTGGGGATACAGGTGGAGTTCCCCCTTGTCTTTTTTGCATTGATGAAGCTTGGAGCGGTAGTTGTGCCACTTAACACCAGGTTTAAGGGAGAGGAGCTGGCCTACGAGATAAACGACTCCGAGAGCATGATGCTGATTGTGGACGAGGAATACTGGTCCTATATAGAGCATGTGCGGGATCGACTCAAGACGGTAGAGAAAATATTCTTCAACGGTGCAAATCCCCCTGAGACCACGTATCCGTTTTCATCACTCAGGGAACATGAGCAGAGCGTTTTTACGCGGGCAAAGCTTTCGGAGTCCGACCACGCCACCATCATGTACACGTCCGGCACCACGGGAAAACCTAAGGGTGCGGTGCTCCACCAGCGAGGTTTCGTCCTCATGGCGATGCTTTATGCCGATTTTGTCCAATTCGAGTCGGAAGATAAGATGATCTGCTGCGTTCCCCTTTTTCACGTCACGGGTCTTGCCATGGTGATGCTGGCCTCCATCTTTGGAGGCGTTGCGTGTGTTTATATAAAGCACTTCAAGACCAGGGATTTCCTCGAGGTGATGGCCCGGGAGAAGATAACCGCTTACACAGGCGTCGGTAATATTATCTGGCTCATGATTAACCATCCCGATTTTGGCACTTTCGATTTTTCCTCTTTCAGGATCGCCATGCTGGGCGGCTCTCCTGCGACAGAGGAGATGTTAAGCGCAATGAACGCTAAACTCCCGAGTTGCAATGTCAGCGCCGGGTACGGATTGACTGAGAGCTTCGGTTCGGTGTGCACCACACCGTACAAAGACCGCTTCAGGAAGATTAAGGCCTGCGGTAAGCCTCTTCCGCTGGTTGAGGTTGCGGTGATGGATGATCAGGGCAACGAGCTTCCGCCCAACAGTGTCGGTGAAATCGTATTGAGGGGTGCAAAGATCTTCAAGGGTTACTGGAAAAACCCTGGGGCTACGAAAGAAACAATAGTCAACGGATGGCTCCATACAGGTGATATAGGCAAGATCGATGACGAAGGATTCGTATACATACTGGATCGCAAGAAGGACATGATCAACAGGGGCGGAGAGAAGATATACTCACTGGAAGTGGAGAACCTCATATTCAACTATCCTAACGTCCTGGAAGTGGCGGTCGTGGGCGTGCCTGACAAAGCGATGGGCGAGGCGGTGAAGGCCGTCATTGCTTTGAAAGCGGGCGAAGAGGCAACGGAGGACGAGATCAGGCGGTTTTGCACGGAACATCTCGCAGACTACAAAGTGCCTAAATATGTGGAATTTGTAAATGCCCTTCCAAGAAATCCAGCGGGTAAGGTAATAAAAGCGGAACTGCGGTATATACCCGGTCAGTAACTATTCATGAATTCAATGGAGAGAGTTTCCCATGCCGCTATGGAAGAAAGCGTGCGAGCTCGGTTTCGTCGGATGTCATTGCCCGGGCCGGATTTCCGTTCATGGTCAATGAAGTCAATCAGGATTTTCTCGAGCGGAGAAAACCGGTTTTCAGGGACAAATAGGCTGGAGAGAGCAAAAGTTGAGAAGTTCGAGCGAAATCCGAAATTAAAAAGCCAGGAGGATATGATGAAAGATGTGGTTCGTCTCTTTCACTCGTAAATCCTTCATTGTTGGTGTTAACTAGTTTCAGCGCTTCGTAGGTGTTGTCAGTATCGAACACAGATGATCAGCGGCCTCGACAACACCTACAAGTGTTCACCCTGAACTCGCATTAGCGTTCAATGATTACCGACAGAAACAGAGAATGAGTTGTGTGACATAGAAAAGAATCGTAAGGAAGTCAGCCGATGGTCCGAATACGATCAACCTTGCGTAGAGCCGACAGGAGAGGTGCGCCGTGAGAAAAGCCGATATGGCTAATCTGTTGAAATTGTTATGAACGAACTTTTTGCTTGACAGGAGGGATATAGGATGTCCCGAGAGCGCCGATGAAAACCGGCGAGGTGTCGTGAATGAAAGAGTCATACGGTGAAGGCATAGCGGGCCACATCGGGTATTGAACCGCGAAATCCTATTAAAGTTCAGGGAGCCGACGTGGTGGGACAGAGCGGAAGGCAACAGCGGATGCATCGTGATCGCAAGAGGCATCCGCTCCCTGCGCGGTCGTAGACCCCGCAGCACGTACGGAAACACCTTGCGCGGGAATCGGGAGATCCCACGATTGCCTTCGGAAGAGAGAACCTGAAGGCCGCATCGGGAAGTCCAAGGACAAAAGCCGATGATGGACGACCGTGGGAAGTCGCACAACTCCATAGTACCTGAGAAGTCCCCGAACAAAGATCAGTCTGCGGAGGGGATGGAGGGAAGGGAGTTGGCCAAAGGGAAGACGCTTGAGCAAAACACGCCCCGGACGCAGGGCCGGGACGGCGTGCAAAGTGCGCTTGAGCGGATACGGGAAGCGGCACAGAAGGATAGGAGGCTACGGTTCACTGCGCTTTTCCACCATGTCTATTCAGTGGAACAGTTGAGGAAGAGTTACTTTGACCTCAAACGCAACGCGGCCCCGGGTATAGACGGGGAGACATGGCGTCGCTACGGAGAGAGATTGGAAGAGCATCTCCGGGACCTCTCCGGGCGGCTGAAAAGAGGGGCGTACCGGGCGAGGCCCGTCGTCAGGGCGTATATTCCCAAGGCGGATGGCCGGAAAAGACCGATCGGACTTCCGGTGCTGGAAGATAAGATCGTTCAGAGGGCTGCCGTCGAGGTAATGAACGCCATCTACGAAGGGGACTTTCTCGGGTTCTCCTACGGGTTCCGGCCGGGGCGCAGCGCCCATCAGGCGCTGGATATACTCTCGGTGGGAGTCATGACGCGAAAGGTGAACTGGGTGCTCGACGCAGACATCCGGGGGTTCTTCGACGCCCTTGACCACGGATGGCTGGTAAAATGTATCGAGCGCCGCATCGGGGACCGGCGCATCATCCGTCTCATCCAGAAATGGCTGAAGGCCGGTGTGCTGGAAGAAGGGAGATGGACGCAGAGTGAGGCGGGTACGGTTCAGGGCGGCAGCGTCAGTCCGCTCCTGGCCAATATTTACCTCTACTATGTGTTCGACCAGTGGGTTCACCAATGGAGGAAGAAGCAGGCAAAGGGCGACGTGATCGTCGTCCGTTACGGCGACGACTTCATTGTGGGATTCCAGTATCGTTATGAGGCACAGCGGCTCCTGACCGACCTCACTCAACGGTTTGGTCGCTTCGGGTTGGAACTCCATCCGGACAAGACAAGGGTGCTGGAGTTTGGCCGGTTTGCGAGGGAAGATCGGAGCCGCCGCAAAGAAGGGAAACCGGAGACATTCAACTTCCTGGGGTTCACGCATATCTGCGGGTTGACCCGGAAAGGGAAGTTTACGGTCCTTCGGAAAACGATGCGCACGAGGCGGCAGGCGAAGCTCAAAGAAGTGTATCAGGAGATGAAGCGACGCATGCATGATGCTATTCCGGAGCAGGGCGCGTACCTTCGGGCCGTGGTGGGAGGGCACATCCGCTATTACGGAGTGCCTATGAACAGCCATTCCATATCAGGGTTCCGCAAGGAGGTCTGCCGGTTGTGGTGGAAAGCCCTCAAACGGCGGAGCCACAAACACCGGCTGCCCTGGGAACGGATGAAACGTCTCGTGGACAGGTGGCTTCCCCTCGCCCGTGTCTGCCATCCTTATCCTCTCGTG
>JBEKHB010000166.1:0-3574 GCA_050012495.1 Syntrophorhabdales bacterium
CCCTTCTTCATGTCCAATCTCCTCATTGTGAATTTTTGAACCTGTGGTAACCCCATATCTCCACGGCTTTGCAAAGTTAGTGCAAAAGACTTGCCATCCGGAGAAAAGATGGAACCCTTCCTGATTCCTGGGGATTAAAAGATTGAAGCGAAATCCGGAGAAATGGAAAATGGGGAACTATGCCCCATATGTGGCAGAAAAGGACAAAATGTGTCCAACCGTTCGCGTGTTCATCACCGCTCCGGTCGGAACGGGCAGGACGGAGCCCTACGATTCATCGAGCTTCCGGTAGAGCGTCTTTCGATCGAACCCAAGTATTTCAGCCGCCTTCGATTTGTTGCCTCCGACCTCCAAGAGGACCCTCCGCACATATTCCTTCTCCATCTGATCCACCGTAAGTTTTTCCCTGAGGCATCTGTCTACGAGGTTCTCCTCCAGCTCCCGGAGCATCGAAGGAGGTAAATCCTCCGGCAGGATCACATCGTGCCGGCAAAGGGTAACCGCCCTCTGGATGACATTTTCCAGCTCTCTCACATTGCCGGGCCACGGATAATTCATCAACACCTTCAGGGCTTCCTCCGAAATCCCCGAGACTTTTTTCTTCATTTCCCGGCCGGGCGCCTGAATAAAATGGTGTACGAGGAGAGGGATATCTTCCCTCCGTTCCTGGAGAGGCGGCAGTTCGATATCTATGACCTTCAGCCGGTAGTACAGGTCTTCCCGGAATCGCCCTTGCTGGATCATCTCCTTCACGTTCCGGTTCGATGACGAGATGAACCTTACGTCGATGGGGTAAGAATTCGTATCCCCGAGAGGCCGGACCGTCCTCTCTTCGATCATTCGAAGCAGCTTTGCCTGCAGCACGAGCGGCATCTCTGTGATCTCATCCAGGAAGATCGTTCCCGCAGCGGCCTCGAACAGCAATCCCCTCTTGTCTGTCCTGGCGTCCGTGAAGGCCCCCCGCTTGTAGCCGAACAGCTCACTCTCGAGGAGCGTTTCCGGAATGGCCGCGCAATTGACAGCGATGAAGGGGCCCGCCTTTCTGGAACCGGAGTAATGGGTGGCCCTCGCGACAAGCTCCTTCCCTGTCCCGCTTGGTCCGGTAATAAGGACGTTGTCGGAGCTATCGCCGATGCGCTCGATCAGGTCATAGATCTTTTGCATTGACGGGCTCTTGCCGATGAGGTGATGGAAGTGGTATCTCGACTCCACCTCCTTTCTCAGACGGACGACCTCTTTCTTGAGCATGCGGTTCTCCAGGGCTTTCTTGACCGTCAGCACGATCTTGTCCGTGCGAAAGGGCTTGGTAACATAGTCGTGGGCGCCCATTTTTATTGCCTTGATCGCCGATTCAATGGTCCCGAAGGCCGTGATGATGATCACGGGCGTAAGGGGTGCTACCCTCTTTGCCTCCTCCAGGAGGTCAAGGCCTTTCAGGCCCTTCATCTGCAGGTCGGTGATAATGACATCGAACTCCTCCCTGTTCAGTATCTTGGCGGCCTCCGAGCTGTCGACGACAGTGAGAACGGACAGCCCCTCCGCTTCGAGCACATCGGAAAGAAGCTCGCACATGTCCGCGTCGTCGTCGACCACCAGGATCTTATGGCGCTTGTCCATCATCCTTCACCTGTTTTCCTCTGTAATAAGGGGAAGGTAGACCTTGAAGGCAGACCCCCTCCCCAGCTCGCTTTCGACATCGATCCATCCCTCGTGGTCCTGCACGATGCCCTGCGTGACCATCAGCCCCAGGCCGGTTCCCATTTTCTTCGTCGTAAAGAAGGGATTGAAGATATTCTGAATGACCCCGCTGTCTATCCCCACACCCGAGTCTTCCACGCGCACTTCCACGCATTGCTTCAGACATTCCGGTGAACCCCCCTTGGACGCCCGGACCGCCGCTGCGCAGAGACGGAGTGTCCCTCCTTCGGGCATAGCCTGAACGGCATTGAGGATGAGATTCAGAAAAACCTGCTGGAGCGAATCCGGATCTCCCGTGACGGGAGGCAGGCCTTCCTGGAAGTCCGTCACCACCCGTAGCTGCTGCTTCTCGATCCTGTGGTCAAGCAGATCGAGGTCGGTCTCGAGGATACCGCAGATATCGACCGCCCTCCGTTCCGGCTGCTTTTTTCTGACAAACCCGAGGAGCTGCTCGATAATCCTTGTGATCTTTTCGATCTGGTTGTCCATAATGTCCAGGTTCTTCAGGATCCCCGGCTTGTCTTCCAGCCTTCTCTTGATCAACTCCGTCCGACCCAGAAGGATGTTGAGGGGGGTCCCGATCTCGTGAGCCAGTCCGGAGGCCAGTTGTCCGACGACCGCCAGTTTTGCCGAATGCTGAAGGTCCCTCTCCAGTTCCAGCCTTGCCTCCCCTTCTTGAATGATCCGTTCCCGGGCCCTTTTCAGATCGGCCGCCATTTGATTGAAGGAGCGAGCCAGTTCGGAGAGCTCATCCTCCCCCTTCAAGTCGATCCTTGTATCGAGGTTCCCCTTCGCCATGTCGCCGATGCCGTTTATCAGCTTCGAGATGGGCCGGCTCACCCATTTTCTCGTGCCCACAAGGATTAAGGCCACAGTCCCGCCGATGAGCAGGAGCATGTTTATGAAAATGCTCCATTTCGCTTTCTCGATCTCCCGCTCCATATAGGAGGTGTGCTGGACAATGCAGACCCCGCCCGTGGCCCGGCCGCTCCTGTCCTTGAGAGGGAATGCGTACGAGAAGACGGGAACTTTCTTGCAGACCCCGAATTCTTCCAGGGGAGATTGCCCGCGCATCGATCTCTCGATCAGATTTACGCCGGGCTCGAAACCCTCCCTCAGGGAATTGGAGCGAAAAACAAGATTTTCCGCTGGATAGTAGACGATGACGCCCAGGATTCTTTCATAATCGCTCACCGCATCGACGAGGCTCTGAACGTACTCCTTCTCGTTAGGTGGCGAGATCTGCTCGAGGGACAGCGTCAGGGTGCGGCCCGTGCCCCTCACCTCCGCCTTCATCTTTCTCACAAGGATGTCGCGGCGGCCCAGGATATCAAGGTACCCGTAGCCCGTGACGACAACGATGATGATAAGGGAGAGGTAGATGGCCAGTTTTGTGCCGAGTCTCAAAAGAAAACATCCACGATGCCCCGGAATTATTGGTTATCTTTTATCCGGCGGATCCGACTATAAGTATACCACAATTTTCCTGCCGTTCGTAACGGCAGCCGCGCACCTTCATGCAAAGCCATGTGAGGCAGTCGGCTTGTCCGGGTGAGGAGCCATATACAGAAGAGCCCCCTACCAGGTGTTTGCACCTGGTAGGGGGCTCTCCCTTTTTTATCCGTTTCGGTGGTACTACTCTACTATTCCGTGTAGCGGATCCATGTGAGATAATTGATATCGTTCACCGTCTTGTAGGTTCCCTGAACGGCCGCACCAATCCGAATGCCCTTTGCCTCGTTGTAATCCTGCTTAAACCTCGCATAGTCGTCCCGGAAGGTAAGCTGCCCCTTGGGGGTGTCGACGGTAAGGCTGTGTTGCTGGGACTGACGGCTCGCACGGCTCACCACCCGGCCGGTGAACCTCATCTCCTTGG
>JBEKHB010000167.1:0-4519 GCA_050012495.1 Syntrophorhabdales bacterium
GCGATGCTGCCGAACGCCGGGTACCCGCGACATCCCACCTGTGTGTGATAGGTACTACACGGCTTCCGCGGGTGGGCCGCTCAAGTTCTCACCGTCCGGCAGCAAGCGAAGGGACGCCGGGCTACCCAGCAAGGCAATATGGAGCTGGGTACCCCGACGATGGTCGGGAGTGGAGGGCTTTGCGTGCGAGGGAACGGGTGTCATACGGTCCGGCGGGTAGACACCTTCCAAATGCGCTTGCCCTGGCTCTTTGCCCGGGAAGAATACCTCAGGTTTTTCAACGGCCGGTATCTCACATACCCGATCGGCCGCTTTCCCCACGTCGAATCCTTGCATCTGGAGCCAATATCTGCATCAATCCGGGATTTACGCGGCATAACAGAATGGTATCATACGCAAGAGGAAATCAAAACTGAAAATGTGAAGGGCATCCCTGAGCTCCTCTGAGCTCCTCTGAGCTCCCCCGGCTCGATCGTTTCCTAAGCCTCGGGCACAAGCTGCCGGTATGCGAATGACACCCTGCTTGCGATAATACGGGTCAAGTTCTTCAATACCTCGAGTCCTTCGCTCGGATGATCTTTTATAGCAGCCTCCACGATGTCGCGGGAGACCTTGATTACGCGCACGTCCCGGACACATTTGGCTGTTGCGGTATACTGGTAGGGTTCGACCAGGGCCGACCATCCGAAGACCTCACCCGGCCGATTGATTACCAGTATTTCCTCCGTCTCGGGTATCTCGATATGGATATCACCGGCAGCGAGGACATAAAAATGGAAGGCGTCTTCGCCTTTCTTGAAGATGACCGAGTTCTTCTTATAGTTCTGCTCCTCTGCGCCGTTTGCTATCCTCGTGATGAAGCGCTGGCTTACACCTTTGAATAGCTCCGACTCCATTATCGCCATGGCTGCCTCCTTTTCGCGCACCCCCCGCTACCGAAGAGCACCCGATTCTGGTCCTCTTGATAGAATATAAGCCCCAATCTACCCCTACCGGGGACGTAGCTCCGTTTGTTCCGTTTTTACCTATGGCTTCCTGTCTTTCACGGCCCCACGTGCTGTTAAAGCCGGCACCAGTTGACCAACTCTCTTATCATACAAGAACCTGAAACTTCCTGCAAGCATTCCGGTCATTACTGAATCTATGGGGGCTATGGGTCAGCCCCTTGACTGAGGGCAACTTCTCCACCAGCATGTCCACTTCTTTCCGCATTGTCCGGTCTTCTTTCATGCGAGCGCTCAGCCTGCTCACTGTCTTCGTCACCGCGGAGAAGGTGATGTTCCCGAAGTAGGCGCCGATCTCCGCGTTCGAAAGGGCTGTATGCTTCCTGGCAAGATAAACGGCATAAGCCCGGCAGGGGGCGCCTGAGAGACAGCCCATCAAATTATCACTTTCTTTCCCCCGACGGCCGTTTTAACCTCCTCTCCTTCACGATTGATTCTCCTCGCGCCACCGCGATATTGACGGCAGGTGTAACCCTTCCCAAGCCTTTCGGCAACGGCCGAAGCGCCGCAGCGCCGGGGTAGCCGGTCATTTTGCCTCTGTCAGGGTTCCATTGACGAACTTGTGAATAATGCTTGAAACGTGGGTCTGGTAGGGTAGGCCTTCCCGGACCGCCTTCCTCTGCAACTCCACAAGGTCCCGTTCGGAAATCCGTATATTCAGTCGTTTGTCTTTCTTCAACGTATTTCGCGCGTACTCAGCGAGGGCCTTCTTTCTTTCCGAAAGATTCTCTGCAGAAGTCCATTCGCCTTTCTCGAAGCTTTCAAGGATTTCTTTTTCTTCTTTTGACAGTCTTGTCTTCATGTTTCTCTCCAAAATATCTTTCTGTTGCCTTTCTGCTCGGGATGATTGTTTTCAGCCTGTCTGTTCTATGAGGCCGAGACGGATCATCTTCTGGGCAAGTGCGTAGATGTCCTTTTTGTCTCCTTCTTTGCGGATCCCCACTGCCACCACAAGAACGATAACGGTCGTGGCCTCTACCCGGTAAATAATGCGATATCGTTGCCCTGCGGTACGCACACAGCGGTATCCCCGCAGCTCGCCATGCAGTTCTTTTCCCTGTTTATCAGGATCCCGGCCCAACTGGTCGATCCTTTTTTGAATGATCTCGTTGACACGTCTGTCTCTCACGCCTCTGATCATCTCAAGGGCCGTAGGCGTGATCCGGATGGCGTAGGTCAAGCCTGAAGTTCTTTTTTCGCGCTTTCCCACGGAATCGTTTTGCCCTCCCGGGCTTCCTTGATGCTCTGGCGCAATGACTTCATCAGCTCTTCATCGCCCATAATCTCGATGGTTTCATAAAGGGCCTCAAAGAACTCCCATGACATTATCGCCAAGACCGGTTTTCCCCTCCGGGTGACAACTACGGTCGGATCTTTCCCCTGCGTTTCCAGCTCTTCGGGCAGAGATGTCAGTTTCTTTCTTGCCTCTACCATAGGTATTGTCTGCATGGTCAACCTCGTTTATAAAGTACTACTACAGGTACATTGTAGCGTACGTATGAGAGGAAGTCAAGTAGGTGAAGGCCGACGCATTCTCGGCCAAGTTCCGGCTTAAGCACTGGCATATAATCTTGGGTTTCCCGCGAGGGAATTGATGACATTGGAGGCCCTGGCATCAGAACACCAGGAAGAGCTATTGGAGGCGTGGGATGAGTACTTCGGACCCTAAGACCGGCGAACGTGTGAAAGACATGCGGGTCTCTGAGGATACGATCAGTGTCGATCTTCGACGGACGAACCATAACGGTCCCGTTGGTGTGGTACCCCCGGTTATTACATGCCGCGCCCGAGCAGCGGGCGAACTGGCGCATTGCCGGAGCCGGGTACGGAATACACTGGCCGGACCTTGATGAGGATCTCACCACCCAGGGTCTCTTGCAGGGCGCTCGTGCTCCTCGCAGAAGGGAAGAAGCCGCATAATGCAACACTTCAACCCATAATCGACGATCTCCTGGTGTTGTCGGCTTGAAATCTGAACAACATTGGAGGGCAATGAACTTATCGGAGGGCAAGTTGAGCGGCATGCAAATTGGAAAACTATCGAAGCGGAGGGTAGGCAGTTTGTCACGATAGCCAACTACGTGACGGCTCGTCGGAGGTAGGAAGATGGAAACGAAACTAAAAATAGTCTATTGGAAGGGAGAGAAACTCTGGGTAGGCAAGCTGCTGGAGCATCCAGAAATAATGACCCAGGGCGAAACGCTCGAAGAACTTGAAGAAAACATGAAAGACGCCTATATGCTTATGGCACTGGAAGATGTGCCTGAAGAGACGCCGGATGCGTGCTTGTAAGGCATGGTGACCGGCATGATTTATACAGAAACCCGAAAACCCCATAGTTGACGGAAAGAGAAGACAGCGGCATACCCAGGATAGCCGGTCCTTTAATGACTTGACATAAAGGCGAAACTGTCGTACCATATGCGGTACGATATGGAGGTGAGCGGTATGACAACATTGTCGGCATCGGATGCAAGGAAGCGGCTCTATAATCTGGTTGATGAAGTAAAGGAAACGCACAGGCCGGTTCAGATCGTAGGAAAGAGGAACTCCGCGGTCCTGGTATCCGAGGAAGACTGGCAGGCCATAGAAGAGACGCTGTATGTCACCTCTCTACCCGGCATGCGGGAGTCCATCAAGAAGGGTCTCAAAACCCCTATCGAAGAATGTGACGAGGAAGTTGCCTGGTGAACTGGCGCCTGGTATTTACCAAGCAGGCGCAAAAAGACGCAAAAAAAATAGCCCGGTCAGGCCTCAAATCGGCAGCCTCTCACCTGCTGGATATCCTTCGCGAAGACCCATACCGGAATCCTCCACCATACGAGAGGCTGCTGGGAGATCTTTCCGGCGCTTGCTCCAGACGCATCAACATACAACATCGGTTGATCTACCAAGTCCTTGACGATATAAAAACAGTGAAGATTATCCGGATGTGGACACATTACGCGTGATCTGAATCGGTTAGAATAACGTGAACAGTTACAATGAGTTACTTATTTAGGGTCGTCACTGATGGTACCGCTTGGGAGCTCAAATTTTACAACTGGAAATCTTCTTGTTGAAGGACTTCGGTCATGGAATGGCTCATATTAATACCTGCTGCTGTGGCGTTGTACCCCGGGGCTTCGATGATATTCGGACCAAAACCCTATGATTCAAGACCTGGCCCCAGCACAATCCGTGCCTGCTTACGGGCCGAGCGGCATCCGGCATGGAGGCGGCGTGAAAACGTTACCTACCGCCCCTCCATGACAGAAAATGTGAAAATGCAAAGGGCATCCCCCATGTCTTCCCCACAGGTCTTATCTTTATGGTATCATGAGTAAAACAGGCAGCCAGGAGGTAGGAAGATGGAAACGAAACTAAAAATGGTCTATTGGAAGGGAGAGAAATTCTGGGTAGGCAAGCTGCTGGAGCATCCAGAAATAATGACCCAGGGCGAAACGCTCGAAGAACTTGAAGAAAACATGAAAGACGCCTATATGCTTATGGCACTGGAAGATGTGCCTGAAGAG